>NZ_JBZDPU010000017.1:22271-377694 GCF_058270075.1 Mycobacterium shunyiense | reverse complement strand
AAAGCATCTTCGTCGGACAAGGACGCATCCAACCCGGCCCCACCGTCGAATTCCAAGTCTTCCGAGTCGTTGTCTGACCGGCACGCCGCCGGCCAATAGGTGAGGTCAACGCCGACATTGGGACGGGGTAATCGTTCGCGTTTCCATCCAGGCGCGCGAATGTCGGCGTTGAGCCCGCACCCCCGGGGTGCGAGTGCCGCGGCGGGTGGGGGCCCACTCCAAACCCGCACGTGTGCGCAGGCCTCAACTGATGCAGTAGATGTATCAATGAGCCGCAAATTTGACTTGGACATGTATTTATTGACGGTCGTACGGTGCCAGTATGACCTCAACGGTGACGCTGGACCTGACCGGACAGATGCTGATCGCGGGGACTCCTGTGCGAGGGACCGGTGATGAGATCCGCGGCGTCGACCCGCAGACCGGCAACCCCATCGATCCTGCGTATGCGTACGGCAACCGCTCCCATGTCGAGGACGCCTGCGCCGCAGCTGCGGAGGCGTTCCCGGCGTACCGGTCAGTCCCCATCGAGACGAGGGCCCGGTTTCTGGAGGCGATCGCGGCCAATCTCGAGTCAATCGGTGACGCGCTCGTGGACCGTGCCCACGCCGAGACCGGCCTGCCCCGGCCGCGGCTGACCGGTGAGGTCGGGCGCACTGCGGGCCAACTGCGATTGTTCGCCGCTGTACTGCGCGAGGGCAGCTGGAACCAGGCCCGCATCGACCCAGCGCAACCTGACCGAACCCCCTTGCCGCGGCCTGATATTCGTCAGCGCAGCGTGCCGCTCGGCCCGGTCGCGGTGTTCGGCGCCAGCAACTTCCCGTTGGCCTTCTCCGTGGCCGGCGGCGATACCGCGTCCGCCCTGGCTGCCGGTTGCCCCGTCGTGGTCAAGGCACACGATGCTCACCCTGGCACCTCCGAACTCGTCGGGCGTGCCATCGCCGACGCTGTCGCCGCCGCTGGGCTGCCGGCCGGAACGTTCTCCTTGCTGTACGGTTTCGGCCCGGAGCTTGGCACCGCACTGGTCACCGATCCCCGGATCAAGGCGGTAGGGTTCACCGGCTCCCGTGCGGGCGGCATGGCATTGGTCGCCGCCGCCGCGGCTCGTCCTGAACCGATACCTGTGTATGCCGAGATGAGTGCGGTCAACCCGGTGTTCCTGCTCGGCGGTGCACTGGCCGGCCGAGGTGCTGAGTTGGGCCGTGCCTTCGTCGGCTCGCTGACGTTGGGTTCCGGACAGTTCTGCACCAACCCCGGACTGGTCATCGCGGTCGACAGCCCGGAACTGGACACTTTCGTCGCCGCCGCGGGCGAAGCGGTCGCAGCGAGTGCGCCGACCGTGATGCTCACGCCGGGTATCGCCGCCGGCTTCCGCGACGGCGTTGAGGCATTGGACGCCGAGGCCGTCCTGGTCGCCCGCGGTTCCGAGATGGACGCGCCCGCGCCCGAGGCCTCGTGCCGCGCCGCACTGTTCGCCACGGATGCGGCCACCTTCCTGGCCTCAGAGGCGTTGCAGGGTGAGGTGTTCGGCGCCGCCGGCGTCCTTGTCAAGTGTTCGGATACCGCTGAGATGTTGCGGCTCGCCCAGAGCCTGGAGGGGCAGCTGACCGCCACGATCCACGCCGACGAGCCCGATCACGGTCAGGCGGGTGAACTGCTGGACGTCCTTGAGCTCAAGGCGGGCCGAATCCTGTTCAACGGCTGGCCGACCGGCGTCGAGGTCGGTCACGCCATGGTGCACGGCGGGCCGTTCCCGTCGACCTCCGATTCGCGCACCACGTCGGTGGGCGCCCGGGCCATCGAGCGGTTCCTGCGCCCAGTCTGCTATCAGGACGCCCCGAAATCGCTGCTGCCCAGTGCCATTGCCGACGGAAACCCACACGGCCTGTGGCGGCGTATCGATGGCCAACTCACCAAAGACTGACCTGAAAACACAAGGAGTAGACAAATGCTGGACGGCGTCCTGTTCTTCCCGGTAACCCCGCTCACCACCGCTGGTGACATCGACGTGGACCTGCTCGCGCAGCACGTCTCCAAGGGTGTCGATGCCGGGCCCGGTGGTGTGTTCGTCGGTTGCGGCACCGGAGAATTCCATGCCCTCGATCCCGAGGAGATGCGCACCGTGGTGCGTACCGCCGTCGAGGCGGTCGGCGGCCGGGTTCCGGTGTACGCAGGAGCAGGCGGATCGATCGCGTCGGCCAAGTCCTTTGCCAAGGTAGCCGCCGACGCCGGTGCTGACGGCCTGCTGCTGCTGCCGCCGTACCTGGTGGAGATGCCGCAGGCCGGGCTCGTGGAGTACACCCGCGAGGTCAGCGCCGTCACCGACCTTCCCGTCGTCGTCTACAACCGCAACAACGCGCGCTACACCGAGGAGTCGGCGGTCGAGGCGGCCCTGATTCCCAATGTCGTCGGATTCAAGGACGGCACAGGCGATCTCGATCGGGTGTCACGCATCGTCCGTGCGGTTACCGACGCGTTGGAGCCGCTCGGCAAGCCCTTCCAGTTCTTCAACGGGCTGCCTACCGCCGAGGTGTCGCAGCAGGCGTACCGCGCCATCGGGGTGACGTTGTACTCCTCGGCGACCTTCGCGTTCGCCCCCGATGTCGCACTCGCCTTCTACCAGGCTCTGGAGACTGGCAATGAGACGATGATCGCGGCCCTGACGCGCGAGTTCTACCATCCGCTGGTGCGGCTGCGCGACACCGTTCCCGGCTATGCGGTCTCGTTGATCAAGGCCGGGGTCACCATGGAGGGGATCCCGGCCGGACCGGTACGCCCGCCACTGATCGATGCCAGGCCCGACGATGTCGCTGAGCTGCAACGCATCCTGGCAGCCGGCCGCGCCGTGCTCGCTGACGCCCTGGTCCACTGATGCCACCGGTCCGCATCACCGGTGCGCGCATCACTCCGGTTGCTTTCGCCGACCCGCCGTTGCTCAACACCGTCGGCGTGCATCAACCGTTCGCGCTGCGGGCGATCATCCAGCTGGATACCGATGCGGGCCTGACCGGGCTCGGCGAAACCTACGCCGACACCCGGCATCTGGAGCGGCTGACTGCCGCGGCCGACGCGATTGTCGGGCTTGATGTGTTTTCTCTCAACGCCATTCGTGCAGCCATCGCTCGGGTGCTGCAAGGCGATACGGCTGCGGTCGGTACCTCCGGCATGATCACCACCGCCAGTGCGGTCGACCAGGTCTTCTCACCGTTCGAGGTGGCGTGCCTCGATGTCGCGGGGAAGGCCACCGGCCGGCCGGTGTCGGACCTTCTCGGCGGCGCGGTGCGCGACGCCGTGCCGTTCAGCGCCTATCTGTTCTACAAGTGGGCCGCCCACCCCGGTGCCGAGCCCGACTGCTGGGGCGAGGCGCTCGACCCCGACGGCATCGTGACGCAGGCCCGCCGGATCATCGGCGAATATGGCTTCACCGCAATCAAACTCAAGGGTGGCGTGTTCGCGCCCGAGGAAGAGGCGGCCGCGATCGAGGCGTTGCGGGCCGCGTTCCCCAACCATCCGCTGCGGCTGGACCCGAACGCCGCCTGGACCCCCGAGACATCGATGAAGGTGGCCGCGCGACTGTCCGGCGTATTGGAGTACCTGGAGGACCCGACGCCGGGGCTGGACGGCATGGCCGACGTGGCAGCACAGGCACCCATGCCGTTGGCCACCAACATGTGCGTGGTGGCGTTCGACCAACTGGCCCCAGCCATCGCGAAAGATTCAGTGCGCGTCGTGCTTTCCGACCACCACTACTGGGGTGGGCTGCAGCGTTCCCGCCTGCTCGCCGGAATCTGCGACACCTTCGGACTGGGGCTGTCCATGCACTCCAACTCGCATCTGGGCATCAGCCTGGCCGCCATGGTGCATCTGGCCGCCGCCACTCCGAATCTCACCTATGCCTGTGATACCCACTGGCCGTGGAAGACCGAAGACGTCGTGCGTCCCGGCGCCCTCGAGTTCCACGCGGGGGCGGTGCCGGTGCCGACCGGCCCCGGACTCGGGGTTGAGATCGACGACGACTCCTTGGCCGCGTTGCACGAGCAGTACGTGCGCTGCGGGATCACTGACCGCGACGACACCGGCTACATGCGTACGGTCGATCCGTCATTTGAGGCCGTCAGCCCGCGTTGGTAGTGCGATCCTGGAGGCTCGACGTCTCTAGGAGTGCGCCATGGAACCTTCACGCAGCTACCGGCTTCTGCAGGCCGCACTCGTGGTCTTCGGTGCGGTGATGATCCTGCTGTACCCGCTGGCGGTGGTTTGGCCTGCGGGGTGGGCCTGGCATCACGGTGCTCCGTACGAGTCCAACTACTTCATGATGATCGTCGGCGTATACGTGACGCTGGGCCTGTTTCTCCTCAACGCGGCGCGACGACCCGAGGCCAACATCAGTCTGATCTGGTTCACCGTGGTCTCCAGCGTCGTGCACGCGGCGATCATGGCGGTGCAGTCCTTCGGGGACGGCCATCACATGGGGCACCTGTGGGGTGACGTTCCCGCGCTGCTCATCGCCGCCGTCGTGTTGGCGGTACTGGTCCGGACTTCCGGAATTCGACGCGAACCCGCCTAAAAGGGTGGGGGTTTGTCGAGTTCGGTGTTGAGTCGGCGTTCGGTGTTGATGCGCTGGGTGCGGGCTTGTTGGCGGGTTTGTTGGCGGAGCGGCATTTTGGCGTGCCGGTCGGTGGGGGTTTCCGGGGCTGGGGCCGGCTTTGGGGCTGGGGTGTGGGTGGTCCAGTCGGGGAACAGGATCTGGCTGAATGGGGTCGTCTGGTAGATGTGGCCGGTGGGGGAGGTCCAGGTGTGGCTGCCGTCGAGGTGTTGGATGTCGGTCCAGCCGCTTTCACCGGTCTGAAAGGTCTTGATCAGGTGGTGGGTTCGGCATTTGGGGCCGAGGTTGCCGGGATGGGTGGCTCCGGCGGGCCAGGGGGTGGCGTGGTCGAGGTCGCAGTTGTGGGCTGATACCGCGCAGCCGGGGAACGTGCACACGAGGTCGCGCATCCGGACGAATGTGGCCAGTTTCGCCGAAGGGCGGTAGTTGGTTTGGGTGGTGAGGTCGTCCGCGTTGGTGAGGTGTTTGACGGTGGCGCCGGTTGCGATGAGTTCGGCGAGCAGGGGTGCGGGCACGATCCCGCCGCCGAGAATTACTGCAGGACCGCCCGTTACGGCTGGTGTGCGGTCAGCGCTGTAGTCGTTGCGGTTGGGTTCACCATGGATGCGTCGATCACGGGGTGGTTGTGCCGGGGGTGCCGGTGTTTGTTCGCCGGGCTTGTCGGCACTGTCTTCGTTGTCTTCACGGAGACTCACCTCGCTGTCGGCGGCATTGCCTGAGTCGCCGGCCTCGTTGTTGTGAGTGTCGGCGGCTGACTGCGGCAGGGTTTGCGCGAGTAGGTGGATCATCACGGCGCGGGAGCGGGGGTCGACGCCGGTGGCTTGGCAGTCGAGGTTGTTGCATTGACAGGTGAGGTGGTCGGCTCCGGCGCCGATGGCGCCCAGTGCGTCGGAGCGGCGTTGCCCGGTGGTGCGCGGGTCGTTGTCGCAGACTCCGCGGGCCATGGTGTTGAGTAGGTTTCTGAGCAGGGCGGCGTCGGTGGCCAGCAGCCGTCCCCAGATAGAGACGGTGCCGTTGGGATCGTCGGGGTCGCCAAAGTGGATGTCGCGCTCGCGGGCGGCGGTGCGGGTTCTGCGCACGGCGGCGGGGTCGAATTTTTCCACCCAGACGTCGATGGCCTGTTCGGTTTTGGTGGCGGTCAGTGCGCCGTAGGTGGTGGCGGCGCCGGCGAGGGCGGTGTCGACCAGTCGCAATGCGTCTTCGTCGTTGATGAGTTGGGTGCGCCAGGTGATGGTGGAGACGACGGCGGTTGAGATGTCTCCGCGGGCGAAGACGGCGGCGACTTTGGGAAGCCGTTCGCGCAGGGCTTGGGCGATGCGCATTTGGGTGGAGGCAGCGCGACGGGTCAGGTTGCAGGCGGCGCTGATCGCGGCGGTAGCGGATTCCCAGCCGTCGATCACCCGGAAGGCGGTGATGTCGTCTTCGTCGTCGCAGTGGCGGGCCACGATCTCGGCGATGGTTGCCAGGCGTCCGGCGGATTCGATGGCTTCGGCGCGGGTGCGGTGCTCGAGGGCGTCGATCAGCGCGGCGTCGGTGGATTCACCGAGCGCCGACCGATCGAATAGTTCGAACACGTGTTCGATAATACTCGTATATCAGCTGGCTGGCCATGTTTTTCGATTGTCGCTGAACTGTCGCTCGCCAGGCGGGCAACGGCGTGCAATTAGTGCACCGCCAGGCCATCGCTGTCGTCCATTCATGCGGTTCAGGCATTGATGTAGGCCTACCGGCGATAGGCTGCACCGGTGTTCTCGCTGTCGAGGCTGTCGTGCTTCATCGCCGTCGCGGAGGAACTGCACTTCGGGCGGGCCGCCGAACGACTGCACATGACACAGCCGCCGCTGAGCCGCCAGATCCAGCAGTTGGAGAGCGAACTCGGGGTGCATCTGATCGACCGCACCACTCGGTCGGTCACCCTCACGCCGGCTGGAGTGGCATTCCTGCCCGACGCGCGACGCATCCTGCAATTGGCCGAAGGTGCGGCGCTCAACGTAAAGCGCGTTCCTGCAGGCGATCTCGGTACCGTGGTGATCGGATTCACTGCGGCGTCGGCGCACCCGGTGCTACCCAGGTTGTTCGAGGCCGCGCGGCAACAGATGCCCGACGTGAAACTCGATCTGCGCGAAATGGTCACCGCAGCTCAGATCGAGGCGCTGATGACCGGTGAACTGGATCTCGGGATGGCGCGGCCACCGCTCAAACGGCCCGGCCTGGTATCCCGGCCGCTGCTGCATGAACAGCTCATCGCCGCACTGCCGGCCGCGCATCCGCTGGTCGAGGTGCGCCGTCAGCTCACGCTCAACGATCTCGACGGCCAGGACATGGTGATGTACTCACCGGTGCAGGCCCGGTACTTCAACGAGCTGCTGATCAGCACGTTCACGATCGCTGGCGCCACGCCCCGCTATGTCCAGTACGTCACCCAGGTGCACACGATGCTGGTGCTGGTCCGCTCCGGGATCGGCATCGCGCTCGTGCCCGCATCCACGGCCACCCTGCATCCAGAAGGGGTGGTGTTCCGCTCGATCGGCGCGTTCCGGGAGCGTCCGGTCGAACTGGACGCCGTCTGGCGCGGGGACAGCACAAACCCTGCGCTGCTGCGGCTGCTGCGAGACGTCCTGCCGCCGCGTGAGTGGACCACCGACGATCTCGTCGAGGATTTCGTCGGTTAGCTACGTGCGGCAGGAGCCGGCATGGGCACCGGCGTGACGAGCTCGCCGGACTCGAGGAACTTGTCCAAGTTGGCCAGGGTCAGCGCCTCCATGGCGGCCCGGGTCTCGACGGTTCCACTTCCGACGTGGGGCAGCAGCACCACGGTGTCCAACGACAGCAGTGCCTCGGGCACGTTCGGCTCGTCGGTGAACACGTCGAGTCCAGCACCTGCCAGCCTGCCTTCGCTCAGCGCCTCGACGAGGGCTTCCTCGTCCACGACGCTGCCGCGGGCGATGTTGATCAGGTAGCCGTCGGGCCCGAGCGCGTCGAGCACATCCCGGTCGACCAGGTGCCGTGTCCCGCTGCCGCCTGCGGCGGCGACGATAAGGACGTCGACCTGCCTGGCGAGCTCGATGGCGGACGTGACGTATTCGTAAGGGCTACCCGCGACCTCACGCCGGTTGTGATAGCTGATCGTGCAACCGAACGCGACCAGCCGGGTGGCGATCGCCTGCCCGATGCGGCCGAGGCCGATGATGCCGACCCGGGCTCCCGAAACCTTGTGGGTCAGTGGGTAATTGCCTTCCGCCACCCAGCGGCCGGCCCGCAGGTATCGGTCGGCGGCCGAGAACTGCCGCATCGTGTCGATCAGCAATCCGACGGCAGTGTCGGCCACACAGTCACTGAGCACGTCGGGGGTGTTGCTGACCACGACGTTTCGCGCCGCGGCCGCCTCGATGTCCGTGGTGTCATAGCCGACCCCGAAGTTGACCACCGCACCCAGATTGGGCAGTGCCGCCATCAGCTCGGCGTCGACGCCGGTGCGCCCCGAGGTCACCACCGCGGCGATCGTGGCGCCGTGCTCGGCGAGGAATGTCGCGCGTTCAGGGCCGCCGGGCAAAACCTGGGCGTCGTAGCTGGTCCGCAGTGTCTCGGCGAGTGAAGGCTTGAGCGGACCCACCTGCAGGACGCGGCGGCTGGAATCGGATTCGGGCACACGTACTCCTCGGTCGGGATGCAGCTACGGTAAGCCTGCGTGCAAATACCCGTCCAACACGGAAATAGCATGGGTTGATACGCAAGCTGCATAATTGCCCCCGCGGCATTGCTGCGGACGTATCGGTCAGGCTCACTTTTCATCGGATCCCCAGTTCAGGGCCACTTTTAGGTCGACCTTGCCCGCTGTTCAGCGCGCTCCATCAGCGCCATTTCTCCCGATTTCGGCGGGTTGACGGGCGGAGTGAGCCGTTCTTAGCGTGTGTCTGCGGTCACAACCAGCATCTACATACGTGGACATCACACCCTGGAGGATCCATGAGGCGAGTTCTCGCCGCTCCGGCAGTCGCTCTGGCCGCCTGCGCGCTCACCGCGGGGTGCACCGTCGCCAACACCGCGCACGGCGGCTACGACCCGGACACCTTGCGGATCGTCATCTCCCAGGAGCCGCCGACGCTGGAACCCTGCGAGAGCTCGCTGACCTCGACCGGCATCGTGGTGCGGTCCAACATCACCGAACCGCTCATCGAGCGCGATCCCGATACCGGCGACCTGCAGCCGCTGCTGTCCACCGCATGGCGCCAAACCGCGCCCAACCAATGGGCTTTCGACATCCGCAGAGGTGTCACCTTCTCCGACGGTGCGCCCTTCACCGCCAAGGACGCCGCCTTCTCCATCGACCGGGCGGTCAACTCCGATCTGCAGTGCAACGTCGACGGCTACGTGTTCGGCGACGACAAGCTCGTCGTCACCGCGCCTGACGACAACACGGTCGTCATCGGCACACCGAAGCCGGATCCGATTCTGCCGCTGCGGATCTCGTTCGTGGAGATCGTGCCGTCAGGAACCAGCACCACCGAGAAGGTGCGCGAGCCCATCGGCACCGGCCCGTATGCGATCGCCGACTGGGAGTACGGCCAGAAACTGCTGCTCAAGCGCAACGACCGCTACTGGGGTGCCAAGCCGGCCTTCGCCCGCGCCGAATACCAGTGGCGCAGCGAGGGCAGCGTGCGCGCCGCCATGATCACCAACGACGAGGCCGACATCGCCACCTCTCTCGGCCCCGAGGACGGCGCCGGCGACCGTGGAGTTCCGTTCCAGAACAACGAGACCACCGCGCTGCGCATGCAGGCGGGAGAAGCGCCGCTCGACGACATCCGGGTCCGGCAGGCCATCAACTACTCCGTCAACCGGACCGGCATCGTCAGAGCTCTGTTCCGAGGACTCGGGGAGCCGGCCTCCCAGCTGATCCCGTCGGGTGTCGTCGGGTACAACGACCAACTGCCGCTGTGGCCCCACGATCTCGACAAGGCCAAGGCGCTCATCGCCGAGGCAAAGGCGGACGGGGTACCCGTGGACCGCCAGATCCGGCTGATCGGCCGCACCGCTCAGTTCCCGAAGATCTCCGAGACCATCGAGGTGCTGCAGAGTGAATTCGCCGAGATCGGTCTCAACGTCAAGATCGAGATGATGGACACCGCAGGCCAATTGCAGTACCAACTGCGCCCGTTCCCCGCGGACACCGGGCCCTACCTGCTGATGATCATGCACGGCAACCAGGCGGGCGATGCCGCCTTCACCATGGACCAGTACATGCTCTCCGAGGGGCCGCAGAGCGCCTACGGCACACCGGAATTCGACGGAAAGATCCGCGCCGCCGAAGCCCTTACCGGCCAGGCCCGCCAGGACGCGTTCGCCAAACTGTTCGCCGAAGAGCCGCAGCAGATCATGCAGTTCGCCTACATCGCCCACATGAAAGGCATTCTCGGCAAGTCCCCGCGCGTGGACTACACGCCCAACTCCGCCACCGGCGACGAGATGCGGCTTTCGGAGATGACGCCCGCCGCGACCGACCGTACCGACAGGAGCTGAGCCCGATGTTCCCCTTCCTCCGTCGCCGGATGTACACCAGCACCATTCCGTTGATCGTCGTGCTGCTCGGCGTGTTCCTGCTCGCCCGGCTCACCGGCGATCCGACCAACCTGTACCTGCCCGAGTCCGCCACCGCCGACCAGCGTGCAGCGTTCGCCCACCAGCACGGGTTCGATCAGCCGTTGTTTACCCAGTTGGTGGACTACTTCAAGGGCGTGATCCACCTCGACTTCGGAACCTCTTTGCGCACAGGAGAATTCGCGTCGTCGATGGCGCTGCGGGCGTTCCCGGCCACGCTGCAACTGGCCTTCGTCACCATGCTCCTGGCGATCATCGGCGCGGTCATCGTCGGCTGCTGGGCCGCCTACCGACCCAACTCGCTGGCCGACCGGTTCTCCAGCCTGCTGTCGATGACCGCGGCCAGCATTCCCGATTTCTGGTTCGCCATCACCGGGGTGTGGCTGTTCTCCGTGCTGATGGGATGGCTGCCCACCTCGGGCACCGACGACGGCATGCTGTCCTGGATCCTGCCGATCGCCACCCTGATGATCCGTCCCCTCGGCGTGCTCACCCAGGTGGTCCGAGGCGCCATGGTCTCGGCACTTTCGGCGCCCTACATCCGGCTGGCCCGGAGCAAGGGTGCCGGCGATCTCAGGGTGGTCAGCCACCACGCGCTGCGCAACGCCGCCGCACCCGCGCTGACGGTGGCGGGCGATCTCGCGGTCGGCCTGATCAACGGCGCTGTGGTGGTGGAGGCCATCTTCGGCTGGCCCGGCATCGGCAAGCTCATGATCGACGCGATCCTGCAGCGCGACTTCGCGGTCCTGCAGGCGGCCGTCCTGCTCACGGCGGTGAGCATCTTCGTGCTGAACATCATCATCGACGCCTGCTACGCGCTGCTGGACGCACGTGTGCGGGAACCGGCAAAGGTCTAGGGGTACGCATCGTGAGCACGCAAATCGACCTGGTACCAGTCAAACCCACCACCGCGATCGTCGGCGAACCGGAGGCCGAACCGACGCGGAGGCGCTCGGTGTGGCTCCGGTTGCTGGTCAACGACCGGGTGGCCGCCGCGGCTGCCGTGGTGCTCGGCCTGGTGGTCCTTACCGCGGTGTTCGGGCCCATGTTGGTCGGCAACCTCGCCACCCATATCGACCTGGACAACTCGAATCAGGCGCCGTTCACCCTCGCCCACGGCTGGGCCAACGTGCTCGGCACCGACCCGCTGGGACGCAGCATGCTGGCCCGGCTGATCGTCGCTTGCCGCACCACATTGTCGGTGGCCATCCCGGCCGTGGTGATCTCGGCGGTCGTCGGTTCGCTGATCGGCATGTGGGCCGGCTATTACCGCGGCTGGCGGGAAACGCTGGCCATGCGGGTGGCCGACGTCATCATGAGCTTCCCTTCGCTGTTGCTGGCCGTGGTGGTTCTCTACGTGTTCTCTCCCAGCGCGGCCAATATCGTTGCGGTGCTGGCGATCACCCGCATCCCGGTGTACCTGCGCACGGCTCGGGCCGAGTCGGCCGAACTGTCCAGCCGGGTATTCGTCGACGCGGCCCGCACGTTCGGGGCCAGCGGACGTTCCATCATCGTGCGGCATGTGGTGCCGATCGTTCTGCCCACCCTGCTGACCGTGGCCACTCTGGACTTCTGCTACGTCATGTTGGCCGAATCCTCGCTCAGCTTCCTGGGTATCGGCATCCAGCCGCCGGATGTCAGCTGGGGCCTGATGGTTTCGCAGGGCCGCACGTACCTTCACACCGCATGGTGGCTCTCGTTCTTCCCCGGGCTGGCCATCGTCATCACCACGGTCTCGGCCACCATCCTGGCCGCCTGGGCCCGGATCGCGACTGATCCCGGCCAGCGCTGGCGGCTCACAGTCCCGCAGAAACGACTGTCCCGCTTCACCAAGTCCGGAAAGGCCCTCGGATGACCTCCCAGTCGAGAAGCAGTGTCATGGAACAGCCGGCCAGGTCCGAGCACGCCGACAGAGATCCCGCACTGGTGGTGGACGGGCTCACTGTCGACATCCGCACCATCACCGGAACGGTGCGCGCCGTCGACCATGTCAGCTTCGCGGCGCACCGCGGTCAGACCCTGGCCCTGCTGGGCGAATCAGGTTGCGGCAAATCGATGACCGCCACCGCGCTGGTCGGGCTGCTCGAGCCGGTCGCGGAGGTGGTCGACGGTACCGCGACGCTGGCCGACGTGGACATCCTCGCCGCCGACCGCAAGACCCGGCGCAAACTGGCCGGACCCGAGTTGGCCATCGTGTTCCAGGATGCGCTCACCGCACTCAACCCGCTCTACACCGTCGGCACGCAGTTGGCCGAGCCGTTCCGCATCCACCACGGGATGAATGCCAAGGACGCCAAGCGCAAAGCGGTGGAACTGATGGCGCGGGTGGGTATCCCGCAGCCGGAGGAGCGGATGAAGTCCTATCCGCACCAGTTCTCCGGCGGGATGAGGCAGCGGCTGCTGATCGCGATGGCTGTCGCGTTGAACCCGCGGGTGCTGATCGCCGACGAACCGACCACCGCACTCGACGTCACCGTGCAGGCACAGATCATGGCGCTGCTCAAGAGCCTGCGCACCGAGTACGACATGGCCGTCGTCCTGATCACCCACGACCTGGCGCTGGTGGCAGAGGAAGCCGATAGCGTCGCGGTCATGTACGCCGGCCAGGTTGTCGAAACCGGACCGGTGGCAGAGGTTTTCGCCAACCCCAGGCACCCCTACACCAAGGGGCTGCTCGACTCCGTCCCGGTGAGCGCGGTCCGCGGCGAGACCCTCAAGTCCATCGGCGGTGCCCCGCCCGATCTGCACTCGATCCCGGCCGGCTGTGTCTACCAGGACCGCTGCCCGTTGGCCCGGGACATCTGCGTGACCAACAGGCCCGCGCTCGAGGGCGGCAGCCGGCGTAGCGCCTGCCACTTCGCCGATGAGGTTGAGGCCGGCACCCGAGAAGGAGAAGCAGCAGATGTCTGAAAACCTGCTCACGGTCCGTGATCTGCGCAAGTCGTTCCGGGTGGGCAAGAAACAGCTCGCCGCGCTCGACGGCATCAACCTCGACCTGGGACGTGGCGAAACACTCGGCCTGGTCGGCGAATCCGGGTGCGGCAAGTCCACCCTGGCGCGGACCCTGATGATGCTCGAGCGCCCGGATTCGGGCAGCGTGACCTTCGACGGCATCGACCCATTCCGCCTGCGGGGCGCCGACCTGCTGAAGTTCCGGCGCCGAGTCCAGATGGTGTTCCAGGATCCCTACGCGTCGCTCAACTCCCGCATGACCGCGGGCGACATCATCGCCGAGCCCTGGCGCACTCATAAGACCCTGCACCCGAACCGCAAGGACCGGGAGATGCGGGTGCGAGGCCTGCTCGACATGGTCGGCCTGGGCGCCAAGGCCGCGGGCAAGTACCCGCAGGAGTTCTCCGGCGGACAACGGCAACGCATCGGTATCGCACGGGCGTTGGCACTCAATCCCGACGTCATCATCTGCGACGAACCGGTATCGGCACTCGACCTCTCGGTCCAGGCCCAGGTGCTCAATCTGCTGAACGATCTACAGCAGGAACTCGGTATCTCCTACATCTTCATCTCGCACGACCTGTCGGTGGTCCGCCACGTCGCCGACCGCGTCACGGTGATGTATCTGGGCCACATGATCGAGAGCGGCCGCACCGAGGACGTCTACCAGAATCCTCGGCACCCCTACACCGCTGCCTTGATGTCGGCAGCGCCGAAACTCGATGCGGCCCAGCGCAACAACCGGATCCTGCTGAAGGGCGAGGTACCGTCACCGCTGAATCCGCCGTCGGGCTGCCGCTTCCGGACCCGGTGTCCGAAGGCCACCGAGATCTGCGCGGCGCAAGCGCCGACGGCTACCGCTGCCCCGGACGTCGACGGTCATATATCCGAATGCCATCACCCGTTGGAACCGGCGGTGCCGGTTTCGGTGCCGGCGTGACCATCGCCGGTTACGGGATCGTCGCCGCCGCCATCGTGCTGGCGTCATGCATGCAGGCCTCCATCGGATTCGGCATGGGCATGCTGGCGGCGCCGATCGTGGCGATCGTGGACCCTGGGCTGATCCCGGGCACCCTCATCATGCTCGCCACGATGGTGACGCTCATGGTGGTGATCCGCGAACGCGAGGACATCGATCTCGCCGGAACCGGATGGGCCCTGGCCGGACGGGTTCCCGGCACCGTGGCCGGGGCACTGCTGCTGGTGGTGATGCCGAAGGAGATGCTGGCGTATGCGTTGGCCGCGGTGGTGCTCGGCGGCGTGGCGCTGACGAGCATGGGCTGGATCCCCACGCCCCATCGACGGAATCTGGTGCTGGCCGGCGCTACCTCGGGCTTGCTCGGTACCGCGACCTCCATCGGTGGTCCGCCGATGGCACTGGTGTGGCAGAACAACACCGGAGCCCGGTTGCGCGGCACGATGAGCGGATTTTTCCTCGTCGGCTCGGCCCTGTCGCTCGTGCTGCTCGCGCTCACCGGTTCCGTTGATCACCACACTGTCGTGGTGTTCGCGATGCTCGTCCCGGCGTGTGTCGTCGGCTATGCGTTGTCGCGGTGGGTCAACCGGCATCTGGATCGGCAGCGTCAGCGGTGGGCGGCCATCGCGATATCCACCATCGGCGCCGTGGTGCTGATCGTCCGTCAGTTGATGGGAGGCTGAAGTGACTACCGAGGACAGTGTTTCGGTGCGCAAGGTGAAATCCGCGGTGCGCACGGTCGAGCTGCTGGAGTTCCTGGCGGCTCGACCCGATCAGCCCGTGCGTATCAGGGAAATCTGTACGGCACTTGAGATGCCGCGCAGTTCCGCGCATGCGCTGCTTCGCACGCTGGTGGGGCAGGGCTGGGTGAGGTCCGACGATGCGGGCACGCAGTACAGCATCGGCATGCGGGCCCTGCTGGTGGGAACCAGCTACCTCGATGCCGACCCGTACCTGCCGATGATCGCGCCGTTCCTCGAAGACCTCCGCGGTCAGCTCGACGAGACGTTCCATCTCGCCCGGCTCGACGGTCACGACGTCGTCTACCTGGCCACCCGGGAATCCCGCCAGTATGTACGCACCGCCAACAAGGTGGGCCGCCGGTTGCCGGCCTATGCCACCGCACTCGGCAAGGCGCTGCTCGCCGAGCGGTTCGGTGCCGAACTGGATTCGCATATCCCGGACGCGCTGGCACCGCTGACTCCCCGCACGTTCACCGACCGGACCGCTCTCGACGCGGCTCTCGACGAGGTCCGGGTTCGGGGCTATGCCACCGACGACGAGGAAAACACGCAGGGTATCAAGTGTTTCGCGGTCACCCTGCGCTACCGGCATCCAGCGCAGGACGCGATCAGCGCGTCGGTCCCGCTGTCGCGACTCACACCGGAACGCGAGCGCGAGATCGTCGACGCCCTGCGCCTGGTGTGCGACAAGGTGTCTCGGGTGGTCCGCCCGGTTGCCAACGGGGACAAGTGGTTCGCATGAGTTTGCCCACCAGATTGGAGTACCGATGAGTGCACAGAACTCGACCCCGGTCGTAACCGAGTTGATCGTGATACCGATCGCCGGCCACGACAGCATGCTGCTCAACCTCAGCGGCGCCCACGGCCCGTTCTTCACCAGAAACCTGTTGATCCTCAAGGATTCCGACGGGAACACCGGGGTGGGGGAGGTGCCGGGCGGCGAGGCCATCCGGAGAACTCTGGACGACGCGAGGCCACTGGTGGTGGGCCGCTCGCTCGGTGGCTACCACGCCATCCTGGGGAGCATCCGCCGCGAGTTCGCCGGCCGCGACAGCGCGGGACGTGGCGCACAGACCTTCGATCTGCGGGTCATGGTGCACGCCGTCACCGCCGTGGAGTCCGCGCTGCTGGACCTGCTCGGCAAGCACCTGGGCGTCCCGGTCGCCGCACTGCTGGGCGACGGTCAACAGCGCGCTCGGGTGCGGGCGCTGGGCTACCTGTTCTTCGTGGGGGACCGCAACCGCACCGATCTGCCGTACCAGTCCGCGGCGGACGAGCCGGCCGACGCCGACGCCTGGCTGCGCATCCGACACGACGAGGCGCTCTCACCCGAAGCCGTGGTGCGACTCGCCGAGGCCGCGCGCGACCGCTACGGATTCCACGATTTCAAGCTCAAGGGTGGAGTGCTGCCCGCGGCCGACGAGGCCAAGGCCGTCACCGCACTGGCCGAACGATTCCCGGATGCGCGGATCACCCTGGACCCCAACGGCGGCTGGCTGCTGGCGGACGCGATCCAGACCTGCCGCGGGCTCACCGACGTGTTGGCCTACGCCGAGGACCCGGTCGGACCCGAAGGCACGTTCTCGGGGCGTGAGGTGATGGCCGAGTTCAAACGGGCCACCGGCCTACCGACCGCCACCAACATGATCGCCACCGACTGGCGCGAGATGGGGCACGCGATCCGGGCCGGTGCCGTCGACATCCCGCTGGCCGACCCCCACTTCTGGACGATGAACGGCTCGGTGCGGGTGGCGCAGCTCTGCGACGCCTGGGGCTTGACCTGGGGTTCGCACTCCAACAACCACTTCGACGTGTCCCTGGCCATGTTCACCCATGTGGCCGCGGCCGCGCCGGGCGACATCACGGCCATCGACACGCATTGGATCTGGCAGGACGGTCAGCGGATCACCAAGGCGCCCTATCGAATTGTCGACGGCTACCTCGACGTGCCCGAGACCCCGGGGCTCGGCGTGGAGCTCGACGAGGAGCGGGTCGCCGCGGCGCACGAGCTCTATCTGGCGAACCGATTGGGCGCCCGCGACGATGCGGTGGCCATGCAGTACCTGATCCCGGGCTGGAAGTTCGACAGCAAACGACCTGCACTGCAACGGGGTTGACATGAAGATCGTCGTCATCGAACCGAATATTCTCGTGCACCGCGATCGCTTCGAAGCAGCGTTACCGTCGAGTGCCGAGGTGGTCTGGAACGGCGGCATCGAAGACCTGCGGGACGCCGACGTGCTCGTGGGTGGCCGGTTCACCGCCGAGATGGCGTCCGTCGCCGAGAAACTGCGCCTCGTGCACGTCGCCGGGGCAGGGACCGAGAAGATCGACTTCGCCGCGCTGCGGCCAGAGGCCCTGGTAGCCAACACCTTCCACCATGAACGCTCCATCGCGGAGTACGTGCTCGCGGCCGCGGTGTTGCTGCGCCGCGATTTCCTGGCGCAGGACCGGGCGCTGCGCAGGGGGGTCTGGGCCACCTCGGTTTACGACGCCAACCTGCCGCAGTTGCCCGCGATCGGAGCTGCCCGCATCGGGCTGGTCGGTTTCGGCCACATCGGCAGGCGCGTCTGGGAATTGTTCCGCGGCCTCGGCTCGACCGGGGCCGCGGTGACCGGATCGGGTCGGGTCGACAGCGCGGCCCACGGCCTGTCCTGGGCGGGTGACACCTCCGCGCTGAACCGGCTCATGACGGAGTCCGACGTGGTCGTGGTGTCGGCGCCGCTCACCGCGGCGACCGAAGGGATGATCGGCGCCGAGCAGCTTCGGGCGCTGGGCGCCGACGGCGTGCTGGTCAATGTCGGGCGCGGGCCCCTGGTGGCCGAGCGCCCGCTCTACGACGCGCTGTTGGAGGGCTGGATCCGGGCTGCCGCCATCGACGTCTGGTACCGATATCCCGGTCCCGGTGGGCAAGGGGTGCCGAGTGAGCTGCCGTTCGGCGAACTGGCCAATGTGCTTATGACGCCGCATTCGTCGGGCGTCACCACCGACACGTTCGGAAGCCGGGCCGCGGAGATCGCCGCCAACATCGGCCGGCTCGATCGCGGTGAGCCGCTACGCAATGTGGTGTCGCAGTAGCGCGCACGGGAACTGGTCTGAGGGTCTGGTTGCCCCTCTTGGTTAGGAGTTGACAATGCAATTGCCGCAGCAGCTGCCGGGTCCGAATGTGGATCATTGGGATTGGCAGATGGGTGCGCGTTGTCGAGGTGTGGACTCTTCGGTCTTCTTCTCGCCCGAGGGTGAACGCGGCCGTGCACGGGCTGAACGTGAACTGCGGGCCAAAGCGTTGTGCCGAAACTGTCATGTCCTGGCGCAGTGTCGAGCCCACGCGTTGGAGATTGTCGAACCGTTCGGAGTGTGGGGTGGGTTGTCCGAGGGGGAGCGCCAGCTCTTGCGGAAGGGCAGCGGCCGATGACGTCGGCAATGGTGTCTCCCCGATAACCTTCAGGGCGGGTCGATGTCGGCCAGTGCAGGCTCGGGGAAAAGGTAGTCGGTGACGTCGACCGATCGCTTTCGCACGAGCATGACGGACGCGGCGGCGATCAGGCTGGCGACAGCCAGTGCGTACGACCCACGCGCAGTTCGCTTGACCGAGGTGTCAGAGTGTCAATGATTCCGGCGAGTTCGTTACATAACGTAACTCCGGCCCCGTCGGCGCGCGGCCTAAGGTCTGCGTTGTGCGCGACGAGAGCGCACCGCAAGAGCGTCAGTTCGTCCGTAAAGGTTGCTTCATGAGTGGTGTTCTAGAGCGGCTGCAAACTGCCATGTATCTCATGCTCACGGCAGCGTTCTTGGGGTTGGCACTCTCGGCTCTCGTCGCGGTCCTCGTCGCTGCCGCGCCTCTCAAGCTCTTGGCATTGATCGACAGACAAGCTTGACCGGCAACTCGTCAAGCTCCGTGACGACCGGCCTTCCGTAAGCACAATCGGCAGTTGGTCTGGTTCTGAGCCAGAAGGAGGCCGCATTGGCCTCCGGACGAGAGATAGCCCAACCCGCAGGGGGCTGGGCTATCTCTTCAAACACGCCCGGTTACGGTCGCTGGTAAGCCTCTTGCCGCTTCTCGGCCGCCTTGGCTCCGGCCCGTGCCGACTCCGCCTCGGCCTCCTTCTTCGCGACGTCCTTTTGAGCGTCGGCCTTGTCTTGCTGAGCTTTGCCCTCGCGAATCAGATCGTCGCGACCGGTCACGGTACCTACAGCTTCCTTGGCCTTGCCCTTGACATCCTCGACGACGGCCTTGATGCCTTCTTCAGGACCTGAGTTCTTCTCGGTCATGCTTGCCTTCCGTTCCTGGTGTTTGGCGGGTTCCACGAGGCCTCGGCCTCTCCAAGCGGCAGCAGGATTGCCCAAATGGCCTCGCAGTAAACGGCTGCCCTTTCGGCTGCGACGGGGTTCACACTGCTGTCGGCGATTTCGTCGATGTTCCGCCGCCCGCCCGGCAACCGCCCGAGCATCCCGATTACTCCGCCGCTCTTCTGGGTAGGTATACCGCCGTGACGTCTGCGCCAATCCTTAACGAGCCCACGCTGCCAGACCCCCGTGGTCCGTTGTCGGCTGCGGTCATCAGGTTGTTGGGGGAGCGGGCGCCCTGTAACCAGCTGTCTCGCGTCGAGGCGTCGCTGGCCGATTCCGACCCCTGCGGTCTCGACCTACACCTGGCGCTCTATGTCTGCTACGAGCTGCATTACCGCGGCTTCGCCGGCGTGGACCCTGGCTGGGAGTGGGATGCCGGTCTGCTGCACTTGCGTGGGAAGTTGGAGCGGGAGTTCCTGACGGAAGTGCGGCGTGGCGTCGGTGAGGTTCACCCCGGAGACACCGCGCCGGCCGAGATGGAGAAGATCTCGATCGAGCCGGTCGACGGTGAAGGCCTGTCATATCACCTGCGCGACAAGGGAACCTGGGAGCAGATGCGCGAATACTTCGTGCACCGCTCGCTGTATCACCTCAAAGAAGGTGATCCGCACGCCTGGGCCATCCCGCGGCTGACAGGCCAGGCCAAAGCGTCCTTCGTCGCGGTGGAATTCGATGAGTTCGGCGGCGGCCGCGGGCCGCGGCTGCACCAGCAGTTGTTCGCCGACCTGATGTGCGCCGCCGGCTTGGATTCGAGCTACCTCGGCTACATCGGCAATGTGCCGGCCGAATCGCTGGCGGCGGTGAATCTGATGTCCCTGTTCGGTCTGCATCGCAAGCTGCGCGGTGCGGCGGTCGGGCACTTCGCCTCAACTGAAATCACCTCCTCACCGGGTTCGCGGCGGCTGGTGGAGGCCTTGGAGCGCCTTGGTGCTCCGCAGGAGTGCGTTGGGTTCTACGCAGAACATGTAGAAGCCGATGCCGTGCACGAACAGGTGGTCCGCACCGACGTGGTGGGTGATCTGTTGGCCCGCGAGCCCGACCTCGAGGCGGATGTGGTGTTCGGGATTCGAGCCCACGCTCTGGTTGAGGACCGGCTGGCCGATCACATGATGGGTCGATGGGCCAAAGGTCAGTCCTCGCTGCGCTGTCCGCTGAGCTGAGTCATCGCCGGCGCCGGTGGCTGGTGTCGCACAGCGGATAATCCTTGCTGCGCCGGCACGCGCAAATAGCCACCATGAAGCGGTCGGAGCCCACCACCGTGCCATCAGGCATCTCGATTCGAACGGGGCCCTGCACCATCACAGGGCCCCCTTGCACCGGCCGCACAGTGCGGCGGTCGGCGTCACTCATGGCTTGTCCGCGCGGATCACCAGCAGTTCCTCCTCGCGTCGGCCGGGTTCAAGACGCCCGGTTTCTTCGAGCCAGTCCGCGCGGGACGACAACACCGGGCCGAACGGAACCCACTGCCAGGCAACGATATCGGCGTCCAGGCCGGCAGCGGACAGATCCGCCAAAGTCTTACGGGGGTTGGCGAATTCCGATTGGACCAGCAGTAGGCTGCCGCCGTCGGCGAGCAGGTCGGGCGCCGCGGCGCACAGCGGGTCCAGAATCATTCGCCCGTCCTCACCGGCATCCCACGCGCGCGCCTGACCGGTCACTCCCGTCGGCGCCGCGTTGTCCGGGTCATGTGGAACGTACGGTGGGTTGCAGGTGATCAGGTCGAAAGGCCCGAACTCGGCGGCCCGGGCCCAGGATCCCAGATGCACGTCGACGGCGACATCGTGCGCCAAGGCATTGGACCGGGCGCACCGCACCGCACGCTGGCAGATGTCGAAGGCCGCGACGGCCGACGCTCCCTGGGCCGCGGCGTTGATCGCCACCACGCCGCTGCCGGTGCACAGATCCGCAACGGTCCGGCCGACTGCCAGGCCGGCTTCTTCCATCACATCGATCAACAGTTGAGAATCTTCTTGTGGGGCATAGACACCATCTGCCACGACAATCGTGCTGATCGGGTGGAGCTCCGGGTTGTATGCGGTTGTCACATCGGCCTCTCAACGGTGAAGGGGTCAACACTGCCCGTGGTTAATGCCCGCTATCGCCGCTGTTCAAACGCTGTTGATCTCAGCCGAGCGTCGGTGTCCTACTTTGCGCGGGCGCGCCGAGTCGCCTTCTTGGCGGCAGACCGTTTACCCGAGACCGCGGGCGGGAGAGCGGGTTTCGACGGTGGAATGGCAGAAGCGGTGACCACATCGGCGCGGTCCCAGACCCGGTGCAGGCCGAGGGCGGCGACGAGTTCGGTGGTGAACGTCTTGTCTGCCTCACCGGCCAGCAACACTCCGGGCAAGGTGCGGTCGATCCCCGCGGCATCGAGTTGCGCAACTCCGTCGCCCCAGGCGCCCAGTGCCTTGCAGTGTCGCAGCAGTTCCTGCAACAACACGATGGCCCGGATGTCCGTGGTCGGTGCCGTGCCCGCCGCCACGACGGCTGCGTCGAATTCGATCGAGCGGGCGGTGGCGAACGTGCGTTCCACCACCACCGAACGCCGCCCTGATTTGAGGGTGCCGCCGTGCGGGGCGACGACCAACGCCTGCACACCCAGTTTGTCCAGAGACTTTGTCAGCGTGGCGATTCCGGCCAGATCTGAATTCGCATCAGCGATTACCGCGACCTTGCGCCCCGCGACGGGACCAGGCTCGGTGACGATCTGGGACAACGCCGGTGAGATCAGAACGTCCTTGGGCGGGTTGCCCTTCGGCGCAGGCAGACCCAGACCGGCGGCCACTTTCTGGCACAGTTCGGTGTCGACGTTGGCGAGCACCTGCAGTTCGCGTTCTTTGATGGACTGCTCGAAGCACTTGCCGAGTTCGAAAGTGAACGCATCTGCGACGTGGTCCTGCTCGATCTTGGTCAGGCTGCGGTAGAACATCGCCGCCTGGCTGAAGTGATCGTCGAACGACGCCGGCTGTGCCCGCTCTACCGGGCCGTCCACGACCCGCGGCGTCGGGACGTAGCCGCCTTCCTCGGCGTCGGCGACCAACGGTTCCCCACCGTCGATGCTGTTGGGCCGGTAGGGCGCCTGGCCGGTGTGCACGGCGGTCTGATGCATGCCGTCGCGCAGCATGTCGTTCACCGGGCAGTGCGGCCGGTTGATCGGCAGCTGGGTGAAGTTCGGCCCGCCCAGGCGGGTGAGCTGGGTGTCCAGGTAAGAGAAGAGCCGAGCCTGCATCAGCGGATCGTTGGTGACCTCGATGCCGGGCACCAGGTTGCCAGTGTGGAATGCCACCTGCTCGGTCTCGGCGAAGAAGTTGGTGGGGTTGCGGTCCAGCGTGAGCTTGCCGATCAGCTGCACCGGAACCAGCTCCTCGGGCACGATCTTGGTCGGGTCCAACAGGTCGATGCCCTGAAACGCGTCCGTGCCGTCGTCGGGCATCACCTGGATGCCGAGTTCGTATTCCAGTGGAGCACCGGCCTCGATGCCGTCGGCCATGTCGCGCCGGTGAAAGTCCGGATCCACCCCGGCGGTGATCTGCGCTTCTTCCCAGACCAGCGAGTGCACCCCGGCGATGGGCTTCCAGTGGAACTTCACCAGGCTGGTTTCGCCCTTGGCGTTGACCAGTCGGAAGGTGTGTACGCCGAATCCTTCCATGGTCCGGAAGGAACGCGGGATGCCGCGGTCGCTCATGTTCCAGAACACGTGGTGGGTGGCTTCGGTGTGCAGCGACACGAAGTCCCAGAAGGTGTCGTGCGCCGACTGCGCCTGTGGGATCTCGCGATCTGGATGCGGTTTGCCGGCGTGGATGATGTCAGGGAACTTGATGCCGTCCTGGATGAAAAACACCGGCATGTTGTTGCCGACCAGGTCGAAGTTTCCCTCGTCGGTGTAGAACTTCACCGCGAACCCGCGGGTGTCACGTACGGTGTCGGCCGAACCGCGCGAGCCCAGCACGGTGGAGAACCGGCAGAAGACCTCGGTCTTCTTGCCCTTCTTGCCCAGAAAGTCCGCTTTGGTGACGCCGGCGGCATTGCCGTAGGCCTCGAATGTGCCGTGTGCGGCCGCTCCGCGGGCGTGCACCACCCGCTCCGGAATACGTTCGTGGTCGAAGTGGGTGATCTTCTCGCGGAGGTGGAAGTCCTCCATCAGGGTGGGGCCGCGGCGACCGGCCTTGAGTGAGTGATCGGTGTCTGGGATGCGTACGCCCTGCGCCGTGGTCAGATACCGTCCGGTCTGTGCTCGTGAGTCCGCCTGTCCGAGAAAACCTTCGGCGACCCCGCGGGTCCGACGGGGGCGGGGGATTTCTGGTCTCGATTTCGTGAAGGGGGCATCGGACACTCCAAGCGTAGAGAGAGTTGGGGCTGTCAGCGCCACACCGCGGCCCGCACGGGACGGCGCGGCGGCTGCGCGCCGGGAGTTACCTGGTACCCGGCTGCATCGGATCGCAAACGCAGCGGGTCGAACGATCGGGCGCAACGACCTACGGCGCCTGCGTGACCCGACCCTCTACGCGGAAGGGTCGTGGTGATCAGCATGGTCCACGACGCGTGAAGCGTCCCACGGATACCGGGCCCGGGCCAGGTCGACGCGTCCGCCCTGGAACGCAACCCCTTCGGACTTGAGCAACACCACAGCGCGACCATCGCGGCAGGCTGCCGGTTCGCCATCCGCACGCACGACGCGCCACCACGGAACATCGTCAGGCACTCTGCTCACTTCCCGTCCAGCTTGTCGTGGCGAGATGCCCAATCGCCGGCCGACGTCGCCATAGGTCGCGACGAATCCCGGCTCGATGTCGTCCAGCACCGCGCGTACTGCCTCGTTGAGAGCTTCTCGCCTGGTCATGGTCGTTCTCCGGCGGCTGGATAGGTGACTGTGTCGGCAGGCCCGATGACGGCGCCGGCGCTGAGTTGCGCAGTATCGACATGTCCCGGGCCCATGATGTGACACACCGTCTCGTTGTGGGAGAGCAGATGATCGGCGATGATCCGCCGGTGGCAGCGCCACCACACTGCCTCCGAGCACATCACGGCGATCCGTGAGGTGCGTCTCCACTCGCGTAACTCATCGAGGGCGCGCCGGAAGTCCTCGGACATCGCGTAGTCGGCATAGTTGTGGAAGCTGCGGTTCTTCCACCATTCGTTGACCGCGAACGGCACTTCGGTGCTGACGGTACGGCGGCCGGTCAATCCCGGCGCGTACTGATAGCCGATTCCCGCATCGCCGAGCGACGCCGACAACGAGTCCTGATCGAACTGCGGATATCGAGTGGAGCCTGGCAGCTTCCGAACATCGACGATCAATTGGACGCCGCTGTCGCGGAGCAACCCCGCGAACTCGGCGAACGTTCGCGTGGAGTGTCCGATCGTGAAGATGGGTTCACTCATCGACGAGTCGCAGGGCGCCGCCTTTGTGAGCGGCGACGTGGTCGGTCTTGTCGCTTTTGATCTCGTACTGTGGATCGTCGGTCGAGGCCCGATGGGTGTGGCCCTTGTACTGGAAATCCTGCGTGTGGACCTTGACCACCGTGCCCGAGACGTGCCCGGCTTCCGAGTTCCACATGACGTGGTCACCGACATTGAATGTGTCAGGCATAGCCACTCCCTATGACGCTTGCATCATTCAATCATCACTGCCGGCTGACGGTGGTCGTCATGGCTGTCTTCGTGGGCAGCTGCACCACGACCCGCAACCCGCCGCCGGGGCGGGCAGTGAGGGTGAGCGTCCCGTCGTGGGCATGGATGATGCTGTTGACGATCGCCAGACCGAGCCCGACACCGTCGTGGTGGGTACGCACGCGTTCACTGCCGCGTTGAAACGGCTCGACCAGCGTGGAAACCATTGGTGCAGTGAGCTTGTCGCCGGTGTTCTCGACAGAGAGCATCACGGAGGTCGGGTCTACCCTCGTGGTGACCCACACGGTTCCATGAGCGGGCTGATTGTGCACGATCGCGTTGTGGACCAGGTTGGTGGCCATCTGCAGCAGGAGCGCGGCAGAGCCCGTGGTGGGCGCCACGTCGCCGGACGTCTCGAGGATGATGCCGTGTCTTTCCGCCAGGGGCAGCAGCGTTTCGGTGGCTTCCTCGGCGATGAGCGACAGGTCGATGTGTTCTTGGGTGAAGGACCGTTGATCAGCACGGCTGAGTAGGAGCAGCGCTTCGGTGAGGTCGATCGCCCGGGTGTTGACGGCGTGCAGGCGTTCGACCAGCTCACCGGTGTCGGTGTTGGGATCCTGGCGGGCCACATCGAGCAGGGTCTGCGTGATCGCCAACGGGGTGCGCAGTTCATGGGAGGCGTTGGCGGCGAATCTCTGCTGTTCGGCGACGTGTGCTTCGAGCCGCTCGAGCATGGTGTCGAAGGCGTCGGCGAGTTCGCGAAGCTCATCTCGTCTCCCCGACAGCCGAATTCGGTGTGACAGTGATCCTTTCGAGGCCATGCGGGTGGCGGCTGTGATGCGCGTCAGGGGTGCGAGCATTCGGCCGGCCAGCAGCCACCCGCCGACCAGACCGAATACCAGCAGAAACGCCATCACGACGGCGGCTCTGGGAGCGAAAACGTGCAGGAGCCTGGACCGGATGGGAAAGACATCGTTGGGGAATTCGATGTCAGTGCTGCCCGGGATGATCATCATCCGGTCTGGCACGTACCGCAGCAGGAACACCCACACGGCGGTGAGCAGCAGAGCGCCGGCGACCATCAGGAACCCGGCGTAGCTGAGGGTGAGCTTGAGCCGAAGGCTCAATCCCGGTGTTCTATCCATCGTTTCGTTCCCCCTGCCCGGAGCCCGCTGCGTTCTCGATGCGGTAGCCGACGCCGGGCACGGTCGCGATGATCCCGGGTTCGCCGAGGCGTTTGCGCAGCGCCGACACCGTGATGCGCACGGCATTGGTGAACGGGTCGGCGTTCTCATCCCACGCCCGCTCCAGGAGCTCTTCGGCACTGACGACACCGCCTTCGGCCGCGACGAGAACCTCGAGCACCGCGAACTGTTTCCTGGTAAGGCCGACATGTCGGCCGTCGCGGTACACCTCGCGCCGGAATGGATCC
This sequence comes from Mycobacterium shunyiense, assembly GCF_058270075.1. Lineage (NCBI taxonomy): Bacteria > Bacillati > Actinomycetota > Actinomycetes > Mycobacteriales > Mycobacteriaceae > Mycobacterium > Mycobacterium shunyiense. Next base: position 351,427 of record NZ_JBZDPU010000017.1, on the reverse strand, counting down.
AGCCGCAGGCCCGCGATCTCCCACACCGGCGGCCTGCTCTGGGCGCGCCTGCGGTCGAGTGCTCGTAGCCGCAGCACGAGCTCTCGCAGTTCGAACGGCTTGGTCAGATAGTCGTCGGCACCGAGTTCGAATCCCGAAGCCAAGTCATCGAGCCGGTCTGCAGCGGTCAACATCAAGATCGGCGTCCCGCTGCCCGAAGCGACGATACGTTCAGCGACCTCGTCGCCCGAGGGGCCGGGGATGTCGCGGTCGAGCACGGCGATGTCGTAGGTGTTGATGCTCAACAACTCCAGCGCGGTGTCCCCGTCGCCGGCGATATCGGCGGCGATCGCCTCCAGACGCAGACCGTCGCGGATGGCCGTCGCCATATAGGGCTCGTCTTCGACGACCAACACACGCATGCTCTCCACGCTACGAGCTCGCTCATATCGTCGGCATATCGAAAATCGCATACGCGCCGACAACAGCGTCGGGCCTTGACTGGCGGCCATGACAAACGACAACTCAGCACACAACCGACGTCCCTCCGTCACCCTCGCCGTCGCCGCATTGATCGGCGCGGGAGGTGTGGCCTTCGCCTCCCAGGCTGTCGCCGACCCGGCGGGTCAGCAACAGACGACCAGGTACTCCGAGTGCATGCGGGCCAACGGCGTCGCGGACTTTCCAAATCCCAACGCACAAGGCCAAATTAGCTATGGAGGCATCTCTGTGCCGAAGGCCACCTGGCAGAACGCGATCGGTGCGTGTGCGAATCTCCAGCCCCCGGGTTGGTCCGACGCCCAGCGCACGCCGGCGCAGCAGGCCGCGGCGCTCGAATTCGCGCAATGCGTGCGCGACCATGGTGTGCCGGACTTCCCCGACCCGGGCACCGCACGCGATCCGCTCATCGACACTTCGAGGATGCGTGGCGACGTCAGCGCCGGCAGCATTCCCGAGCTGAAGCCCGCGGTCGAGGCGTGCCACGACTTCTTCGCCGCCGCGCTCCCGCCAGAGGGGACTGGCAGGCCGGGCTGAGAACCCAGAGGCTCGGGGTTGATGTCGAGTTAATCGGTTGTGCTTGGTCGGACGGCGTCGAGGTCGTCCTTGGTCAACACAGCACGAACGGTCAGTCCGACGTCTCGTAGGACGGTGGTGGGATCAGCACTTCGGTTGATCGCGCAGATTACGGTCGAGACGCTGCCGTGCTCGCTGCGTATGGCCTGAGCTGCATCCCGGACGGCACCGCCGGTGGTGATCACATCCTCTATCAGAGTGATCGTTCTTCCGGCGGTGTCGGCACCCTCGGCGAGCCTGCAGGTGCCGTAGGTCTTGGCGGCTTTCCGTACGAATAGTGTTGGTATGCCGGTGAGTTGACTCAACACGGTGGCCAATGGGACGCCGCCGAGCTCCAGGCCACCGAGCAGGTCGGTATCGGCAGGAATGAGCGGAACCATGGCCTCGCACACGCGTCGTAATAATCGAGGGTCTGTCTCGAACGAGTACTTGTCGAAGTACTCGTGAGAGATCTGGCCTGATCGAAGCTGAAACTGTCCTCGGAGGCGACAGGCGCGGTCCACATCCGAAGCGAGCAGTTGGCGGTCCATGCTGTTCATCGTGGCACTAGGTGTGACGAGTGGGGCGGCGTGTGGGGCTGTCACACACGCGAGATCTGGGGTTGGATTCCTCATACGGAACGGCGTCGGTGGGAGGGGCTGCGTTGTTGGGGAGTGCTCACGCCGGGTTCAGGAGCGCATCTGCCCGGCTGCGTTATCTGGACTTGTATGAGGAAATACGGGCTTTGAGTCCGCCGGCGGATGCCATGCACGATGTTGCGACGAAGTTCGGCACTGTCCGGGTGTACCGGCACGGCCCGGCAGGTCGAGTGCCGATCGTGCTTCTGCACGGCTATTTTCTGACTTCCGCCATGTGGGCGCGCCAAGTAGCCGGTTTGGCAGGCGATTTCACCGTCTACACGATCGACATGCCGGGCCAGCCCGGCGCAAGTATGCAGTCGAAATCGATGCGCACTCCAGCTGATTGCGCGCGCTGCATTGACGACGTACTCACCGGACTCGGCCTGCAGGATGTGCACCTGGTCGGGCACTCATACGGGGGCTGGCTCGCTACACACACAGCTGCACGGTTCCCCCAGCGGTTGGCGACGATGACATTGATCGACCCGGCCAGCACGGTGGCCCGAATCTCGGCAAAGTTCTGGACGAGCCTGGTGATCGTGACGTCATGGCCGCGGTCGGCGCGTGCTCAGCGCGCAGCGGCGTGGGTGACGGGTGGTCCCGAGCCGGGCAGCTTTGTCGACCAGCTCGCCGGGCTGTTTCTCGCGGGATTCGCCGCGTTCGCGCCACCCCTGGGCACGCCGACTCCGCTCTTCGTCAGTGCTCGCGTCCTACGTTCGGTGAGTATTCCGTCGCAAGTTCTCTTGGCGGGCCACACTGTTCACGATTCGTCAAAAGGTCTCCAACGGATACACGCGGTAGTGCCCGACTGGGAGTATCAGCTGTGGCCCGGCACCTCGCATGCTCTACCGCTCGAGCTTCCTGACGAGGTCAATGCCGGTATCCGCCAGTTCGTGATCGACCGCGGCACCGCCTGATGCCATCCCACCCAAAAATCACTGGGACCTGTCGCAATGCGGTGTTACCGTCACGCCGTGACCATGTTCTGCGACGCCTATGCGCTGCTCGCCGGGATGCACTACGCATCCACGGCGAGTTTGTCGTGCGCAGGCCTCGCGGGTACGAAAGGCATTGCCCGGCAGTCGGTCGTGCGCAAGGCCCTGTGGCATCGCCGTTACTTCCGGCCAACGCGTCTGCAAACCGCCACCCGCTCACTGGGTGCACGCCCCGGCCGGAAGCGTGGGCTCGAAGAACAATCTCACAAATCTCTCAGCCTCACCGTTGCCGCTGACAGGAACGTCGCCTGACGTTTCTGTAATTTGATGCGACCAATTCAGTTGGTGCGCAGTAAGTTACGGCGAAAAATACTCTCGACAATCGCGGTTTCGGCAGCGCATGCTGTTGGCGGCAAGGCGCACGAATGAACGTGTGCAGAACGGCGCGACATCGAAAATTTTTGTCGCGTCGGATCTTTGAAAACTGCAAAATGTGACATCCGCGCTCGTGGCGGAACTGGAAGACGCGCCCGGCTCAGACCCGGGTGCCCTACACGGGCATGCAGGTTCAACTCCTGCCGAGCGCACTGTCGGATCGTCGGTGAATCGTGTATCACACTCGACGATCGGCACTCACACACGCGCCGTTAGCTGAGTTGGGATAGCACCAGACTCTTAATCTGGGGACGGGGGATCGAAACCCTCACGGCGCACCAGTATTCATGCCGCTGAGGTGTAACCGGTTTGCACGCCAGTCTTCCAAACTGGCAGAGCGGGTTCGAGCCCCGTCAGCGGTTCCATTGAAACGACAAATCAGAGAGGAGGCACGCGGTCATGAAGCACTTTCGTCAACGCACAAACCGTCAGCATGCCGTGACGGTGTACAACGCCGACTACCGCGTGCTGACCCACGTGGCCTGGCAGGAGGCGATACGGCTGCTGCTGCGGGGCTCGGTTTACGTGATCGAGCGCCACAGCCCGGCCGTGCACATACACAGCCCGTCGACGGTCATCGAGCTGCCGGCCTCGGTCGCGCTACGCGAGTACATCCACGTGCCGCACCGTCCCGGCCATCGCGCAGCGCGTGTCGGGGTTCTGGAACGTGACGGCTACACCTGCGCCTACTGCGGCGAATACGGCGACACGCTGGACCACGTGGTGCCTGAGTCGCGTGGAGGCCAGAACACCTGGCTGAATCTCGTCGCCGCGTGCGCACCGTGTAACGGCCGCAAGGGGAATCGCACTCCCGAAGAGGCCGGTATGCGGTTGTTCTGGGAGCCGTACGAGCCGCACGAGCGGGCCCGCTACCGCGTTCCGGCGATGGCCTGACCAGGGATGCTCTACCCGGCGGGGCGGACGACGCAATGAGCGGAAGTCGTTCGCCCCGCCCGCCCGCACAATGCACTCCCTCGTAGCTCTTCAGTAGAGCCGGGCCCTGTTGCGGCTCAGGGGGTTCGAATCCCGTTCGCCACCCCACTCATGCCCACGCCCCTGTAGCTCAATCGGATAGAGCGTCGTCCTCCGACGGCGAAGGTTGACGGTTCGACTCCGTCCAGGGGCACGGCACGGGATGCCCGCGTAGCTCAAATGGAGAGAGCGCCTGTTTACGAAGCAGGAGGTTGCTGGTTCGAGTCCAGCCGCGGGCGCGCACGACGCTGCTCCAGTGTGGCCTGGGGTGGGCAAGAAGACCCCGCATCGATCGCGGTGAACCTTCGGTGCCGGTCCGGCGTATACCCCCGGGTACTGGCCCAACAGGTATAGGTAGGTCGTTCATGGTTCGCAGATCGGTCGTGCACTCATCACGGCGTAGCGGTGTGGTCACTCGACGAAGCGTTGTCCTCGGTATCGCGGTGGTCGGCGGGTTCCTTGCCACCGACCTGGGTGCGGTGCTTTACGCCCGCGGTCCGCTTGGATCGCGGAGCAGGTTGACCCCTCAGGCGTTCGTCGACGCGTTTTACAAGGTTGCCGGGGTCCATCGCGGTTATCGGCTGAATCATGCGAAAGGCGTTGCGGTAAGCGGGTTTTTCGAGAGCAACGGTGCCGGGTCGGAGATCACCAAGGCTGCGGTTTTCCAGGTCGGCCGCACCCCGCTGGTAGGACGGTTCTCGGTGCCGGGAGGAAATCCCATGGTGGCCGACACCGTCGATGCTCCGCGGGGACTGGGCCTGGCCATGGGGTATCCGGGTGGTGGGCAGTGGCGAACCGCGATGCTGAATATTCCGGTATTCCAGGATAATTCCGTGCAGGGATTCTACGACCGATTGCTTGCCTCCAAACCCGTGCCCGGGACCGGCAAGCCTGATCCCAACGTCATGGCACGTTTCCTGGCCGACCATCCTGAAACCGCGAGCGCCATGTCGGTGATCAAGCAGCAACTGCTCACCTCGGGCTTTGCCGACAGCACCTTCCGGGGGCTCAACGCCTTCTACTTTGTGAACGCGAACGGTGACCGCACACCCGTGCGATGGTCACTGAGCCCGCTGCGGGAGGTAAGGCCACCCGACGAAACTTCGAGCAATCCGAACCGGCTGTTCGACAGCGTCATTCGCGATATCCGCACCGAGCCGTTGCGGTGGCGCCTATTGGTGACGATCGGTGAGCCGGAGGACGATGTGCGCGACGCCACCGTCGCGTGGCCGGCTGATCGGCGCACGATCGACACGGGGACCGTGGTGCTCGACTCCATCGCGACGGAGTCGGCGGGCAACGCCCGCGATGTCAACTTCGATCCCATGGTGCTGCCGGACGGCATCGAACCCTCGGAAGACCCACTACTCCCCGCACGCTCGGCGGTGTACGCGGCATCGTTTCGTCGGCGCGCCGGTGTTGCCGGCGAAGCCCCGCAGGTCGAGGCCGGGGAGGTGGCGCAATGATCGCGTCGGCCATCCGATCCGGCTCCCGCTACGCGCTGGGCACCCGCGTTCTGCATTGGTTGGCCGCAGCGCTCGTGTTCGGCGCACTGGTGGTCGGGTTTGTCCTGGCCAACTCCCTCGCGGACTACGCAGTGCTCCTCAGCGTGCACAAGGTTCTGGGCGCACTCGTGTTCGTGGTGTTCGTGATCCGTGTGCTCAACAGGCTCACTGATCGTGGGCCCGCTCTCCCCGCGACCGTCGGCCGGGTCGAGCGCATCGCGGTTGTCGGCTCCGAACTCGCCATGTACGCCTTGCTGTTGGTACAACCGCTGCTCGGATGGGCGATGCTGTCTGCGAGCGGAGTGCCGGTTGTGTTGGGCGGCGCGCTTCGGCTGCCACCGGTCGTCCCTGTGAATGCTGAGCTGTTCGGTCTGCTTCGGGACGCTCACTCGGTCGTGGCGTACGCCCTGGTCGCGATGATCGCGGCACACGTGTCGGCGGTGCTCTGGCACACGCTGACACTGCGCGATGGCATGCTGCGCCGAATGACGTTCGGGGGCGATGAACCTCTTGAGCTACGTCGGCGTACGTAAGCCCGTGGTTATCACTCGGATGAGAAGAACTGTTGGTGCAACGCTGTTTTCCGCAGGCGTGGTCGTCGGATTCGCAGCGCCGGTTCACGCGAACGCCGACGAGCCGGCCGGGCCGGAACCGATCCTCGCAAAACAGGTATCGGACCTGGGTGAGATCGTCGTCGACGCGCGGGGAATGACGGTGTACGCGTTCCAGGGCGACACTCTCGCGACCAGTGGATGCGGCGAGCGCTGCCTACAGAAGTGGCCTGCCGTCGCCGCCCCCGATCCGTTGCCTGCGCAGGTGGCAGGTGTTGATGGAGTATTGGGTGTGTACCTACGCCCGGATGGCACCCGCCAGTTGACCTTGAATTCGCGCCCGCTCTACACCTTCATCCAGGACAAGACGGTCGGGCAACATGAGGGCGTGGGTAAGGAGCTGGGCAATTCCAAGTGGGGGATTGTGCAATCTGACGGGCTACCCCGGTACTGAACGTGGTGAACCGTCCGCGACGTCGCCGATCGTCGGCCGCAAAGCGTGAACGTGCGGCCGACGACCGGCTCTTGACCATGCTGTACACCATGCACGGCGAAGCGGTCCGGCGATTCGTCGCCGGACATGTCGTCGATGTACAGCACCGTGAGGACGTCGTGCAGGAGACGTTCGCGCGGGCCTGGAAGAACATCGACCAGATCGACGCCGACGACGGCAATCCCAGATCATTCCTGTTCACAGTGGCCCGGAACGTCATCGTCGATCAATGGCGGCGGCGATCACGGCGAGGCGAGGTGCTTGTGGACACCGATATTGGTCTGCCCAGTGCCGATGTCGTCAACAAGTCCTTGGAGCGGATCGTCATCGGTGAATCGTTGCAACGGTTGTCCCCCGAACATCGTGAGGTGGTCAAAGCGCTGTACTTCGACGACCTCACTGTTGCTGAAGCAGCGGATAGGCTCAATGTTGCTGTGGGTACCGTGAAGTCACGCAGTTACTACGCAGTGCGCGCATTGCGAGCGGTGTTCGACGAGATGGGGCTGCTGTGATCGACGAACCTCATGTTCTTCTCGGCGCCTATATCCTCGGGGGTCTCGATGCCGAGGAACGCGGGCGGTTCGAGGCGCACCTCAAAGAATGCGCACAGTGCCGCGCCCAAGCTGCAGATTTCGCGCCCCTGCCGGCTCTCCTGAGCAAGGTCGACCGGGCGGATCTGGATACCCAGCCCACCGACGATGGGGAGTCGGAACTGGCACTGCGCGACATGCTCGCTGCCCGCCGTGCCGCAGCGACCCGCCGTGTCCGCCACCGGGTGACGCTGGCTGCGTGCGCCGCGGTACTGGCCGCCGTCGCACTGGTGCTGGTCATCCCGCGCGGCGATACGGCCCCACCGGGTACGGGCACCTTTGCGATGCATTCGGTCGCTGCGGCCGGCGCCTCCGGGTCAGTGACGTTGACGCCGAAGCCGTGGGGGACCGCCATCGTGCTCGACCTGAAACAGTTGCCGCCCGATGGCGTATTCACACTGCGGACGATGGACGACAGCGGACAGATGCAGCCGGCCGCCACCTGGGCCGCCATGCCTACCGGGGCGGGCGTCGTACAAGGGGCGACGTCGATTCCGATGCCGAAGCTGCGAAAGCTGAACATCGTCGATGCCGACAACACTGTGCTGGCCAGCGTGGAACGCTGAGCAGCCTGTGTCGATCCGCGAGCTGATCGTGCTCGGTACCGCCAGCCAGGTGCCGACACGTCACCGCAATCACAACGGATATCTGCTGCGTTGGGACGGCGAGGGCTTGCTGTTCGACCCCGGAGAGGGATCACAACGCCAGCTGATCCTCGCAGGTGTTTCGGCCAGTGCCGTCACCCGGCTGTGTCTGACCCACTTTCATGGCGACCACTGCCTCGGGGTCCCGGGAGTGCTGCAACGCATGTCGCTGGACGGGGCGTCGCATTCGCTGCACGCCTACTATCCGGCGTCCGGCCAGGAGTACTTCGCCCGCCTTCGGCACGCGAGCATTTTCCACGACACACTCGACGTGCAGGAGCACCCGATAAGCGCCGACGGCCCGGTCGCCGATGGGGCATTCGGCCATCTGGAGGTGCGCACGCTCGACCATTCGGTGCCCTCGATCGGCTACCGGCTCGTCGAGCCCGATGGCCGGAGGATGGTGCCTGACTCGCTGGCACGTTTCGGGGTTGCCGGACCACTCGTCGGCGAACTGCAGAAGACCGGAGAAGTGCGTATCGGTGACCGCCGGGTGCGGCTGTCCGAGGTCAGTGAGCCTCGGCCGGGCCAGCGTTTCGCCTTCATCATGGACACCCGCCTGTGCGACGCCGTGTACGCCTTGGCAGAGGACGCAGACCTCCTGGTGATCGAAGCGACGTTCCTCAACGGGGACGCCGAGCTGGCTTCGCGTTACGGCCATCTGACCGCGCGGCAGGCCGGTCAGGTCGCCGCCGCGAGCAACGTGCGGCGGCTGGTGCTGACCCATTTCTCCCAGCGCTACGACGATGCCCGGCATCATCACGACGAGGCAGCCGAGGTCTTCGGCGGCGAGGTGATCACGGCCGAGGACCTGGCCAGGATCCGCGTTCCCCGACGGTTGTGAGGGCGCCGATCCCCACGCGTGCATGACATGAAGTTGATATGAAGTCTCCGGCGGACACCGTTAGTGTCCGCAGAATGTCAGAGTGACGATGTCGGTCCCCTCCTGCGATCAGCAGCGTGCCGGCACATCGATCCGAGCGCTGAGTGTTGCCGATGAGCCCGAGAGGCTCGACGCCGCCGCGGAGCGCGACGAGGTCGTCCAGCTGACCCGTCAGCAGGAGCTGCGGCAGGCCCGCTACTACCGGGGACTCCTGGAGTCGCAGCGGGCTGAGGTCGAAGAAGAGTTGGCCCGTGACTGCGAACTGCTCGTCAGACACGCGGCCGACGATCGCAACCGGCGTCGGACGCCACGCCTTCGTGAAGCCATCAGACGCAAGCGCCGGGAGCAGTACCAGATTGACTGTCTGCTGGAATCTCTGAACATGCGGTTCTTTCGGCCGCGGCCGATGCCGTTACCGGATCACCGCTTCACCATCGAGGTCGAACCCACGCGGCACGGCTACCGCGTAAGGATCCCCGAACTCGATCAAGTCGTGACCGCCGTCAGCCGCGATGATGCTGCAATGACGGCCCGCGAGTACATCGCCGTGAGCATCGGCATCGCGATCAGCCGGATCTCCGTCACCCCAGGGCGCTTGGGCACGTAGTTCTGATGGGTGCTCCTGTCGAGCCCCTCATCTCTGCGTCAATGCATGAGTTTCTAAAGCTTTTCGCAACTCTCGTGCGGAAAACTCCTGTGGGACAAAGTATTGCATCAGTGTGATGGCTTGCCATCTGTGGCTACCGGTTAATGTCCAGGCACAGTTTCCCCGTCATTCACCTACGGGAAACGCTGCGTCCCAACTATTTATGTGCAACTGATCGCTGGCTGGTGACACCGCTTCACGGGCATTGCTACGTTCCCTCGGGAAGAAATCTTCGATTACTGAGAGGCCCGCCGCCGCACCATGCTGAAAACCCTTGCACCACTGGCTGTCGCCTGTTCGCTCGGCGCTTTTGCTTCTCTTGCCGGCGCCAACCAGGCTGGAGCCCAGCCGATTCCAGCTCCGCCGGCGCCCGATGTTGCACCTGCGCCCGAAGTCGACAACGGCACCGTCCCGTCGGCGGCGCCGGGGATCTTGCCGACACCCGAGGGCTGGACGCTTTCGGTCAAGGCAGTGGACGAAACGCAGCTCGACGTGGCTCCGTTGACTACCGCCGTGTCCTCGCGCGAATACCTGGTGGGTGGAACGTTTCTGGGCGAGGTCACCGGCTCTGGCAAGGCCGCGCTGGCCGGTGGCACGTTGGAGGCCGGATATCAAATCGGTTGTGGCATCAGTGCCGATGTCGTCGATGCGAGGTTCGGCGGCAATATCACGCCCTCGCTGAGCTCCGCGGGAGTGCCGAGCGTCGGAGGTGGTCTCTTCGCGCAGATCCGCCCCACTCTCAAGCCGGGCACGGCATCCGTCGTCCCCGTGACGAAGATCGAATATGAGGGTGATGCGGCACGTGTGACGATCACCGGCCTGCGGATCAAGATCGACAGCTGCGTCGGCCAGTCCTTCATTCGCTCATACGCGACCTTCACCAGCTCCACCGCCGACACGCAGGATGTCGTCTCCTACGTGGGCGTGACCAAGGCCGTGTGAAGTCCCGGCCTCAAACTCACACTCGCTCAATCGTTTACGTTCCGAGAGGTGTCAACAACTGACATGACCAAGATTCTTGCTGCATTGTTTGCGGTAGGTGCGCTGGCGGTGCCGGCGCCCCACGCGACCGCCGCTCCCGAACCCGTCCTGCCGCACGAGCCGAACGCAGATGCTCTGCCGCCCGTCGAAGGCGAACCCGGAGCCCCGCCGGACACCGGGACCGTCGGCTCCGCGGAACCGTCCGTGGTCACGACGCCGGACGGTTGGGTATTGAAGCTCACGGCCAGGGATGAGACGCAATTGCCGATCCCAGCCCTGACCACCGCGACCTCGTCGCGTGAGTACCTGGCTGGTGGGACATTCACCGGCAACATCAGCGGTAGCGGCACCACGTCGTTGCAGGGCGGCACGCTCGAGGCGGGTTACCAGATCGGCTGCGGTATCGAGTTGGGTTCGGTTCGCCTGACCGGCAGCCTCGGCCTTTCCTCGTCGGTCAGCCGGACTGGCCTCGGCGGGATCAACGCACCGATTCAGGGCAATGTCGAAGTGCGCCCGAAACCGGGCGAGGTCATCGACGTCCCGGTCACCGAAATGAAGTTCAAAGGCAAGGATTCCCGGGTCACGCTCAAAGACGTGCACATCAAGATCGATGGGTGCGTTGGCCAGTCTTTTCTGCGGTCATTCGCAAAGCTGACCAGCGCAGCCCCGGGGTCCCAAGACGTCGTCGCGTACTACGGAGTGACCAAGACCGTCTGATCCGCGTCGGCCCCGATCTGCGGATACGTCGGGTACTCGATGCCCGACAGGTACTGCACCGTGCGCACCACCTGGGACGAATAGCCGAATTCGTTGTCGTACCAGACGTAGAGGATCACGTTGTCTTCGTCGACGATCGTCGCGTTGGCATCGATGATGCTGGCCGCACGTGACCCGATGAAGTCGCTGGACACTGCGTCGGTCGCCGCGGTGTAGTCGAGGTTGCGGCTCAACGGTCCCGACAGGGACGCCTGGCGCAGGTACTCCAGGGCCTCTTCCTTGGTCGTCGGGCGGTGCAGCTGCATGTTCAGGATCGCCACCGAGACATCCGGGGTGGGAACGCGGATCGAGCTGCCGCTGATCTTGGCCTTCAGGTCAGGCATGGCCTTGGCGACAGCGGAGGCCGCACCGGTTTCGGTCAGGACCAGGTTGAACGGCGCGGACCGGCCGCGACGGTCGGCGTTGTGATAGTTGTCCAGCAGGTTCTGGTCATTGGTGAACGAATGCACCGTCTCCACGTGGCAGCGGGCGATGCCGTACTCGTCGTCCATTGCCTTCAGCGGGGGAACGATCGCGTTGGTCGTGCATGATGCGCACGAGAAGATCTGCTGTTCGAGGTCGAGGGTGCGGTGGTTGACCCCGTGCACGATGTTCGGGACGTCGCCCTTGCCCGGGGCGGTCAGCAGGACCTTCGCGATGCCGGGCCGCAGGTGCTTGGACAGGCCGTCGCGGTCACGCCACTTGCCGGTGTTGTCGATCAGGATCGCGTTGTCGATGCCGTACTCGGTGTAATCGACGGTCGCCGGATCGTCACTGTGGATGAACTTGATGACGTTGCCGTTGGCGATGAGGCTGTTGGTTTCAGTGTCGACCTTGATCGTGCCGTCGAACTGGCCGTGCACCGAGTCGCGGCGCAGCAGCGACGCCCGCTTGGCGAGGTCGCCCTCCCCGTTGCTGCGGATCACCACAGCGCGCAGGTTGAGGCCGTTTCCGGAGCCGGCCTTCTCGATCAGCAGGCGCGCGACGAGCCGGCCGATCCGGCCGAACCCGTAGAGCACCACGTCCCGCGGACCCTGCGGTTCGCTCTTGTTCTCGCCGGTCACGTCGCTGAGGACCTGCGCGGTGAACTCGGGCACCGACAATCCCTCATCGCTGGCGCGGTACGCCATGATCAGCAGGCCGAGGTCGATCTTCGACGGGCCCAGGTCCAGATCGGCCAGCGCCTGCAAGAACGGGAAGGTCTCTTCGACCGACAGTTCTTCACCGCCGACCTGTCGCGCGAACCGGTGCGTCCGCAGGATCTTGATGACGGACCGGTTCACCAGCGACCGGCTGTGCAGCAGGACTGTCACGCCCTTCGCCCGGTACAGGGTGCCGATGATCGGGATCATCGCCTCCGCGAGTGCTTCCTGAGCATTCCAATGGGCGAGTTCTGGCGAGTTCAAATCAAGCGTCCTGTGGGTCGTGTGGGCTGGCCCCTCGGATGAGTACCGCCTTGATGGTAGCGATTGTCCGATCTCACAATGCGTCGCGGTTCGCCGGTGAGAATTGCAGTGGCCCAGGTCACAGGGGGAAATGGCGCGCCGTCTGTTTCCAGAACCGGTAGTCGTCGGGCAGGCAGACCGAACAGGGCCGGTAGCCGGCGGCGACGGCGGTGGCCTCGTCGGCGAAGAAGACACGGTTGCGCACGTATCCGCCGGCCGCGATGGCTCGCAGGGCCGACGGGCAGTCCAGGCGGCCGTAGAGCTTGCTGCCGCGATGCCCACCCAGGATTCCGGGTGTGACGCTGCGGTATGGCTGACCATCCGCTCCCGTCAGCGTGTACCGCTTGATGTTCGACGTCATGCGGCGTCGTGGAAGACAAGCCCCAGAGTGAATCGCGTACCGCTACGAACCACGGAAACCCCATGCCGCACCGGCGCTGCCGACCATCCGCGGGCCGAGGGCACCGGCCGGTCCCGGGTGGTGAAGACCAGGCCGTGCCCCTGCGGTATGACGGTGGCGGTGCCGCGCGACTGCGCGCGCGGCCGCTGTTCGTAGAGCAGGAACTCCCCGCCGGTGTGGTCGACGCCGGGGCTGGTCAGGTTGATGACCACTTGCAGCGGAAAGACCAGCTCGCCGTACAGGTCTCGATGGAGGGCGTTCCAGTCGCCGGCCTCGTACTTGAGCAGGATCGCGGTGGTTTTGGTCTGTCCCGCTGCGTGGCACATGCCCAGCCAGTCGTCCAGATCGTCGGGCCATGGCGCTTCCCGGCGAAGTTTGGTCCACCAGTCGCGCGCGATCGGCAACAGCCGGGGATAGAGCGCGTGCTTGAGCGCGACGACGGCGTCGGGATAGGGGGTGGAGAAGTAGCGGTACTCGCCTTCCCCGAAGCGGTATCGGCTCATGTCGATCGTGGAGCGGAACCGGCGCTCGTCGGGGTAGAGCGCGGCGATCCGGTCGGCCTCGGCAGCGGTGAGCAGCGGACCGGTAAGAGCGCAGCCCACGCTGTCGAGGTCCGAACGGATCGCATCCCAGTCGGCTGCGGCCACGCGGTCTGCCCACGGCCCACCTGCGACGCTCATGCGGCGGCCTCCAAATCCAGCAGAAGTCGTTTGGCTTCCACACCTCCGAGGTAGCCGCCCATCGCCCCGTCGCTGCGCACGACGCGGTGGCAGGGCACGACGACCGGCAGGGGGTTGGTGGCGCAGGCGCTCCCCACTGCACGTACGGCTTTGGGGTTGCCGGCGAGCTGGGCCACAGCTGCGTAGCTGGCGGTATGCCCGTAACCGATCTCCGGGAGGTGGTGCAGCACCGTGCTGCGGAATCCCGCGGACAACCGCCAGTCCAGCACGATGTCGAAGGTGCGGCGGGTACCGGCGAAGTACTCGTCGAGTTCCCGGGCCACGGTGTCGAGACGGGTTGGTGCGCGCAGGATGCGTGGGCTGACCTTGTCGGCGAGCTGCTGCAGGACGACGTCGTGGTCTTCATTGGCATAGGCGACGCGCACCAGGCCCTGGTCGGTGGCGGCCACCAGCAGCGGGCCCACCGGGCTGTCGACGATTCGGTAGGCGACGTCGAGAATGCCGTCGCGGTCGGCGGCAACGGCCAGTCGTGTCCGCAGGGTGGCCATGTGGTCGGTGCCGTCGGCCATCTGCGCCAGATCGTGGATGAGGTCGTGGTCGGTGTTCATCGGGTTTCTCCTCTCCGGGAGGTACTGATGGCGGCGGAGCCGCTCCGATAGGTACGTCTGAGGGTCGCGATGCCGTCGGCGGCGGCGCGCCGGGCGGCATCGGTGCTGCCGCCGAGGATGGCCGCGATGTCGGCATAAGGCAGGCCGGCCAGGTAGTGGTAGGCCACGGCTTGCTTCTGTTTGGTCGGTAGGCGCTCGAGCACATCGGCCAGGTCGTCGTCGCGGTCGTGCTGCGGTGTGGTGGGTGTCTCCGGCACGGTGTCGGTGGGGATCGCGTGGCGCGACCGGGCCCGGGTGATGTCGATCGCCTTGCGGTGAGCGACCGTCACCAGCCACGCTTCGATGTTCGCGTCAGCCGGAAGGTCCGGATAGGCCTTCATCGCGGCCAGGAACGTTTCCGACCACGCGTCGTCGGCGTCGATCGGTCCGACGACGGCCCTACACACCCGCAGTACCGTGGGGCCGTGGTCCTCGACCACTGCCTCGAAGGGCTGTTTGGCTTTCACGTTCTGTAGACGCTCCGACCGCAGGTTTCGTGAGATCCCAGTTTGGAATGGATGGTCAGCTCGGCGGCGCGAGGCCGTTGAGGATGAAATCCATGACCTCGTCGGCGATTTCGTTCTGGGTCTTGGTCGAGTTGATGACGCTGTGCAGCGCGGCGGTCATCATGATCGCCCCGAAGATACTGATCGCGGAGCTTTCTGGGTCGGCAAGACTGCGCAGTGAACCGTCGGCGGCCCCGGCCTTCAGCACGCGGGCGATGGGTTCGTAGAAAGCCTCTTGAACTGCCGACGCGAGATCGGGCAGGCGAATGGCGCGCCCGAGGTCGCCGACCAGCGCCTGGCTGGTGCCCGGTCGGCCCATGGTGTGGGCAATCTGGACCTGGACCACGGCGGCCAACCGGTCTCGGCCCGGCCCGGGAGCATCGGTGGCCGCGGCAACATCCCGGGCGAGCGCATCGAGGGAATCCCGGAACAGGAAGGCGAGGATGTCGTCCTTGCCCTTGAAGTAGTAGTACAGCGTTGCCTTCGGGACTCCCGATGCTGCGGCGATGTCCTCGATCTTGGTCTTCTGCAGCCCGCGGGTGGCGATGAGGTCCGTCGCTGCGTACAGCTTCTCGGCCACCGCAGGAGGCACGGTGCGCCCGGTCAGTTCAGCCACGAGCGCAGTCTACGAGCGTCCTTGCGCAGAGTTTGTACTTTGAGTACAAACTAGATGTCTAGTTCGGTGGTAACGATGTGCGGGAGAGTCATGACAGAGGCGCAGACAACCGACGTCCTCGTGGTCGGATACGGAGCCGCGGGGGTCTGCGCAGCGCTGGAGGCGCGCTCGAGAGGCGCCGACGTCCTGGCCATCGACCGTTTCAACGGCGGCGGCGCGACGCAGGTGTCCGGCGGCATCATCTATGCCGGTGGCGGCACCTGGGTTCAGCGCCAGGCCGGAGTCGAGGACGACGCCGAGGCGATGTACGCCTACCTGCAGGCCGAGATCGGCGACGCGGTGCGTCCCGAGACGCTGCGGCGTTTCGTCGACGACAGTCCGGCGATGATCGACTGGCTCACCGAACACGGCGTGCCGTTCGAGGCTTCGGTCTGTCCGTACAAGACGTCGTATCCGAACAACAAGTACTACCTCTACTACTCGGGCAGCGAGAACTCCGGGCGCTTTCGTGAGATCACGCCGCCGGCGCAACGTGGTCACCGGGCCAAGGGGCCGGGGGCTTCGGGCAAGAAGATCTATCAGCCTCTCGCGGCATCGGCAGCCGCACGCGGCGTGCGCACACAGTTCCTCACTCGCGCTGTCGCGTTGTTGACCGATCCCAGCGGCCGGGTGGTCGGTGTGCGGACGAGCACGCTTGCGCACGCACCGGCGTGGGTTCGGCGCCGCTATCGCGCGTATGCCGAGCTGGCGGTCAAACCGGGCATCTACTATCCGCCGCTGCGGGCCGCGATGGAAAAGCTGTTGGACCGCTTGGAAAGTCGGTACGCCCGCACTGTCGACATCCATGCGCGCAAGGCGGTCATTCTCAGTGCGGGTGGATACATCGCCAACCGCGAGCTGATCGCCGAGCATGCACCCGCGTACCGCGAAGGGCTTCAGCTGGGCACCACCGGGGATGACGGTGCCGGCATCGCGCTGGCCGCCGAGGTCGGCGCTGCGGTCGATCGCCTCGACAACGTGTCCGCGTGGCGCTTCATCACCCCGCCCAGCGCGTTCCTGGGAGGCCTCGTGGTCGATGAACACGGACAGCGATTCATCGACGAGTCCCGCTACGGCGCCGCGGTCGGCCACGCGATGATTCAAGACCACGGCGGACGCGGCTGGATCCTGGCCGACCACCGGCTGCTCAAGCAGGCGCGAGCCCAGCTTCCCGAGCAGGCCATCTGGTTCCAACGCCTGCAGATGGAAGCCATGTTGCGTACCGACCGGGTCGTGGCCGACACCCTGGAAGAAGTTGCCGCCAAGGCCGGTGTCGACCCGGCGGGGTTGGTGGCGACCGTCGCGGCACACAACGCGGCCGCCTCGGCCGGGCTGCCGGATCCGATGGGCAAGCCGGCAGAGTTCGTCAAACCTGTTGAACAGGGGCCGTTCTCACTGATCTCGATATCGATCAGGCCCAGCCTGCTCAACCCGTGCCCGATGTTCACCCTGGGCGGCCTGATCGTCGACGAACTCACCGGTGCGGTGACAACCCCTGCCGGCGAGTCGATTCCGGGTCTCTACGCGGCGGGGCGGACGGCCATCGGACTGTGTGTGAACTCCTACGTCAGTGGATTGTCGATCGCCGACTGCGTCTTCTCGGGCCGTCGCGCCGCAGAGCATGCTGTCGCGATGGAACCCACGCCGTCACCGTAGGGCGCTGCCGCCGAGCCACTCGTCCCACGGCACACCCCAGTCGCCGTTCTGCCAGATGGGCAGCGGATCGCCGCCGGTGTTTCGGACCTCGAACACGTCTCCGGGTTGGGAGAACTCGTAGAACCATCGCCCATTGTCGGCATTGACATTCAGGCATCCGTGCGACGTGTTGGTCTTGCCTTGCGCCCAGATCGTGCTGTCGAGTTGGTGGACGTAGATTCCGCTGTTGGTCAGCCGTACCGCGTTGTTGACGGTCACCTTGTAGCCCAGGCGTGAGTCGACGGGCAGGCCGTAGGTCGACGAATCCATGACCACGGTGTCGGACTTGTCCATCACCGTGTACACGCCGGGCTGAGTCCAGAACGAAATGGTCTTGCCTGCAACGGTTTCTGATCCGCCCATGCCCATGGAGGTGGGAATCGTGCGGACCAGCTCGTCATTGCGGTAGACGCGGATCTGTTTGGTGGCGTCGTCGGCGACGGACACGTGCGACTCCCCGATCCGGAAGGAAATCCGGCCGGCGCCCCGGTCGTCGGCCGCCGCGACCACCTCGGTGCCGGGACGGTAGTAGCTCTGCGGCCGCCAGTGGGCGTGCCGGTTGTCCATCCAATACCAGGAACCATCAACGGACGGATCGGTTTTCACCGACAGCCGTTTTTCCGCTGCGATGCGGTCGGCAACGGGTTCGTCGAAGTTGGCGACGATCACCGTGCCGACACCGTAGGTCCCTCCGTCGACCAAGGTGGCACCCGACGTCGCGGTGAAGCTGACCTGGGCCTGTTCGCCGGCGGTGAGTTCGGTGGGCATCGACGTCGGCCGGGCCAGCCAGAGGGTCGCGCCGATGGCGACGATGAAGGCCAGCGACAGGATCGGTAGTGGTCGCCTCCGCGGTACAGCCGCCAACATCCCGGCGCCTCCCCTCTGTCGGCCGCGTCCCGGCGGCGCAGTGTGCTAGAACGGAATACGTAGCTACGGCGTAGCTACGTAGGGTGAGGCTAGCATGGAGGTGCGTAGTGAGTGGACGGCGAGAGAGCGTCAAGAAGGACCTCATCTTCATCGGAGTCCTGATTGTCATCGGCGCCGCGCTGATCGCCTACCTGCTGATACGTCCCGGCACTGACGCCGTCACCGCGGCACCCGCGGCGGGCCCGGCGGCGACGTCGCAGGCGCCCGGCGCGGCGGGCGGTGATGCCGACCGGGGCCACAGTCCGGTGGAACGCCGGCAGCCCGGTGACCCGCTGGCGTTGGGGGATCCCGACGCACCCGTGGCGTTGGTGGTGTTCTCCGACTACCGATGCCCGTTCTGCGCGAAGTTCAGCCGGGACACCGAGCCCGAACTCGTCAAGCGCTACGTCGACGCCGGCCAACTCCGGATCGAGTGGCGTGACTACCCGATCTTCGGCCCGCAGTCGATGACGGCAGCACGCGCCGGACGCGCGGCGGCCGAGCAGGGCAGGTTCTGGGAGTTCAACCGGGCTGTCTATGCGGCCGCGCCGGAGCGGTCGAAGGCCGACCTCACGGACGAGGATCTGATCGGCTTCGCCAGGCAGGCCGGTGTCCCCGACATCGACAGATTCACCGCATCAATGCGCGGCAGCACCTTCGACGACGCGATCAACGCCGATCTGGCGCAGGGCACCGGGATTGGTGTCCCCAGCACTCCGGCCTTCCTGATCAATGACGTGCCCATGCTCGGCGCGCAGCCCACGGACGATTTCGTGACGGCCATCGACGGGGCACTGGCCAAGCGATGAGTGGCGTCGGTCTGCTCGGAGCCTTCCTCGGCGGGCTGGCCTCGTTGCTCAGCCCGTGCTCGGCCCTGCTGTTGCCGTCGTTTTTCGCCTACGCCTTCGACCGGACGCGCTTGCTGGTCCAGCGCACTGTGGCGTTCTGGGTGGGTCTCTGTGCGGTACTGGTGCCGTTGGGAGCCGGCGTCGGGGCGCTGGGCAGCATCGTCACTCGCTATCGCAGCGAAGTCACCATGGCTGGAGGGCTGGTACTGATCGGCTTCGGCCTGATGGCGTTGCTGGGCAAGGGGTTCGGCTTGTCGGGTATGCAACGGATGACGGCCCGGATCAAGATCTCCGGCACCGTGTCGGTGCTCGCGTTGGGCGCTGTGTACGGACTGGCGGGCTTCTGCGCAGGCCCGCTGCTGGGCGCGGTCCTGACCATGTCGGCGATGGGCGCCGACCCGGCCTACGGGGCACTGCTGATGGCGGTCTACGCCCTTGGCATGGCGGCGCCGTTGTTCCTACTCGCCTGGTTGTGGGAGCGCTTCAACCTGTCCGAACGCACCTGGCTGCGGGGCCGGCCGGTGCGCTTGGGCCCGCTGGAGACCCACACCACCTCGCTGCTCACCGGGGCGATCTTCATCGTTTTGGGCGGGCTGTTCCTGTTCACTGACGGCACCGCGAATCTCGGCGGGCTGCTGTCCGTCGACGCCCAGTATGACCTGCAAGTTTGGCTGGGCCGATTGTCGTCGGGGGTCAGTGATCTCCGGCTGATCCTGGGCGTCGTACTGGCACTCATCGTGTGGAGGTCGATCCGGTTGTGGCGAAAGCGTGCCGTCGGTGAGAGCACGGTCGGATGAGCCGAGAAGCTACTATCGCGCTACATAGGTTTGATGCGCGAGACCACCAACTGGTGACGGCGCACCCACGCAGGCGGTAATGAATATGGGAATCAAAGGGTTTGGCGATCTCGAAGCTGTGGTGATGGAAGTGCTCTGGTCACGTGCGGAGCCGTCGACGGTACGCAGCGTGCACGACGAGCTCGTCACCAAGCGACAGATCGCCTACACCACGGTCATGTCGACCATGGACAACCTGTTCCGAAAAGGCTGGTTGGAGCGGGAGAAGGTCGGTCTGGCGTATAGCTACCGGCCGGTCATGACCCGTGAGGAGCACTCCGCGCAACTGATGCGCACGGTGTTCGAATCCGGCGGCGACAGTGAGTTGATCCTCAACTTCTTCCTCGAGCAGATCGTCGATGACGATTCGAAGAAACTCCGGCAGGCGCTCAAGCGGTTCACCGAGGAGCAGTCACGATGAACGCGGTCACGTTTCTTCTCGGCTACGCAATGGCGCTGAGCTGGCTGGCACCGGTGTTGTTCACCGGCCCGATCTCGGTCAACGTGCATCCCAGACTGTCGGTGGCAGGCTGGCTGGTGGTCGTCGCAACGGCGTCATTCGCCTGGGTGGCGGCGTTGGTGATCCTGATCGCAGGCGCCGCCCACAGCCTGATCACCCACACCGCACCGACGTTCTGCGTCGAGGCACTGGGGATCGCCGGGGCGGTGACGTTGCCGCCCACCGTGGCGACGGTGTTGGTGGTCGCCCTGCTTGCGGTCACTGCCGCAGTGGCGACCAACACCACGCGTCGTGTGATCGTCACATTGTACCGAACGCGGCGCGCCAATCGTGAACACGCAGAAGCGGTTCGGATCATCGGCCGGCCCACCGGCCACGATGGCGTCATCGCCATCACGGCTGACCAGCCCGCGGCGTACTGCGTGTCCGGCGGCCGGCACCGCGCGATCGTCGTCACGACGGCTGCGTTGGAGTTGTTGAGGCCGCCCGCGCTCGCGGCGGTCCTGGCCCATGAGCGGGCGCACCTGCGGGGCCGCCACCATCACGTCATTGCGACGCTCAACACCCTCGCCGCAGCGCTGCCGCGTCTGCCCCTGATGCGGGCGGCGGCCCGGTCGGTGCCGGCGTTACTGGAGATGTGCGCGGACGACGCGGCCACCCGCAGACACGGCCGTGAGCCGCTGTTGGCGAGCCTCGTCGCGTTGAGTACCCGGCATCGGCTGCCCGACGGCGTGCTGGCGGCGGCGGGGACGGCGGTGGCCGACCGGGTCACCCGACTCCTGCAACCTCAGCGAGCGATCTGGTGGCGACCACAGTCCTTGGCGATGGTTCTCATCGTCATCGCGACGGCCTCTGCACCGGCCTTCGCGCTGACGTTGTGCACCCTGCAGCCGTAACTGCCTGTCAGATGTCGCCGCTACTACTCGGCCCCGTGCGGGGGCCGTAGCGCTCGGCGTAGGCCTGGTGGATGTGCGCGTTCTTCTTCCGCGAGAGCTCGTCGATGAGGGCCGGGTTCAGACCGTGCTTGACGAGCATGTGACGCCGCCACACCTTGTTAAGGGCGTGGGAGAAGTAGACGAACGGGATGAAGATCGGCACCGTCATGCTGGCGTGCAGGTAGAGCGACATCGGGATGAACCAGATCGGCGCCAGAACCAGGATTGCCGGGATCGCGACACGGACCATCATCCGGATGGTGGCGCCGGGGCCTGCGAGGTCGTTGGCCACCCACTCGCGCATGGAGTCGGGTAGCCGCTTGCCGTAGCAGTACCCGATGTACTGCAGCGGGCCCGGTTTTGTGCGGGAGGCTTGGCCGGTGGGCATTGCAGCAGGGTAACGCTCGGTATCATGGATTGCGAATTTCATCAATCCATCAATCATTGGGGCAGCGGTGACCGACAGCGTCCTAGATGGTCCCGAGCGGCCGTTGTACGAGATCAAGGCCAACCTGTTCAAGGCGCTGGCGCATCCGGCGCGGATCCGGGTGCTGGAGATCCTTTCGATGCGCGACGGCCCGACTCCGGTCAGCGAGATTCTGGCGGCCAGCGATATCGAACCGACCCTGCTGTCGCAGCACCTCGCGGTTCTCAAGCGCCATCACGTGGTCAGCGGGCACCGGGTCGGCAACGCGGTGTACTACACGCTTGCGCACCCGAAGATCGCTGAACTGCTGCTCATCGCCCGAACGTTCCTCGCCGATACCCTTGCCGCCCAGCGCGATCAGATCGATGCCATCGGCTCGCTGCCGCCGATCGGCACCGCGCGATAGTCAGCGCGGAAGCTGGTCGAGCCAATCGGAATTCCCGTCGACAGCGTTGCCGTCGATGGCCACCAGCGGCACCCCGGGATCGGGGAAAGCTCGCAGCAGCGGAAGGTTGTTCGCGCCGATGGTGTGGCCGTCGTAGGGGATCGGAAGCCCCAGCTTGATCATGTCCTGGGCTGACGGCGGTGCGCCGGCGCGGTCGGCCAGCCCGGCGAGCTGATCGTTGCTCAGATCCGTCTCGCCTTCTTCTTTCGGCTGTTGATCGGCGGCGAAGATCTGCTCGATGAACTGCCAGGTGATGTCGCTCGATTGCGAGTGGTCGGCGACGATGTGGGCGGCATAGATGGCGCGGCTGTCGTAATTGCCGCTCGCCGAATACTTTTCGAGGAAGTTGACGAGACGCAGATTGATGTGGAGCTTGCCATCCGCGATGCGCCGGCCGATCTCGGCGCCCTGGTCGCGCACCATCTTCCCGCTGTAGGGGCACAGCGGGTCCAGATAGAGGTCGATCTGACCCGGCGCCGCGGGGTCGCCGATGGAGAGAACATCTCCGGCCGACGATGCCGGCGCCGCCTGCGCGCGACCGGCTCCGGGGCCCCACATGAACGCCATCGTGAGTAGGCCGGCCAGCAGCAGGAGGTGAATCGTTCGGTATCTCGACCGATTCGCGGTGCCTGGTCCAAGCGGGTTCGCGTTCATGACTTCCATCCTCGCTGACCGCGACGCACGCGACTCGGGTGAGGGGTGGGACGGCCCTCAACCTCGACGTTTACTGTATTTCTCTAGTTATTTAGAGGAAAAGTGGCAGAACGAGACAGTTTGTTGTTACTGTCCGGTAATGCGCAATGCCGGGGGGATTGTGGTCGTCCTCATGCTGATCATCGGGTCGCTCGTCGCATCTACGACGTTGGCATTCGCCGACACGGGGGATGAGCCGCAGTACGCCGATTTCTATCTCCCGCCGGACCCGCTGCCGGCCGGTGTGCCCGGCGACGTGATCCGCACCGAACCCAGCCGGCTGGTGCTCGAGCCATCCGGTCAGCTGGGCGCCATCATGGCGACCGGAACGCGGATCATGTACCGCAGCATCGACTCTCGGAACAATCCGATCGCCGTCACCGGCACCTACTTCGAGCCGTACAACGACTGGCCCGGAAAGGGGCCGCGCCCCCTGCTCGTCTATGCGCCCGGTACTCAGGGGCAGGGCAATCAGTGCGCACCGTCGCGCCAGTTCAACCAGGGCATCCACTACTCGGGTGGCTGGGACATCATGGTCAACTACGAGGAGGCGTTCGTCGCGACCTTGGTGGCCCGCGGCTTTGCCATCCTGATGACCGATTATCAGGGTCTCGGCACCGACTCGATGCACACCTACGTGAACCGCCTGGCTGAGGGGCACGCCGTCCTCGACGCCGCTCGCGCCGCCATGAAATTGCCCGAGACATCGCTGGATCCGCATGGCCCCGTGGCCTTCTGGGGATATTCGCAGGGTGGTGGTGCAACTGCGTCCGCGGCGGAGCTGGCTTCGGCCTACGCGCCCGAACTGAACATCGTCGGCACCTATGCCGGTGCGCCGCCGGCCGACCTCAAGGAACTGCTGCCCTACGCCGACGGTAGTGCGCTCGTGGGCGTCGTCGGCTACGCACTCAACGGCGTCATCGCCGCCTACCCGGAAGCCGCCGACGCGATCCGGTCGAAGCTCACCCAGCGCGGCAAGGACATGCTCGAGTCGGTGTCACGCCAGTGCGTGGGACAGACGATCGTCGACTTCGCCTTCCGGCATCTGCAGCCCTACTTCAACGAGGACATCAACAAACTCGTCAACGAAGAACCGTTCAGCAGCCTGTTCGATCTGCAGAAGCTCGGCCGGTTCAAGCCGAACGCGCCGGTGCTGATCAACAGCAACCGCTACGACCCGCTGGTGCCGTGGACCGCGGCCAACCAGCTGGGCCGGGACTGGTGCGCGCAGGGTGCCGACGTCGAATTCCGCACCAACGAGGAACCGCCGTTCCTCAACAAGCTGGTGATCAACCACGCGCTCCCCATGCTCGTGGACGGAGAGCCGGCCATGCAGTGGATCGCCGCCCGCTTCAACGGAGAACCCACCACACCCAACTGCGGCCAGTTCTGACGGTCGGGGCGATATCCCGGACCTCGAATGCCCGCTCGATAGACTGCGGGGCATCGCTGAACGCAGGAAGTACAACGCCGCCCAGCGTCGCCGCGAACTGGCTGACGCTGCCATCGAACTGCTCGGCAAGGACGGTTCGCGCGGCGTCAGTCACCCCAAGGTCGACAAGAAGGCAGAGGTTCCCGACGGCACGACGTCGTTCTATTTCCGGACCCGAGATGCGCTGATGCACGCGATCGCCGCGCGCCTCAACGAACTCGACCTCGCCGACCTCTCCCTGCTCACCGAGTTGACCGATGCCGATCCGACAGAGTTCGCCGGCACGCTCGGGTTCGCCACGCTGGTCATGTATTCGTCGACCGAACCGTGGCTCACCCGGGCCAAGGCCCGCTACGAGTTGGCCCTGCAGGCCGGCCGTGACGACGAACTGGCTGCAACGCTCAGCGCGTCCGTCGAGGGGTTCTACGGGGTTGCGCGCGCAGTCGTGACGGAATGGCATGCCACGGACGAGAATCCGATGGCGCCCGACGTCATCGACGAGCAGGCCAAAACCCTGTTCTCGTTCATCAACGGGGTGATGATGACCTTTGTCATCGGACAACCGCTGGTGGACAACGCCGATCAGCTCGACCGGCTGATCCGAGGAGTCCTGGCAGGCTGGCCGGTCGAGGGAACTGCCTGAACGGCGTTGTCGAACAACGGCGACGACAACAGCATGGCGCTCACGTGGTCGACGAACACGTCATGGTCGGAACCGAGGTTGCCTTCCGTCCATTCGATGAACAGCGAGATGATGGCGCCGAAAACGGTGGCGTACTGCATCTTGACCCGCGCCGCCGCGACGGTGCCCGCTCGGTCGGTCGGTGCCGTCAGTCCGGTCATCGCGCCGACGGCGTCGCGTACGAAATGACGAAGCCTGAGGTCAGCGATCGGCTCCACCAACAGGATTCGGCAAATCCGGGGATCTTCTTCGACCAGTTGCGCTGCTGCTCCCACTCCCGCACGGATGCGTGTGGGTAGATCGGCGTCCGGGTCGGCGGCGGCGTAGATGACCTGACGTGCGTGCTCGAACGTGCTGCGGTAGACCTCGCGGAGCAGGTCGTCGGTGTCGGTGAAGGTCTCGTAGAAGAACTTCTGGCTGAGCTCTGCCTCGCGGCAGACGGCGCGCATGGTCATGGCGGCGACTCCCTGGGTGCCGACCAGGTCGGCGCCTGCCTGGATCAGTCGGGCGCGGCGGTCCGCCGACCGTGCTTCGGCGGCCTGGCCGCGGTACGGCCTTGACATTCCGTGAGCATAGCGAGCACGATCCAATTCTGGAAGCAACCGCTTCCGGATTGTGAGGGGGATGCCCAGTGACCGCGCCCAGTGAAGGTGACGCAGACCGGGCTCGCCCCGAGGTCGCGGCGTGGACGGCGTTCGTCGACGGATTGCGCACGGCCGGTGCGCAACTCGCGGCAGACACCGCCGCCCTGCCGGAATCCGAACGCGCCGACGGGTTCCGTGCACTGTTGCGCGCAGTGTCAAATCAGCTGGGCCGCTTGGAAGTTGATCGCGACAAGCCTGAGTTCGTCGCGTTCAACGGCTGGCGTCAGAAATTCCTGATGGACAATCCCGACTTCCAGTACTGGGTCGCCGATGTCCGCCCCGGCGGCCGCTACCTGATCCGTGGCAATCGCGGCGACGCCGCGTACGTGTCGATCACCGCCTATTCCGGTTCGGGCGGGGCGGCTGCCCAGGCGAGCTCCCGAATCGACAGTGATGCAATCACGTTCGACGCCGACGGCGATTACCAGGTGACGGTCGGCGGTGGCCGTCAGGAGAACGACTGGCTGGACCTGCCCGATCGCGCGATCGTCATCTGGGTACGTCACTTCCACGATGACGCACAGACCGATCGCATCGGGTGGTGTGCCATCGAGCCGGTCGAGCCGCCCCCTGTCCCGGCGGCGATCGACCCGCTGAGGTTCGGCAAGCAGCTGTCGAAAGCCTCGGCGGCCATCGCCGTGCTGCCGCGCATCTGGGATGGCGCGGTGGCCGCCGATCACGAGTCGCCGAACCAGTTGCACCACTGGACCGAGATGGCCGGGGGAGCAGTGTTCACCGAACCGGCCATCCACTACCTGCGCGGCGGTTGGCAGCTCGGTCCCGACGAAGCGCTGCTCGTCGAAGGCGATCTGGTGCCGTGCCGGTACTGGAACATCTTGGCGTACAGCAGATTTCTCAATTCGCTCGATTACCGGCACCGGCGGGTCTCCTACACTGGTGCCACCGCGAACCTCGATGGCGGACGCTACCGGTTCGTGGTCTCGGCCACCGATCCCGGACCGGCCGCCGGGGACTGGATCGACAGTGAGGGCCGCGCGTTCGGCATTGTCGTGATGCGGTTCCTGCAACCCGAACAGCAGCCCACCCTGCCCACGACGCGCATCGTGTCCCTGACCGATCTGGCGGAGCGCCCATGACCGGCTGGACCGGCCCTGCCCGCACACCGGAGGCGTTGACGGCCTACGCGGCGGCCGAGCAGGATCGGGCCGCGCGCCCGGACCGCTACCAGCTCGGTGCCGACGCCATCGACATCGTCATCGACCGCGGCACCCGCGGTGCCGGCGTCGGCGTTCTGGGCGACCCCGGCGAGTGGCGTCCGGGCGTGGAGCAGTACCTGGCCTCGGCCGAGGAGGACGGCCGGCTCAACGCCCTCGGAGCGTTGACCGCCCAGCGAACCGCGTCCGGGCGGCTCGCGGCCAGGATCGCGATGGCGCGGTATCTGAAGGAACATCCCACCACCGAGCACGGTCCGCTGCTACCCCCGGTGATCATCACCGGCGGCTGGCGCACGGGCACCACCTTCTTGTACCGGTTACTCGACCGCGACCCCCGATTACGTGCGCCGCTGCCAGCCGAGCTGGGCGCGCCGTGGCGGCTACCCGGCGACCTCGACGGCGACGAACGCGTCCGCCGCCTCGAGGCGGCCGCAGCCGGTCAGTACCTGCTGCACGTTCTCAACCCCACGATGGCCGCGGTGCACGACTCCGGACCGAACCTGCCCGAGGAGTGCGTGCTCGGCATGGGCACCACCCTGCGCAACTGGGGCTTCACCGCCACCACGCGCCTCGACGGCTACGCGTCCTGGCTCGCCGGCCAGGACTTCGCCGCCGAGTACGCGCAGCACCGGCGGATGCTGCAGATCCTCGACGCCGGGGACGGCCGCCGTTGGGTCCTGAAAGCGCCGGCCCACACCGCCGAGCTCAGCCACGTCATCGCGACGTATCCGGGCGCCTGCATCGTGCAGTTGCACCGCGACATCGTGGAGACGGTGGCGTCGGGCGCCAGCCTGTTCGCGACGTACCGGTCCACTTACAGCGACGACGTCGACGGGGTCGACGTCGGCCGGTTTCAAACGGCGCAGACCGAGCTGTGGCTGCGCCGCGCCCTCGATGCCCGGGCCGCGGCGTCCACTGTCACCTGGCTCGACGTCCAGTACCGCGACCTGGTGGCCGACCCGGAGGCGACGGTGCGTCGCATCTACGCCGCGGCGCAAATGGAGCCGCCGGACATCCGTGGAATGCTCGCCGATCATCACCGCGCCCAGCCCCACGGCGGGAAAGGCGCGCACCGATACCGGCCCGAGGAATTCGGTATCAACCCCGCCGAGTTGCGCGAGCGGATGCACTTCTACACCCAGACGCTCGACCCGTCCGGCGCGCATCGGATCGAGGCGTGACGCGCCGGCCCGTCGGGGAGCGACTGGCGCTAATCGCGTCGCCCCATTACTTTCCCTGAGGTGATGTCCTCAGCCGTTGGCGCAGTCGCGCGGTCGATCGCTCCCTTCCTGACAGTCGCCTCGGTGGTCGCCGCGGGCCTCGCCACTGCTCCGGGGCCGACGGTCCGTCTGGCCAGCGACGGCAACCCGCTCGAGGGGCACTCGTTCTACGTCAACCCCTCGTCGAAGGCCGCGCGCGCCGCGCAGGGCAACCCGAGCCCTGAACTGCAGGCGATCGCCAACACCCCCACCGCGTACTGGATGGACAACGTCTCCAGCCCCGCGGTGGACGCCAAGTACATCGCCGCGGCGCAGGCCGCAGGCACCATGCCGATCCTGGCGCTCTACGGCATCCCGCATCGCGACTGCGGGAGCTACGCCGCGGGCGGTTTCGGGTCGGCCGCTGCGTACAAGGGCTGGATCGACGGTGTCGCCGCCGCCATCGGCGGTGGGCCGGCCGCGGTCATCCTCGAACCCGACGCACTCGCCATGGCGGACTGCCTGTCGGGCGATCAGCGCGAGGAGCGCTACAACCTGATGAGCTACGCGGTGGACACGCTGACCCGCAATCCGGGCACTGCGGTGTACGTCGATGCGGGGCACTCCCGATGGACGGCCGCCGACGAGATGGCCAACAGGCTCAACCGCGTCGGCGTCGCCAAGGCGCGCGGATTCAGCCTCAACACCGCGAACTTCTTCACCACCGAAGAGGAAATCGGTTACGGCGACGCGATTTCGGGCCAGACGGGCGGCAAGCCCTACGTCATCGACACCTCGCGCAACGGTGCCGGACCGGCCGAAGGCGAGATGTACTGGTGCAACCCGAGCGGACGGGCCCTCGGCGCGGCGCCGACCACGGCGACCGGGAACGGCAACGTCGACGCGTTCCTGTGGGTGAAGCGTCCCGGTGAGTCCGACGGCGCATGCGGTACCGGCGAGGCCGCCGCGGGCACCTTCGTCAATCAGTACGCCATCGACCTGGTCCGCAAGGCGCACGGGTAGAGCGGACTACTGGGGCGGGGGAGCCTCCGCCTCGCACTCAGCGAGCATCGGCGTGGTGAAGTCGACCGAGCCGACACCGCCGAGGGTCATGCCGTTGTCGCGCAGCGTCATCGTCGTCGTGTAGCGGCAGGTCTGATTGACCGTCAGCCCGGTCAGGAACTCGACGTCGTAGGTGTACAGGAACGAGCGCACGAGCTGGTTCGCGTCCCACGGCACATCGAGGGCGAAACCCAAGGACGACCCAGACCGGGCGTTGAGCAACCGCGGGCCGACCTCACCGATCCCCGGCGTCAGGTAGAACGGGGCGCCGTCGAGCTTGGTGCCGGACACACTGACGCTTCTGATGCGATAGCCGGTGGTCCCGGACGGGATCAGCGGGCCGCGCCTGATGTTCGTGCTGAACAGGATCGAGTAGTTGGTCCCGCCGGCAATGGCCGTCGTGCTGAAGCTGGTCGAGGTGAACTCCTGTGGCAGCTGAGCCGCGCAGTTGCCGACCTTGCCGGATGGATCACCGCATTCCTGTGGTGCCGCCAGTGCACTTGGTGCGAGCACCGCAGCGCCGACTACGGGCACCGTGAATGCGGCGCCGCGGATGAACGTGCGTCGGGAGAACGCACTTCCTGAACGATTCGTCATTGGTCTTCCTCCTTGTTCGCTCGTGTTTTTCGGTCTCCAATTCCGAAGCTACAAGGGTGACCCCGCGATGTGGCCGGGTTCGGCAACTAGCGGAAGGAGCCGGCTCCGCCGTCGACGAGCAGGGTCTGCCCGGTGAGATAGGTGGAATCGTCACCGATCAGGAAGGCCACGACCGCCCCGATGTCGTCGGTGGGGTCGCCGATTCGTTTGAGCGAGGTGCTCCTGACGACCGCCTCGTACTGTTTGGGCGCCATGTCGCGCAACACTTTCAAGCCGTCCGTCTCGGCAAGCGGGCAGACCACGTTGACGCGGATCCCGTCGACGCCCCATTCGAGGGCGGCAACCTTGGACATGCCACGAATCGCTTCTTTGGCGCCGGCGTACGCGCCGAACGAGTGTGTGCCGACGGTGCCCGCGGCGGAGCCGAGGTTGACGATGGATCCACCGCCACCGTTGACCATGACCGGGTGGACCGCCTGCATGAGCCGGAACGTCGCCCGCGGCCCCGTGTCGTGGACGCGCTCGTATTCCTCGGCGGGAATGTCGAAGAACGGGATGGGTCCGGCGCTGGCGACGGCATTGTTGACCAGTCCGTTCACCGTGCCGAACGCCTCGAGTGCCGCGTCGACGATGCGCTGGGCGCTGTCGGCGTCACGTAGGTCCGCAACCACCGATGCCACCTCGAATCCGGCGTCGGTGAATTCCGCTGTGGTGTTTGCCAATACCTCGTCGAGGATGTCGGTCACCAATACGCGCGCCCCACGGGACAACAACGCGGTCGCGATGCCTTTGCCGACACCACGGGCGGCTCCGGTGACGATCGCGACGTGGCCGTCCAGTGAGTGCGGATGGCTGTAGGTGGACATGGACCTGCCTTTCGGATTCGGCCAGATTTGGCACGCTAACTCATATGATCAAGCGCTGACGAGGAAGTCGAGGAACCATGTTGAGTGACCTACGTTTCTGCCATCTGGTCGTCGGCGTGACCGACATGGACCGGGCCCTCGGTTTCTACCGTGGCCTGTTGGGCATGGATGTGGTGTTCGACCAGTTGATTTCGGGTGAGCCGTTTGATGCGGTCCTGCACTCGTCCCGCCGGCAAGAGGGTCGTGTGGTCGGGGGAGTCGTGGGCGGAGTCATGCTCGAACTGCTCAGCCTCGGTTCGTCGACCCCGCCTGGACCGGGGAAGCGGGGCATCGTCGGCAACCAGAACATCGCATTGTCGGTCACCGATCTCGACGCCACCTACCGCGCCGTGGTCGACGCGGGCTTCCAGCCTGTTCAGGAGCCCTTCCCGATCGACCGGGTCCGGATGTTCTTCGTCAACGACCCCGACGGCACCGCGGTGGAATTCGTCGAGTTTCCCGGTGGCGCCCGCAGCAGCTATGAAATGCATCGCGGCGCAGACCTCAGCGCAGAAAGCTAACAGTCACCTGCTTCGTACACATCCACCCCACCGAGGGTAGGGCGGCCTGCCACACTGGGGCATGGCCATCGAGTTGGTGCGTGGTTCTCGGTTGTTCTCGGGCGTGCCCTACGCCTACGCGGCGATCGCACCTGCAAACGGCATGATCTTCACCGCGGGCGCCTGCCCACTCGATGATCAGGGGCAAGTCGTCGGTCCCGGTGATGTCGCCGCCCAGGCCCGCCAGTCGATGGCCAATCTCCGGATTACGTTGCAGGAGTGCGGTGCCCAGTTGCGCGACGTGGTGAAGACGACGATCTACGTCGCCAGTGGTCAACGTGACGATCTCGCAGTGGCGTGGGGCGAGGTGGTGTCGGCTTTCGCCGACCATCGGCCGCCGAGCACGCTGTTGGGCGTGGCAGTCCTCGGGTACCCTGATCAACTCGTCGAGATCGAGGCGATCGCGGTGCCGCCGGTCATGTGACCGGCGTGAGGTCGGTCCCGGCCGGGGGTTGCAGCCGGCGCAGTTTGCCGTCGATGGCCGTGACATACAGGGCATTGCCGTCGGGCCCCGGGCCCACCCGCACCGAGGTCGGTCCGTTGGGCGGCAGGGAAAGTTGGCTGAGCCCTTTGGCTATCGTGCAGATACGGCCGGTGTCGGTGTTCACCGCGTAGACCTCTCCGGAGGTGTCACCCGCGACGTACAACGTTCCGTCGCGGGTGGCCTGCATGTCGTCGGAGCCGGCAATCAGCCCGGGTAACCGCGCCACGGTCGAAGTGGCGTTCGGCTTGTCGAGGGGGAGACGTAAAACCGTTGACAGGGCCGAGTTCTCGGTAAACAGCGCGGTGCGGTCGGGGGTCAGTGCCAGCCCGTTGGGCAACGGGGTGCTGGACCAGGATTTCGTGTGACGTCCGGTGGTGGGGTCGTAGCGGTCGATGCCCCGCGGAGGGACGGTCAATTGCGAGAAGATCAGATCGCCGTCCGGCAGGAACAGCAGGCCATTCGGTGAGGGCAGCCCGGTGAGCAGCGTCGTCGATTGACCGGCTGTCACGTCCAGTCGTTGCAAAGTTCCGCGCGACGTGCCGGGATTGTTTCCGGTCAGGAAGTACAGGTCATTCCCTGAAAGTCGCAGGCCCGCTGGATGATCGAGACCTGACAGCACTGTGCTGCTGTTTCCCTCGTCATCGACGTGAAGCAGTCGACCGTCGTTGATCGCGCTCAGGTAGAACCCGCCGCGGCCGTCCGGTTCGAGGTTCTCCAGAGCGCCCAGTCCGCTGGCCACCGTGGTCATCTGCCAGCGCTGGCATGCGCCAGTACGCGCATCGGCGCCAGGCGTTGCGCATGCGATTGGTACGGCCGCCACGAACAGGGTCGCGACGGCACCTGCCACGGCGCCAATTGCCTTCTGCAGCATCAACTCACCCCTCAGTCATCTCACGCTGAGTTTGATACCTTTTAGTATCGGATGCCAAAAGGTATCATGAACCCGTGGAGAAGGACGCCGGTCGATCGGTCGAACAGTCACGGCCGATGACGCGCCGACGCGTCGAGACCCGTCAGCGGCTGCTGGATGCTGCATTCTCGGTGTTTGCCTCAAAAGGGTTCGGGCGTACCAGGATCGATGACATCTGCCAAGCCTCGGGCTATACCAAGGGCGCCTTCTACTCGAACTTCGGCACTCTCGACGAGTTGTTCCTGGCTCTCTATCGCGAACAGTCGCGCGGGTTTGCCGAGCACACCATCAGATTCCTGGCCGCCGAACCGGGTGACACGGTCGAGGCCACGATCCAGGCCTGGTCGCAGGGTCTGCCCATCGACCGGGAGTGGCTACTGATCAACACGGACTTCGTCCTGTACGCGGCCCGCCGCCCTGACGTGCAGCTGGAACTCGCCACAGCACGGTCGCAGATGCGCGAGGACTTCACTCATATGCTCGCCGACCACATCCGTGATCGGGCGCCGGATCTTCCGGCGTCGCTACCCACGCCGGCCGAAATGGCGCGGGCGCTGGTCACGGTCTATGACGGGGCAATCTCGCAGCTCATCCTCGACATGGACGAAACCTCGGTGCGAAAGCACTTCGCCGACATTGCCAGTGCGCTGCTCGGGTAGAACTCACACACAGCCTGACGACAGTGTGAACGGCTCCTTACCGGACGGATACTGCCGGGAAACTGGATCACCGAGGGGCGCTGCGACGGTAGGACGATGACCGCAGACGCTGTTGATCCACTCTGGCTTCGGCCGGTGGCCGCGCCATCACCGGTGGTGAACCGGGCTCCACGGGCCAGCGCCGACGTGCGTCAGGCGCAGGCGTTCATCGCCCTTCTCGAGGATGAAATGGTCGACCTGCAAACGCAATTGGAGCGGATCAACGCGCGCGTCACGGACGGTCGGCCGGGGGCGCTCCATCATCAGGCCGCGGTGCGTACGCGACTCAACGAGGTGAGGCGCCTGCTCGACGCCCTCATCTTCAGGTTTCCTTCCGCCTGAGCCTCCAGTCGCCGATGACGGCCAGGCGGCGGCGCTACTGGGCCGGCGCAGTCCATGCTCCAAGGATAGGGCCTGGCCGTCGACCTCGACTGATCACACCCTCGAGTTTGGTGAAGGCAGTTTGGACTTGCTGGTCCAATTTTAGCGAGGCACGCTCGTGACGTAACGACGCGTGACTGGAGGTGTGCAGTGAATCTCGGTGAATTCGGTGTCTGGCAACCGGCGTATGCCACAACACCTGAGATGGCAAAGCGGATCGAAGGCCTGGGCTACACGACGCTGTGGCTGGGTGGCCCGGAACCTGATCTGTCAGGACTCGATGAACTGCTCGGCGCCACGGACCATTTGGTGGTGGCCAGCAGCATCTACAACATCTACCGCGGTGATGCGGCCGTGTTGGCAGCAGCGTATCGGCGTATCCAGCGGTCATACCCGGACCGCCTGCTGCTGGGCCTCGGGGTGGGACACCCTGAACAGGTTGGCAATTACCGCACCCCGATGGCTGCCCTGAACGGGTTTCTTGATGCTCTTGATGAGCACGGTGTTCCCCACGAGAAGCGGATGCTGGCCGCACTGGGTCCCAAGATGCTGGCGCTGGCGACCGAGCGGGCGGCCGGCTCGGTTCCGTACCTCGTCACGCCCGAACACTCCCGCCGTGCGCGGGCGGCGCTCGGGTCTCAGCGGATACTGGCGCCCGAGCAGAAGGTGGTTCTCGAGTCGGACCCCGAAGGGGCGCGCGCTCTCGCCCGTCCACGGATCAAGCATCCGTACCTCGGATTGGTCAACTACACCAACAATCTACGGCGACTCGGCTTCACGGATGACGATCTGTCCGGCGACGGCAGCGACCGGTTGATCGACCAGCTCGCCGTGCATGGTGACACGGCGACAGTTGCGCGGGGATTGCGTGCACATTTGGCGGCTGGGGCGAATCACGTGCAGATCCAGGTGGTGGGTGAGCACTCGGCGCCGCACCCGCAGATGCCGGAGGTTCTGCTCCAGGTTTACGACGAGGACACGTTCAGGATCTATGAGTCCCTGGCCGGGGCGTTGGACATCGCGCCCAGCTGAGCGGTATCAGCGAGGTGTGCGGCCGGCGCCCTGCCATACCGTGTCGAACGGTGCATTGCCGCTGATCCGGTCGACGATTCCGGCTGTGGTGAAGTCCTTGGCCAGGCGCACCGCCTCCGGGACGCTGGATCCCTTGGCCAGCGCGGCGGTGATCGCTGCCGCCAACGTGCATCCCGCACCGGCGACCCGGGCGTCGCCGACCTTCGGCGCACGCAGAACCTCGGCGTCCGTGCCGTCGAAGAGAACATCGACCGCGTCGTCGCCGGGAAATTCGACCCCGCCCTTCACCAGGACGTACGTGGGTCCGAGGTCGGCAATGCGCCGGGCTGCCTCGACGAGGTCGTCGATGGAAGAGAAGTCGTCCATCCCGGCGAGGGTGCGCGCCTCGAACAGGTTCGGCGTGGTGACCGTCGCCAGCGGCAGGATCTGGCTGCGCAGAGCGGTGTCGGTGTCGAGTGCAGCGCCGGGCTCTTGCCCTTTGCAGATCAGGACTGGGTCGACAACGATGTGCCGCCACGGTTGCTGGGCGAGAGCCTCCGCGACGATGTCGATGGTCGCGGGGGTGCCGAGCATGCCGATCTTGACGACATCGAGGTTGTACGCCGACGTCGCCGCCTCGATCTGATCGGCGATGACCTGTGGGTCGACAGGGACGAACCGGTGGCCCCAGTCTGCCTTGGGGTCGAACGACACGATGCAGGTCACGGTGCCCACGCCGTAGGTGCCGAACTCCTGAAACGTGCGCAGGTCGGCTTGCAGGCCGGCGCCGCCGGTGGCTTCGGATCCGGCGATGACATACGAGAGGTCGACCACGTGGGTGAGCGTACGCCTGCGCTACGGACATCCGACATTAACCCAGCGGATATCCGGGTGCGTTGCTGAGTGCAGGAGAGGTGGGAAAATCGCCGCCCAGATCACGCTGGCACCGTAGCGCCACGGCTGCAGTTGGGCAGACGATGTTCCATGTTGCGACCCAAGGTGATTGGTCACAGCGCCCGCGTCCTTGATGGGCGTTTCAGGTCCGAAGGTTGTTGACAATTCAATAGTTTTTCGCAAGCGTGGCGGGTGACCGCCTGTTGTCTCGCGCGGCGAGGCCCAGATCCCTGTCGGGATCTCATAATTGCTGTATATGCCAGGTCGCGGCGTGTTCCCGTCCGATCGAAGCTTGAATTAAGTTGTGAAAGCTTCCTTTTGGTTTCGAATTTGGTCGTTTACCCAGAACTGGCAGTGTGCTGTGTAGTTAGCTGATACCGTCGCCGTCATGAAGCTCGTGCAATGTATGGCCGCAGCCGCGGCTGCACTGGCGGTCTTTGGGGCCGCCGCATGCAGCAGCTCGTCGACTGATCAGGCCCCGACCACCAGTCCCGTCCCTGCCGAGTCCACTTCCAGTCAGCATGGGCCGGTCAAATCTCCGGGTACCGCGCCGGCGCCCGGACCTGGTCAAACCACTCAGCCGATGATGCCGAACCCCAATGGGGACGGCTCGATGGTGCCGTGTGAGGGCACGATCTGCACCAATCCGAATCACGGGGCCGGCGACAACCCGGATGAGAACGGCGGGGCGGTGATGCCCAATCCCAACGGTGACGGGTCGGACGTGCCGTGTGAGGGCACCATTTGCACCAATCCGAATCACGGGGCCGGCGACAACCCGGATGAGAACGGCGGGGCGGTGATGCCCAACCCGAACGGGGACGGCTCAGATGTGCCGTGCGAGGGCACCATTTGCACCAACCCCAATCACGGGGCCGGCGACGACGGGTAGGTCGTACGGGCCGACACCGCCGGCGCCACCCAGTCGCGAAGGTAGGTACGCAGTCCTTTGTCGTGGCGCGCCGGTCCACCCGGATCGATGATGAACGACTGCAGGATCCTCAGCATGAATTCGACCAGCTGATCGAGTGCATCTCCGTCGAATCCTACTGTGGCCCAATCGATGTCGAACCGGCGCAGAATCGACTTGCCGAATTCGATGGCAAGGTCGGAGGTAACTCCTGCCGTGAACGCGCTGGCCTTGCCGGGTTGCAGCACCAGGCTGAGATATCGGTCGTGCGGAATCTGCTCCGCCGTGTAGGCGATGCCTTCGACGACGGCTTCGCTGGGGTCGGTGATCGAGCCCAGCTGCTCGGCCAGGCGATCGAGGAAGCCGTCCACCGACGACACGGCGGTGGCGGCCATGAGGCTCTCCAGCGTGGGGAAGTAGCGGTAGATCGTCTGGCGCGTCACCCCGAGTGCCTGGGCCACTTCGGACACGCTCACGGTGCCGCGCGCGTCGATCGCCTGCCGGGCCGCACCGATGATGCGGCGGACGGCTTCGTCGTCGTCGGCGGGAATGTCTCCCGACCAGCCGTGCCTGCGCATCCGTTGATCGTCGCACGGTTGACGTTCGGATCTTGACAATACAGTTCACAGTCACTGTATGGTCAGGTCATGACTGTCGGCCCGGTGAGCAGCACCGATGAAGAACTGACCCGTCGCGCTTTGCGGCATGCCGTCGAGGGGACGACGGATATGGCAGACCGGGTGCTGAAGGTGCCCCTGCACTACTACCGCGACCCGAAGATCACCGAGATCGAGGAATCCCAGATCTTGCGCCGGGTCCCACTGGCGATCGTGCCGTCGGTTCAGATCGCCGAGAAGAACGACTTCGTCGTCCGCTCCGTGCTCGGGGACTCATTGCTGGTCACCCGGGACCGCACCGGGGCGAGCCACGTGTTCCTCAACTACTGCCGCCACCGCGGAGCGATGCCGGCCTGCGGATCGGGTAACGCGTCACGATTCGTCTGCCCCTATCACGCTTGGACCTACCGCAACACCGGTGAGCTGTTCATGGTGCCGGGCAAGGCCGGCTTCGACACGATGGATCCCGCCGAATACGGACTGGTGGAGCTGCCGTCCGAGGAGCGCCACGGCTTTGTCTGGGCCGTGCTCACCGCAGACGCGACCATCGACCTCGACGCTCACCTGGGTCCGCTCGGTCCCGAACTGGCGCAATGGAACTACGAGACCTATGGCTATCACACCGACCGCGAGTTCTCCTCGGAAGTGTCGTGGAAAGGAGCGCTCGAGGCGTTCGCGGAGGGGTATCACTTCCCGTTCGTCCACGGCGAGAGTCTGATCGGGCAGAACACCCTGCCGAACACCGCCATCTACGACGAATTCGGCAAGCATCACCGAATCGGCTTCCCGTTCAACTGGATCAAGAATCTCTCCGATGATCCGAGTGGCACGTTCGACCCGTCGGCCAACATGGGTGTCATCTACTGGGTGTATCCCAACCTCATCCTGGCCAACAGCCCGGTCGGCGTGGAGATCATCGATATGCTGCCGGCGGGGGAGCCCACCCGCTGCACGGTCCGGCACAGCTGGATGGGCCGGGTCCCGGCCACGACTGATGACATGCGGGCCGGCTATGACGCGGTCTACGAAGGAGTTCACGCTGCGGTGCGCGACGAGGATTTCGCCATGCTGCCGCAGTGCGGGCAGGCGGTCCGGCACGGTCAGCACGACCATATGATCATCGGCCGCAACGAAATTGCGGTTCAGCACATGATCAAGGTGTTCGCACAGGAATTGGGTGTGGCGCTGGCGTGAGTCCGGCAGTCACTTTCCTGGCAGCGTCCGTCGCGCCTGCAAAGTGATGCCGGGCACCGAGTTCGCCAGGTCGGGACGCTGCTTCCCGAAGGCCCGGATGGTTCGATAGAACGCCCACAGCTGTCGCGGGGATGGAACTTTCGGAACCCAGGCCAGTTCCCAGTGGATTCCGTTGATCGGGTCGTCGAAGAACACCGCGTAATAGCCCGGCCAGTACTGGGGGTAGTCCTTGGGTTCATCGGTGACGGGAATATCCCGGGCGATCAGGAACTCGCGATGAAAGTGGTCCACTTCCTTCCGGTTTCGGGCCCACAGCGCGATGTGGTTGATCCCGACGGACTGGTCGGTATGGGTGAGCTTGTCGCCGGTGAATGCGGGCTGAATCCCGATGTAGCTGTGCGGGTTGAGGTATCGCGTCATGTAGTAGACCGACTGGTACTCCATGTTGAGCGAGGAGAAACTGCTGTACCCCAGCCAGCCCAGCATCGCGTCATAGAACTTGAGCGATTCGTCGTAGTCCAAGACCGCGAACTCGACATGACTTACGCCGCGCCACCGCATCCTGCCCCCTGGGAGTCGACTACTACCGAATGTAGTACTCGGAGGCCACGCTGTGAAGGGGCTGCGCGCGCGGTTTTCCACCTCTGGGTCGCGATGCCTGCGGAGAACCAGCCCAACGGTAGAAAACGGCGCGCCGAAGCCTCGCCAAACCTGTTTAGTTGTCGGCCTTTTCCGCCTCGTACTTCTGCGCCATATGCGCGATCGCGTCGATCTGAGACTGGGCCAGCCCGTCACGCACCTGCCCGGCACGCGCTGCGGCGTCCAGGGTGGGCTGGGCCTGCCCCTGGAAGTGGGGCATGACCTCTTCGGCGAACAGTTCCGCCGAGCGGCGGGTGGCGGCGGGATTGGCCCAGTCCGCGGCCATCTGCAACATGGATCCGAAACCGCCGGACTGCTCCCAGAGCCGTTGTACCTGCGCGCGCGCCCGTTCCGGCGTTCCGATCACGCCGGCGCCGCGTTCGTTGATCGTGTCGATCATCCCGTCGATGGTGTCTCCCGGCATGGTCATCTGCGGGAAGGCGGCGACCTTCTGGAAGTAGTTGAACCACGCCTCGATGCCGTAGCGGACCTCGGCGCGGGCCTGCGCATCGGTCTCGGCGACGTGGAACGGTCCGACCAGCGACCAGTTGCGACGGTCGATCGTGGTGCCAAACGCCGCGGCACGTTCCTCGGCGATGTTCCAGTGATGGGCCAGCGCATCGAAACCGGCCTCGCTCAGCGTGGCGCCGATCGACAGCAGGCCGATGCCGTGCTTACCGGCCAGCCGCGCACCGGTCGGAGACGCGACGGCCGCGACCGACAGCGGGATCCCACCCTCGGAGTATGGAGCCAATTGCAGTTTGGCATCGAATAATTCGTGCGTGGCGGTCTTGGCGCTCACCGTCTCTCCGGCGAGCAGACGCACCATGATGTCGAGGTTGGTCTCCAGGAGTTCGCGGGTGTCGGTGGGGTTCAGCCCGATCATGGCCGAGTCGGTGGGCAGCGAGCCCGGCCCGACGCCGCCGATGATGCGGCCGTGGGTGAGGTGGTCGAGCAGCATCAACCGGTCGGCCGCCCACAGCGGGTTGTGGTACGACAGCGAGATCACGCCGGTGCCGAACGTGATCCGCTTGGCCCGGGCGGCCGCCGCGGCGATGAACACCTCGGGCGAGCTGATGATCTCGCTACCCGCCGAGTGGTGCTCACCGATCCAGACCTCGTCGTACCCGAGGGCGTCGAGATGCTCGACGAACTCCAGATCCCGGTGCAGCGCCAACGTGGGGTTGATGCCCGGGCGGTGGAACGGGGCGATGAAATAACCGAACCGGAGTCGGGACACGGGGCCTCCTTGCCGCGAAGTGTGCTTGCCAGAAAGCTAGTCCCGCGGGGACGTCGCCAACAGTGCACGAAGGTGGACAATTCGACGTCCGTCGTCGTTTACTCGTCGGGTGAGGCGTGCCACAGCCGAGCTGCAGGTCGCAGACTACGAGAAGGTGTTCGCGGTGCTCGACGCCTGCGACGACGCGGCTGATTTCCTGGAATTCCGGCGGGCGGTCGTGGACGCGATCAGTGAAGTGTTCGAGGTCCGCGGGGTCACATTCTTCGCCGGGCCGACCGTGGCGGGCGCGTTCGCGGATACCGCTCCCATCACCACCGACTACGAGAATGCGCTGCTGGACGATTACATGGCCAGATGGCGCGGGCACGATGTCTTCGCCACCCCGATCGCGTTGCAGCAGCTGCGTACGGCGGGGTCGGTCAGCCTGCGGGAGTTGGCTGTGCCCGCGTCGGCCGCCGCCTACGTCGAGCAGTTTCTGCATCGGGCCGGACTGCAGTCGTGCAACGCGTTCACGTTCCCGATCGGCGGTGCTGCGCACGGTCTGCTCGGGCTGTTCGATCCGGATCCGGACGCGGTCGATGCGCGGGACGCCTCGGCGCTGCGGTTACTGTGCCGGCGTCTGCGCGGCCTGGCGCGTCCGCTGATGCCCGCTGCCCGGGTGGATCCACTGGCGCAACTGCCGCAGCGGCAGCGCGATGTCGTCGCGTTGTTGGCCCGCGGGCAGACCAACGCGCAGATCTCGACGACGTTGTGCCTGACCGAGGACACCGTCAAGAAGTACGTCAGCCGGGCGCTGGCGACGACGGGCTGCCGGACCCGTACCGAGCTTGCGGTACTGGCCGCGACGCGCTGACGTCCTGCCCGGACCCGTCATGAGTTGGCCATTGCTGCCAACCGCCGGTCAATTTCTGCCAGCGGAATTAACCGCTCTGACCAGTGCGTTGTGACAGCCAGACCGGGTAGGAATTCCCCGAACCGGTGGACGAGACGTCCGAACCGCGACACTCACGCCACGGCTCGAACGCCCAGAACGAAGGGCTTCGACATGAAGAAGTTTGGCTTTGCGAGCATGATCGCCACCGGTTTCGCCGCCGCCATCGTCGGCCTGGCGGCCCCGGCGCAGGCGGACATCACCCATCACCAGTGGGTGCATGACATCCAACAGCATGCGAGCAGCGGTGTCGTCACATCGACGTTCGGCAACGGCCGCTGACACCCGACACGAGCGGGGGCACCCACACCGGGTGCCCCTCGCTTTCGTTGGCGGCCAACCGCCAAAACGTAAGGTGGCGGAATGACCACCACCCACCGGCTTGCAGTGATCCCGGGCGACGGTATCGGTAAGGAAGTGGTCCCCGAGGGACTCAAGGTGCTGGAGTCGGCGGCGGCCGCCTTTGATTTCGCCATCGCCTATGAGCAGTTCGATTACGCCTGCGCGGAGTACTACAGCGACACCGGCGCCATGCTGCCCGACGGGTGGTTCGACGAACTGAGTAGGTTCGACGCGCTGTTCTTCGGCGCCGTCGGCTGGCCGGACGTTGTCCCCGACCATATTTCGCTGTGGGGCAGCCTCCTGCAGTTCCGTCGGCACTTCGACCAGTACGTCAACCTGCGGCCCGTCAAATTGATGCCGGGGGTGCGAAGTCCGCTGGCCGGCCGAGGGCCCGGCGACGTCGACTTCGTCGTCGTACGGGAGAACACCGAGGGCGAGTACTCGAGTATCGGCGGCAGGATGTTCGAGGGCACGGACCGCGAGACGGTGGTGCAAGAGACGGTGATGACGAGGGTCGGCGTCGACCGGATCCTCAAGTATGCGTTCGAGCTTGCCCAACGCCGGCCCGACAGGCACCTGACCTCGGCGACGAAGAGCAACGGTATCTCGATCACGATGCCGTACTGGGACGAGCGCGTCGAGCAGATGAGTGAGCGGTTTCCCGACATCGAGGTGGACAAGTTCCACATCGACATCCTCGCGGCGAACTTCGTTCTACACCCCGACTGGTTCGACGTCGTCGTCGCGAGCAACCTCTTCGGGGACATCCTGTCCGACCTGGGGCCTGCGTGCACCGGCACCATCGGCATCGCTCCCAGCGGAAACATCAACCCGGAACGGCGATTTCCGAGTCTGTTCGAACCGGTTCACGGCTCTGCGCCCGACATCGCCGGACGTGGTATCGCCAATCCCATCGGGCAGATCTGGAGCGCCTCATTGATGCTCGACCACCTGGGTGAACCTGACGCCGCAGCGGCGATCCTGAAAGCCGTCGAAGATGTGCTGGCCCGCGGAGGCGACATCCTGACCCCCGACATGGGTGGAACCGCGACTACGAGCGCATTGGGGGACGCGGTCCGCGATCAGTTGCAGGCGAATGCTGCTGGTTCGCAGTAGGTTTGAGCGATCTGTTATTTGTCAGGCCGACATCTGGCACAGAAAGTCGGGCCCACCGGCGTAGACGATCCCGGACGGGTACGGCGCGGACGCGGCCCGAGCGATGGTCGTCGCCAACTCGCGGTCTGACATCACCTCACCGGAGACCACGGTGAAATCAATTCCCCGCCGGTCGAATTCCGAACGCATGGCATAGAGGGCGGTCTCGCCGGCGCGCTTGCTCGCGGCGGTCGCCGCGTAGCCCTTCGGCACGGCCTTGTTCGGGTAGAAGTGGGCCTGATGGCTGGTGACGAACACGATCTGACCGCCCACCGGCATCAGTGGCAGCGCCAGCTTGGCCAGCCGGCGTTGGGCATCGCGGTTCAGCCGCATCGCGTAGCCCGGATCGGTGCCAAGCTGCAGCCCGGTCGACGCGTTGAGCACCAGGACGTCGAGGCGGCCGAACTCGCGGCCCACGCGCTCGATCATCGCGGCGGCGGCAGCCTCGTCGGTGATGTCGGCCCCAAGAGTGGAGGCGCGGCCGCCCGCGCGTCGGATGGCGTCGACGACCGTGTTGGC
This sequence comes from Mycobacterium shunyiense, assembly GCF_058270075.1. Classification (NCBI taxonomy): domain Bacteria; kingdom Bacillati; phylum Actinomycetota; class Actinomycetes; order Mycobacteriales; family Mycobacteriaceae; genus Mycobacterium; species Mycobacterium shunyiense. The sequence continues at coordinate 308,604 of NZ_JBZDPU010000017.1, read as the reverse complement.
GCGTTTGGCCTTCTCGCGGTAGTTGACGACGACGTGGGTGTCCGGGCCGGCGAGCTGCTGTGCGACGTCGGCGCCGATACCCCGCGATGCACCGGTGACAAGAGCGATCCGGGTGGCTGCTGCAGGCTGCATGTCGGGTTCCTTTCCGTCACTGCGAGGCGGCTGGTCGGGAAATTCTGACCTGCGATTACACGGTGTGGCCGTGCTCACAACCGCCCCTGGGAACCCACCGTACACCAACTCTAAGAAAAATAAGGCGCTTCTAAGGTCACGGTAAGGGCAATGTCGTGTCGCAACTGTGTTGCTGAGCCGCGAGGCATAACCTGGCGGAGTGACTGGCCAACGGGTGCCTGGCGGGGTCGTGCACAAGTTGCCGACAGACCTGCGTGAGGCGCTGATCGGAAATGCCACAGCACTGGAGGCGTGGCGGGATATCACGCCGCTCGCGCGCAACGAGTTCATCTGCTGGGTCGAGGATGCCAAGCAGCAGGTGACGCGCGAGCGACGGATCCGCCGGACGCAGGAGGAGTTGGAGGAGGGGCAGCGGCGACCCTGCTGCTGGCCCGGGTGCAAGCACCGCGAGCGCACCGGCAAGTAGCCGCTGCTGCCTACCGGATCGACAGGCCGGTGATGGCCCGGGAGATCACCAGACGCTGGATCTCGCTGGTGCCTTCGAAGATCGTGAAGATCTTGGCGTCGCGGTGCATCCGCTCGACCGGGTAGTCGCGCGTGTAGCCGTTGCCACCGAGGATCTGGATGGCCTCATCGGTCACGTAGACCGCTGTCTCGCTGGCCACCAGCTTGGCCATCGAGCCCTCGGCGTTGTCGAATGCCTGGTTGTTGCGGGCCATCCAGCCGGCACGCCACACCAGCATCCGGGCGGCGTCGATACGGCTCTTCATGTCGGCGAGCTTGAAGGCGACGGCCTGGAACTCGCCGATCTTGCGGCCGAACTGCTCACGCTGGCAGGCGTAGTCGAGTGCGTATTCGTAGGCGGCGCGGGCCACGCCGACCGCCATCGCACCCACTGTGGGCCGCGTGCGCTCGAAGGTCTTCATCGCTGCCTGGCCGCCGGCCGATGCGCCCGACTTCACGCGGGCGATGCGCTCCTCGAACTTCTCCCGACCGCCCAGGATCAGATCCTCGGACAGGCGGACGTTGTCGAGCACCACCTCGGCGGTGTGGGAGGCGCGAATGCCGTGCTTCTTGAACTTCTGGCCCTGCGTGAAGCCGTGGGTGTCCGGCGGGATGATGAACGTGGCCTGGCCGCGGGAACCGAGGTCGGGGTAGACCGAGGCGACCACGATGTGGACGTTGGCGATGCCGCCGTTGGTGGCCCAGGTTTTGGTGCCGTTGAGCACCCACTCGCGGGTCGCCTCGTCGAAGCGGGCGCGGGTGCGGATGGCGCCGACGTCGGATCCCGCGTCGGGTTCGGACGAGCAGAACGCACCCAGGTGGGGGGCGTCGGCGGTGCCGAACATCTCGGGCAGCCAGCGGCCCAGCTGTTCGGGAGTTCCGTTGCCCGCCAACGCCGCTGCGGCCAGCCCGGTACCGAGGATCGACAGGGCGATGCCGGCGTCACCCCAGAAGAGCTCCTCGAACACGGTCAGCATGCCGAGGCCGGTGGGTTCGCCGGCCTGCTGGGCGAACAACTCGGGCGAATACAGCCCGACCTTGGCAGCCTCCTGGATGACGGGCCACGGGGTCTCCTCGCGCTCGTCCCATTCCGCGGCAGCCGGACGCACCACCTCGGCCGCGAACTGGTGCACCCAGTCGCGGACCTCGATCACGTCGTCGCTCAGTTGCATGGAGAACGTCACGGTTTGCTCCTGAAATATGTTGGTGTTCGGTGGGTTTACGAGCGGTGTTGTTCGATCACGCTGACGGTCTGGGTCACCCAGGCCTCGAAGAAGCGATCGTTGTCGACGTTGCCCGGCGAGCGTTTGGTCAGCGCCTGCAGCGTCGCGGCATAGGACAGTGCGGAGATCGCGACGGCCGCGGTGGCCTCGGGATCGGGGATCTGGGTGCGGCCCGAGCGATTCGACGCGGCCAGCTCATCGGCGAATCGTTGATAGGCGTTGTCGGTGATGACCTGCCACGTCTTCTCGTCGAGGTCACCGAGCTCGTCGGGCTCCCGCAGCATGACCCGCAGCAGTTCCTCGCTCTGGGTCAGGTTGGCCCAGATCAATTGCCCGGCGCTGCGAACCGCCTCTTCGGTGGTCTTCGGGTGGCCCGCGTCGTACTGCTCTCGGGCACTGACGATCGCGTCGATGCGGTGTGAGACCGCGGACTCGAGCAGTTCCCGCTTGGAGCCGAAGTGCTTGTAGAGCGCACCCGACCCCGGTGCCAGGCCGGCGGCCTGCTGTATGTGGGCTACCGACGTGGCGGCGTACCCCTTGGCGGCGAACAGCTTCAGTGCTGTGGCCAGGAGCCGGTCACGTCCGGATGACATGGTGAGAGAGTACTCACTCACCAATTTGGGGTGCAAACAGGCCCCTTGTGCCCGCCGGATCGATAGGTTGACCTGGACTGATCGTTAGGACGGGGAGGCGTGACGATGGCGGAGCTGACGAGAAACGACAAGATTCTGTGCGGCGTCTACGCCGTGATCGCCGTGGTGGCCCTGGTCGCCACCTGGTGGAACAATATCCGCTTCTTCACCACCGAAAGCACGAGCACGATCGACTTTTTCCAGAGTGGCTACGCCAACTACGGGTCGTCCTCACTCACCAATGACCTGCTGCTGTTCGGGTTGGCGGCATTCGTGTTCATGGTCGTCGAGGCTCGTCGGATCGGGATCCCGAAGGTGTGGATCTACATCGTGCTCAGTGCGCTCGTCGCCGTCAGTGTGGCGTTTCCCCTGTTTCTGATCCGGCGGCAGTTGGTGCTGGCGCAGCGGCGGGTGTCGAGTTGCAACGTAAATTAGCAAGTCGCGACTCGTTGTTAAACTAGACCAATTAGTAAGCCCAGGTAAGTAGATGGCGAGAAGCGTCCGATACGGGGCGACAACCAACACCTCCTGATTCATAATGAATCAGGAGGTGTTGTCATGTCCGGCGAAACGACGAAACGGACCCTCGCCCGGAAACGGCTCGCGGCCATATCTGCACGTCAACGAGTCTATGAACGTGAACTCGAACGCGAGATTTACGACGCTGCCGTAGTCCGAGGCTTAACTCAGCGGCAGATCAGCGAACTAGTCGGAAATTGCTCTCAAGCCACGATCCAGCGTATTCTGCGCCGCTTCGCCAATGACCCGACCCAGCTCGACGTCCAACCTGCTGAGATTATCGACCAGCGCACCGCCGGCATCATCACCACAGAGCAGATGATGGAGCAACTCTTGGACTGGAAATTCAGTCGCGGTGAGGTAGCACGAATCAACTCCGTTGCCACCGACGCCTACAGCACCGGCGATTGGGATTCCATCGAAAATGCCTTTTACCGCAGACAACTCACCGACAGCGAGTTTCAGCGTCTGGCCGACCATCAGCTCCACGCTGGCAATCCCTGACCTGACCGCGCCAGTGCAGGCTAGTCACCTACCCATTCCCGCTATGGCTCGGCTGAAAAGACTGTGACCCATTGGATCCGCGCGTGGTTACTCAAGCCGCATGGCAGACATGGTGAAGGAGGTGCGTGACCTACTAGACAGGGCACCGGCAACTTGGGACCATAGCTGGCGATTAAGGCTTTACTAGCTGCGGTGATGCAGCTGCCCCGGGGGAGCTGCTATCTGCACACGAACACGCAATGGGCGCTTAGCCCCGAGCTCGGAACTTGCAGCTGCGGTTTACCTTCCAAGCGAGCCACAGACAGAAATCCTGGTCGGCGCATAGTTCCTTGCGATGTGGGTGTAATCCGAGCCTATACAAGAGAGTGCCGTACGCCATTCGAGCACCAAACATGCCGGCCAAGCCGCCCAGTAGAGCCGAGACGCTGCCCTCGACTGACTTGCGGTCGCACTCGGGATCACTGTGTTTAGACAGCGCACGATCCAGTAGCTCATAGATTTCGTTCCGGTCCAGTGGCGCATCCGGCACTGCGGGCAAGTCATATTTTCGCCACCAACGGATCTTTTGACGGTTCACGTTGGCCGAACCAGAAGCGGAGGCTTGTCGGTCGGCCTGTGCCCGAGTAACGCGTGCTGCTCCGTAGTGGCGAGGTACGACCAAAGGCTGGTTGTTGATCTGTAGTGCCCAGCCCTCTGGCAAAAGCTTCGCAAGCGATATGACGCCGGCAGTTGCGCTCACGCACGCTCCGTCGATATCGCCCAGAACAGGGCTCAGGTCGCCATCGTGATCGCGCACCATTCGACGCACCCAATCTGTAGGTAGCAACAGCTCCGCCGCGAACTCGTCAGCCTCCTTCTCAAAACGACTGCGCCCGAATTCTTGACCGCTGGCCACAGCGCATTCGGCGCTGCCCATATGCCATGGCAGAACGGCATGTCCCAATTCATGGGCAATGGTGAATCTAGTGCGTACATCATCGGGATCACCCCGATAAAAAATCTGCGGCCGCGGATCAGAGCAATTGATCGTGATGCCGTCGACCGATAATTGTGGCCAGTCTGCCCGCTCCAAGTCCGCGAAGTTTTTGGCGACTCCAACGATGTCTACCGGCACGGTCGCGCTAGTCCGATGGCGAACGAGACTTGCTACATTCTGCGCCGGGCTCCGGAAACTAGCTGACACCCGTGGATGCCATCAGGAGCATTTCGATATCCGGCCGCGGTCGATGAGCCACTGCAACACGTCGTGTGCGTCTTCAGGCGACACTGAGCGTGCCGCCAAGGCATACGACGTCTGATCCGTCAGCACTTCTTCGACCGACCGACGCGACTGGTGGGCGGCAATGATGGCAGCCAGCGCACGAGGTTTCTCGACCCACAGCCTGCCTTCGTCTGGCGTGAAGCCGAGAAATTCGTCCAGGCTGGGGGCCGGACCTGCAAACTCAGTGTCGTGCCAGCTGTCGACCCAGTCATCGACGTCCGTTGCGAGGGCTCGGCCAGCAATGCAGGCGTCAACGAACGTCGTGCGCGTTTTCTTAGACATCGATCTTCCTGCCTTTCTGTCCCATGCCGATCCGCTCACCTGTTCTAACGTCCAGTACGCCGATGTGCCTTCCCCGTTTGGTATAAGCCTTGACGTGGCCGTGTAACTGATCGTATGTGTAGATGCGGTCGTGCGACGAATTTCGCCATCGCGACTCGCCATTCCAGTTGATCTTCTCCTGCCCGGATAGGAAATCTGGCGGCTCCCGCGGAATATACTGGCCCGACACGTGACGCAGCTCCCCGATTCAATCGACATGCGAACCTTGCGACTGTAGCGGCGCTTCCCACCCACCTCATTGATGGGTGGGCTGCGCAGTCAGGCGCCTCGGTCAGGGAACGTTCGACACATTCGGCGCACGCGTTCCTTTGCGCCCGTGTGCAGCTTCGGCACGTGAATGCTCAGTCCGGTTGTGCAGCCAGCTTCGGCGACCTCGCCGCGTCCGATGACTGCATCTGTCCAGATATCAGCCCGAAGTCGCGCCGACCCGCTTATTTGTCCGTCACGATGGAGTTGGTCGCCTCCGTCATCAAGTGGGGTCGTTCCATGATGCGATCGGTGTGGACGATGTGGGCGCGGCGTTGCAGGCGCAGCGTTGCGGGATATCACGCGAGCCATGAGCTAGCACGCGGCTGGTTGGCATGACCGGTCGGCGCAAATTACCGGTCAGTGTGAGTCCTCGCTCGGGTGAGGTTCTTGAGTCGTGGTTAGGGACGTTAGCCACCACGCTCGACTGGACGTTTGGCGATCTTCTCCGCGATATCGGGTCATCTAGCGACGGCGTGAATCTGCGTCGGAACGGGATATCGGTCTACCTCACCGAGCGCGAGCTGGAGGCGCTCAGGGTATCAACGGGCGCTGCGCCCGATGACCTTCGCGCGATGACCATGGTGCGCTACGAGGGGCATCTCGTCTCGATCGATCAGTCGGTCGGAGGACTGCAGTGGTCGACGTGGCATCCAAATCGCACACGGTTCTGTCCTGCATGCTTGATGGAATCGGGCGGTCGGTGGCAGCTGCGCTGGCGCCTGCCGTGGGTGTTTGTCTGCGACTTGCATGGGTGCCTGCTGGAGGACACTTGCTCGCGGTGTGGTCAGACGCAACAAGTGTCACCATTTTGGCTCCCCCCGGGACTCATACCTGACCTGCGGCGGTGCAGGTCGCGGGTTGGTAGCGGGAGGGAGCGCAAGCGGTGCCAAAACGACTTGCTCGCAACTGCCTCCGCTCGGCTGGTCGTCGGCGATCCCCTTGCACAGGCACACTCTCGGCTGTCGGAGATCTTGGCACAAAAGGTCACCACCTTTGGTGTTTATGCGCTGTCGCCGGCGTCGAGCTTGCAGGTGCTCGCTGATCTGCGTGCGCTGTCGGCGCACCTGCTCGCCGCAGTCGCACTGGATGACGTAGACGACTTTCTAGGCGCGAACCGGTGGTGTTCGCTCAGTGCGCGAGTAACAGCGTCGAACACGGGCCTCGAGCAATGGGGCGACCCGCAGGCCTTCTCTTCACAGGCTCCCGCCCTAATCACCGGCATCGGCATCGCGCTGGCTTTGAAGCTCCTTGAGGCTGAGTCGGTGTACGACGCCGGAGTTCGTTTGCGCGCGGTCGTCGGTTGGAGTCGGGCTCACGACAAAATTCCTAACCCCTCGCAGTTGAGGTGGAGAAAACTGAGCCCTGCACTAGAGGCGGTGTATCTGAGCGCCGCCAGTGTGCATCTAACTCCATCGAGCAAGCTGCGCTACCGAACAATGACTGAGCTTCCGCAATACCCCGATGGCGACGACGACAGACGTTGCGATGCTGCTCTACGGAGTATTCCATCGGCGTTGTGGCGTGACTGGACGCTGCGGCTTGTCTCCAGGGTGCCCTGCCCGGATACGGTGGGTCCGTCCTTGTCTGCCGTGTTGCTGATCATCGGCACACGTATCCCGGTCGACGACGCCTATCGACGCCTTGGGTGGGAGGGCCATCGGCAACAAAAAAATTTGAGGGTCTACAGAGACCTCCATCGAAATCCGTTGTGGCCGAATATCGCTACCGCGATCATCCGGTTACACGATTACCTTCTGGCCCACCCCAGCCCAGTTGACTACCAGCGGCGACGCACACTTGACTACACCGACTTGCTGCCGACTGATCGGTGGACGAACATCTGCGAACGTGCGGGCCTAAGTCACAGAGAGTCAGTCGCATATTTGGAAACCGCCCGGACGTGGTTGTTCGAACGTGTCAGCGGCCGGCCTGCGGGCACGATCCCGTTCATCAGAGGGCACGTCGCGGCTCAAAACATGCGCAACCAGTTCGTCGAGCGGTTTACGTCCGAGCTCCTTACGGCACTCGACCGAGAAGCGGAACGATTCCTGCACGACCACAGTATTTTTGGCGAGCCTGTGTGCTGGGCGCCACCTCTCAGCATCGTCAGCGATCTTGAACTGCCAGGACCAGATCTCGGCACGATCTCGTTATCCGAACTGCATCTGATTGTCGATGTCAAGGCAAGGACGGTGACCAGCGCGGCGTGGCACTTCGGTGTGAGCACCTCAGTAATTCGGCTATTACTTGAACGCTTTCCGAGGCAAAGCCAAGTGTTTCCAGAAGGGCAGGTGAGTCAAGATAGCGGGGTGCGTCCAGAGGGGCAGGTGAGTCAAGAAGAACAGAGGGGTCCATCGACACAGCTGGAACGACTCAGGTCAACTCTCACCCGGCAAGACCTCATCAGGTTGCATCATGGCGAACGATTGTCCGTCAGAACCATTGCCGCGCGGTTCGGTGTGCGAAGCAAAGCGGTGTATGCCCTGGCCTCTGAGTACAACGTCGAGACCCGGAAGGGCAGGGGGCGCCCCCGGCTGGATATCGACCCAGCCTGGTTCAGACGTGAGCGCGTCCAGAATGGCCGGTCGCTCCGTGACATCGCCGATGAGATCGGTGCGTCATACGCAGCGGTGCGCCAATTCGGTCAACGGCAAGGCATAGCTGTGGAGCGCTTTCGCCCGCGCCGCAAACCATCGTGACGACGAATTGTACGAACGACGAAGGAAACATGCGCCTAGGGTGAGCTCAGACCTGGGCCGATTGAGAATGGCTTCGTGGTTGACAGATTCGCCCGGTGCGCGCTGGTCGGCGTAGCCGGAGTGTTACTACCCCATTCCTTGGCGCCGGCAATCGGGCTTTGGCGGCTTGTGATCGTTGGGGGCTAGCTAGCGGTGCTCAAACCGCTGGCGAGTGACTAAACTGAGTTCACGCGATCACGATGGACGTGGAAGTCGAGGCGATGCGTCCGTGTCGAGCTGCTGATGCCAATGACGGCGTTCCCGCCGCCAGCAGCGCCGGTTTGTGTTTGGCCTGGGAATTCAGTATCGACGGAGCGCCGACCAGCGAGTGGTCATGGTCAGACGATGCATCCCCGCCTCTGGATCGTTTGACCCCGGTACGTCAGCCCCAGTCCTCCGAACATAATCGCCACGTCCCGGCGACGGTCTACTCGATGACCAACGGTGACTTCGTATCACTGGAATCAGGACTGGAACACGATCTGGTTCGCAGGCTTGATCGCGATCCTGCAGTCGTGCGAATCTTGCCGCAGCCGTTTAGGTTGCGGTGGAGTGGATCTGTGGAAGGCACCCACACTCCAGACATCCTTACGTTGCACACCGACGGTGCGCCGACAGTGTGGGACGTCCGCGGACTGGATAAACAAGACGATGACTTTCTGGCGGAGAGCGCGGTGATCCGTCAGGTATGCCCATTGGTGGGATGGCGTTACGAACTGTTCGCCGGAACGGACGAAATTGAGCGGTTGAACATGCTGTGGCTGAATGGTTTCCGTCGGAAACCGCCGTGGGCATTTCGTTGTGAAGACCTAGTCCGCCTAGCGGTGGGGCCGGGCGGCTCCACCATAGCGGGCGTATCCTCCCACGACGATGGCAGTGGCGAGCTCATCTCCACCATGTGGCATCTTTTGTGGTGCAACAAGTTACAGATTGACGTGACAGCGTCATGGACGCTGGACACGATCGTCACGCTCGGACAGGAGTGTGCAGATGACTGATGGCCGCACAACACTCATTGCAGGTGCCCGGATACTCACCGAAAAGGGCACGGCCGTTGTTGTCGCCGTACCGAATGGCGAGGTCCAGCTTCGCGACGTCTTCGGTGAGGTCACATCCTATCCATACGACGATTTACCGATCATTCAGAATATGCGCAACACAGACGCAGTCGACCTCATGGAGCCGTTAAGGCCGTTATGGGACAGGCTTCATGAGCACGTGCGCCAGCAGGCGCTCGAACGTCTGGAGATCGTCCAAGAAATCCTGACTGGCTTCCGCGAGGGCCACCCCGAACTTGCCCGGCCTGGCGAACCGCGCTACCCATTCGGGCCAGATTTCGGAGAATCGGAGTCGCGCCGTTGCGCGGTCATGGCCGAACTTCTTGTTCTGGAGAGCCAGAGCCAGCGTCAGAGTCACCGGCGGCCACGGGGCGGTTCAGGCGAGGAATCAGATTCCGCTGGGCGTAATCCCAGCACCATCCGAAATTGGTTGCGTCGCTTCAAAAACGGTGGCCTGCGAGCTTTGATCGACGGGCGGAGTCTTCGTGAAAGTATGTTCTGGGAGCTCATCGAAGGTCCCTACCGTGAAATGGCCCCCAAGGTTATCGACACGCTCGACGGAGACATCTCGACCGTCTCGCTGTCCGAACTGGATCGTCGTATCCGGGTCAAACTGCGTAACAACGGAGTTGGCGACTGCGTGACACCGCAAAGGATCACGCAGCAGTTCCTGTCCACCCTCAAACGCCAGAAAGGCAGAACTACTCGCTCGCAACGCACCCGCGCCTTGCAGAAGGTGTCAGGCACCCGCCACTATCCGGCGATTCGACCGGGACAAGTGGTGGCTATCGATGTCACTCGCGCCGATAACCTCGTGTTCGACCCTCTCAGCGGAAAACCCGTCAGCGTAGAGATCATTACTGGCATTGACGTTGCGACCCGCGTGATTCCCGCGTTGCGCGTCGTACCTCGCAGCGCCAACGGATTGGAAGCGGGACTGCTCCTTTACGATGTGTGCCGCCCGTTTTCCCTGCGCGTCGCTGGGACCACGGTGAGTGATTGGCGATGGGTAGGTTTGCCATCTGCGGTCGACTTCTCTGAGGTTCATGTCCACACCGCCCACCGTCACGTGGCACCGGACTTCTCGACGCTGCAAGGCGACCACGCCATCCCGTCAGTGATGCCAGACGCCATCCACTGCGACCACGGATCCATCTTCATTTCCGAGTGGTTCATCTCGTTGCTGCGCGATCTAGGAATCGATCTGCTGTTAAGTCGAGGTAAGAAGCCGACAGACAATCCACAGGTCGAACGGTGGCACGAAACGATTCAGCGTGCGCTGCAACAAATCCCAGGATACAAGGGAAGAAACGTTTCCGAGCGTGGCCGATTGGTCAGCCAGGAACCGTTGTTAACCGCACATGAACTGCAGGAACACCTACGGCGTTTTGTTGCTTTGGATTATCACCGCACCGGCCATACGGGGATCGTGGTGCCGGGCTGTGAGGAAGCCGACGCCGAGGCCAGGTTGTGCCCCCTAGAGATGTGGGACGCAATGGTTGAGGCGACGGGGCGGATCGACGTGCCGCAACGCCCAGATCTGATCTACCAGTTCCTGCCAATTCGATGGGGAACGATCCAACAAGCGGGCGTCGAATTCAGTGACATGACTTACGACTCACCGGTATTGGAGGACTACCGCGCCGTGCCCACAGGCTATTTCCGCCCTGGGGACAAAGCCGCCCCGTTCTACGTCGATCCTCACGATCTTTCTCGTATCTGGTTCCCGGATCCGCAGACCAAACGTGTCGAGCCGGTGGAGTGGCGCGGTGCGCAACGTACGCTGGCGCCGATGACCGACGTGATTCTTGGCGCCGTGCGTCGGCGGATCATAGCGCGCGGCGGTAATGCTGTGTTGAAGCGAGGCTCTGCCACACGCCAAATCCTCGCTGAGCTCACCGAACTCACAACCGCCCCCACCGATCCCAAACTGAAGGCTCAGCTCGCGGCCGCGGGCCGCCGCGTCGAACAATCCCGGATCGACCACGACGAAGCACAACGAGCCCAAGGCGTTACACAGGGCGGGCAGCCAGCCGCCCCTGCACCGGCAGATTCGATGCGTCGGCGGTGGCCGAACCTGCTCGGAGACGAGGGCACCTGACTATGGACGCGCGGATGTGGCACAACTACTGCCTGTTGAAAGCTCCGGAGAAACCGCCACCACTGACTCTGAAGTTGGCGAAGAGCATGTCAGATGAGGAGCGCGCGGCGTATATCGATCGACTCCAGCGTTGGCTTGAGCACCTCTACTTGCTCACCCCAGAGCTCGAGGTGATCTGTGCAGCGATGACAAACGTTGTGCGTGTCAACGCTCGAAAACCACCAGGCACCAAGGATGTCATCGTACTGACAGGGCCGAACGTAATCGGCAAGAGTAGCGTGATGATGCGATGGGGGCGCGACCGCTACCTCGAATGGACACGCTTCGCCCCTCACGATCAATACGGATATCCCATCATCCAACTGTCCGAGGACAGCGAAGCGGACCTGGTCCCGCTCGCGTGGATGAATCTTCCGGCGGATGCCGTGAAGGGTGCCTTCGACCGTGAGTTCCTTGGGTGCTTCGGACTTTCGGGCCAAGGCAGGGTTGACCAGCTAACCCACAGAGCAATCAGTGCCGCCGCGCGCCACCAGACCCGTGTGCTGATCGTCGACGACGTTCACCTGTTGAAGACGGATTGGAAAGGGGGCCGCGCAGTCCTCGACCATCTCAAGCACATCAACACCGAACTGGGGATGATTGGAGCCACGCTCATTCTGGTGGGGCCAAACCTCGTGGGCGGCGACATAGTGTGCGACCCTCAAATCGAGGGCCGGCTCAAGCTGATGAAGTTTCCGTCCTACAGTAAAGACAATGTCGACGAGATGCGTCGCTGGCAAGCTGTCGCCCTCCAACTCGAAAAGAAGGTTCTCCCATACCTGCCCGCTGGTAGGCGCGGCATGTTGTTCACCCAGCTCGCCGGTGAACTGTTGTACCGCACCGACGGCTATCTGGGAGATCTCGCGGAGCTTGTGGCCGCCGCGACTCTCGCCGCGATTGAGGACGGTACGAACCGAATTCTTTTGCGGCACCTCAATGGTGTGAGGCTGTCTGAGCGTGCCGAGAACATCCGACGCGCACCCCACACCGACGGGAGCTGAAGTGCAGCCGGCTGCTCGTCGCTCATGAGTCGGAGAGCACTAGTGTGCGCAGATCATACTGTGCCGCAAGCGAGATCGATTTGCGAAACATATCGTAGGAATCCCTGCGCCGGAATGTGATCGGATCCACCCACCCGGGACTGGTGTGGATCGGTGCTTGAGCAACCTCACACCACATCCATGCGATGGCATAAGGCAGCGACGTGGGCCGTCGCGACGGCGACATGGACGTACGCCAGTTTTCCCACCATGTGCCTGGGTCTTGTGCCAGCGCACGAACGACGGCTTCACGGCGCCGAAAATCACGACCAGGAAAAAGGAGATATGTCGCTCGATGGACGGCAGCGGCGAATTCCTCGGGAGACACGCGCATACGACCACTTGCTGCACGAGCAGTGCGTACCCCCACCTCGGGCTCCATACCGATCATGGCTGCAGCGGCCGACCAACTCTGCACCGGCGAAATGGCTCTCACAATGCACAACGACGCATACATACGACCTGTCCGCTCATATCCGCCCAACATTGGGGCAAAGATATCGCGAAAAATACGGGCGTCTAGCATCTGCGGAATCGAAGACGTGGTGAGCGCTCGGCTACCGTGGACTACTGTGAGCCGACGCCCCACATGGTGCTTGTTGGCAACGGCAGCACGGATCAGCCTTTCCATAGTCGCCGTTCGAGTGCTCCTGTTCAACAGCCACGTGCACGGCCCGCCGGGTTGATCGGCATTGCAGTCGAGCCACGGAACCAAGAAGGCGACCGCACTGCCTAGGCTTGTCTGGCTCAGGATGACATGTGCTTCGGCCAGAGCGTGACCACGCACGACGGCACTCTGAGGAGGGCGAAAGCCCCAGCGCGGGCCGCCACGTGCGGCGGCACGCTGGGCAGATTCAGCGTGGAGAACCTCGGCCCACGGTGCAAAGCCTGCACCTCTAGGTTGTGCGAGCAAATGGATCAAAAGTGTTGCAAGGTGGCGTATCTCGGCAAGGTACGTACCAGGATCGGTGAGGGCTCCGAGCATCGGTACCTGTTGTCCTGAAAGAGCTTCTTGGATGACCTGAGCTGATTCGAGAACGGTAGGAGGGCAGTCATCGGTTTTGTGGCTGAGCACCGAATATTCACAACAATTCCCGGATCCGACTGAGTTCCCGCACAGTTGCTCTCGGCCTACAAAGGCTCGCAACGGCATACGTCGGTGCGTGCGAAATCGACCACCACACGCAGTGCATTCGGTAACCATGAAAACCTGATGTGCGCTACACACCGCGATAATCGGCAACCGCCAGTGCAACTCCCAGACCCCACAATCGCCGAGACACATCGGACAAGCCTGCGTGCCCAGCCCCGGAAACCATCCCTGGCCGACGACCTGTCGGTAGGTATGCCTTCGTGATGGGTCCAGGTTTTCCAACTGAAACGGCAAGCCGGCCCCGAATCGCAGAAGCGATGCACGACGTACAGACTCTTCGCCGACATCGCCAAGCCTGGCAATCCTCTCCACAATCAATGGGTCCGGTTTGACCATCAAAAACGCCGCAGTCGGCGACCCCGCCTCGTCCGGTGCCGTGAGAAGCCGAAGTAGCTCTGTTGGGAGAAGGTCGTTAACGGTGGCGAGGCGTTCCAGGAAGCCGTCCAGTGCTTCGCCGTCCCTGAGTCGTACACGGGCGGGCAACCTGCCTGTCGTTCCAGGCCGTACCTCTCGTGGGTGGGTCATGATCAGGTTTGCAGGCGCGCTAACGCGACAACGCCGAACCAGCTGCTGCATCTGGCGACAATGCAGTTCGGCGGCCGGCGCCAAAGTCTCTGTTGGGTCCCGAATGCGCCAGCGCAGGCCTGTGCAAAGACGTGTGGTAGGCAGAGTTGAATAGCAGATTGCCGCAGGCAATTACACCTCCTAATGTATCACTAGTGATACATTAGGAGGTGCGGTCCGGGAGTGGCTGATCTGAAGAGTTGGAACTACGGGGTGGGATCCAACCGCGCAAGAGGCGCCTGCAGGCGCCGGCAAGACGCCCTCGAGTGCCCTCCCGGATCCGCCTATGGGTGGCGTTGCCTCGGGCTGCGGCCCTGGCGGGGATGTCGAAGAGCCATTCGTGCATCAGGCCACTTCTACCGTTCTCCACTTGCGCGAGCATGGCTCGGCCCACATTGGCGGCGTTCGGTAGCCGCTCCTGCGTCAGTCACCGCCAGGCGAGTGGCCTCCCATGCGGCAGCGCGGTCTGGTATTCGGCGCCGGACATGGCGTTTCGCAAAGCGATGCGGTACGTATCAACGAGAGGAACTGGCCATGGCCACCACCATCGAACGGATCGCGCACCGTGCCCAAATCCGCCGCGCCCGTGAACGCCTCGACCAAATCGAAGAGATGCGCGCCGCTGACGAGCTCAATAAGCTCGGCAAGAGCCAACGAGAAATCGCCGACCTGCTCATCACCACGCAGCCACGCGTGGGCCGACTGCTGCGCGGTGCCCAAACGCTCGGAGATGCCCCGACGCCAGAGGAACTCATCCTGCGCGCCACCGTCGAAGACATACCCCGGGATCTCCTCGTCGGAGGGCTCAGCGCGTACGACTACACGTTCACCGAGTACGCCCCAGCTCCCCACGAAGGTTCTGTCCCGGGCACTTGGTCCCAGGTAAATACGGCCCACCAGCTCGGACTGCTCAGCAAGGAGGAGAATGGGACTATCCGCGCCGCAGTCCGACCGCCGACTCTGTAACCGGGTCCATGCCGTGGCCGCTGTCCTCCACGGCGGGATCGACACGTTTTCCTAACGAATATCGTCGAGTGTTAGAAGTCGTTAGAGATGGTGAGTGTCATGCAGCCAAACCCTGAGCTGGACCAGCTCCTCCAAGACCGATTCGAGATCACCACCGCCCAATTCGTCGCTGCATTGGAGCTGCTTCCCGCGGTGCGTCCCTGGGCCGCCTCACTCACCGAAGACGAAGCCAGGATCCTCGACGGGCATGACTTTCCCGAGGAGAGCGACGCCTTCCTCGTCGCGGGCACCGAGGTTGCCGGCCACGTCGCCCACTTCACCTTCAGTGCATTCACAGGTAAACAAGTGGCGGCCGGGCTGGGCATCAGCTCGTCCCGAGTGCGGCAGAAGCGACTGGCCGGCGAACTGTGGGCCATGTCCGATGGCCGCGGCTGGCTTTTTCCCATGGTGCAGTTCGAGATTGACGACAAGGGTGGCCCGCGCCGGCAGGTTCGCGGCCTCGACCAGGTCTTCAAAGCGCTGCCCGCTGGCCTCCACCCCGTCGCCATCGCAGGGTTTCTCCGCGCTCCACAGCCCGACCTGTCCGATGAACGCCCGATGACTCCTCTGGAATGGCTGTGCGACGGCGGCGACATCGGCCGAGCTGTCACTGCGGCCGCCAACACCGACTGGTACACCGTGTGACAACACGCTTTCCGGGCTGCTACCTGCTGCAGACCTACGCGCGATGGGCATCCGCGACGACGACTACCGCGTCGTGCCTACGGCGAGTTGTGGTGGCGCGTTCACCGCACCACCGGTGCCAACGTTTTGGCGCGGAACGCAGTCCGGGAACACGGCCGCCGGACTTGAGATTCGACCTGCAACCCACACACCCGCTCGTTCCCGCTCTGGCATTGGTATCTGGCGCGGAGCCCCAGGTCTTACATCCGCCCTAGGCGAAGCCTTCCAAGTCGCACGCATCGCTGAGTCGCCGAAGCCTCCGGTGCGGCGACAGGACTCGGATTGCACGACGGACGATATGGAATATTGCCCGTGTGGTGCGCAGAACCTCCAGCGCTTCTCAGCAGAAATGCCCTACTAGTAGGGCTACGATTGGCTGGTGGATGAAAATGGCGGACAGGGGTCGGACCGATCCTGCTCAAACGCCGGCGCGCAGCTTTCGGCGCAGCGCCGCCGGTACGTCGGTACCCGCATCGCTCGTCTGCGCGCACAACGGGGATATGCCTCCGAGCAGCTGGCGGATCTGGCCGGCCTCACCCTCGACGAGCTCGAAGAGATTGAGAGCGGACATCGCGGGGTTGTCTTCGAGCGTCTCCTTGACATCGCGGACGCACTTGACATCACCGGGGCCGAACTTGTCGACGGCATGATGTAGCGCACGAGGATCCCGCGCCGGTGGGAGATTCAGGCCGTGCTGATCTGGCACGCGGTTTTGGTGCGCTTGACCTGCAGGCACTCCTGCTAACTTAAGGAGGTGCCGACCCGACCCAGTCAGGACGACCCCAAACGAGTGAAAGTTTGGGAGAGGCGGCGACGCGCACTCGGGGCCCGGGTCGTTCAACTGCGCACAGAGCGCGGGCTAACGCAGGTGGAACTGTCCGCGAAGTCGGGAATTTCCAGAAACGTCCTCATCGACGTAGAGCAGGGAAGGCGCGGTCTGCTTTACGAGCGTCTCGGCGACTTGGCCAAAGCGCTGGGCGTCAGCGCGTCCGACCTCCTCGAAGGCATCAGATAACGCGGCAGGCCAGCCGGCATGCAACTCGTGCCGCTCGGAGACCGTCCCTGAATTCGGCGCCGCATATCGGCGGGCAATACTTCCAGCGACTTCCTGGTCGCTGGACCTGAAATCACGTTTCGGAGACAGACTAAACACGTGCGAACTTCCAGAACCACCGCCCATCGCGCCTGCACACCGAGCCCGCAGCGATGTGCTGAGAGACACACGGCAGCGTGCCGTCCTGGGGCCATACCACTCGGAACCTCGTGGTGATCTCCTCCCGGCTGCGGTAGCCCGAGGGATTGCGTCCGCGATTGTGCAGGCGACCGCCCTCGGGGGTGCGGAGGCGTAGAGGCGCTCGACGGCGATCGCACCCTCAATGTCTGCGCAGTGATAAGCCGCCGCGGTCGAGGCGACCCCGCTGACCATGCGGTGGCCGACGAGCAGAGGGATTCCGACCTTGGGTGGCGGAGCATCTTGGTGCCGGGCCCGAGGACTGCTTGAGGTACAACCCCTTGATCGTGTCCGGGAGGATGACCGGGCTGGGGACAAAAACAACAACACACGACAGGCGGCGGCCGGCTCCGCTTTAGCGATCGGTCGCGGAGGCCGGGCTTGTGGCGGACGGGCTGAGAACAGCTTCTGCCACGGAGGACCGAGCCGTCGCGGCGGCTGGAAAGCCGGCGTAGCTGCTGCAGTGATAGATCACTTCGGCAATCTCGTCGTCGGTCAACCCGTTACGACGTGCGATCGGGAAGTGGGATTTCAGCTCATCGGTGGCGCGTAGCGCGATCAAGATGCCGAGCGTGACAAGGCTTCGGTCCCGACGGGACAGTCCCTCTCGTCCCCAGAGTCGCCCGAAGACGTTATCGATGCTGATCTCGAGGAGTTCGGGTGCGAAGCTTTCCTTGGTCATCCGTGCCGGCGAAACCATTTCCTCCGGACCGGTCGAAGACGTTCTCAACGCACACCCTGCGGTCGCTGAGGGGGCCGCCGTCGCCGCTCCGCATCCCCGTTACAGCGATGTGGTTGCCGCGGTCGTGGTCCACAAGCCGGGTGCCGCGTTGGATCTCGACGAACTGCGCGACCACTTCGCCGCGTCCGGGCTCGCGAAGCAGAAAACCCCGGAGCGTTTGGCGTGATCGATAGGCTGGCGAGATGAGGTCCACTCCCTTCCGATTGCTGAGCGCACTGAGCGCGGTCGCTGCAGTCCTGTTCCTGCCGTCCTGCGGCGATGCGACACCGGACGATAAGCCTCAACCGACATCGGAAACTCCCGCGATCAACGGCGAGCCGGCGGGATCGAATGCTGGTGATTCTTCGTTCGCGGTGAACATGATCGCCAATCATGCTCAGGCTGTGCAGGTTGCAGAATTGGTTCCGGACCGTACGACCAACTCGGACCTTGTCGAGCTGGCAGCCGGCATCGTGTCGTCACGTCGGACAGAGATTGCGTTGATGAAGGCGCTCCTGGTCCAGTGGAACGCGGATTCCACGACATCGTCGACGCCAGATCACCCGGCGGTCCCCGCGCAGGGCACCATCGAGGAGCAGATGCTGAGTCGACTGCAAGCACTGAGCGGGCAGGACTTTGACGTTTTGTGGCTCCAGTCGATGATTGCGCATGCGCAGGGAGCACTTCAGATTGCCGACACCGAGATTGCCGACGGTGAGAACGTCGATGCCCTGACGTTGGCGAAGCAGATCGTTACAAAGCAGCAGGCGGAGATCGACCGCATGCAACTGCTTCTCGCGAGTGGCGGATAGGGACCTGACGCCGGGAGAACAGGCTATGGCTTGTTGTGGCGCAGCTGATCCGCGAGATTGTTCAGCGCGTCGAGGGCAGCTCCGACCGCGACTTGGACCTCCATGGTGCGCGAGACACGTTCGCCGCTGAAGCCATTTGAGGCGGCAAGTCCGGGGATGATGAAGTGGCGGAAGCGTCGTATGACCTCGCCTTGGGACCGATCGATTTCCTCGGCGGCGAGGTAGGTCTGCTCGACGAGGAAGTCGACCATCTCGTCGATCTCGATATCAGTACGCACCTCGCCGCTGTGCTGGCCTTCGACCAGTACAGGCCCCATCGCATCCACGGCTACCTGATGAACGCGGGGATCGTGGACGGTTGCGGAGTGCTGGGCGATGAGAGCCGAGATGGATGGATCGGACGGCAGCTCTTGCGCGGTGTACACCAGCGCGGCCTCGATCTTGGCGAACACGCCGGCCTTGGCCGCCATGATCGCTTGCACCTGCAATACGTGCCTGCGGGCGCGTAACAAGGCAACCTGCACCAGCATCTCCGAGACACTGCCGAGCTGGCGGAAAGCGGTGGCGCGGGAGACGCCGGCGATCTTGGCCACCACTTCCATCTGCACTGCGTTGATCCCGCGGGCCGTGATCTCCTCATCGGCTGCGCGAATCAACCGGTCCTTAACCGTGCCGTCGTCACGTGAGTGGAAGTCGACGGCGTTCACGGAGGTCAGACTACGTGATCGCACCGGCGACTTTGAGCTCGATGAGGTGGTCATCGCCGACTCCTAGTTCGCGTAGTACGTCGTCGGTGTGTTCGGCGAACTGCGGAGCGCGTTCGAGGTTGCCAGGGTCGTCGTCGAATTTCACCGGGCTCGCCACCAGGCGCTGCGGATTGCCTTCGGCGTCAACGATGCTGGCGATGCGGCCGTTGGCGGTGAGTGCTTCGTCATTGGCCATCTCCCAGGCGTCTTGTACGGGCGCCCACTGGCCGGTGCCGCGACCGAGTATTTCTTTGCATTCGGCGAAGCTCAACTCGGCGATGGCGTGGTGAACGATGTCATAGGCAAGGTCGGCGTTTTCCGCCATGGCCTGTAGTGATGCGAAGCGCGGGTCGGTGGCGTATTCATCGAGGCCCATCAGATGGCAGAACTCCGGCCAATACCGGGTGGGCTGAAGCATCGACAGCTGCATGAATCGCCCGTCGGAGGTGCGGTAGGCGCCGGTGAGCGGGTTACCCGGGGCTTGGGTGCGGCGCTCGATTTTCGGCAGCGGACCGCCCCACAGCATTGCCATGTTGACACTGAACTGCGTGGTCCAGGCACCCACCGCGAGTAAGGAGACGTCAAGCACCGACGGCTCGCCTGTCACGTGCCGTCCATAAAGTGCGGCTGCCACGCCACCCGCGATGGTCATGCCGCCGATGTTGTCGCCGTAAGCCCCGGCGGGCATGAAGGCCGAGTGGTCGGCATCGGGTGGGTTGAGTCCGTCGGCGCTGCCGCCGCGGGCCCAGAATGCGGTCGCATCGTAGGCGCCAGCATCATTGTCGGGTCCGTGCATGCCGAATCCGCTCCCCGCCACGTAGATGATGTCGGGGTTGACGCGGCGAACGTCATCGACACCGATGTTCAACTTCGCACGTGCCGATGGCAGATAGTTGGTGAGAAACACGTCGCTGCGTCGGACGAGTTCGTCGAAAACAGGCCGGCCTTCGGCATTGTCGAGGGCGAGACCGACGCTGCGTTTGCCGCGATTGGGCGCCTCCATGATCGGCGCGAACGACGATCCCGGTTTCGAGGCCGCGGCGCCGAGCACCTTGACCAGCCCGCGCTGGGCATCACCGGTGACCGGATGTTCGATCTTGATCACCTCGGCACCCCAGTCGGCCAGCACCGCACCGGCTGACGGCACGTAGGTGAACTGTGCCACTTCGAGAACACGAACTCCGCTGAGCGGCTTGCGCATCAGAGGTCCCAAACCAGAGGCAGGCTCTCCAACCCCAACTGCGAGCCGCTTTCCAGCATTTGCGCGTCCGGGGACACTCGGTAGTTCGGTATCCGCTTGTGCCATTCCTCAAGGGCGATCCGGAGTTCTTGACGGGCCAGGTGCGAACCGAGGCACCGGTGCGGACCGGCACCGAAACCGATGTGATTGTTCGGCTTGCGAGTGATGTCCACTGACGTCGCATCGGGGAAGGCGGCGTCGTCGCGGGTCGCGGCAGCCAGCGGAATGTTCACCATGTCGCCGGCCTTCATCGGGCATCCTTGAACTTCGATGTCGGCCATCACCTTTCGGGCCGGAATGACGATCGCGTAGGCCCGGACGAACTCCTCGACAGCGGTCGGGATGGTGGCGGGTTCTGTAACGATCCGCTCCCGGTCGTCCTCGTTCCGGGCGAGGTGAAGGAACGCCCAGCCGAGCGTGACCGAGACGGTGTCGAGGCCCGCCATGAACATCAGCAGGCAGAACGACAGGAGATCCTGGTCGGTGACCGGCTTTCCGTCGATCTCGTAGTCCAGTGCCTTACTTACGATGTCGTCGCGTGGCTCTTCGCGCCGCTCGGCGATGACGGTCGAGAACCGGCCCATCACCGCGAACATCGCGGTCATCTGCTTCTGCAACTTCTCCTCGTCACTGCCGCCGGCATGGAGGATGTCGTGCTCCCACTCCAGGTATTGGTCGAGTTCGTCAACGGGCAGGCCCATGAGATCGAGAAAGATGGTGGTCGGAAAGCGGGTTGCGAAGTCGGCCATGAAGTCGCACGATCCGCGCTCGGCGATGCCGTCGATGAGCTCGATCGCGCGCTGCCGCACTGTCGACTCCATTCGTGCCACCGCGCCCGGGGCAAACAGTGGGCCCAGTTGGCGGCGCCACTGCTTGTGCTCGTCGCCGTCCAGCATCTCCGGAATCCACTTGATTGCAGGTTCCGGATCCAGGGCGGTCACCACACTGTTCGAGAAGACCTCCGGGTTCTGCATGATCTCCAGGATTCCCTGGTAGTTGCACACAGTCCAGAACCCTGGGCCGAATTCATTTCGGTACCAAGGGAACTGAGCACGCAGTTCGTCATACCGACGAAACCAGGTGCCCTCGGGTTCGGTTGTTGTGTAGTCGAAGGTAGCGGTCGGCACGGTCTCGGCCCGCTCACTCGTTGTCACTCTGCCTCCTAGCTGCGATTAGCGCAGACATTCGTCTCACTATTGCGACGAAATTAGGTAGATAGTATCAGTGGAGGCGGCTCCGTGCGAGACCTGGGACACAATTCTGGAACCTATGAGCGCGAGCGCACAGGTTAGATGAACCCGCGGAAGGCGTGGCCGGGGCAACCGGCCCGAGGGCGAGGATTCAGTAGATGATGTCGCGGACTTGAGTTTTCTCGTAGCCCTTGAGCAGGGCGGCGCCGGAGTTCTCCATGTGTTTGCGCCAGTGTGTCTCGGTCTCAACAACTTTGCGCGCTGAGACCAGGTCGTAGAGCCGGGCATAGGAGCGCATGAGTTTGGTGTACTGCGCTTTCGGTACCACGTTTTGCGCGCTCTGGAGAGCGGCTGTCATGTGTCTTTCGAAGATCTCGTGGAGCATGCCGGCGATCATCGCCAGGGTGGCGTTACCCGACAGTTCCACCAAGCCTCGGTGTAGCTCGGTCGTCGCCGTCGCCAGCCGTCCCGTTTCCCACGCCGTGGGGATCCCGTCGATCAGGCGTTTGAGTTCTCGGTGCGTCTTCGCGGTCCCGTCTTTGGCGAGCAGGCCGGCTGCATAGGGCTCGATGCCGATCCGTGCTGTCATGACGTCGGTAAGAGTCGTTCCCGATAGCGCGAGCAGCAGCCCGGCGGGCCTCGCGACGACTTCGGGCCCTGGTACGCAGACCCGGGCGCCGGTACGTGAGCCGCGACGGACCTCCACCAAGCGGTCAGATTCCAGCACCCGCACGGCTTCTCGTATCGAAGGTCGACTGACCTTGAAGTGTGCCATCAGATCGGCCTCGTACGGCAAGAAGTCGCCGTCCTTGAGTTGCCCGTCGACGATCATCCGCCGCAGCGTGTTCGCGACCAGCTCTGCTGTTTTCGGCGAGCGAACCGCAGTGGAGGATTCCGGTGGGATCATCGGCGCGATGGGTTCCTGTCGAGCCATCCAATCCTCCTGACGGTTTCACGAAGCGCACCCAGTAAACCATGTCAGCGTGGTGTGCCGTGGGTAGGCGAATCCCTATGCTTTGACTTTTTGCATGAGTCTGATGGCCGCTGCATCGTAGGTGGCGCGGCGGCGACGCCCTACCAGGAAGCTCGGTGCCGATACAAAGGCTAGGTCTGGCAGCCGCTTTCGATCGGCGAGCATCTCCGACGCCTGTTTGGTGTCCCCGCATATCGCGATCGACCACAGCATCTCATCGCTGACGTAATCTGCGATCGTGTCAGGCCGGCCACTGCGAAAAGCTGTACGGATGGCCGCAACTTCGTCCTGCCAGCCGTGCAACTCGACGAGGGAATCGTAAGTTCGGACGGTCAGGTAGAACGCGATCTGCAGCCGCGCCTCCCGGATCGCGCGCTGCGGGTCTTCGTCGTCGATCGCGGTGATCAGCCAACCCCAGCGCCGCAAGGAAGCGACATCGCGGCCGCTTGTCTCCGCCCCTCCGGCGAGCTCGGGCTCCACCAGCTCAGCCCACCAGCGGTCGGTGAACACGCCGTGGCCGAGGATGCCGTCGGCGACGCGGCCCGCGGTGCGCACCATGATCTTGTTGAATGCTCCGACCAGGATCGGTACCTCAAGCCGGCCGAAAACCGGTGCGCGGATGTCGGCGTCGATAGAGTAGAACCGGCCCTGATACCGGATCGGCTCGCCGTTCTCGGCATAGAGGAATGCCCGGATGGCTTCGATGAGTTCAGCCATGCGCGGAGCGGGATGGTCGGCGTCGACGCCGAACCAGTCGCGATTCATCCGAGAGGTTCCCGATCCCAGGCCGAGAAACACCCTGCCGGGCGCCTGCCTGGATAGGTGGCGGACGGCCGCCGCGTGAATGAAGGGTGAGCGCGCGAAGGCGTACGCGATGCCGGGACCCACCATCGCCGTCGCGGTGTCGCGGGCCATCTCACCGGCGTTGACATAGGCACTCAGGTCTGCGAACTCGCCGGTACAGAAGCCGCCGGCACCGGCGGCTTCGGCACCGGCTGCCAGCTCTCGCCCGGGCCAGGGGAGTCCCCACTTCATCATCGACCTCACAATGCCGTTGTAGATAACGTAGATCACCTAGTGAGATATGACCATACGCGGTCAGGCGGCGTCGTGGAAGCAGACGGTGGCCTATGGTCGAAAGCGGTACGCGGTGACGATCCGTGACGTCACCGATCTCGCGAATGTCACCAGAGGACGCCGAATCCTGGGTTCCCTTGTGGCGTCGCGTATCTGGACCGCAACGGCCACTTCGTGATTCGCTCCGAGTAAGGCTTGCCCGATGACTGTGGTATCGGCGGGCCGGCGCGTTCGCGCCGCCAAACGGCTACAGCGTGGTCTCTACCGGCCCAAGCGTTGTGCAGATCGAGCCCTGAGTCGTGTACACCGAGCCGCAGCCCCTGCCCGTGGTGGTATATGTCGTCCCGGGTTTGTACGGGGCAAGGACCTGCGCGTTGCTCGGCACGGCGCTGAAACCGCATACCGGCGGAGCCGACGATCCTTGGGGAGACAAGCAGACCGTAAGGGAGTTTGGGCTGATCGCTCCAGTGCACGGATACGGGGTGAGTGTCGCCCGCACCATGGTGGTCTCCGACACCTGGACCACCTCTGGCTTTGAAAGGGTGTAGCTGCAGGACGGTTCGGCCCTGCCATCGCCCACAGGGTCGGCGCTCGCCGTGACCGCGAAGCTGAGGCCGGCGAGCGTGGTCGCGAAGCAGCTGACAATGACAGCGAGACACCGACTCATGTGCGGATGGTACAACCGGATCCGCAGTCTCAGTTGTGAATCGCAGCCGTGCGTACACGAAGGCCATCGCGGGTCCGAGGCTGTGCAAGTTCACGAAGACTCTCCGGCGAAACCGCGAATCTGCGAAACCACGCAGTGTCAATGGGGCGGCTAGATGTCGATATACCTGGGACGAGCAACCCATGGATATCCGACGCGAGACCGGGCCGGGGAATGGCAGGGTGTCAACTGTGGCGCGGTCGCGACTGTGAAATAGGCACATATTTAATCCGGTAAATGGATAGATGATTTACTGGGCTCGTGGGCATGGATGGCAGGCGGAGACCGCGATCATTTCTCGTCTGGACAATTGCGATGGCGACAGACCGGCCGACCACCTCTCGGCCGGCCCAGCCGAACCGGCTGGGGGGTGCACAGCTGCTCGGTCGCAGTCGAGACGGCATTGAAACCGATGCTGGGTGTGCACGACCGGCCGGTCTTCCGCCGCGCGATCTGGCGCGGTGCGCGGTTTGGCGACCGTGAATTCCGAATGGGACCGGCGAATCAAATGGATGTGTATATCGCATGATTGATTTAAGAACCGTGGCCAAAAGTGGTCGCTGAATTTGATGAACGATAGATGCGACGACGCCTTGTGTGAGAAATATATCTTTGGGCGGCTAATCAATATTAAATACATACTCAGCAACTATTGATGAAAAGGGAATGTACTTGCTGTCCATCGGTGCGGGAAGGCGCATTGCGGCCCGAATATAGGGAACACAGCAACCGTCCATGCGGGACTTTGAGGCGCGGGATGCCTGTCGATGAGACGGAAGCCGGGTGTTATCCAGCGGATGCTGCTGCTGCTCGACGTATGCAATATCGGGCCAACGCGGGCGGTTGAACCGAGGGTACATGCAGGTCGCGACGCTATTGTCCACGGCTGACGAAACCGTGCTGTCAGGGTGCAACCGTCCCAAGTCTGAGACGGTTCGGCCTAGGCGACACATATCGCGATAGCAAAGTTGACCTATCAAACTAGGTCGCCCTGGTGGTAAGCGCCGAAACTTGTCCGTAACGGTTGCTCGAATAGAAAATTGTGGTGTACGGTTCACCGGCAGTGCGCTTGTGTCTCGGATCACAAGCTCTCAGTAGTTTTCGAACTTTAGGCACGGAGGATTCAGCGATCTTGCCAATCTGGACGAAGAGAGGAGGTGGCGCTGGTGGTTAGCGCGCCATCCGTCGCCAAGCCGGTTCGCAGCATCGGGGAGTTCTTCGCGATGGCGCTGGACACATTCGTTCAGATGTTCAGGCCTCCGTGGGCTTGGCGCGAGTTCATCCTGCAGACCTGGTTCGTGGCCCGTGTCGCGCTGATGCCAACCATCCTGTTGTCCATCCCGTTCACCGTGCTGACCACGTTCACCATCAACGTCCTGCTGGTCGAGATCGGTGCGGCCGACTTCTCCGGCACCGGTGCGGCGCTCGGCACAGTCACCCAGACCGGCCCGATCGTGACCGTGTTGGTGATTGCCGGCGCCGGTGCGACTGCGATGTGTGCCGACCTCGGCGCGCGGACCATCCGCGAGGAGCTCGACGCGTTGCGGGTACTCGGCATCAACCCGATTCAGGCGTTGGTTGTACCGCGGGTACTAGCGGCGACGCTGGTGTCGCTACTGCTCGCCTCCCTCGTCTGTCTTGTGGGCATCACCGGTGGCTTCTTCTTCGCCGTCTTCTTTCAGGACGTGACGCCCGGCGCGTTCGCCGCTGGCCTCACATTGTTGGTCGGTGCGCCGCAGGTCACCGTGGCGTTGATCAAGGCCGCGGTCTTCGGCCTGGCTGCCAGCCTGATCGCTTGTTACAAGGGCATCTCGGTGGGTGGAGGGCCGCAGGGCGTGGGCAATGCGGTCAATGAAACCGTCGTGTACACCTTCATGGCTCTGTTCGTCATCAACTTGATCGCCACCGCCGTCGCGGTGAAGGCAGGAGCCTCATGAGCCACGCGAGCACACAGTTGCCCCGACTACGCCGCACCATCCTTGGTGTGGCGGACAGCTGGAACGGAATCGGTAGGCAGACACAGTTTTACGGTGAGACTGTCAAAGGCGTCGGTAACGCGGTCATCCGTTACCCGGGTGAAGTTGTGCGGCACATCGCCCAGATGAGCCTGGGTGTCGGTGCGCTCGCTGTTATCGGCGGCACCATTGTGATCGTCGGATTCCTGACGTTGTCGGCCGGCTCACTCATCGCGGTGCAGGCCTACAGTCAGCTCGAGGAGGTCGGCGTCGAGGCGCTGGCCGGTTTCACCTCTGCCTTCCTCAACGTTCGCCTCGTCGGGCCGCTCGTGGCCGGCATCGGCCTGGCGGCGACGATCGGAGCAGGGGCCACTGCACAGCTAGGCGCCATGCGAATCAGCGAAGAAATCGACGCACTGGAGGTCATGGGCATCCGTGCGGTTTCCTACCTGGCCTCCACGCGCGTCGTGGCCGGGATGATCGTCGTCATTCCGCTGTACTGCGTCGCTGTGCTGATGGCCTTTATCGCAACCAGGGTGGGAACCACAGCTGTGTTCGGGCAGTCCACGGGCGTGTACGACCACTACTTCAACACCTTCCTGAACCCGATGGACGTGATTTATTCCTTTCTCCAAGCGATTTCGATGGCGATCGTCGTGATGCTGGTGCACACCTACTACGGCTTCAATGCCTCGGGTGGTCCGGCGGGCGTCGGTGAAGCCGTCGGGCGCGCGGTGCGTACATCGCTGATCGCCGCCGTCTTCGTGACCTTGTTCGTCTCACTGGCCATCTATGGCCAGTCCGGCGGCCTCAACCTGTCGGGGTAGGGCAGTGGCATCGAATAGGGAAAAACGGCTACACCCCGGTTGGTGGACGCTGATTCTGCTCGCGGTACTCGCTTTGATCGTCGGCGGTACGGGGGCAATGTTTTCGGGCACCTTCAGGTCCTATGCACCGGTCACTCTCACGTCTGATCGCTCCGGCTTGGTGATGGAGCCCGGCGCCAAGGTGAAGCTGCGCGGTGTGCCGGTCGGCAGGGTCGGTGACATCAAGAGTGGTGTCAACCAAGTGAGCCTGAAACTGGAGATCGATCCCGACCAACTTCAGCAGATACCCCGCAACGTCGGAGCCGAAATCCGTGCAACAACAGCATTCGGCGCCAAGTACGTCAACCTCATCTACCCGGAGCAGCCCAGCTCGAAACGGCTGTCCGCGGGTGACGTGCTCCAGACCTCCAACGTCAGCACAGAAGTCAACACGGTCTTCCAGAACCTGCGTGATGTCTTGCAGAAGATCGATCCGGCCAAACTGGATTCCGTCTTGTCCGCGCTCGCCGAGGGACTGCGTGGCCGTGGCGAGAAGATCGGCGAGGCGACTTCAGGTGCCAACGAAGTACTCATTGCGCTGAACTCGCGCTCTGACTCGCTGCGGCGAGACTTCCAGTCGCTCAAGGGATTCAGCGACACCTATGGCGTTGCGGCGCAGGACATCGTGAAAGTTCTCGACGCGGCGAGCACGACGAGTGCGGCGATATCCGACAACGCGGCAAACGTCGATGCGCTGCTGGTGGGGTTGCTCGGATTTTCCCGCAGCGGCATTGATCTGCTGGGCCCCAGCAAGGACAACTTGGTCAAGGCGATCAACGTGCTGGTGCCGACCACCGACTTGTTGATGAAGTACAACCCAGAACTCACGTGCCTGCTGGTCGGCGGCAAGACGGCGATCGACAGCGGCTTTCTGGATGTCACTGGTGGCGCCAACGGCAAGTCGGTCGTCCTTGACACCGGCATCCTGCTCGGCGATGACCCGTACAAGTATCCGGACAATCTGCCGATCGTCGCTGCAAAGGGCGGACCCGGCGGGAAACCCGGATGCGGTTCGCTGCCCGACGTGGCGAAGAACTGGCCGGTGCGCTACCTGGTCACCAACACCGGCTGGGGCACCGGTAACGACGTGCGGGCCAACCCGGGAATCGGTTTCCCGGGTTGGGCCAACTACTTCCCGGTCACCCGGGCGGTGCCGGAACCACCGAGCATCCGGAACCCCGGCGGTCCTGCGCCGGGCCCGATCCCGTATCCCGGCGCTCCGGCTTACGGCGCCCAGCAATACGCGCCTGACGGCGCGCCGCTGTACCCGGGCCTGCCTCCCGCGCCGCCACCCGGCGCTCCGCGCGAACCGGGGTCACCGGGATTCGGGTTGGAGCCCTTCGTCCCGCCGGTCCCGGCGCAGAGCCAGCCGACACCGTTGCCTCAGCCGTCGCCGCCCCCACCGCCCCCGCCGGCACTGGTGGGTCCGCCGGAAGGGAACGGGCCTGCGGGGCCGTTGCCAGCGGAGGTGCCCGCACCCTGATCATCAAGCCACACATGAATTTCGGTAACGAGGAGTAGCAGTGAAGGACAACCTGCGAGGAGCCCTGTGGCGCCTGGCCGTCTTCGGCACTGTGTGCGCGTTCGGCATTTTCGCGATGTATGCGATCTTCGGCCAGATGCGGTTCCAGAAGGAGCAGACCTTCAACGCTGAGTTCACTGATGTATCCGGTTTGCAGCGTGGGAACTTTGTGCGCATTGCCGGAGTGGAAGTCGGGAAGGTCAAAGACATTCACCTCAAGCCCGACACCACCGCCGTAGTGCGGTTCGCGACCGACGACACCGTGGTGTTGACGGAGGGCACTCGCCTCGCCATCCGATACGACGATCTGATCGGCGGTCGGTACCTTGCTCTCGAGGAAGGTGCCGGCGGCACCAAGAAGCTCAACCCCGGAGCCACGATTCCCACGGCGCGAACGTCTCCTGCGCTCGATCTGGACGCGCTGATCGGAGGTTTCCGCCCGCTGTTCCGCGCGTTGGATCCTGATCAGGTGAATACGTTGACCAGCCAGCTGATTCAGGCCCTGCAGGGCCAGGGGGCCACCATCGGCTCGTTCCTCAGCCATACGGCTGCGCTGACCAACACCCTGGCGGATCGAGACCAGTTGATCGGCCAGGTGATTACAAATCTCAACACCGTGCTCGGTTCACTGGGCGACCAGAACAAGCAATTCGACAAGGCGGTGACGTCGTTGTCCCAATTGGTGGGTGGCCTGGAAGGCCGCAAGCAAGACATCAGCAACACGGTGGCCTATGCCAACGAAGCAGCGGCCGGCGTGGCGGATCTGTTGGCCAAAGGGCGCGCCCCGCTCAAGAAGTTCGTCTCCGAAGCCGACCGAACAGCGGGCACCGTGATGGCTGACAAGGACTTTTTCGACAACCTGCTCGACACCCTGCCCGATGCATATCAGGTCCTCGGCCGGCAAGGACTCTACGGCGACTTCTTCAGCTTCTATCTCTGCGACATCGTGCTGAAGCTCAACGGCAAGGGGGGCCAACCGGTGTATGTGAAGTTGGCCGGCCAGGATACGGGTAGGTGTACGCCGCGATGAAATCCTTCTCCGAACGCAGTCCCTTCGTCATCGGTGCCGTAGGTGTCGGGATGACGGCGGCAGTGGCGATCGGCGTCCTCAATTACGACCGCGTGCCGTTGTTCAACGGTGCCAAGGAATATTCGGCATATTTTAGTGAAGCCAGTGGGCTCCTGGCGGGCGCTCCGGTTCAGGTGTCGGGGTTCGAAGTGGGCAAGGTGTCCAGTGTTGAACTGGACGGTTCGAAGGTGCTGGTGACTTTCGATCTGCAGAAAGACATCAGGCTGGGGGACCGGACCGAAGCCGCAGTGAAGACGAAGAGTCTGCTCGGCTCGAAGTACCTTGCGGTCGTGCCGCGTGGCGATGGACAACAGACGGGGGCCATACCGGTCGACCGCACCAAGCCCGCCTACCAGCTGGCCGACGCCCTCGGCGACCTGACCTCGACCATCAGTGGGCTGAACACCGATCAATTATCTGAATCACTGGCCGTGCTGACAGATACGTTCTCCGACACCCCGCCCGAGCTCAAGGTTGCTGTCCAGGGGGTGTCGCGCTTTGCCGAGACGCTCGCCAAGCGGGACTCCGAGCTGCGCAACCTACTGGCCAACGCCAACAAAGCCACTTCCGTGCTCCGGGAGCGCAGCGACCAAGTCGTCAGCCTGATCGCCGACACGAACGCGCTGTTGGCCCAGCTTCAAACTCAGAGCGCCGCACTGGATCAGATCTCCGGAAACATCACCGCGGTCGCACAGCAGGTCAAGGGCTTCATCGCCGAAAACCGCGACCCGCTCAGACCCGCGTTAGAGAAGCTCAACGGCGTCCTGGAGATCGTCGACCATCGCAAGGAGCGGGTCCAGAAGGCCATCAAAGGGCTCAACAAGTACGCTCTTTCGCTGGGGGAGTCAGTCGGTTCTGGCCCGTTCTTCAAGGCATACGTGGCCAATCTCTTGCCGGGACAGATCCTGCAGCCTTTCATCGACGCCGCATTCTCCGATCTCGGGCTGGACCCGAATGTGCTTCTGCCATCGGAACGTAGCGATCCTCAGACCGGTCAGCCAGGCACCCCGGCGCTGCCGGTGCCGTACCCGCGGACCGGCCAAGGTGGTGAACCGCGGCTGAACCTTCCCGACGCGATCACCGGTAATCCCGGCGACCCGCGCTATCCCTACCGTGAGCCTCCTCCCGCGCCGGCACCCGGCGGCCCGCCACCGGGTCCACCGGCGCCGAGCCCGCCCAACCAGCAATCCACCCAGACACCGGTCGGACCCGTGGAATTGCCTGCCCCTGGTGCAACGCCGCCGGTGACGCAGCTTCCTGGCCCCCCGCCGCCGTTGCCGCCGGGCCCGCCCACGGTCGGACCCGGTGCGCCGGGCCCGGCCGGGGTGACCCCGGTGCCGCTGACCCCGCCGGAAGGTAACCCGTGATGAGGAATTCGCGCTATGGACGGATTATCCTGGCCACGGTCTTGTCGCTTGTTCTGATCGCCGGCGGGGTCGTGGTAAGCCGCTCGACCACCACCGCGAACCGGACCGAGGTTGTGGCCTACTTCGCCAACAGTAACGGCCTGTTCCCGGGCGACGAGGTGTGGATCCTGGGTGTGCCCGTCGGCAAGATCGATACGATCGAGCCGCAATCGGACCGTGCCAAGATCTCCTTCCACTTCGATGACAAGTACAGGGTGCCTGCCGACGCGAAGGCGGTCATTCTGTCTCCGTCACTGGTCAGTTCGCGAGCGATCCAGCTCACGCCGGTGTA
Source organism: Mycobacterium shunyiense (assembly GCF_058270075.1). NCBI lineage: Bacteria > Bacillati > Actinomycetota > Actinomycetes > Mycobacteriales > Mycobacteriaceae > Mycobacterium > Mycobacterium shunyiense. The sequence goes on along the minus strand of NZ_JBZDPU010000017.1, from coordinate 277,050 downwards.
CACCGGTGGACCGGAGATGCAGAGCGGGACGGTGATTCCGCAGGATCGCACCGCTGTGCCGATCGAATTCGATGACCTCCGTGATCAACTCAAGCGCCTTGCCCAGACATTGCAGCCGACGGAGCCCGGGGGGACGAGCACTCTGGGCGGGTTCGTCAACACCGCCGCGGACAATCTGCGCGGGCAAGGTGCCAACATTCACGACACCATTGTTAAGCTGTCGCAAGCGTTTTCGGCGCTGGGCGACCACAGCAAGGATTTGTTCAGTACCGTGAAGAACATCTCGATCCTGGTGTCTGCCCTGGAGAGCAGCCAGGACCTGATGCGCCAGCTGAACCAGAACCTCGCGTCGGTGACAGGGTTGTTGGCCGACGACCCCAACGAGGTTGGCAACGCAGTCGATTCCTTGAATGCTGTTGTGGGCGACGTGCAGGGTTTTGTGGCCGACAACAGAGAAACTCTGGGCACGACGGCTGACAAATTGTCCTCTGTGACCACGGCGCTGTATCAGAGTCTCGACGACCTCAAACAGACCCTTCACATCGCCCCGAACGCGTTCCAGAACTTCTTGAACATCTATCAGCCGGCGCAGGGTGCGCTGACGGGCGCCCTGGCGCTCAACAACTTCGCCAACCCGATCCAATTCCTCTGCGGTGCAGTACAAGCAGCGTCGCGGTTGGGGGCCGAACAGTCCGCGAAGCTGTGCGTGCAGTACCTGGCGCCGATCATCAAGAACCGTCAGTACAACTTCCTGCCGTTCGGTGAGAATCTCTTTGTCGGTGCTCAGGCTCGCCCGAACGAGATCACCTACAGCGAGGACTGGTTGCGTCCTGACTACGTGCCGCCGGCGGCCGGGGCGCCTTCGAGCGCAGGCGGTCCGCTGCCGCCGGCTGGCTCGCCGTTCACACACTTTGAACCAGGAGCTTCCGACCCGCCGGTACACGCACCATTCGTGCCGGTTGCACCGCCGCCACCGCCGGGACCAGTGGATCAGTCACTGCCCGCGGCGCCGGTATCGACCAACCCGGCCGATGGGTTGCCGGGACTGATGGTGCCCCCAGGGAGTGGAGGGTGATGGCGACACGATTTGGTCGGCTGATGCGCGCGACCATCGCCGGTGGCGTGGCGTTGTTGGTGGCCGGAGGATTGTCTGGGTGCGGTGATTGGCGCGGTGCGAACTCGCTGCCGCTGCCGGGCACCGAGGGCAGGGGCCATGGCGCCTATACCGTCCAGGCACAGTTGCCCGATGTGAACAACATCGAGCGCAACTCTCGCGTGCGCGTGGGAGATGTCACGGTCGGCAACGTGACCAAGATCGAACGGCAGGGCTGGCATGCGCTGCTGACGATGTCGATCAACGGCGATGTGGTCTTGCCTGCCAACACCACGGCAACCGTCGGCCAGACCAGCCTGCTGGGGTCCCTACACATCGAGCTGAGTCCGCCAAAGGGCGTTGCGCCGATTGGCAGGTTGAAAGACGGAGCACTGATTCCGCTGTCATCCGGCTCGTCCTATCCGAGTACCGAGCAGGCTCTCGCCTCAGTATCGTTGGTACTCAACGGCGGTGGGCTCGGCAACGTCCAGGACATCACGCAAGCTCTCAGCGTGGCCTTCCGTGATCGCGAGGGAGATCTGCGCAGCCTGATCACCCAATTGGATACCTTCATCACCAATCTCAATGACCAGACCGGCGACATCATCTCGGCCTCGGAAAGCCTGAACAACCTGGTCGGTCAGATCGCCGAACAGAAGCCGGTGGTCGACAAGGCGCTCAAGACGATTCCTGACGCGCTGGCCGTGCTCAACGACGAGCGTGACAACCTCGTCAATGCTCTTGACCAGCTCGGCAAGTTCAGTGCGTTGGCCGCCGACTCGGTGAATCAGTCCAAGGAGGCATTGGTCAAGAATCTGCAGAATCTCGGTCCGGTACTGGAATCACTGGCCAACGCCGGCCCGGCGCTGACCCGATCGCTGGACTTCTTCCTCACGTTCCCGTTCCCGAAACCCACACTGAGCAAGTGGCTCCGGGGCGATTTCGCCAACCTCACCGCGGTTGTCGACCTGACACTGAGCAGGCTCGACGCATCGTTTTTGACCGGGACCCGGTGGGAGGGTGACCTCACCGAGTTGGAATTGCAGTGGGGCCGCACGATCGGACAGATGCCCAGTCCATACACCGCGCGTAATCCGTTGGTCGTTCCCTACCACGTCGATCAGGGGCCGTGACATGCATCTGGCTAGACGAATCTGGATTCAGCTGGCGATCTTCCTCGTGGTCTCGTTGGTCGCGATATCGGTCATGGCGTTTGGGTATGTGAAGCTGCCGAAGTTCCTGTTCGGAGTCGGGACCTATCAGGTGACCGTCGAATTGCCCGAGGCCGCAGGTCTTTACGAGCGTGCGAATGTCACGTACCGCGGAACCGAAGTCGGTCAGGTCAAAGAGATCAAGCTGAACGACGGGGAAGTCGATGCTGTGCTGGCGCTCAAGTCCGGCATTGACATACCTTCGGATCTCGACGCGCAGGTCCACAGCCAGAGCGCCGTCGGCGAGCAGTACATTGCTCTGTTGCCGCGTAACGCGACGTCGCCGCCGCTGAAAGCCGGTGACGTTGTCAGCCGTGACCGAAGTTCGGTACCACCGGACATCAACGAGCTGTTGGGCGCGACCAACCGCGGTCTCGAGGTGATTCCGGGTGACAACCTCAAAACCACGATCGACGAGGCGTACCTGGCATTCGGCGGCCTGGGACCGGAGCTTTCACGCTTCATCGACGGGTCCACCCAACTCGCGATCGACGCGAAGCAGAACATCAACGAGCTCACCAACGTGGTCGACAATGTCGGGCCGATTCTGGACACCCAGACCGATACATCGGATTCGGTGCAGGCCTGGGCGGCCCATCTGGCCACGGTCACCGAGCAGCTGAAGGACAAAGACCAGGCGGTACGGGGTGTCTTGCAGAACGCCGCGCCGGCAGTCGACGAGGTCCGAGCCCTGTTCGACAGGCTGCAGCCGACGCTGCCTGTGATCCTGGCCAACCTGGTGGCCGTCGGCGAAGTGGCCGTCACGTACCGGCCCGGAGTGGAACAGCTGCTGGTGCTGCTGCCTACCGGTACGGAAGCGATCCAGGCTGCCATCATGGCGAACCGAAATACCAAGCAGGACTACAAGGGTGGCTATCTGAGCTTCAACGTCAATGTCAACCTGCCACCAACATGCAACACTGGCTTTCTGCCGCCCCAGCAGCAGCGCGCCGCCAGTTTCGAGGACTACCCTGACGCACCGCCAGGTGACCTGTACTGCCGGGTTCCGCAGGACTCGACGCTGAACGTGCGCGGTGCGCGTAACACGCCGTGTGAGACGCGGCCCGGAAAGCGGGCGCCGACAGTGGCGATGTGCGAGAGCGACGAGAACTATGTCCCACTGAACGACGGGTTCAACTGGAAGGGTGACCCCAACGCGACACTCTCCGGCCAGTCGGTTCCTCAGCCCCCGCCGGGGACCCCCGGGTCAACGGCTACACCGCCGGCCGCGCCTCTTCCGATCGCGGTCGCGGAGTATGACCCCGCGACCGGTACGTACGTCGGTCCGGACGGGCAGGTCTACACGCAGAGCAACCTCGCCAACGACGCATCGAAGGAGCGAACATGGCAGTCAATGCTGATACCCCCGACGGGGAATTGAGTTCGTCTGGCACTCAAGATGAGGCGATGCCAGCGATCGAGGACGCGGATGTGGAGTCGCCGGCTTCCTCCGACATCGCGGATGCAGACGCCATCAGTGCCGATACCGATACCGATACCGATATCGACGACACCGATACCGGGCAGCGCGGCACACCTGCGCTGCGACTGGCTCTCGTCGTGGGATTGATCGTGGTGCTGGCGCTGGGTGGGATGGCGGGCTGGCTGGGTTACCGCGCCGATCAGTCGCATCAAGCCGAGAACGATCGTGAGTTGTATCTACAGGTCGCCCGGCAAGGTGCGTTGAACCTCACGACTATCGATTTTCAGCAGGCCGACGCCGACGTACAGCGCATTCTCGACTCCGCGACCGGACAGTTCCATGAAGATTTCGAGGCCCGTTCTCAGCCGTTCGTCGACGTCGTCAAACAGGCGCAGTCCAAATCTGTCGGCACGATCACCGAGGCTGGCCTGGAATCGGTTACCGGTGGCGAGGCGCAGGCGATCGTTGCCGTGTCGGTCACGACATCCAACGCCGGGGCACCCGAACAACAGCCACGGGCATGGCGGATGCGCGTGACCGTGCAGAAAGTAGACGAAGACGTGAAGGTTTCGAACGTGGGATTCGTAGCATGATCAAACTGAAATTGCGTGGTACCGATGCGGCCGCCGACGAACCGACAGAACAGGACTATCCGGAAGAGGAACATCCAGAGGTCGGGGAGGGCAGCGGGCATGGTGCAACTGACGCCGACGACGTTGAAGCCGCGCCCGCAGCGGACGCCGGTGGGGGTTTCGATGACGATGTTCCCGGCGATGATGCGACAGCTGCCGTAAGCCATGGATCAAACTGGATGCGCATCCTGGTTTATGGTGTGCTGCCGACCTTGGCGCTGGTCCTGGGACTTACCGCAGGTTTGCTGAAATGGCTGGATTCCTCTGTGCGCGACGCGCAAGTCGCCGGTATCGAATCCGTCCAGGCAGCAAAAGATTCCACTGTCGCGCTGCTGTCCTACAAGCCGGACAGCGTGGAACAGGACCTTACCGGTGCGCAAGATCTGCTGACCGGCGACTTCCGTGACTCATACACTCAGCTGACCCGAGACGTGGTGATTCCAGGCGCCAAGCAGCAGCAGATCGCCGCGGTCGCGACGGTGCCGGCGGCCGCCTCGGTATCGGCGGATCCGAACCACGCGGTCGTGATCGTGTTTGTCAATCAAGCGACCACCATCGGTACGGGCGCACCGACGAACACGGCCTCCAGCGTGCGGGTCACCCTCGAGAAGGTTGGCGACCGCTGGCTGATCTCAGGGTTCGAGCCTGTCTGACCCGGACCATTCGTGGATGAGTTCGTCGACACTGGTCAGCCGGCCGAGAACGGCAATCGTGTTGTCCAGCACCTGGTCTGCGTAACTTGACGGTGTACCTCCGACCGCGTCGCGCGGCACGACGAGGTCGAATCCGGCCTGGGTAGCGTGTCCGGCCGTGTGGGTGATAGCCAGGTTGAGTGACACTCCAGCCAGGACAATGGTGGTCACGCCCAGACCCTTGAGCACCGGCAACAACTCGGAGTCCAACGTTGGGAACAGCCCATGGTGCCGTGGTATGACCAGGTCTGTGGCGGCCAGCAGTTCGGGAACCACAGCCGTAGCGGACGTTCCAGGAGCCCACTCTGCAGTCGCGGGTCCCAGTACCCTCCACAACCGCGCGGTGCCGGTTGGTCGGCCACCCAGGCTGCCCTCGTAGGTGGCGTGTACCACCCGCACGCCGAACTCGCGTGCACTGTCGAGCAATCGACGAATGTCTCCGACCAGACCAGCGGCGTCGGTGGCCAGCGCAGGTAACACCGAATCTGGACCGAGCACACCGTTCTGGCATTCCACGCAGATGACGGCTGTGCTATCAGGGTCCCAAGGTTTCGACGGCATTATCCCACTCTAGACGGTAAACCCTTGCATACCAAGCAAATTGACTGCCCATGCGCTACCCAACGCTAAGCTGGCAGCATGCAGATTCGCGAGTATGTCGAGTCCGGTAAGCCCGCCTTCATCGTGTCCGGATCGGGCATCATGGTCGACTTCCGCGACCTCGAAGAGCGCGCCAACCGGCTCGCGCACTACTGGCGCGCAGCCGGTCTGCGCGAAGGCGACACCGTTGCGGTGATCATGGAGAACAACGAGCACGCGCACGCCGTCATGTGGGCGGCTCGGCGCAGCGGGTTCTACTACGCACTGATCAACACGCACTTGACTGCAGCCGAGGCGGCCTACATCGTCGACAACAGTGGTGCCAAGGCGGTGATCGGATCGCGAGCGATGCGCGCGGTGTGTGAGGGGCTGGTCGCACATCTACCCGGCGGGCTGCCGGAGGTCCTGCTGATTGCAGACGACCAGCTCCGTGGCTGGGCGACATACCCGGAATGCATTGCGGATCAAGCCTCGACGCCGATTTCCGACGAGCGCGAAGGCGATCTCCTGCAGTACTCGTCCGGTACGACCGGGCGTCCCAAGGGCATCCGCCGTGAGCTCACCCATCTCTCACCTGATGCAGCGCCCAATATCCTGATGCCATTGCTGAACGCGGTCGGGATCACCGGCCGCTCGGTCTATCTGAGTCCGGCCCCGCTGTACCACACCGCGCCGTCGTTTTGGTCGATGGCGGTGCAGTCGCTGGGTGGCACGACCGTCATCATGGAAAAGTTCGACCCGGAATGCGCGCTCGAGGCCATCCAGCGCCATGGCATCACTCATGCCCAGTTTGTCCCCGCGATGTTCGTTCGGATGCTCAAACTTCCTGAAAAGATCCGCAATTCGTATGACGTATCCAGTCTCGAGCGCGTGGTGCATGCCGCCGCACCCTGTCCGGTTGAGATCAAGAAGCAGATGATCCAGTGGTGGGGACCGATCATCGATGAGTACTCCGCTTCGTCGGAAGCTGTCGGCGCTTCTTTCATCCGCGCTGAGGACTGGTTGAGTCACCCGGGGTCGGTGGGCCGACCCTTGGTCGGGGTCCCGCACATCCTGAGCGAGGACGGAGAGGAGCTGCCGCCCGGAGAAGTCGGCGAAATCTACTACGAGGGCGGGCATCCCTTTCAATACCTGAAGGACGAGGAGAAGTCCGCGGCGGCGCGCAACGCGCGTGGCTGGGTGACAGTGGGTGATATCGGGTACCTCGACGAGGATGGCTATCTGTATCTCACCGACCGTCGCCATCACATGATCATCTCTGGCGGGGTCAACATCTACCCGCAAGAGGCGGAGGATCTGCTGATCACCCACCCCAAGGTGCTTGACGCTGCGGTCTTCGGTGTTTCCGACGACGAGATGGGCCAGAGTGTCAAAGGCGTTGTTCAGACGGTTGATCCCACCGATGCCACTGAGGCGTTCGCCACCGAGTTGCTCGACTGGCTTCGAATCCGGTTGGCGCACTACAAGTGCCCGCGGTCGATCTCGTTCGAGGAGCAGCTGCCGCGCACGGACACCGGCAAGCTCTACAAACAGCAGCTTGTCGTCAAGTACTCGACGTAGTCAGCCCAGCTTCAGTGGCACACGTTCCAGCGCGAAGGTCTGTGCGGGGAAAACGATGTGCGGTTCATAGCCGGCTTCCACCGAAAAATCGGGAATGCGCTTCAGCCACTCCTCGAGAATGAGCGTGAGCTCCATGCGGGCCAGATGCGACCCGAGGCAGCGGTGCGGCCCACCGCCGAAGCCCCAATGCCGGTGCACCTTTCCGTCCATCACCACGTCATTGGTGGAGATCTCGTCGCTGTCGTCACGGTTGATAGCGGCAATGCACAGGCGCACCTGGGTGTCCGGGGGCAACGTGAAGTCACCGATGGTCACCTCCTGGGTGGTGACCCGCGGCAGCATCGGTGCCGGCGGCTCCAATCGGACGATCTCCTCGACGAATACGTTCATCTGGTCGGGATTGTCGCGCAGCGTGGTGCGTAACTCCGGATTGCGGGCGAGTTCTAGCAGCGCCATGCTCATCGCCGCGGTGACGGTGTCCAACCCGGCGAGCACGAACAAGAAGCTCAGGCCCATCACCTCGGCGTCGTCGAGGGCATCATCGCCGGTGAGTACCTGGGACAGGATGTCAGGGCCGGGGTTGGCCCTTCGTTCGTTGACAGCCTCGGTGAGGTAGGCGAGCAATTCCATTGCCGGCGTCAGATCATGGCCCTCGAGCGACGGCGAATCTGCTAGCGCGATAACCGAGTCCTTCCAGGCGATGAGGCGGTCCCGATCCTCAAGGGGCAGCCCGAACAGCGTCAGGAACACCTGTGAGGGGTAAGGGATCGCGATGTCGGCCACCACCTCGCACTCACCCTTCATGACCACGTCGTCGATGATGTCGAGTGCTTGTTTCTGCAGCGACGGCAACATCTCGTTCAAGGTCTTCGGGCTGAAGAAGGGCTGCAGGATCTTGCGGAACCGGGTGTGCTCCGGCGGATCGAAGGAGATGGGCACGAGCGGCAGCGGGGCACCGAGTACGTCGAACGCTTTCTTCGACGAGAAGAGCTCCGGATTCCGGAGTGCGGCCAGCACATCCTCGCGGTGGGACAGGTAGTACCAGCCGTCGATGTATACCACCCGGCCGGCGTCGCGCACGGTCTTCCACCCCACACCACGGTCGGCGGTCATCGGCAGGCCCGCGAAGGAAAGCTCCGGTGCACCAAGGGTATTCATGTGTCCTCCCGGAGGTTAGAACGCCGAGCGGTGTAATCCACCGTCGACCTCGATCCAGCTGCCGGTGAGGTATCCGGCAGGTTCTGAGCATAGATACGTGACAAGGGAGGCGATTTCGGGCGCCTTCCCCATCCGACCCGCGGGTACGCGGGCCTGGGCGAGCATGAAGTCGCGCCGCTGTTCTTCCGAGCTGGCGCCAAAATGCTGGTCAAGGTAGTTGCGCGAGTTCTCGGTCTCGATCCAACCGGGAGCGACGGTGTTGACGGTGATCCCGTACCTGGCGTACTCGTCGGACACCGTCTTGAGCAAGCCGACGGTCGACGGGCGGCTGGTGTTGGCCACCGCATGGTGGATGTTGCCTGCCGGCTCCTTCGCGGTGGCCGAACCGATATGCACGAAACGGCCCCAGCCGGCTCGCTGCATTGCCGGCAGGACTGCCTGTAGCAGCAGGATCTGGCTCATGGTGTGCGCTTCGAACGACTCGCGGTAGACGCTGATGTCGCTGATGTCGGCGAAGTCCCCCGGCCGCTGGTACTTCGCCTGCCCGACCACGATCAGCGGAGCGCCGTGCTCGGCCGTCACCGCACGGACGGCGTCTGCCACCTGTTGCGGACTGCTCACGTCGGCGGGGACGCCGAGGGCGGTGCCGCCCTCGGCGCGGATGGCCTCCACCGCATCGTCGACATCGGTCTTGGTCCGGGCCACTATGGCCACCCGGGCACCTTCCCCGGCAAGCATTTTGGCGACTTCGAACCCAATTCCCTTGCTACCGCCAACGATCAGTGCCGACCGACCATCGATCCCGAAGTGCATTGCGGGTGTTCCCTAGCCTCGTCGGATGTCCATGCCTGCGTCTACCTTCAACAAGCTTCCGGTGAAGGATCGGCCCGCGTCGCTGAGCAAGAACAGGATGGCGTTGGAGACGTCGCGTGGCTCGATCAGCGGCAGGTCCGGCAGCGCGGTCTGAACGGCGTTGACCATTCGGGGGTTCTCCTCGATCACCTTGAACAGGGCCGGGTTCTCGGTGATCATCGGCGTCGCGCAGTTGGTGGGCGCTACCGCGTTGACGCGGATGCGGTCGGGGGCGAGCAGGGCCGCGTAGGCGCGAACCAGGCTAACGATGGCGACCTTGGACAACAGATAGGCGTCGCTGCCGCCACGTCCATCGGTCAGGTCCAGGAGCGCGACCATCGAGCTGGTGGCGATCAGATTGCCGCCCTCGCCGCGTTCCTTGATGTGGGGGATCGCGACCTGGAATGCGTTCCACACACCGACGAGCATGATGTCGAGCCCCAGGCGGAGGGCTTCGGAGGCGTCGCGCTCGTCGGCGTTGGTCAGCACGACCCCGGCATTGGCCAGCACGGTGTCGACGTGGCCGAACTGTGCGACGCCGGCGTCGAACGCCTCCTGCAGGGCGGCGATGTCGCGCACGTCGGCCTTGCGGGTGATCATTTGCCTGCCGGTCTTTTCGACCAGGCGTGCGGTCTCCTCGAGCTCCTCGGTGGTTCCCAGCTGATACGGGACGACGTCGAGGTTCTCGCAGATATCTACGCCGATGATGTCAGCGCCTTGCTCAGCGCACATGATTGCGTGCGAACGGCCCTGTCCGCGGGCGGCTCCGGTGATGAAGACGACGCGGCCGTCGAGTGAACCCATTCCTTGTTCCTCCGGTGATCGATAGATATGGCCGCGCTCAATCGGGCGGCGTCCGGTTGTGGTGCCTGTGAAGTGCGCCATGCCCGATGCTACGCGGAGAGTTTGGAATCATACAACTATATGGCTAATTTGATGGCAGGCAGATCCATCGACGCTCTGAAGGGATTCCCACATGTCCACTACCCCCAACGGCGGTCCGCGCCCACCCGACGGCGATTGGTTGGGGACCCCCTACCTCACGTTCAAACGCGAAGGGGCGTTCGCCATCTGCACGCTGGACCGTCCGCAAGCGCGTAATGCGATGACCCCCGCGATGTATTTCGGCATCCGCTATGCCATCAATCGGGTGAATGGCGATCCCGACCTGGCCGGCTTGCTGATCACCGGCACCGGAGACGTCTTCGCGCCGGGTGGCGACCTCGGACAGGCCGGCGAAGACAACTGGATAGATTTCGCCTCGAACTTGGGTATGGATGTCGCACCCTTCGATGTGCTGCGTCAGTCGCCAAAGCCCGTGGTGTCGGCGGTCAACGGTCTCTGCCAGGGCGGTGGCCTGCAGATCGCGATGTGCAGCGATCTGGCCGTGGTCAGTGACCGGGCGACCTTTCGGGTGCCCGAATTGTTCCGTGGCATCGCCGACACGTACTACAGCCAGGTGCTTGCGCGGCTGATCGGCCCGGTCCGCACCAAGGACCTGATGTTCACCGGGCGCACTCTGAATGCAGAAGAGGCACTCGACTGGGGCATGGTGGCCAGGGTGGTTCCCCACGACGACCTACTGGATGTTGCGAAAGATCTTCTCGCGCAATGTTGCCGGACTGCGCCCGGCGCGCGAGGGATAGTCAAGGCGAGCCTGGACAACTACTTGGGTCTGTACGACCGGATCGGCATGCAGACGAGTCTGTTCGGCCCCGAGGCGCGGGAAGGATTCCGCGCGTTCAAGCAGAAGAACTCACCGGCCTGGGTGCACCCCGAGTTGCAGGTGGACGGCCGTCTCTAGCCGGCGGACGGCGGTCTGGCGATGCGGAAGGCGCCAGACCGCCGTCCCTCGGGCTACTTCGGGGTGAAGCGCTGTGCTCCGTCGAGGCGCATCACTTCGCCGTTGACGTAGCCGTTGCTCAGCAGGAATGCCGCAGCGTCGGCGTACTCACCGGGTGTGCCCAGCCGCTTCGGGAAGGGGATGTTGGCGGCGAATTTGGCGATGGCCTCTTCGCCGACCGACTCCATGATCGGTGTCTTCATGGTGCCCGGTGCGATGGTGTTGACCCGGATACCAACCGAACTGAGGTCGCGAGCAGCCGCGATGGTCAACCCGATCACGCCCGCTTTCGCCGCTGCATACGCTGTCTGACCGATCTGTCCTTCGTATCCCGCCACCGAGGCGGTCATCACGATGGCACCCCGCTCACCGTCCTCGCCAGGTTCCGTGCCGGCCACCGATGCCGCCACCAATCGGGTCAGGTTGTAGGTGCCGGTCAGGTAGAGGTCGATGGTCTTGGTGAATCCGCCCAGATCGGCCGGGCTGCCGTCGCGCTGGACGATGCGTTGGGCGACACCGAATCCGCCGTGTGCCACAACGGCGTAGCGAAGCTGACCGAGCTGGTTGGCCTGCTCGATCGCAGCGAGGATGCTGTCGTCGCTCGTCACGTCGGTGCTGACGAAGAGGGCCCGGCTGCCCAATTCATCCGCCAACGCCTTGCCCTTGTCGGCAGCGAGATCGGCGATCACCACGCCGAGTCCATCGGCGTGAAGCCGGCGCACTGTGGCTTCGCCCAGACCTCCCGCGCCGCCGCTGACAATCGCCGACGCACCTTCGAATTTCTTTACCGTCATCGAGTTCTCCATTTCTACTGTTGGGTGAGCGGTTTCTGTCATGTTGCTGTGACGAGGTCCCATGGATCCTCGGCAGCTAGGGCCAACCGGCCCAGGCGCCGGGCGTACTGCGTGGTGGTGCCGTAGTCCCCGGCCCAGCTCTGGGCGCGCAAGGTGAACAACCACAGTGGATGTTCCTGGGTGACGCCGATTGCGCCGTGCAGTTGGTGCGCGACGGTCGTGACTGGGCCGACTGCGCGGCCCACCGCTACCTTGGCAACGGCGATGGCGTGGTCGGTGTCGGCGGAATCGAATCCATGCTCGGATGCCACCGCTACTGCCAGTTCTGCAGCAGCACGGGCTGTTTCGATCTCCCCGGCCATACCGGCCAATGACTGTTGCACCGCTTGGAACGCGCTGAGCGGGCGACCGAACTGGACACGCTCGCGCGTGTGGTTCACCGACAGCGCGGCAGCTGCGTCGAGAGCCCCGACGATCTGCACACAGCGCGACCACGCGCCGCGTCGCTCAAGTCCGTCACCGAGCGCAGGGTCCACGGCGTGCAACCGATCGGCGGGCAGGTCGAAGGCGATGGAATCGCGAGGTTCGCCGGCGAGGTTGTGATCTTCCCTCAGGTTGCTGGGCGACACCTCGACCAGGCCTACACGCAGGCTGTCGGGACCGCGGACCGCCAGCAGCACCGCTGCGCAGGATCGTGCCCAAGGAACGGACCGTGCTGTCCCGGTGACCCGGCGGCCGTCGGTGTCCGCGTCAGCGATGGCGACTGTCAGCGGTCCGTGCGGCAATTCAAGGTCGGCCTGTTGGCCCAACCATCCTGCCAGCAGGTCGGTTTCGGCCAACGGTACCGATCCGGCATGACGGGCCAGGCCGTAGAGCGTGATCGCGAGCTCTCGCGGGCCGGCGCCCAAATCCGTGGTGCTCGTCAGGCGGGCCAGCCCGGCGTCTTCGAGGATTCGCCAGAGGTCGGCGTCGAACCGATCGGGTAGGCCTCGACGGCCCAGCCGAGCATCGAAGGCAAGCCGACCCAGATCGTCAACGAGCCGTCGAAGTTCGGCATCGTCGTCGTTGCTGTCATCGGAGCCGAACACTCCTCCTGCGAGCGCACTCATCGCAACCCCATTCCGCGAGCGATCACGCCACGCAGCACCTCATTGGTGCCGCCCCGCAAGGTGAACATGGGCTTGTGTAGCCAGGCCGTTCTCAGCATGGTCTCCACCTCCGGATTCGGGGGCAATCGCGCTATCAGGTCATCGATCAGTTCGACCGACTCGGCTTCGAAGCGGGTGCCGAGGTCTTTCACCAGCGCCGCCTGGTTCGCGGCGTCGCCGCCGTCGGTGAGCGTGCGAGCTACCGACAAGGACCGCTGCCGCAGCGAGATCAATCGGGCCAGCAGGTCGCCAACGGCTACCACAGTGCGGTCATCGGGCGCCGGCCCGGATCCCAGCGCGCGGATGGCGGCGAACAGCAACGGGCCGGTGGACAAGATGCGCTCAGGTCCGCTGCGTTCGAACGATAGTTCCGAGGTGACCTGGTGCCAACCATTGCCGACTTCACCGAGCACGTCGGCGTCGGGAACGAAGACCTGGTCGAAGATCACCTCGTTGAAGTGGTGCGCACCGGACATCAACGCGATCGGCTCGACGCGGACGCCCTCGGCCGCGCACGGCACCAGGAACTGGCTGAACCCGACGTGGCGGTTTTGCGGGTCGGCGGGACTGGTGCGTGCCAGCACCACGACCTGGTGCGCATGGTGGGCACCGCTGGTCCACACCTTGGTGCCGGACAGCAGCCAGCCCCCGTCGGTTCGGGCTGCCTTGCTCGCGACAGCTGCCAGATCGGAACCGGCACCGTGCTCGCTCATGCCGATCGACGAATAGAGCTCGCCTGCAACGATCTTCGGGAGCATTCGTTGGCGCTGTTCCTCGGTGCCGTAGGTCAACAGACTCGGAGCGACCTGTCGGTCGGCGGTCCAGTGCGCTGCCACGGGTGCTCCCGCCGCGATCAGTTCCTCGGTGACCGCATAGCGGTGCAGGTGGCCGAGCTCGTGGCCGCCGTAGCGGCGCGGGATGGTCAGACCGATGAACCCGGCGGAGCCCAACCGTGCCGAGAACCCCTCGTCCCAACTGCCCAGCCACGAGTCGACGGCCGGCTGCCAGCCGAATTCGGCACGGTCGGCTTGCAGGAAATCCCGTACGGCGAAACGTAACTTGGCCAGCTCGGCCGCATCGTTCCCGCTCACCGGGCAGCCGGCGAGAGGTAGAAGTTGGGAGTCAGATCCTCTTCGCGAGCGGCCAGCCGGTACTCATCCAAGTCGTCATCGTCCCAGCCCTCTTCGCGAAGGATCTCCTCGTCGGTGTAGAAGTGTCCGCTGCATGTTGCGGCAGGGCGGGTGACCAACGCGTGTACGGAGTCAGACATGATCTGCGGGTTGCGGGCCTGGGCGCGCACCACCGCCTCGCCCATCGCGACCATCATTCCGGTGCTGGCGATCGTGGTGGCCGGCCACACCGAGTTCACTGCGATCGGCACTGCGGCGAACTCGTCGGCCCAGCCTAGCGTCAGCAGGCTTTCGGCGTACTTGCCGACGGTGTGCCCGACATGCGCGCCCACCCACCGGGGCTCCAGGCTCAGCGGAGGAGAAACGTTGACCACGTGCGCATTTCCCGATCGGCGCAGGTGCGGCAGGGCGGCCTGCACCACCGCAAAGGGTCCTTCGACGTTGATCTCGAGCAGTCGGCGCAGACTCTTCGGGGGCAGGCTCTCGGTCGGTCGCAGATCCAGCGCGCCGGCATTGTTGATCACGACATCGATGCCGCCGAACGCGTCAGCGACCGCGGAGATGGCTGACGCCACAGCAGCACCATCCCGTACGTCGCAGGCCAGCGGAAGTGCCCGCCCACCGGCGGCTTGCACAGCGTCGGCGGTCTCGGCCAGAGTGCCCGCGATTTTCGGGTTGGGTGTGTCGGTCTTGGCCAATAGCGCCACTGCTGCACCGTCCTGCGCCGCGCGCACGGCAATGGCGGCGCCGATGCCGCGGCTGGCGCCGGTCACCACTATGACGCGATCCTTCAGGGTGCGGGGAGCGGGAATGCTCACAGTTGTCCTTCCGCCGTCGCTGGGCTGTATCCTTGAATGCTATAACTATATAGCTCATTAGTCGGCCGCTGTGATGCGGTCACCGACCAAAGCGAGGCTCTATGACACAGGTTGCCGCGATCGGCACCTACCTGCCGCCGTGGACTGTGCGCGAACGCCGGGTGAAGGGACCCGATGAGGACGCGCTGACCATGGCAGTTGCCGCCGGGCGGGCTGCTGACCCGGATGCCACCGCACACCGGGTGGTGCTGGTGACCCGCGACTTCCCTCTGCTGGAGGGGGGGAACGGCGCGGTGCTGCTGGCAGGTCTGTCGCTGTCCGCTGATGTGGCGGTGAGCGAAGTGCTGGGCGGTGCACCGGCCGTGCTCGACCAGATTCTCGGAGCGAGGGACGGGACTCTCGTGATCGCGGCCGACGACTCCGCAACGGTCGCCGCGGCAGCTGCCGTGCTGGTCGGTGCCGAAGGTGCCGCCGTGGAACCGGTGGCCCGCCAGACCCGCAGCTTGCCGACCACCGTGCGTGGTGAGGACGGCGCCCGACGCCACTATGGCGACCCGCGGCTGCAACGTGAGATCGGGGTCAAGTCGACCATCGCGCGATTGGGGCTGACGGATTCGCAAGCCGTTGCGGCCGTCGTCGGCGTCAAAGCAAAGGAACTCGGCGGCGACATCTCGACCGCCGGCGCGATCGAAGAGCCGATCTCCTCAGCATCAGGAGTCATCAGGGCACTAGCCGACCTCATCGAGAAGGAGCACGCGGCCGGCCTGTTGGTGGCCGTCGAACAGTCCAGCGTGACCGCGGCCGAAGTCCGCGGGTCAGCTACGGTGCCGACCGTCTCCCGCGACGAGGCTCCGGCACGGGAGCTACCGAAATTCCGCACCGCTGACGGCAACGGCATCCCGATCTCGCTGCCCGCCTATGCCCGCGCCTTCGAACCCAAGCTGCGCTGGGAGGCGGCGGTATTCGACGAACGGCCCGGTATCGACAGCGCGCCGCAGTTCCCGCCACGCGCCCGGGTCGACGACGACGGCGGGTTGGTCACCGACTACCGGCTGGAACCGTTGCCGCGCACTGGGACCGTCTATACCCAGACCACCGTTCGTATCCCGGTGCCGGACCTCCCAAGTCCGTATTCGATCGCTGTCGTGCAACTCGACGGCAGCCCCGTGCGGGTGCTGATGAAGGTCACCGGGGTACCTGCCGGTGAGGCCACCATCGGTCAGGCCGGCTCGGTGGTCCTGCGCAAGATCGCCGACCGCGCCGGCGTCCCGGATTACGGATACGCGTTCTGGCCCACGACCGCCGAAGGAGCCCACGCATGAGGAACGTCGCGATCGTCGGAGCGGGGATGACCCCGTTCGCCGAGCATTTCGATCTCGGCATCAAGGACCTGGTCCCGATGGCTTACGCCGAGGCGGTCGGTAACGTCGACAAGGGCATCAAGAAATCGGATATCCAGGCCGCCTGGTTTGGTGAACTGTCCACCACCGACGGTTTTCCGTCTGGCATCCTGGCCGACACTCTCGATCTGACCGGCATTCCGGTCACCAGAGTCGAAAATGCCTGCGCCACAGGAAACGACGCGATCCGTAACGGGACCTTGGCCATCGCGTCAGGGCTCTACGACGTGGTGCTGGTGGTCGGCGCGGACAAAGTGCGCGAAACCGCGTCGAACACCACATTCTGGGATTGGGCCGCCATGACCCGCGACAATGCCTGGGACTATCCGTTGGGGCTCGTCGCGCCCGCCAACTTCGCGCTGCACGTCATCCGCTACCTGCACGAGTCGCCGGCGACCAAGGAGCACATGGCGATGGTCGCGGTGAAAAACCACTTCCACGCCCTGAAGAATCCGAAAGCCCAACTGCGGTACGAGATCACCGTCGAACAGGCGTTGGCAGCGCCCATGGTGGTCGAGCCGTTCGGGTTGTACGACTGCACGCCGCAGAGCGACGGGGCGGCCGCGGTCATCCTCGCCGCCGAAGAGGTCGTGGACCGCTACACGGATCGACCGGTCTGGGTGCGTGGCGTCGGTCTGGGGATGGACCGGGTGATGCACCAACACAAGAGCGATATGACGACGTTCCCCCCGACTGTCAGAGCCGCGAAGGCTGCCATGTCCATGGCCGGTGTGACCCCGCGCGACATCGATGTTGCCGAGGTCCACGACTGCTTCACCGGTGTTGAGTTGATCAGTTACGAAGACCTCGGCCTCGCAAACCGGTTCGAGGCCTACAAGTTGGTCGAAGGCCGCGAGCATTACGTCGGCGGGTCGATCCCCATCAATCCGAGTGGAGGGTTGAAGGCCAAGGGCCATCCGCCGGGCGCAACCGGCGTCGCGCAATGTTACGAACTGTTCAACCAGCTGCGCGGTGAGGCCGAAAATCAGGTAGACGGCGCCCGCGTGGCGCTGGCGCACAACATCGGCGGCCCAACCGCGGTCTCCGCGGTGACCATCCTTTCCAACAAAAAGAACTGACGGTAATCACATGACCACTTCAGAAATTGCAACTTTGGCCGGCTACGAGCAGTTCGCACCGTGGCTGCTGGTGGAGAAGCGCGGCAACGTCCACGTCGTGAGCATCAACCGCCCCGAGGCGCTCAACGCCGTGACCGAGGAGGTGCACCACGCGTTCGCCACCATCTGGCGAGTCCTGGAGGCCGACGACGACGTGCGCGCAGTCGTGACCACAGGTGTGGGCAAGGCCTTCTCAGCCGGTGGTGACATGGTGATGTTCGGTCGCCTGATCGAGGACGAACAGGCGCGCGCCTTTCAGATCCACGAAGCGCGGACGGTGTTCCTCGAAGTGATCAACTTCCCCAAGCCACTGGTGTCGGCGGTGAACGGGCCCGCGGTGGGACTGGGCTGCTCGATCGCGCTGCTGAGCGATCTGCTGGTGATGGGGGAGAGCAGCTACCTGGCGGACCCGCACGTAGCGGTCGGGCTGACCGCCGGCGACGGCGGCGCAGCGATGCTGCCCCTACTGGTTGGCATGATGAAGGCCAAAGAGTTTGTGCTGCTCGGGGATCGGATCACCGCCGAGATCGCCGAGAAGCTGAACCTGGTCACCAAGGTGGTCAGCGATGACACCGTGCTCGACGAGGCGCTGGCACTCGGTGAGCGGCTGGCCGCTCTGCCGCCGCAGGCCCTGCGGTCGTCGAAGGTGGCCCTGAACATGCACCTGTCCCGCGCGGCGCATGGTGTGCTGGAGTACGCACTGGCCGAGGAACTGACCTCGTTCTCAACCCCGGAGTTCAAGGAACGCGTGGCAGCTTTCCGGGCCCGGTCGAAGAAGTAGGGACTTCGGGGCGCAGATATCCGTCTGCGCCCCGAAATCGCAGGTCAACGGTAGGCGGTCACTCGTGCGGTGACCGCCACCTTGCCGTCTTCACCGATCGCCTGGGCATCGCCGACGCCGGTATTGCGGCCCACCCGCAACGGGGTGCCGACGTAGCGGGAATCGGCACCGGCAATGAAGGGCCGCAGGAAGTTCACCCGTAATGAGCCGGTACGCAGTGCGCCCTGGGAACCGTTGATCGCCGCGGAGGCAACGAGTTCGAGTCCGGCCGCCGCCACACCGCCGTGCACGATGCCGATGTCGTTGTTCAGGTTGGGATCTGGGAGCTGCGCCAATGCGTGGACATCGGCCGCCGGACGGGCCTGAAGAGCCATCAGCTCTGCCAGCGTGGTCTCAGGCGATCGGTGCAACGTCTGGGGTGGCCGGCTGCTGAGAACTCCGTCAGCCGGGACGAAAAAGGATCGCACCGTGCCGCCGCCGATGATGCCGCCCCGATACGTGAGGGTGCAGATCGACAGCGACGTCGCGCCTATCGGGCCTAGGGTGCGGGCACTGGCGATGACCGGCCCGTCGAGCACTTCGGCTTCATCGAGGCTGAGTTCCAGGGAAAGTTCCGATGACACCGTCCACTGGCCGTTGGGGCGACGATAGTGGTTGACCATGCCCGCCGCAGCATCGACCAGAATAGCCAGCGGGCCGACCGCTGGTGTGCCCGTAATCGGGTTACGATAGCGGTCCATCGGCATCGAGAACACGACGGTGGCCGCATCGCGATCGGCTTCCAGGTATTCGATCCCGAATCGAACCTGGATCGAATCCGGTGTTTCCAGATCGTAGTCGGAGATGCGCTCGTGCAGGCCGGTCATTCGAGAAGATCCACGACAGTGGACAATTCGGATCCGGTGAGGACGAACTCCTCTGCCTTTTGCAGATGCTTCTTCCAGAGCTCGCCGGCCTTCTCCGCATCGCCCGCCTTGATCATGTCGAGCACCATTCGGTGGGTCTTGGCTGACCGGCGGACCGCCTGTTCGGCGCGCGTCCCCTTCGTGGGCTGCAACGAGCGGTTGGCCTTCTCGACGATGTGATGCAGCATGTCGCTGACGATCTGCAACGTGGCGTTGCCTGACAGGCGCGCGACCGCGGCATGGAAGTCGGTGAGCTGATCGACGGCATCGCTGCCGGGTTCCAACTGCGACTCGCGTTCGACGATCTGCTCGAGTTCGGCGATCACCTTGGGGTCGCGATCCTTGGCCAGCTGCTCGACCATCGGCACTTCGAGCGTCACCCGGGCGTCGTAGACATCCTTGACCGTAACGCCCTCGTATTCCAGGATCAGGCCCGCATAGCGAGCCAACGTCTCACGCTGCGGACGGGTGACCCGGGCGCCGCCCCGCACCCCCCGCTGAACCTGGATCAGCGACTCCGACTCGAGCACGCGGAACGCCTCGCGCAGGGTCGGCCGCGACACACCGAAGCGTTCCATCAGTTCGGATTCAGGGGGCAGCATGGTGCCTTCGGTGATCTCACCGCGGATGAACATCCGGCGCAGCACCGTGGCCACCCGATCGGCCATCTTCGGCTCCCGAAGACTGGTGACCTCCATTGCAACCTCCACCGTTAGTGCCGTGCACGAATTCGTTAATTATTTTGCAGGTTAGCCGAATGCTGGAATCGATCCGGGAATACACGGCCTACCAGTGACCAAGATCATCGCCACGGTTAATACCCCATCGCCCGGCCCATGAGATCCTTCATGATCTCGGTGGTGCCGGCGTACAGCCGCTGCACCCGTGAGTCACGCCAGAGCCTGGCCACCTCGTACTCGTTGATGTAGCCGTATCCGCCGTACAGTTGCAGGCAGCGGTCGATGATTTCCCATTGGACCTCGGAGGTCCACCATTTCAGGCCGGCGGCGTCCTGGTCACTCAGGGTGCCGTCGTTGACGGAAAGCACGCACTGGTCCAGATAGGTTTGGGCGGCGTCGAGCTTGGTCTGCATCTCTGCCAGAAAGTGCCGATTGACCTGGAACTTGCCGATCGGTTGGCCGAATGCGGTGCGCTCCAAGGCATAGGCTTTGGTCAGATCGAGAGCGCGGCGGGCCGCAGGCAGCGCATAACAGGCCACGCCGACCCGTTCGCTGGGCAGGTTGGAGACCAGGTGATAGAAGCCCCGGTTGAGCTCGCCGACCAGGTTCTCCTTGGGCACCTTGACGTCTTCGAAGAACAACTCGGCGGTGTCCGCGGAGTATTGGCCGATCTTGTCGAGCTTGCGGCCTCGGGTGAACCCCTCCATCCCGTCCTCGATCATCAGGAGGCTGATGCCTTTGTGTCGGGCTGAGGGGTCGGTCTTGACGGCGGTGAGCACGAGCTTGGACAGCAACCCGTTGCTGATAAAGGTCTTCTGGCCATTGACCACCCAGTGATCGCCCTCGTCGCGGGCAGTGGTCTTGATACCTGCCAGATCCGATCCGGCTGCGGGCTCCGACATCGCGATGGAACCGATGTATTCGCCGGAGATGAATTTGGGCAGCCATCGTTCTTTTTGTTCTTCGGTGGTGAGCTTGTTCAGGTACGGCATCAGGATGTCGTTCTGCACGCCCAGGCCGATGCCGACCGATCCGGTACCGAACATCTCCTCGGAGATGATCTGGTTGAACCGGTAGTCCTTGATTCCCAGACCACCGTATTTCTCGTCGAACTCCCAGCCGATCAACCCATGTTCGCCTGCGGCGAGCCATGCCTCACGGCTGACCTTGCCGTCGCGTTCCCACTTCTCGACATTTGGCACACATTCGCGCTCGAAGAACTCCCGTGCAGTGGCCCGGAAGTCATCGTGGACTTCCTCGAAGATATTGCGGCGCATGTACTTTCCCTCTACTAGGCAGGTCAGTTTGCCCACGTCACGACCGCGGGCAATGCGCGGCCGGGAGCGTAGGTTTCGAAGAGCCGCCCACCCAAGAACGACTCGAGCTGATCGTGCGAACCGCACAGCGCGTCCGCCTGGAATCCCCGGCTGACGTAGCGGTGCAGGTCGTGTTCGGCGGTCAGACCGATTGCGCCGCAAACCTGCAATGCGACGTCGCTGACCGCGCGATGCGCTCGCCCGGCGGCAGCTTTTGCGGTCACCGCAGAGAGCTGGCCGCCGTACCGCCATGACTCGCCGAGGAGTGCCCGCGCGCCGGCCAGCACCGCAGACGCGTCGGCCAGTGCGTGTCGGGGTGACTGGAAGGATCCGATCGGTCCGCCGAACTGCACGCGCACGCTGACATGTTCGACCGCTATGCGCAGCGCTTGCTCAGCAAGCGCCACCAGCTCGGTGGCCAGCCCCCGCTGCGCCGCCGCGAGGGCCTGGTTCCACTGGGTGTGCGCGTCGATCAGGGGGACCTCGAGGGGACCGCTGACTCGTGTCCAGAATGTCGACGCATCGAAGGTGTCGAGGCGCTCGCCGTGCAGCTGCGTCGCTTCGACGACACCGATCGACACCGCTCCAGTTGGTCCCGGCACGGGGACTACCACCCGGCCCTCGAGTGGGCCGATCAGAATGCCCGACACCCGATGTTCGTCAGAGCCGGGGAGGTACCCGGGTGTCAGATCCGGCAGGAGGACGCGGTCGGCCGGCTCATCGAGCAGAGCGGTCAGCTCGGCCAGCATGGTTCGATCCAGGCAGTCGGTCAACGCCAGCGAGCGGCCCTGCGCGCGGAACAGCAGTTCGCAGGCCTCGATCGGGTATTCGCTCTCAATTTCCGACCAGCCCAGTTCGGCCAGTCGTGGCCCGATCGCTACGTGCTCGGTCGAGTCCTTGCCTGCCAGTTCATCGAAGAGCCGGAAGACCGCCTCCTCGATCATCGGCCAAGTTTCGTCGGTCATTTGCCTGTCCCTCTGATCTTCGCGCGAGCGCTCATCGCCTCTCCTTCGGGAGTCCGAGGAGGTGGTCGGCGATGATGCCCCGCTGCACCTCGGCAGTCCCGCCCATCACCGTGGCCGCGCGCGAGTACCACCACTCGGCGCGCGCGGTGTCCAGAACTGCGCCGCTGTGGCCGGTCGCCGATTCGGATGTCGCCGGGGCGGCTCCGGCCACCATCTGGGCGCGGGTGATTTCCAAGATGAGGTCGTTGACCTCCTTCTCGGCGCGACCGAACAACAACTTGTCGATGCTGCTGTCCGCTCCGACGGCCTCACCGGCGGCAAGCCGACGCACTGTGGTTGCGGTACGGGCTTGCGCGGCTGCTACGTCGACGTACACCCGGGCGAAGCGCTGGCGCTGCGCATCAGTAGCACCCGCGTTGACCATCTCTTCGCGCAGGCGGCTCAGTTCGGTGAGCACCTTGTTGAGTACGGCGTAGCCGTACATTCCGCGTTCGTACTGCATCAGGTGCATCGCCACGGCCCAGCCGCCCCCGACCTCGCCGACGACGCGATCGCCGTCCACTCGCACGTCGTCGAAGAACACCTCTGCCAATTCGCGGCGTCCGCTGGCCAGCGCGATCGGACGGATGGTGACCCCCGGCACATCGGCGTCGACCATGACCATGGTCAGCCCGCGGTGTCGGCTCTCCGGCGTGCCGGTCCGCACCAACGCCAGCAGTCGTGTCGCGGTCGGGCCCTGGCTGGTCCAGATTTTCTGGCCGTTGATGACGAATCCACCGGCGCCGTCCTCGATCGCGCGGGTGCGCAGGGTGGCCAGGTCACTCCCGGATTCCGGCTCGGAGAAGCTTTGGCCCCACCATTCGGCGCCGCTGAGATAGCCAGGCAGGAACTGGGCGGCCAGATGCGGGGCGAACGCGAGCAGCGCGGGGCCGAGTGTTTCCAACGTCCAGTGCTGCGCGGGGATCGGCAGCATCGCGTAGCCGAGTTCCTCGTAGTAGACGGCACGGTGGATTTCGTTGCCACCCAGCCCGCCGGCGGACTCCGGCCAGCCGTATCGGTTCCAGCCGTCGGCATACAGGCGCGCCATCACCGTGGCGTCGTGAGCCAGGCCGTCCTCGGCGCTGGTGAACGCAGCCGAGCGCCATTGATCGGCCGCGTCCAGTTCATGCAGGTACTGCCGGAATTCCTGGCGATACACCGCGATTTGGGCGACATACTCGTCGTGACGGCGGGTCACGGCGCTGTCGGGAGGGGCGGTCAACGGATCCCCCTTCATCGGGTCGGGGACTCGACCCGGGAGGCCGAATCCGCTAAACAGTTATCTATAAAGAGCTATACTAGCTCACGTCGACACTTCCATGAGAGGGACTGCCAATGACGGCCTCACCCATTGCCGCCGCCACCGTGAACTTCAACCCCGAGACCCGGCTGTTCATCGATGGGGACTTGCGCGATGCGACGAACAGTCGGACCGCCGATAACGTCAACCCCGCTACCGAGGAGGTGCTGGGTGTCGCAGCCTGCGCTTCCGCCGAGGATATGGATGAGGCGATCGCCGCTGCGCGGCGGGCGTTCGACACCACCGACTGGTCGACCAACCGGGAGTTCCGCCAACACTGCCTGATCCAGTTGCACGAGGCGCTGCAGCAAGAAAAGGAAGAGATGCGCGCCGAGTTGGTCGCCGAGGCGGGCGCACCGATCGGCATGACCTACATCGCCCAATTGGACTGGCCGCTGGCCGACGCAATCCGCTGGCCCGCGGATTACATCTCGGAGTTCACCTGGGAGCGGCAGCTCGGTCAGGACGCCAAACTGGGCGTGCCGTACAACCGCGTCGTGGTCAAGGAGGCGATAGGCGTCGTTGCCGCCATCACGCCGTGGAACTTCCCTGTCGAGATCATCGCCAACAAGGTCGGTCAGATCCTGGCCACCGGCAACACCATGGTCCTCAAACCGCCCATCGAAACGCCGTGGAGCGCGCTGCGCTGGGGCCGGATCATCGCCGAAAAGACCGACATCCCTGCGGGTGTGGTCAACATCGTGACCACCTCTTATAACAGCGTCGCCCAGCGGCTCCTGACCGATCCACGGGTGGACATGATCTCGTTCACCGGATCGACCGCGGTCGGGGAACTCATCGGCCAGCTGACCGCCTCGACGATGAAGCGCAACCTGATGGAGCTGGGCGGAAAATCGGTGTACCTCCTTCTCGACGACGTCGAACTTGCCGCGACGGTTCCCGGCTGTATCGGCGCCCTCATGCACTCGGGCCAAGGCTGCGCTCTGACTACCCGGATGTTGGTGCCGCGCAAGCACTATGACGCGGCAGTTGAAATGGCGACCGCTGCATTCGCTGGGGTCACCGTGGGCGACCCGAGTGATCCGGCGAACTTCTGCGGTCCGCTGGTGTCGGCCAAGCAACGCGACCGGGTCCTGGA
This sequence comes from Mycobacterium shunyiense, assembly GCF_058270075.1. Taxonomy (NCBI): domain Bacteria; kingdom Bacillati; phylum Actinomycetota; class Actinomycetes; order Mycobacteriales; family Mycobacteriaceae; genus Mycobacterium; species Mycobacterium shunyiense. The sequence goes on along the minus strand of NZ_JBZDPU010000017.1, from coordinate 252,493 downwards.
CTACATCCGTATTGGCAGGGAACAGGGTGCGCGGGTGACGGTCGGTGGCGGTAAGCCTGTCGGACTGGATCGCGGATACTTTGTTGCGCCGACGATTCTCGCTGATGTCGCTCCGGATCATCGAGTGTTCCAGGAGGAGATCTTCGGCCCGGTCCTGACCATCACGCCATATGACGGAGGCGACGACGGCGCGGTCGAGTTGGCCAACGATTCGATGTACGGGCTCGCGGGCACGGTACTGGGTCCCTACGAGCGCGCGATGGCCGTCGCCAGGCGTATCCGCACGGGATCAGTGAACGTCAACGGCGGAGTCTTCTACGGTGCGGACGCCCCGTTCGGTGGCTACAAGATGAGTGGTATCGGCAGGCAGAACGGTGTCGAGGGATTCGAGCAGCATCTGCAGACCAAACTCATTGCCTACACAACGGACTGACTCAGACTGCCGTAGGCCACCAGCAGCGGCGACTGTTCCCGAGGGAATCGGCCACATCCACTTCGGTAACCCGCCCCACTGACCACCAGCCATGATGTAAGCGAGGAAATAATGACAGACATTCTCAACGGGATCAGGGTCGTCGAGCTGGCGGCGTGGACGTTCGTCCCTGCCGCCGGTGCGGTGCTCGCCGACTGGGGTGCCGACGTCATCAAGATCGAACACCCGGAGACGGGCGATCCACAGCGCGGACTGATCAGCTCCGGGGTTGTCACCGGCGCAGGGGGCGTGAATCACTTCATCGAACAACCCAACCGAGGCAAGCGCAGCATCGGGCTGGACACTTCCACACCCGAGGGGCTGGAATTGTTGATGAAGTTGATCGAGACCGCCGATGTGTTCGTCACGAATCTGCTGCCGGATTCACGGCAGCGGATGGGTATCGATGTCGACCAGGTCCGGGCACGCAACCCGAAGATCATCTACGCCCGCGGGCATGGTTACGGGACCAAGGGCGACCAGGCTTCGCAGGGCGGCTTCGATCTCGCGGCCTACTGGGCACGCGGCGGAATCGGCGATGCGTATTCCGACGGCGCCGGGTCCTACCCACCGATACAGCGGCCGGCGTTCGGCGACTCCTACGGCGGTCTCGCGATTGCGGGCGGCATCGCGGCGGCACTGGTGAAGCGGGAGCGCACCGGCGAACCGTCGGTCGTCGACGTATCGCTACTGAACGCCGCGATCTGGCAGCTCGGCCCGGACATCGTGGGGGCCGGTGTTACCGGCCAGGACATTCCGAAGTTCAACCTGGATGAGATGCCCAACCCGATCGCCAGCATTTACAAGACCCGCGACAATCGGTTCATCGCCTTCGTGCTGTTACAGGCGGACCGATTCTGGTCGGACTTCTGCACCCGGCTGGGCAGGCCCGACCTGATCGGCGACGAACGGTTCGCCAGTGCTGCAGTGCGATTCGGCAATCGCAAGGAGTGCATCATCGAGCTGCGGCGCAGCTTCGAATCCGAGGATCTGTCCCACTGGGAGAAGGCGTTTTCCGGGTTCGATGGTGTGTGGGACGTCATGCGCACCGCACGGGAAGTCCACGATGACCCGCAAGTGATCGCCAACGGCTACCTACCCCGCGCAACGGACGCGAACAACAACGAGTTCGCATTGGCGGCCAGCCCGGTGCAGTTCGACGAGGTGCCGTTGAATCTGAACGGTGCGCCGGGACACGGTGAGCACACCGACGCGTTGCTCGCCGAACTCGGCTTCAGCGAGGAAGAGATCATCGACTTCAAGATCAACTCGGTGGTGCTGTAGCAGTGGCTTCCGAAGTGCTGGCCCGGAGATTCCTGCACGTCAACCTCAACTGCGCATCGCTGGACGCGACTGAACGGGTGTACAGCGACGTGCTCGGCTTGCGGGCGCGGATGCGGACCGATCCCAAGGTCGCTACTGATGGGACGATTCTGGGTCTGGACGGTGAAACGTTCTGTGCCACCTCGTTTCTCTACGATGCGCGCGGCGGTCGCGGAGGCTGTGCGTTGGAGACCATCGAGTACTACTCGCCGGCGCTGAATCAAGATCCGAACGCCGATCCGGGACGGCCGGGGATTCGCGCCGCGCAGCTTGCCGTTGCAGACCTCGATGGCGCGGCGTCGACCCTGCGCGGTGCGGGGCTGACGGTCGGTGACCCGGTGGCGGGGCTGCTCGGTGGCGGGAAGTCAATGCTTGCCTACGATCCCGACGGCGTGGTGATCGAATTGACCGAGCTGCCTGCCGGCGCCGATGCGTCCAAAGGTGGGTTCTTCAACGGTATCCGGATCGCGGCGATCGACGCGGCAGCCACGGGTGAGTTCCTGACCGCCATCGGGTTCGAGGAGGTGGATGCGCCGAAGACGGTGTCGGTGGCGGATGCTCAGTTGGCCCCCGACGGAGCGGGCGAAACAGAATGCGTAGTGGCCCGTTATGCGCTGGCCGAGGACGCTGATCAGTTCACGTTGGTCGTGGTGCAGCACCCGGCCACCACCCCGACGCCCGTGCCGTGGGGCGGTAACCTTCAGGGGTTGTACCGCTGCGCGCTGCGGGTGGAAAATGTGCATGACGCGCTGGCGGCGGTTCCCGATTCGGTTGAGCGCATGGGTGATCCGGTGTGGTGCCCGCTGCCGGGGACCAAGATCGAGGGACTGCACATCGCGTTCCTACGTTCGCCTGACGGCGTTGTTTTCGAGTTCGTCGAGCGACCGCTGGCCCACTTCAGCCGCTAGCCCACGCCGTCGAGCGCAATGAAGAGGGATCGATGTATGGAACAGCTGACAGGCAAGGTCGCGTTGGTTACCGGCGCGGCGCGCGGCCAAGGGCGCAGTCACGCCGTGGCATTGGCTGATGAAGGCGCCGACATCATCGCGATCGACCTCGCGGCCGACATCGACTCGATTCCATACCCGTTAGGAACCAAAGAGGATCTCGACGAGACCGCGCGACTGGTTCGAGGCACCGGCCGACGTGTCGCAACCTATGTAGCCGACGTACGTCACCTTGCCGAGCTACAGGCTTGCGTGCAGTCAGGGATCGCTGAGCTCGGCGACATCGACGTCGTGGTGGCCAATGCCGGTGTGGTTGCGACCGGCCGGACCGATCCAAACGATGAGCAGGTTTATCGGGACATCGTCGAAACCAACCTTTTTGGCACCTGGAACACGATTGTGGCCGCGGTGCCGTCAATGATCCGTAAAGGCCGGGGCGGTTCCGTCATCTTGACGAGTTCGACGCAAGGCCTGGTCGGCCGCGGCGGCGACGGGTCGGCGGCGGCATTCGGCTACGCCTCGTCCAAGCATGGTGTCGTCGGTCTGATGCGGTCGGCCGCACATGCATACGCCGAGCACAACATTCGGGTCAACACGGTGCATCCCACCGGGGTGGCCACGCCCATGGTGCTCAACGAGCACATGGCCCGGGTGTTTCAGGACAATCCGTCGGCGCCGAAACTCGCGACCAATCTGCTCCCGGTTCTGTTCATCGAGGCCCAGGACGTCACCAACGTGGTGGTTTGGCTGGCCAGCGACAAAGCGCGGTATGTCACCGGAGCCACTCTGCCGGTGGATGCCGGCTTCACCGCGTTGTAGAGCAATGAACTCGTCACTCGATCCCGCATTCGTCTTCATCCACGGCGGCAAGTTCGACGGGCGATGCTGGGACCTCACCATCGAGGAAATGCGACGCCGTTCACCGCAAATGCGGTTCCTGACGGTGAATCTTCCTGGAAGGCAGGGCATACCAGCAGACGTGAGGAGTTTGACGATCGCCGATTGCGTCGAAGCCGTCGTCGGCCAGATTGACCAGGAGGGCTTGGACGAAGTGATCCTGGTCGGTCACTCGCTGGCGGGCATCGTCATTCCGGAGGTAGCGGCACGCCTCGGGACCCGTCGCGTTCGCCGAATCGTCCTGCTGGCGTGCAACGTACCGCCCGACGGCAAGAATGTCGTCAGCACTTTGATAGCACCGGTGCGCTTCTTCGCTCGGATGAACATCGACCGGCTGCCCGTGTGGATGGCGCGCTGGATGTTCTGTAACGGTATGACCGAAAAGCAGCGTGATCACTCGCTGAGCATCTTGGTTCCGGAGTCGCTCAGTATCGTTCACGAGCCGGTAGATCGATCGCGGATGCCTACGGACGTTCCTCGCACCTGGATCCTCACCCTCCGCGATCATGTGCTGTCGATCAAAGATCAACGCCGCTTCATCGACAACCTCGGCGGCGTGGACGAGGTCGTCGAACTCGACACGTGCCACAACGCAATGATTTCCGAACCGGCCGCGCTTGCGTCGATTCTCCTGCGTCGCCAAGCCGTAGCATCGCCACCGAAGTAGGTCCAATGGCAAAGACAATCATCATCACCGGCGCCAGCGACGGGATCGGGCGTGCGGCGGCGCGAGCCCTCGGCGAAGCGGGGCACACGATCGTCGTGGTGGGGCGCTCGCCCGATAAGACGAAGGCCATCGCTGACGAGCTTGGGTGTCAGTATCATCTCGGCGATTTCGCCCGACTTGACGACGTTCGTCGTCTGGCCGCCGAGTTACTGGAGCAGTATCCGGTTATCGACGTGTTGTGCAACAACGCCGGTGGCGTCATGGGACCCCGTCGCACCACGGCCGACGGCCATGAAATGACGTTTCAAGTCAATCACCTTGCGCCGTTCCTCCTCACCGAGACGATTCTGCCGCGCCTCATCGCCAGCAAAGCAACTGTGATCGCCACATCGAGCAGCGTCAATCGCCGTGGCCGGATCCAGCTGGACGACTTGGATGGAGAGCGAAAGTATTCGGCCATCGGTACCTATTCGGCGGCCAAGTTGGCGAATATCTTGTTCACCAAGGAACTTCACCGTAGATACGCCGATGCCGGCGTTGCTGCCGCGTCCTTCGAACCGGGCCCGGTAGCGTCGAACTTCGGAGCCGACTCAACGCTCCTGATGCGGCTTGTGTACCACTCTGTTGCGAGTCGATTCTTACTGTCGCCCGAACGAGGGGCCGATACTCTGGTGTGGTTGGCCGGTTCGAGACCGGGGGCCGACTGGTCTCCTGGCCGGCATTACGGAAAGCGGAAACCGGTGAAAGCCAACCGGTTAGCCGAGGACGCGGTGCTCGGGGAACGCCTCTGGGAGCGGACCGCGCTGATGACGCGATGATGCATGCGAAGAGGTTGTGAGAAGACCCATTTGAGAAAGCGGTATATAGTTTATAGATTGGCAGCGGGTGCGATTCAGCGCCGTAGCGCACCGCGGCGGGCGCTGCTGACATGAATTGGAGATTGACGAGCGAGACATGGAGAGAGTCGATTCGGTGGCGTGGGAACTGGCCGAGCTCGTCGGACCCAAGCTCGGCCGCGCCGAGCGGGCCAAGCTCTACGTCAATCTCGGTAGCGGTGAAACGCTCTCATCTATCCGGTTTCTGATGGCGACTGCAGTGCGAAAAGGGTTGCCAATACCTGGTGACGTCATCGCAAGGTGTGCGGCATGGCTGGAGGGATACGTTGGCCATGACGCCGAACCGTCGCTTCGTGCGCTCGTCAAACAGATCCGGAGCACTTCGTGTGGTCAGCCATCGCCCCCGCGCCTGCAGCGCAGGTATCTGTCCATTACTGCCCGCTACCGTCGTGGCCCTTCACCAGCACGGGCGTCGCGTTAGCCAAATGGCGATCCCTGCTAGGCCGCCCTGCAGCGCGGCTGGTCATCTCGACGGTGGGGCCAAAGCGCCGGGAAGAAACGTGCGAAGCAACCCTTCGTCGCCGCCATACTCCGGCTTGCCTGGATCAGCTATGAGGCTGAAGCAGATGCGGGTCACCCAGTGCGCCAGGGTTTCTGGCGGGACATCGCTGCGCACTTCGCCGGCGGCGGCCGCGTCGGCGAAACGTTGAGCGAGGCGTGCGCGCACGTCACTGCGCCAGATCTCGGAGGCTTCTGCGGCGCGATGAGTCTCGGCTAGTTCGTCGCCGGCGATGAGCAACTTCATGGCGGGGGAGCTGCGCGCCACGTTCAGTCCCACCAGCACGGCTTGGACCAACCGCTCGGAAAACGGTTCGTCCGAGTCGAAGTGCGGCTCGGCTGCCGTGACGACACCTGCCACGGCCCGCACAAAGCACGCGGCGAGCACTGCGTCACGATTGGGGAAATAGCTGTAAACGGTGGTGCGGTGCACGCCGGCTTCCTGGGCAATATGCGTCATCTTGGTGCGGCTGGGCCCGTATTTCGCATAGCAGATCTCGGCTGCTTGCAGCAGCCGCTCGCGTGCCTGCTCCTCGTCGGTGGGCAGATCCGCGCCCCAGCGGGCCGCTCGGCCCGCACCACTATGCATGGTCATACCCGACATCCCATCAACTCGTCGCTGTCCGGACCAGTCGGCGTTGATTCAAACTACATTGAGGCCTAGTCTGTTGCGTAGACTACATCCCAGCGAACAGTGTTGCGTCGGGCACAAGTGAACCTTTTGCCTGAGCGGATCCGAAGAGAGGACTTTGAGTGACCATCGAGCACGCCGTGCAACTCGGCGCGGGTTTCGACCATCACTGCCCAGCGTTTCGCGAAGCTCCATACGAAGCTTTCGAGCAGATGCGTTCCAGTTGTCCGGTTAGTCATTCCGATCAACATGGCGGCTTCTGGTCCCTGGTCGATTACCAATCGGTGTTCGAGGCAGCCCGCGACGACGACCTGTTCAACTCCTATCCGTCGGTGGGTGTACCGGCCAGCGGAGCGCCGTTCCCGATCCTGCCGATCGAGTCGGATCCACCGCTGACCCAGAAGCTGCGCCAAGTGACGATCAAGCAGTTCTCACCAGGCACTGCCGAGCGGCTGCGGCCCCGCGCCCGGCAGATGGCCACCGAGATGGTCAACGAGTTCATCGAGCGCGGCGAATGCGATATCGTCGCCGAACTCACCAACCCGTTGCCGGCCAAGCTGATGCTGCACATGCTCGGCTTCGACGAATCGAAGTATCTGCAGTGGGTGAGCTGGGTACATGCGTTCGTTCACGATCGAACGCACGACGAAGAGAAGGCCGCTGCCGCGACCATGGAACTCTTCACCGAGATCCACAAGCACATGAGCGAGCGGCGCGAGGCCGATGAGGTCGGTGACGACCTGTTCGCGGCGATCCTGACGGGCCATATCGACGACACGCCGCTCGACGACATGCAGATCACGATGTACACGGTGCTGATGATGCTCGGCGGTATGGACACAACCAGTGGTCTCACGGGCAATTCGCTCTTGACGATGATCGAGCGTCCGGAACTGCGCCGCGCTCTTCTGGACGACCCGGAGATTCTCAAGCCGGCGACCGAAGAGTTCTTGCGGCATTCCACCCCGACGCTGGGATTGGCGCGGACCGTCTCCCGCGATACAGAGTTCCACGGCCAGGAGCTCAAGGCCGGCGACCGAGCCATCCTGATGTGGGCAGCTGCCAACCACGACCCTGCAGTGTTCGAAGATCCCGACAAGATCGATTTCAACAGGCCGAACGCGAAGAAGCACATGTCTTTTGGCATCGGTCAGCATCGCTGCCTCGGCTCGCACCTTGCGCGGGTGATGTTCCAGGAGATGATCGCCGAGATCCTTGAGCGGCTGCCCGACTTCGAGCTGAACGGGACTCCGGTACGTTTCGAGGACGCCGGCGAAGTCCATGCGCTGCGTCAACTACCGATCCGGTTCACCCCTGGTGCGGTCAAGACCCCGATCGGCGAGGGCGCGTTCTGATGACACGTATCGGTTTTGACGCACCGCACTGCGTTGGACATGCCCTGTGCAACGCGGTAGCGCCCCTTGTCTACGAGCTCGACGACAATGGCTATTGTCTTCCGCCCGCAGAGCGCATCGATGAATCACTACGTGCCAGCGCGATTGAGGGCGCCGATGCATGTCCCGAGCAGGCGCTGACGGTCATCGACGATCCTGCGGAGGCCTGAAACCCTCGGGTGATGCCGTCGGTATCACCGGAGCCGGCGGCATTCCGCACTACCGGATCGGCTCAATGCTGATCGTCGCTATCGCAGTGGACTGACGAAGGAGAGTGGGCGTGGCGGGTCGCGCGAAGCTGGTAATCGGAGCCAGCGGATTCTTGGGATCGCACGTCGCACGACAATTGGTCGAGCGCGGGGAGTCGGTACGTGTCCTGCTCCGCCGCACCAGCTCCACGAAGGCCATCGATGACCTCGACGTGGATCGCAGGTACGGAGACATATTCGATGCCGACGCCGTGCGCGAGGCCATGGACGGCTGTGACGATGTGTACTACTGCGTCGTGGACGCGCGGGCATGGCTGCGCGACCCCTCCGTTCTGTTTCGGACCAACGTCGAAGGGCTGCGTCAGGTTCTCGAGGTCGCGGCCGACGCCGAGCTGCGCCGCTTCGTGTTCACCAGCACGATCGGCACCATCGCGCTATCCGAGAACGGTGGACCCGTCACCGAGGACGACCCGTTCAACTGGCTCGATCGGGGCGGAGGCTACATCCGCTCCCGCGTTGAGGCCGAGAACCTGGTCCTTGCCTATGCGCGCGAGCGTGATCTGCCTGCGGTTGCACTGTGCGTGTCCAACACCTACGGCCCCGGCGACTGGCAGCCGACCCCGCATGGATCCTTGGTTGCCGCAGCGGCTGCGGGAAAAATGCCCGTCTACGTCAAGGACATGGCGATGGAAGTCGTCGGCATCGAAGACGCTGCTCGCGCGCTGATCCTCGCCGCAGACAAAGGCCGCGTGGGGGAGCGCTACATCATCTCCGAACGCTTCATCACCGCCCGCGAATTGTATGAAACCGCCGCGGACGCCGCCGGAGCCAAGCGACCGAGGTTCGGGATCCCGCTCAAGGCGATGTACGGCTTGGGATTCGGCGGAGATATGGCTGCAGCCGTGCTTCGCCGCGACATGTTGCTCTCGACGTTGAGCGTGCGGCTGATGCACATCATGTCGCCGATGGATCACGGCAAAGCCGAGCGGGAACTGGGATGGAACCCCGAACCTATCCACCACTCGATCCGCAAAGCGGTGGAGTTCTACCGCGGCCGAGCGTCGGCCTAGACCTTCCTGTGGCCGCGAGCCGGTCAGGCCGGTCCGAGCTTGAGACTCTGGCAGATGTCGGCTAGGGCCGACCGCAGCTGCCCGAGGCGACGGTCACCGATGATGTCTGTGATCTCGGCATCGAGCCGCTCGCCGACCGCGGCGGCGTCGGCCATCATGTCGACCCCTTTCTGGGTGTAGCGCACGATCTTTGCGCGCCGGTCACGAGAGTCGGCGACACGCTCGACGTAACCCAGCTCCACGAGTTCGTCGACGAGCTGCCCGATGGCGTTCTTTGAGACATCCTGGGCGCGGGCGATGTCGGAGATGCGACTGCCCTCCCATCCGAGGAAGACCATCAACCGCGCATGCGCGGGCCGCAGGTCGGTATGACCGAGCGACTGAGCGCGCTCGAGGCTGGCGCGCATCATCCACTCCCCGAATTCGATGGCATGCCGCTGCAGTGAATTCGTCTGAAACTGTTCGAGCTTGCGGTCTGTTCGTGCCGCGGCACGGGTCCGTTTCCTGCTCAGTTCGCAACCTCTTTCCAGCAGTCGTTGTGGTGTGGTTGACATTACAGCCGAATATAGTGAAGCTTACTTCACCATATCGTGAACTAGGAGCGGACACTGTGTATTTCGCCTCGGAAGAGTTGGTGCCGCCCGCCACGCTGGATCCGAGCGGGGTTTGGGTGTTCAACTGGGTGATCCCGATCGTGGGCAGCATCTTCATCGTGCTGGCGAGCGCCGACGTCGTCCGCAGACGGCGGTTCACCTGGGGTTTTCTGTTTCTGTTCAACAGCATCGCCGTGTACTGGATGGAAACCATCGGCGACTGGGGGCAGCAGTTGTTCTACAGCCCGGCATTCGCCGAGCACCATCTCCTCGAGTGGTTGCCCCTGAAGACCCCCAACGACCCACTGTTCATGCCGTTCGCCTATGCGGTCTACTGGGGCATGCATGCGCTGTTGGTGCTGTGGCTGAGCCAGTGGGTGTCATCGAAGTTTGGCTGGAGCATGCTGAAATCGATGCTGGTGCTTGCTATTCCGGTCAACTATGTCTGGGATTTCGTCGTCGAGGGCACCGCTACCGCCATGGGTTGGTGGACCTACGACCCCGGTATCGGCCCGGTTTTGGAGTGGGACAACGGCGGCCGGATCACGCTGGTGTGGACGATCGGCATCATGTGTACCTGGCCGAACCTGATCGCCTACTGGGCGGGTAAGCCGCCGATACGCGGGCTGAACCACCTTGAGCGGTTCTGCCGCCTCGATCGGTTCACCAGGCCGAAGTCGGCATCGGGGGTGCCGGCGAACGGTGGCCCCACGCCACAGGGTGGTGTCGCAGTGGTTGCCGTGACGCCGATGACAAAACAGCAGGAGTTCGACAGTTTCCTCAATTACGAAGTGACAATTGCCCGTTGGCGATTCGAACTGATGCGGCTCGGGGCATGGTTCATCGGCTTCCAGGTGTCATTCTTTGTGTTCCTCGTCCTGCCGCTGCTCACCATGCGGTGGGCCACCGGCTCCGGCAGTCCCTACATTCCGTGACCTGAGAGGACGACATGAATAACGAACCGCGCAAGCGCACCGCCATGAAGGACATGCCTGCCGAGTTCTTCCTACCACCGCAGAGCAACACCGCACTCTGGGACGAGACCGTCAAGCTCGTCGCGGGCTGCGTGGCCTATCTGGTGATCCTCGGCATCGTCGTGGCGCTGACACAGGGCATCGTCGTCTCAGTTTGACGGCAACGGACCCGCCAGTCCCCGCGGAGACGTGCCGTAGAGCCAGCTGACCGCCTGCCCGATCTCCGAGAAGTCGAGCGAAACACCATCTTTGGCGTAGTAGGCGCCAGCCGCTTCGCTGAAGCCTTCGATACGGGTGAGCTTGCCGCCGTCGATACGCAGGATTTGTCCGGTCAGCCAGGACGACTGATCGGACTGCAGCCACGCCACCACGGCCGAACTGCGCGCCGGATCGAGCGCGGGATCGTTCGCGCGATCGGCGAACACGTCAGCCGTCATTCGGGAAGCGGCCAGGGGTGAAATCGCGTTCACCGCAACGCCGTACCGCCGTGCTTCCATCGCGGTGACGACAGTCAGATTGGCGATTGCGGCCTTGGCGGCACCGTAGGCGCTCTGCCCGACGTTGCCCCACAGACCGGCTCCGGAGACGGTGTTGACGATGTGTGCGTCAATCACGTTGCCCGCCTTGGACTGGGTGCGCCAGTACTCGCAGGCGTGCCTGGTGACGGCGAAGGTACCCTTCAGGTGTACGGCGATGACCGCGTCCCAGTCGGCCTCGCTGCTGACGGCGACCATCGAGTCTCGCAGGATGCCTGCGTTGTTCACCACACCCGTCAGGGTGCCGAAAGTCTCGACGGCGGTGGAGATCATGTCGGCGACGTCATCCCATGCCGATACCGAACCCGTGTGCGCGACGGCTTTGCCTCCGGCCGCCTCGATCTCGGCCACGACATCAGCTGCCGGGCCCGAGCCGTCGGCGCTGGAACCGTCCCGGCCGACGCCGGGGTCGTTCACCACGACCGCGGCTCCCTGGCGGGCCAGCTCCAGGCAGTGGCCGCGGCCGATGCCGCGCCCGCCCCCGGTCACCAGGACAACTTTGCCGTCCAACGGACTTTCAGGCATTGCTCGTTAACTCCCTTATTTTGAGAATAATTCGGTGATCAGCTGTCGTCTTTGCGTCCAGTCCGCCGCGCGCAGATCGACGTGGCCGGACTCGGTGACAATCAGATCGACATCGTGGGCCGGCGTAGACGCGGGCCGGCTGAGTTGCGCGACGAGTGGTGAGCGCCCGTTCACTCTGGTGGGCACGGCGATGATTGACAATCCGCCGCAACTCATTCGGGCAGCCGCACAGTAGTCGGGATGCCCACCGATTCCGCCGAACACCTTGTCACCCACGCCTTCGACGTTGATCTGCCCGAATGGGTCGATCTCGATGGCGGTGTTCACCGCGATCAGCGGCGCGCCGCGCGCCAGTCGGGTGACGTCGTGCGTGTGGTCGATCCCGCGCAGGATCGGACGGCCGTCGGCCCAGTCGTAGAGTACGTCGCTGCCCAGCAGGTATGTCGCCGACGGGATGCCGGCCAGCAGGCCGCGACGGTCGAGGTCGACGACGGCGTCGGTGAGCAGACCGGTGTCGATCTGCAGCGGCGCCTGAGCCCGCTGGAGCAGTGCGGTACCGAGTTGGCCCGGCCCGTACTGCAACCGGGCGCCCTCGGGAACGAACCGCAGCACCGCGTCGGCCAGGGTCTGGTGGATCGGTTCGGGCCGCCGCTCCGGTAGCCGGGCCAGTCCGCCATCGACCGTGCCGATCACCTCCACCGTGGATGGATCGAACGCGGGTTCGGCGTCGGCCGCGGGAGCGGTCGTGTCGATGATTCCGAATGTCCTTGCACCGGCGTGGATCACCGTGCGCTGCCAGGACACCTCGGTGCCGAATTGCAGGCCATCGTCACGTTGCACGAAGCGGGTGAGCAAAACGTCGGGGCGCAGTACGTCGGTCAACAGCGCAGGAATCGCAGCCAGTCGGGTCGGCAGGAACCGTGCCGACGGACTGCGCAGTACGTCGCGCACACCCCAGCCCGGCATCAGCGCGACCACCTCGGCAAATGCGTCGGCGTCGAGGCCGTCCACCTCGGTGGGCAGCCAACCCAGCACGAGTCGTACCGACTCCACGTCGCGGGCCACGGCGCTCAGCACAGCTCCGACCGAAGTCCCGTCGTCGAGGCAACTCAGTGCGCCGACACCGTCGCCAAGGGCCAGCGTCATCCCCGGACGCAGCGCTTCGAGCAGTGCGCCCCCGAGGGAGGCTGCGGTCAAACCTGCGTTCAACTGAGCACTCTGCTCATCGCGGTTCCTTGGGGAGCCCCAGCACCCGCTCGCCAAGGATATTGCGCTGAATCTCGCTGGTACCACCAAGAATCGTCTGCGCCCGGCCGACCAGCATGTGGTGGACCAGATCGGCAGCATCACTCGGGCCCGTCGGATCGGTGCACGCATCGGTGCCCAATACTTCCGTGGCCATGTCACCCAGGTCCCGATCGGTCTCCGAGGTCATCAGCTTGAGCACCGAGAAAGCCGGCGATGTGAGGTCGCCCGAGTCAATGGCACGTTGCCAGGTGAAGCGCAGCAGCCACATCCGGGCCCACAACCGGGTCAATGATCGCGACAGCACCGGGTCGAGGAGGTTGCGGTCACGGGCAGCGTCGAGCATCCGTTCGTGCAGCTGGAACATGGCTACCGCCTGCGTGCCCAGCGTCAGCCGCTCGCGACCCAGCGTGACCATCGCCACCGCCCAGCCCTGGCCGACCTCACCGATCAGCGCGTCGTCGCGCAGTTCAGCACCGTCCAGAAAGACCTCATTGAATTTGCTTTCGCCGTCCATCTGGGTCAGGGGGCGAACCGTGACCCCTGGAATATCCATCGGCACAACGAACATCGACAGACCGCGATGTTTGTCCGGACTCGTGCGCGCGAGCAGGAGACCGTAGTCGGCCGACGCGGCCGCCGAACTCCATACTTTCTGACCGTCGATCCGCCAGCCATTCTCGGTGCGCTCGGCCCGGGTGCGCACGCTGGCCAGATCCGACCCCGCTCCCGGTTCGGAGAACAGCTGCGTCCAGACGTCGTCGCCGAATCGGATCCCGTCGAGATAGCGGTCCTTCTGGCCTTGGCTGCCGAACTTGATCAACACCGGGCCGACCAGATCAGCGCCGGTGATGTTCAGTTGACGTGGCACACCTGCGCGGGCGCATTCTTCGGCAAAGACAGCCTGGTACGCGACAGACGCTGCAGCACCGCCGAACTCGTGCGGCCAGTGCAGACACGCATAGCCGTGATCGGCGAGATAGCGGTGCCACTGCCGGCCCGCCTCGACGTCGTCGGCAGTGGGCGTGGGCCCGTAATTCCGCAGGCCCACCGGCTTCGGTGCGTTGTCCAGAAATTCGCGGATTTCGGCGCGCACGGCGTCGATGTCCTCGACGACGTCAGCAGAAGCCGACACAGTTACTCCTTGGTCTCGGCCGGGTGAAAATCACTTCCCGGCCAGATAGTCGTTGTACTCGTTGTTGATTGATTCCATGGCGTGGAGCCGGCGTTCCAGCAGGGCGATCTCGGCAGCGTTGCCGTCTAGCCTGACTTCGTCGAGCCGGACCCGGGTGCGAGCGATCTCCTCGACGAGGCGCTCCCGTGCCTCGTCCTTGGTGAGGAGATCCTGATCGGTCCAGTCAGACCGAGGGAGTTGCTCGATCCGTTCCGCGTCGTCGCCCGTCATGCGGCCCGCGGAAAGTTGTAGAACTCACGGGCATTCAATTCGACTATGCGGTGCACCTCGTCGTCGGGGACCTTTTCCAGGGCCTGCGCGGCGCGCTCCCGGCTCTGCGGCCAGAATGAGTCCGAGTGCGGGTAATCGCACTCCCAGGTGATCTTGTCGATGCCGATCATGTGCCGCGTCTCCACTCCGAAGTCATCCTCGATGAAGCAGCCGTGGATGTGCTTCTTGAACAGGTAGCTCGGCGGGTGGTCCTGGTTGATGTTGTTGTAGAAACGGTGCTTACGCCACACGCTGTCGCAGCGCTCCAGGATGTAGGGGATCCAGCCGATGCCGCCCTCGGACAGGCCGATCTTCAATTTGGGGTGGCGGTACAGGGTGTTGGAGAACAGCCAGTCCGTCATCGCAGTCATAGACATGGTGCCCATCAGCGTGATGAACACGGCGAACGGAGCGTCCGGCGCGATCGGGGGCGGGAACCCCCCGGAGCCGAAATGCTGCGCCAACACGAGGTCGGTGTCCTCCAAGGCCGACAGCAGCGGATCCCAGTGGTCGGAGTGCACTGACGGCAGCCCGAGCCGATCGGGCAGGTCGGGGAATGTCACGCATTTGGCGCCTTTGGCGGCAACGCGATGGATCTCTTTGACGCTCGCCTCGACATCCCAGAATGGCAACATCGCGACAGGGATGAAGCGATCCGGCGCGGTAGCCGCCCACTCGTCGAGGTGGAAGTCGTTCCACGCAGCCGAACACAGCTTGGCCAGTTCCTTGTCGTCACCTTCAGCGAACACCGCCCCTGCGAACCGCGGGAACGACGGGAAGCAGGTCATCGCCTGCACGCCGTCGATGTCCATGTCGGCCACGCGTGCCTTCGGGTCGTAACAGCCGGGGATCATGTCGTCGTATCGCACCGGCTCGATGCCGTACTCCTCGGGTTTCTTGCCCGCGACCGCGTTGAGACCGATGTAGGGGTAGATCCGGCCTTCGTACTCCCAGACCTGGCACATCTGGCCGGTGTCGGGCCGCTCCCATTCGATGATCTTGGGACCCGCCTCGAGGTACTTGCTGGGTAGCCGGTCGCTCCACACCTTCGGGTGTTCGATCAGGTGATCGTCGACGGAAATCAATTCCATCCATGGTTGCAATGGCACGGGTGACCTCCTCGATGCAACGCGGGCCGGACGGGCTTAAAGAGAAAAACATTTAGTTATTTAGCCCTGAGTCTAGTCACCAGTGGTTGGGCGGGCAAGCGAATCCTGACGGGGGTGTATTGCGAGGTCAGACCAGCTTGATCAGTGTGGCCAAGCGGTCCCAGTGCTGGGCGGGTGAGCCGAACAGCACCTCGTCGGTCCGGGCCCGCCGGAGGTAGAGATGCGCTGAATCCTCCCAAGTGAAGCCGATGCCGCCGTGAATCTGGACGTTGGCATGCACTGCATTGCGCAGTGCCTCAGAGCACACCGCTTTGGCCATGCTGGCCCGCCAAGCCGCTTCACCGGCGCCGCTGTCCGTGCCGTCGAGCGCCTGCAGCGCCGCCTCCGATGCCGACCGCGCCCACTCCAAATCGACGAGCATGTCGGCGCACTTGTGTTTGATCGCCTGGAAACTTCCGATCGGGCGGCCGAACTGCTCCCGAGTGCGCGCATAGGCGGTCGCGCTCTCGAGCACACGTTCGCATGCGCCGACCTGTTCGGCAGACAGCACCGCCATCGCCACGTTGACATTGCGTTCGATGACATCGTCGACCGGTTCTGCGCCGGACAGGCGAACCGCACGGGCCGTGCTGAACGTGATGGTGGCCATCGGCCTGGTGCCGTCGAGCACGGCTTCGGGTTCGACTACGACGGCGTCGTCTCCGGGGTCGAGGATGAACACCGCGGGTTCACCGTCTTCGGCATTGGCTACCACCACGAGATCGTCGGCGATGGCGCCGCCGAGCACATGACGTACGGTGCCGTCGACGTGCCATTCCGCACCGCTAGGAGTCGCGCTGAGCGTCACTGCATTTCGGCGCCACAGCCCGCCGTCACCGGTGAGCGCGGCCGCGGCGGTGCGCCGGCCCTCGGCGAGCCCGGCAAGCCGCTTGTCGGCGTCGGGGTCGCCCTCACTCAGGTCGAGCAGCAGTCCTGTTGCCAGCACGGTTGAACTGATAAATGGCACCGGCGCCAGCGCGCGGCCGAGTTCGTGGGCGACCACACCCAGCGCCGACGTGCCGTAGCCGGCGCCACCGAGGTGTTCGGGTAGCGCGATGGCGGCCACCCCGACCTGATTGCACAGTGCGTCCCAGAGGGCCGGGTCGTACCCGTCCCCGCCGTCGTCGGCTTCGCCGTAGGCGACGGCGCGCACCCGCTCTTCGGACGCCATCCGCTCGCAGGCAGCGCGTACCGACTGCGCGAGTTCGTGACGTTCGTCGTCCGCTAACGCGGTCATCGGGTTCCTCCTGTGATCTGCTGGGCCAGTTCGGATTTGGCCACTTTGCCCAACCCGGTCAGCGGTAACTCGTCAACGATGACGAGCCGCTCCGGCCATTTCTGCTTCATCAGTCCGCGCTCGTCGAGGAACCGGCACAGCTCCTCGAGGGTGACGTCGCGGTGCCGAGGCGAGCGGCGCACGACCGCACACACCAACTCGCCGCGCAATTCGTCGGGCTGGCCTACCACCGCGATTTCATCGACAAGCGGGTGAGCAAGCAACTCGTTCTCGATCTCGTCGGGCGCGATGTTCTCGCCTTTGCGGATGATGAGATCCTTGGTACGACCGGTGACCACGACGCGACCATCGGGACGCAGGTATCCGCGGTCGCCGGTGCGGAACCATGCGTCTGCGGTGATGGCCAGGTCCCACTGTTCGGAGTCGGTGTATCCGGGTGTCAGGTTGCCGCCGTGCACCTCGATCTCGCCGGTCGGCGCGATCCGGACCTGCGATCCGGGGATCGGCCGCCCCGCGCTGTTGGCGAGTTGTTCGTCAGTGTCGGTCGCCTCGCTGACGCAGACCATCGGAGCTTCGGTCATGCCATACGCGTGTACCACGGGAATGCGCAGGTGCTGGCGCACCTGCCAGTGCACTTCGGGTGGGCAGGCGGCGCCCCCGCCTATCAGCATGCGCAGCGACGGCATCAACAGTCCGGATGTCGGTGCGCTCATTTGGGCCGCAACGAGCATCTGGTACAAGGCGGTGCTGGCGCCGGCCAACGTGACGCGGTGTTCGGCAAGCTGGCGGGGCAGGCTCTCGACGGTGACCTTCGGGACCAGCAGCACCGGTAGGTCACCGAGCAGCGCGGCTGCGAGGTAGACCATTCCGCCCACGTGCGCGATGGGGAAGGCGATGCTTCCTACTTCGTTCGGATGACTGCCCATCCCGAGATGGGTGACGAATCCGCGGGAGGCGCTGAGTAGGGTGGCGTCAGTGTGTTTGACGCCCTTGGGGCGGCCGGTGGTGCCCGACGTGAAATACACCCAGCGCGGGTCTGTTGCGGCGCGCAGGCCGTCCAATTCAGGCCGCAGTCCGGGTGTGGTCTGCAGGTGTCCGAGGATGTCGTCGGGTATGACGACGGTGGGGATGTCCGCGGGCGCGTTGTCACCTGTCGACTTGTCGACCAGAAGGATATCCGCCTGGGCGACGTCGAGCGCTGTGCACACCTCGCGCTGGCGGTAGAGATGCAGCACCGGGGCCTGGGTGACGGGCATGCGGGACAGCGCCAGCATCACTACCGCCGCCACGACGTTCGAGGGCAGCTGCCAGGCCACGGTCATGCCGGGCTGCACACCGGCGTCCCGGAGCCATCGCGTGGCCGCCGCCGACATCGAGGCGACCTGTGACACGGTCAACGTGATGCCGTCGGTGTCGTGCAGCAGCGGCCGGTCCGGTCGGGCGGCCGCACACGCATCTAGCAGACCGGCGACGGTGGCTGGTGTAGTCGATTGTGTTACTGGCGAATTCATGGATCAGCCGTCCAGGAACTGGCGGATCGCGGACGCCGTCTGCTCGGGCCGGTCCGACATCACATATGTGGATGCACCGGCGATCGGCTCGAGTGTCGAGTTCGGGAAGGCATCGGCGAGGCGCCGGGCGTGGGACAGCGGAAACATCTCGTCGGCCTCGCCCCACGCGAGGAGAACCGGTTTGGTCCACGCTTCGACGGCATCCGCGGCGGCCATGGTGTGACGCGGCTGAAGGCCGGCGGTGAAGCGCAGTGCCTGACGGCGGACCGCCGCAGATGACAGGAAGCCGCCGAAAACCGCAGGGCGGCGTTCGGTGTCGATACCGTCTCGGGTAACCGCACCGATGAACACCTTCAGCCCCGGCGGCGTGGTCAACAACCGCAGCAATGCGGCGCCGACGAAGCGGTTGAGTCGGCACAGGCGCACTATTGGGGCAAAGCTGCGAGGCGGGAAGTGTTCGTAGCTATCGCAATTCGTGAACACCAGCCGCGAGACACGACTCCAGTCCAGCCTCGGATCGGCCAGCGCCGCCAGCACGATCCCACCGCCGGTGTCGTTGGCCACCAGCGTCACGTCTGACAGGTCCAGTGCCTCGAGCAGGCCCAGGATGCGTCGTCCGGCGGCCGCCACGGAGAGGTCGGCCGGTTCAGCGACAGGTTTGCGCTGTGCGCCGAACGGCCAAGTGGGGACGATGCACCGATGCGTGTCGGAGAGTCGGTGCGCAACGTCGTCCCACAGTGCCCCGGTCACATAGGCGCCGTGTACGAACACCACTGGCGACCCGGTGCCGCACTCTGTGTACTCGATTGCCGCTCTGTCCACCTGCAGCGTGAACGCCGTGTTTGTCAATGTCAGCTCAACCGTGTGCCGGGAGTGAACTTGACCGGCAGCTTGCGCACAGCATGGACCTCACCGGCATCTTCGAACCGCTCGTAGTCGCCGTCGAGTTCGAAGTCGGGCAGCCGCTCCAAGATTGCGGTGAGCATGACCTGGAACATCATCTTGGCGTAATGCGATCCAAGACAGCGGTGCATGCCGACGCCGAATGCCATCTGCTTCTTGGCATTCGCGCGTTCGAGATCCAGCTCGTCGGGATTCTCGAACATCGCGGGGTCACGGTTGGCCGCCGCCCACAGCAAGATCGCCCGGTCGCCGTTGCACATCGGCTGACCGTGGAACTCGGCGTCGCGTGAGACCGTGCGGGCCAGACCGAGGGTCGGTGTGAACATCCGCAGCAGTTCGTCGGTGCCCTTCACGATCTGGCTCGGATCGGCGATCAGTCGGTTACGCAATTCGGGGTCCTGGCACAGGCGCAGCAGCACGTTACCGGTGAACCCACTCGTGGTGTCCGTGCCGCCGAGCATCATCAAGAACCCGTACATGGTGATCTGGATGTCGTCGAGTGGCTGTCCGTCCAACGTGCCCCGCAGGATATCGCTGAAGAGGTCGTCGCCGAGGCCCTCGGCTCGTCGCTGCTCTATTTGCTTGGTGATCTCGCCGAACAGTTCCATGCCTGCCGTCGCGGCCCCTTCGGGGTCATGGGCGCGATCGTGCACGGTGGTGTGCACCCAGTTGACCCAGTCCAGGTACCGCGACTCGTCCCACTTCAGCAAGCGAAGGATCAGGCGGGCCGGCAACGGCGTCGTCAACTCACCGACGAGATCGCATTCGCCGCGCTCGATGAACTCGTCGATCGCGGCGTTGGTCATCTCGGCGGCCATCGCCCTGGCCCTGTCGGCTGACCCGGGCGAGAACTGGCGCAGCGTGACCTGACGCAGCTCGAGGGTCTGCGGAGGGTCGGATTCGATGGGCAGAATCGGGAACGGCATGCCACTTGCCGGCACACCGACCGACGGGTAGGAGTTGAAGAGTTCGTCGTCGCGGGCGGCCTCGAACACGGAAGCGTAGTCGGCCAGCGCCCAGAAGCCTCCGTGATGATCCGAATGCGCGACCGGACAGCCGGATTCGCGCATCTTCCGGAACGTGCCGTAGGGATCCTCACGGAACTCAGGTGAGTGGTGATCGAGATCGACCTCGGCGCGTTGGCGTGCTTCGGCCCGGGTTTCGGTCATTGGGGCTGTCCCTTCATTCGACTACCTTGAAAGAATCGCGACCGCGGCGGTTCCCGGGGCGCCGTACAGTTGGGCCAGTCCGACCCGCGGGTCGTTGGGCACCTGACGTTCCCCGGCAGTACCACGTAGTTGCTGCACCAGCTCATAGACCTGGCGCAGACCGGATGCCCCGACGGGCTCGCCGTTGGCGAGCAGACCACCGTCGGTGTTGATGGGCAGTCGGCCGCCGATCTTGGTAGCGCCGTCGGCCAGTAGCGACTCCTGCTCGCCGTCCTTGCACAGGCCGGTCTCGGCCATGTGAATGATCTCCGAGCCGGAATCGGTGTCCTGCAGTTGCGCGACGTCGACATCCTCGGGGCCGATGCCCGCGAGTTCGTATGCGGCCGCGGCCGCCTCAGCGGTGGTGCCTGGCACGATGGGCAGCTCGATGGAGGTCCGCAACAGCTCGTAGGCACCCTCGCGCCGGCTGCGCAGCGCCGTCGAACGCAGATAGATGGGAGTGTCGGTGTACTGCTTGGCCTTATCCGCACGGCACACGACCACCGCCGCGGCGCCCTCGTTCGGGTTGCAGTACATGTACTGGCGCAGCGGCGCGTTCACGACCGGTGAATCGAGGATCGCCTCGATGCTCATCGGCTTGCGCCGCCACGCGTGCGGCGCCAACGCGCCGTTGTCGAAGTTCTTGGCCGCGACGCGAGCGAGCGTCTGCTCGGAGATACCGTGGTCGTGCATGTAGCGCATGATCTTGGTGCCGAAGTAATGGGTGGTCAGGAACATGCCCTGCTCGCCGTACCACCGGGGCAGCCCCGATACCGACGGGTCGGCACCGAAGGCGCCGCGCGGGTGCTTGTCCAGTCCGACGCCGACGGCGATGTCTGCCTCGCCGAGTTGGACGTCGCGCGCAGCGAGGGTCAGCAGCGAGTTGCCGGTAGCGCAGCCGCTCAGCGTCGCGCGCGCCGGAATGCCGGTCATACCGGCCAACCCGGTCACCGCCTCCGGGTTGGACACTTCGAGGCTGCCTGCGTACAGACTGCCGACGTCTGACCACGCCACTCCGGCGTCGCGTAGCGCCCTGCTGATGGCCACGGCGCCCATCTCCAGCGCAGAGCGGTCCTCGTACCGTCCGAACGGATGAAGTCCGACGCCGATGATGGCGATATCGGGCGTGCTGCTCATTGTGCTCCTGGGGTCTGCTTTGACTTGAGTACGCTAACTCTATAACTATATAGCGGATTCTAGGGTCTCGAGTCTAGAATCGTGTCAACGCCAGATGGCGATGGACTCGTTGGCGATATTGCGCGTGAAAGCGGAGGACGTTGAGTATCTCGTTGCTACTTGAGATGGCTGTTTCGGGCGATCCGGGCCGGGTTGTCCTCGTAGACGGTGATTTTCGGCTGACCGCAGCCGGGCTCAGCGAACTTGCCGACGGCGGCGCGGGCGTTGTGGCCGGGTCGGGGGCATCGCACGTCGCCTATGTGGGCACCGGAGGAGCGATGCTGCCGCTGCTGATGTTTTCTTCAGCACGCGCCAACGTCGCGTTCACCCCGCTGAATTACCGGCTGAGCGCAGAGGGGCTGGGACAGCTCGTCGACCGACTGGCTGCGCCGTTGATCGTGGTCGATGACGACTATCGCCATATGGTCGCCGACACGGGGGCACGTGTCCTGAGTTCCGGCGAATTCCTTGCTGCCGCGCGATCCGCCGAACCCGCGTCGGAGTTCGCCGATCCTGATGACGTGGCGGTCGTGTTGTTCACCTCGGGCACCACGTCGCGACCCAAAGCCGTTGAGCTCACGCATAACAATCTCACCAGCTACATCACCGGAACCGTCGAGTTCGGCTCCGCCGACCCGACGGATGTGGCGCTGGTATGTGTGCCGCCGTATCACATCGCCGGGGTCATGGCCGCGCTGTCGAACCTCTACGCCGGTCGCAAAGTCGTGTACCTGCGCCGATTCGATCCGCGTGAATGGGTGCGGCTCGTGGCCGACGAGCGGGTCACCACCGCGACGGTGGTGCCGACCATGCTGGACCGCATCGTATCGGTATTGGAGCAGGAAGCGACCGAACTGCCTACGCTGCGCAGCCTGGCCTACGGTGGATCGAAGGTGGCACAGCCGCTGGTCCGCAAAGCACTTGACCTGCTCCCGCAGGTGGGTTTCGTCAACGCGTACGGGCTGACCGAGACCAGTTCGACCATTGCGGTGTTGACCCCGGACGACCACCGGCAGGCTCACGGCGCCGACGATGAGGTCGTGGCCCGGCGGCTGAGCTCGGTCGGACGTCCGGTCCCCGACATCGAGGTGCAGATCCGGGCGGAGGACGGCACTGTGCTCGGCCCAGGTGCAACCGGCGAGCTGTTCGTGCGCGGCCCGCAGGTATCCGGCCGGTATGCCGAGATCGGCTCGGTGCTCGACGCTGAGGGGTGGTTCCCGACCAAGGACATCGCGATGCTCGATGACGAGGGCTACCTGTTCGTCGGCGGCCGGTCCGACGACACCATCATCCGCGGCGGCGAGAACATCGCCCCCTCGGAGATCGAGGACGTGCTCGTAGAGCATCCCGACGTCCGCGAGGTCGCGGTCGTCGGTCTCGAGGATGCGGAATGGGGTCAGATCATCGTCGCGGTCATCGTGCGTGAGGCCGGCCGGGATCCGGAACCCGAGAAACTGCAGGAATTCGTCCGCACCGCGCTGCGAGGTTCGCGGACGCCGGACCGTATCGAGTTCCGCGACGAGCTGCCCACCACGCCCACCGGCAAGGTACTCCGCCGTGAAATCCTCGACGAGCTGAAGCTCGCCTCCGCCGAGCAATGAGAATTCCACCGAAAGAACAAGGAGCACAGCATGGTCAAGAACGGCACCCGGTTGCAGAGCCAGGTGTGTGATACCCAGGTGATTGTCGTCAAAGCGGCGGAGAGTCTCGATGATCTGCGCTGCGGCGGTCAGCCCATGATCCCGGTCGGCGCTGATCGACCGGCCGGTGTCTCGCCCGATCCGGCTTTTGCCGACGGCAATGCGATGGGTAAGCGCTATGTCGACGAGGGCGACGCCGAAGTGCTGGTCACCAAGGCCGGCGCGGGGACCCTCACCGTCGGCACGACCGTGCTGACGCTCAAGGAAGCCAAGCCGCTGCCCGCCAGCGACTGACAGCTCAGTCAGCGACTGACAGCTCAAAAGGGGCGCCCGGGCATAAGCCCTGGGCGCCCCTTTTTGATGCTCAGGCGTTGGCCAACACCGGCGGCTTGACGGCTTCCGGGTCGGGGTTGGCGATCGGCAGGCCCATGAATCGCCGCGCGTTGTCACCCATGAAGTCATAGGTGCGCCGTACGTCCATGCCCTCGGCGTACTTGAAGTAGCCCTTCGGGGTCGCCAGGCC
Source organism: Mycobacterium shunyiense (assembly GCF_058270075.1). Taxonomy (NCBI): domain Bacteria; kingdom Bacillati; phylum Actinomycetota; class Actinomycetes; order Mycobacteriales; family Mycobacteriaceae; genus Mycobacterium; species Mycobacterium shunyiense. The sequence goes on along the minus strand of NZ_JBZDPU010000017.1, from coordinate 228,826 downwards.
TTCGGGATGCGGCCAGTCCGAACCGAACAGCACCTTGTCCCACCCGACGGTTTTGACGACATCGGCCACCGAGCCTTCCCAGAACGGGCTGACCCAGATATTGCGGCGGAAAACCTCGTGTGGGTGCTCGGGGAAGTTCTGCGGCATCTTGCCATAGGTCGAAGCCAGATCATCGAAAAGCGGTTGGATCCAGGCGCTTCCGTTCTCGACGCTGGCGATCCGCAGCTTCGGGAACCGAGTCAGGGTGCCGTGGCAGATCATGCTGGTCAGCATGTCGGCGATCTCGCGGTGGCCCAACGCCGTCCACTTGAACGCCGACATCTCGAAGGCGTTGCTGGTGTCAGCGGGCTCCCACTTCTCGATGTACTCCTGCAGTGGGGGCTGGCTGGCGTGGAACACGATCGGCAAACCGGCGTCCTCGACGTCCTTCCAGAACGGGTCGAACTCGGGAAGGGCGGGGGAGCGCCAGCCCTTGTAGCCCTTGACCGGGGCAGGCTTGATCAGCGCCACCTTGGCGCCGTTGTCCAGGATGTATTCGAGTTCCCGACGGCCCTCGTCGACGATGCCCAGGTTGATGACCGGCGTGGAGTAGATCCGATCGGCGTGGGTGAATCCCCAATGCTCGAGCATCCACTGGTTGAGCGCGTGGATGATCGCCGCGGTCAGTTCGGGATCTTCGGCTGACGAGTGCTCGACCAGGTTGGCCAGCGTGGGGTAGTTCAGGCACGCTTCGACGCCTTGACCGTTCAGTTCGGCGATGCGGTCTTCGGGATTACGCGCACCGGGAGGCGTGTCGATGCCACGGCCGGACATTTCGCGCATGGTCAAACCCTCGGGGTTCTGGCCCGAATAGAACTTCTCGTGTGCGCCGGGAGCGGCGACCCGGTCGAACGTCGGGTTGGGCATGTAGTCGGTGATCTTGTTCAGGATCGCGATCCGGGTGTGCCTGCCCATCTGCACGAACTGCACCTTCGACTTGTACTTGTCCGGCAGGAACTTGAGCAGCGCATCCGGGGTCTCGTACATGTGCTGATCGGCATCAAAGATCGGCGCATCTGTGAACTGTTCAGTTGGCTGTGTCATCGCGGTTCTCTCCCTTGAGTCAAACGTGGGCTTGGAAATAGCATTGCGCAGACTTGACACTACTGTCAAGTAGAGCCCGCGAAATTGATATAAACGTCGGGCAACTGCGCTTATTGCACTTGACAGTACCGTCATATATCGTCGCCGCATGACGGTGACCTCAGGTGCTGCAACCGGTGCGCAGTTGGACGGCAGTCGTGGTGAACGCACGCGGTCAGCGATCCTGGAGGCCAGTCGCCGGCTGTTTCTGGAGCGCGGCTATGCCGGCACCCCGATCAACGCGATCACCGAGGCCTGTGGCATTTCGCGGGCGGGCTTCTACACGTATTTCAAGGACAAGCGGGAGATCTTCAACATCCTGGGCAAGACCGCGTACCACGAGGTCCTTGCGGTCATCGCCGAGTGGGCTGAGGCCGATCACTCGTTCGATGCGACTGATATCAGGACCTGGGTCGGCCACTACTTCGATTACATGGACCACCACGGTGCGTTCGTGCTGGCTTCGACGCAATCGGCGCCCGACGACGACGCGTTCCGAAATTCCCGTAACCGCATGGTGTCTCGCGCGTCGTGGAAGTTGGGCCAGGCCATCGCCGGCGACGGCGCGCACTCGCCGGACGTCATCGGTGTCGCGGTGATGGGGTTGTTGGACCGGGCCTGGCACACCGTGCACCGGCAGACGGTCGCCGTCGACCGTAACGAGATGATCGCGGTGGTCGCCGAGATGATCGTCCCGATGGCCCCCCGGTCGGCGCCACAGCCGGGTTGAGCGCTGCGGCAACACGATTGAAGGAGTAGCCATGGCACGCATCTCGCCGATCCCGGTCGAGCAGTGGCCTGACGATATGGGTGGCTTCAAGCGCACTCCGCTCAGCGACGTGGAGCGTGACGTGCTGGGGATCCACGCGTATCTGCCTGCCACGGCAAAGGCCTTCTACAAGACCAAGGCCGTGCTGGCGAACGAGGGAACGCTATCTGCGAGGCTGATCGAACTGGTCCGGCTGCGTATCGCGTTCTTCAACCAATGCCGCTCGTGCATGGCGTTGCGCTACAGCGGCGATGAGGTCGACGAGAGGGCGGTGTGTTCGCTGGAACACCCGGCGGAGGCCGACGACCTGACCGACGCCGAAAAGGTCGCGTTGCGGTTCGCCGAGTTGCTCGCGACCGACCACCTCGCGATCGACGACGACCTCTACAACGAATTGCGTAAGCACTTCACTGAATCCGAACTCGTGGAACTGGGTACTGCTGCCGCGCTCAATGTCGGGATGGGACGTCTCGCGGCGACGTGGAAAGTTACCGACCGCGTTGAGCCGCGTTATGCCGAGCCCGGGACAGTCAGCCCCTGGTGAAGTTGCGTCCCCGGATGTGCTGCTGTGACTGTCATTTCGGTGGTGTTGATGACCGTGCGGCTACGGATGCGACCAGAAAGTTACGCAGCACGCCTTCGTCGCCGCCGTCTTCGGGTTCCCCGGGTTCGGTGGCCAGGCTGAGGCTTATCCGCCAGATCCATCGCAAGATGGCCTCGACGGGGACGTCGTCGCGGACGTACCCGTCGGCTGCGGCCCGCGTCAACCATGGTCCCAGTGTTTCCCGGGCCAGCGCGTGCCACTCCTGCGACGCCGTCGCCGCGTGAACCGTCAGGCCGGCAGCTTCACCGGTGCTCAGCAGTAGCGCCATCGCTGGTGAGTTCCGCGTAGCCGCAAGGCTTTCCAGCGTCGCGGCGATCAGCTGTTCGATGAATGGCTCGTCGGTGAGGAAGTGAGCTTTCGCAGCATCCAAGATCGCCCGGGCCGAGCGCACGAAGGACGCTGATATCAACGCACCTTTGGACGGGAAGTAGGAGTAGACGGTAGTCCGGTGCACGCCGGCCACCTGGGCAATGTGGTCGATGCGAGTGCCTGCAACACCTCGTCGGGCGTAGCACTGGTCCGCGGCGTCGAGCAACCGTCCTCGGGCTTCGTCGTCACTGCCGGGCACGTCGGTACCCCAGTGCGTGCTCCGCCGGCCGTGGTCCGTTTTCGCACTCGCCATTGACGCCAGCCTACAACTTCTCTAATTTGTAGCCAAACGACAAAAAATAATTTTTGTAGCCAAAGGAAGCGGGTCCGTCGTGGATCAAAGCCCACCTGTCCTGGGATGGCTGTTCGAAGTTGTCGGGCCCTTGATCTGGGTGGTCTTGGCGGTGTTCTTCGCCTACACGTGCATCAAACGCAAAGAGCTGACGCTGCCGACGCTGGTGTTCATCGGCGGAACTACGATGTGGTGGCAGGAGTGGTACGGAGACTGGGGTGCTTACGTGCTCTACAATCCGCATCTCGCTTTGATCCCCGGCTACGACTGGCCGATGACCAGCCCCAACAAGCCGTGGGCCGTCATCCCCGCTTATGGGTGGTTCTACGCGCTGGTGTACTTCCCTGTCCTCTGGGTGTGTCAGAAGGTGCACGCCCGCTTCTTCCCCGATGCTAAGTTGTGGATCATCATCGTCGCCGTCAGTTGGCCCATCTTCTACATCTGGGACACCCTCATCGAGGGCGGAGCGTCCATCATGGGCATCTGGAGCTATGTGGACTTCTACGGACCAGCCATGGAAAGTGCGCGTGGCAACTTCCCATTGCTGTATCCCGTGCTGACGTTCTCCGCGATGATGACGGTCACTCTGCTGGTCATTGCCGCCAAAACGCCACAGGGCACCCCGCTGGTCGAATCCTGGACGCGAGTGGACCGCCTGCAGGGCACGCCCCGGGCGATCGGCCGCATCGTGACATGGATCGTCACGATGAACCTCTGCTACATGATCTTCATCGTGCCCACGGTGGTCATTCGGCTTGCCTTCCTGCGAGACAACGCGCTGGTGCCATAGCGGGATCGGTACGCCCGACCGCGGCGGTCAGGCGGTTGGAGCGCTACCTGTGCGCGGTCCATTTCCCGTGCGGGATGTGGTCGGGTATTTCCCAGAAGCTGCGCACGGCGCTGCTGCCGTCGGGATTGAGGCGCCACACGTCGACGCTGGGGATGATGAGTGGCTCGCCGCGGTAGGTGCCCTCGTTGTGGCACACCACAACTGCTTCTGATCCGCCCAGGATGATCTGTTCGATACGTACGGCGGGATGATTTGGTCCGGTGCGATCCCACAATTCCGCGGCCAGATCCCAGCCACGTTTGACGGGTGTGCCGACGGGATCCTCAAGAGTCGGTTCACCCGGTGCGACGTCCTGCCAATGCTGTAGCCAGCCTTGCTTGTCCTGTTCGTTCCACAGTTCGTACCAGCGCCGGATGAAATGCTCGAGTTCCGTGCCCGTGCCCGTGACGGCCATCGATGTACCTACCTTTCGAGGGGGGCGTGCCAAGTCATGGTGAGTGAACAAATTTGGTCAACGAGTACTTGCGGCGGCAGTGGCCGTGTCCGGATAGAACTGACGTGACCAGGCGCGGAAGGCGCGGGTGTACTTCGCCTCGTACCCGACTGCCGGCGGATGCTCGCGGTAACGCTGGTTCTCCCATACCCGTCGATCGGCCGTCGGCCCGAACAATTCTCGGGTGTTGGCCGCGGCGATACCGAGGGCAAGACCGTCGGGTTCCGAAGAGCCACGCTCGCGTTTGGCCACCCAGACGGTGATGAAGCCTTCACTGCATGTCTGGTCGATAGGCGTGAAGGCTCCCAACGTGGTCGACCGGAATCCGTCCACCACCCGGTTGATGTTGAGTCCGACGCCGTAGGCGGTGTTTTCGGTGGCCACGCGAACCGAGCCTTTGGGGGTGGAGATCACGCCGTCGTAGTCGACTCGCAGGACGGGTCCGTCTTCCTGCCACAGCGCGATGTCGGGGATCTCTTCCCAGCGATGAACGTAACGCATGTGTGCGAGGTCGGGGAAGTTCTCGGCGGCGAACTGCGGGTGCATTCGCATCGGCTCCCGATGGGTAGCCCATGGGTGAGGCGGGTAGAAGTCGTCGGTTTCGGCCTCGGGTAGGCGCGGCGGATCCCAGCTGGGCGCCGAGCCGTCCGCGGCGTGCCACACATAGACAACACCGCTGACTTCGTACACTGGCCAGCTGCGGGCGCGGGCGTTGATCGATTGACGGTCTCCGTAAGGAATGTCGGCATTGCGGCCATCGGCATCCCACAACCAGCCGTGGTAGGGACAGCGTATGCAATTGCCTTCGACTGAACCGCCGTGCGCCAGATGGGCGCCCATGTGTGGGCAGTACGCGTCCAGCGCGACGACGCGGCCCCACGGGTTCCGGTCATCGGGATCGGTGCGGTACAGAACCAGGTCTTGTCCGAAGTATTTCTCGGCCACCACCAAGCCGGGGCGATATTCGGCCGACCACCCCACCTGGAACCACCCGGTGGGGTATGCCTCGTGGGGGAACCCGCGTTCCTGAAAAGTCTGGGCGCGACCGTCGAGCGAATACATCTGCGTCTCCTCATCGAGTTGGTCGGCATCGATGCAGACCGAGCGCAGCATGACCGTCGAGCGGTTGCCGGACCGCACCTTCAGGGAATGGTATTCCCGGTGTGGCGGATATTGTGCGGGAACGCCATTCCCACTATGGTCCGAGGATAACGCCTGCCGCGCCGGATAACCAGCCCGGGCGCAAGTGGGCAGGTCGATGAAGGTGCGACGAGGAGAACGAGCATGGATCTCGGACTGCAGGACTCATACGTTGTGGTCACCGGCGGAACGGCCGGGATGGGCCGCGCGACCGCGGAATGCTATGCGCGCGAAGGCGCACGAGTGGCCGTGCTGGCGCGCACGCGAAGCGCTCTCGATGCCACTGCCGCGGCACTGACCGACGCGGGCAGCCCAGACGCGGTGGGGATCGCCACCGACCTGTCCGAGCCGGGCAGTGTGAGTGCCGCATTCGACGAACTTGCGGCTCGATGGGGACAGCTCAACGTATTGGTGAACACCGCCGGCGCCGGCGCCACGATAGTCGGCGAGTTCGATGCGCTCGATGATGCGAAGTGGGATGAGGCGTTCGACCTGATGGCGATGGGCGCGGTGCGCACCTGTAGGGCTGCGTTACCGCTCCTGCGTAAAGCGGATTGGGCACGCATCGTCAACGTGTCGGCGCATTCGGTGCAGCGGCAGTCGCCGCGCCTGATCGCATATACCTCGGGCAAGGCCGCGCTGACGAGCCTGACCAAGAACCTGTCGCAGACATTGGCGAAGGAAGGCATCCTCGTCAATACGGTCTCACCCGGCAGCTTCGTGACCGCTCAGATCCGCGATTACGTTGCCGACGAGATCGCCAGCCGGGGCCTCGATTCTGACGATCCTGTCGACGTCGCCACGGTCTTGGAAGACATGTTCGGCGACGCGTTGGGCCAGCTGGGTCGGGCCGGGTTGCCCGAGGAGATCGCCCCGATGATCACCATGCTCGGGTCGCGCCGCAACACCTACACCACCGGCGCCGATCTCAACGTCGATGGTGGCTCAGACTTTCGGTAGGGCTTCACCGGGCGGCGATACCGGCTGGGTCGACGTGCACGGCGGGTGCGGAGAGCCCGGTCAACACCAGCCCGACCACCTGATCGCGAACCTCGGTGAAATCGGTGTGCACGCGACCGCGGATGCGCGCCTCGACGTGGCGTACGGCGATTGCATGGATGGCGAACGCATCGAGTTCGGGGCGGGCGTTGGGCAGGGTGCCGTCGGCCAGTCCCGCGGCCAGTGCGGCGGTGAGCACCTCGCGGTGGCGGGCGTAGGTGGCTTCGAGACCTACCCCGATGCCTGGCACGCCGGCAACTTCGGAAGACATGAACGCCATTGCGTCGCGGAACCTGGTTTCCCGCCAGCCGATGCTCAGGTAGTCCTCGATCCACGCGGCCACGGCCGCCGATGGCGTCGCGGCGGCGGCGACGGCCTTGTGCAAGTCGGCCAGGATCAACTCGCCCGCCCACTCCTGCATCGCGATGATCAGGTGGTCCTTCGAGGCGAAGTGCCGGTAGAAGATCCGCCGGTTCACACCCGCCGCCCGCAGGATCTTCTCGATCGATGTGCCGGCTGTGGTCGAGGTAGTGCCGCTGCTGATCAACCGGTATGCAGCACGCACGATAGCGTCGCGCTCGGACTGGTTACTCATACGCGCACTCCATTCTTGGGAATCCAATTCCCAAAATAGCACCGGTGTTGTGTGGGAACGCCATTCCCGATAGCATGAAGATCATAACTTCGCGTGCTGACCGAAGGCGCGACATCTAGATACAGGCACCTGCCGACAGTCCATCCAGGCGGGTGCAAATGACCGCCGCGGTGATGTGTGCCGACATCGAAGGAGTCAACATGAAGGGTCTGCCCAGCATGCAGCCGACCGGATGGTTCCAGGTCGGCTGGAGCGCTGACATCGCCGTGGGCGATGTGATCGGTTTGCATTATTTCGGTGTCGACCTCGTCGCCTTCCGTGACCGGGAGGGCGCGGTGCATGTGCTGGACGCACACTGCCAACACCTTGGGGCCAACCTGTCCAAAGGTGGCTGCGTCGTCGAGGACGGTATCCAGTGCCCGTTCCATGGTTGGGTGTGGAACGGCCAAGGCCGCAACGTGCGGATCCCTTACGAAAACCGTCCCAACCGTGGGCGCAAAGTGCGGTCCTGGCCGGTCGCCGAACTCAACGAATCCATCTACATCTGGCACGACGCCGCAGGGCGCGCACCGACCTGGGAGGCGCCCGACGGGCTACAGGTACTCGGGGATCACATCCGTGATCGGGAGTACCTCCCGGTTGGGCCGGAAGCGCGGATCAAGTTCCAGGGGATTCACGTGCACCCGCAGGTCATCGCCGAAAACGCTGTCGACCCCCATCATTTCCGATTCGTCCATCACACCCCGGTCAGCCCAACGGTGCTCCGTGAATACAGCGATGAGTCCACCTGGTCGGCCAAGGTAGGTTTCGGTCGACGGTGGAGTGAAGGCGTCGACATACCAGGGGAGACAACAAACACTCTGGAGATCTACTGGTCCGGCCTCGGGATTGCGTTCAACGGCGAGCACACCCGGGACGGGTACCGGGTCATCGCCATCTGCGCCACACCGGTCGACGACGAGACGTCAGACATCTTCTCCACCTACTGGATCGACGAAGCGAGCGGCAACTACGAGGAACGCCTGAACGCGGCGCAGGCGGCGCTGCCGGACGATATCGCGATCTGGGACAGCCAGCGCTACATGGATCCTCCGGGCCTGACGGCTTCCGAAGCCGCCGGATTCCGCCAGTTACGCGATTGGGCACGCAGCTTCTATCCCGAAAATGACACGGCCGCTGCCGATCCCATTCCATCCGGTGCCCGCTGACCAACGGCATTCGACTGACCCTCGTTACCGCACGGAGAGGATTCACCGGTGTCCACCAGGACGTGGAGCCTGACCGTATCCGAAGTCGTCCCCGAGACTGCCGATGCCGTCACCATCGTGTTCGATCCGGCCGGCACCACCGGCGACGACGGGTACCGCCCGGGCCAGTTTCTGACCCTGCGCGTGCCCAGCGAACAGACCGGAAGTGTTGCACGCTGCTATTCCTTGTGCAGTTCACCGGTGACCGACAAACGTATGGCCGTGACCGTCAAACGGACTGATTCCGGCTACGCCTCGAATTGGCTGTGCGACAACGTCCGTGCCGGCGACGAGATCGAGTGTCTGCCACCTGCCGGCCTCTTCACCCCTGCCGACCTGGACGCGGACCTGCTGCTGATGGCCGGCGGGAGCGGTATCACCCCGATGATGTCGATCGCCAAGACGACCTTGGCGGACGGATGTGGGCGCGTGGTGCTCCTCTACGCCAACCGCGACGCCGACTCCGTCATCTTCGCCGCACAGTTGCGCGACCTCGTCGCCCAGTATCCCGACCGGATGACGATCGTCCACTGGCTGGAGGCGGTACAAGGACTGCCGAGCGAGGCGACCATGGGCACGCTGCTCGCGCCTTACGCCAACTATGAGGTATTCATTTGTGGTCCAACGCCATTCATGAAGTCCGCACGGAGCGCGATCGAGGGGTTCGGGATGCCGCGCGCCAAGATCCACATCGAGAACTTCGTATCGTTGTCGGGGGATCCGTTCAGCGACAAGCCGGTCGAAGTTGAGGATGACACCGAGTCCTCCGCCGCCGCGCAGCTGACCGCGGAACTGATCGTGACTCTCGACGGTGCCACTCACACGCTGACGTGGACGCACACGGACACTTTGATCGACCTGCTTGTCGATCGGGGCATCGAGGCGCCGTACTCGTGCCGTGAAGGCGAGTGCGGAACCTGCCAGTGTGTCCTGATCGACGGCAATGTCGAGATGGACAGCCACGGCGCACTCGACGACGAGGACATCGCCGATGGCATCGTGCTCGGGTGCCAGGCGCGCCCGGCGTCCGAGCACATCACGATCGAATTCTGATGAGCGCCAACGAATATTCGCACAGTGTGCGGAGCCGCCGTGCTACTAGCCTCTGATCGCTCGCTCGATCAGAGCCTCGGCGTCGGCGACGCTGCGCAGCAGATCGTTGAGATGTGTGCAGGTACTGGTCCCGTACAGTTCCTGGCGGACTCGGAAGTGTAAGTCACCCAACACCATTCCGGTTATCTGCTCGGCGCTGGTGACCGCCCCGGGGCATTCCTGCCACGGCAGCACTCGCGGGGTGGCATGGGAGTCGAGGATCACCCCGGTGACGGCGTCCACCGTGGCAACCAGGGTGTACTCGTGGATGATCGTCTCCACGCCGTCGGCCCGCATGTAGGTATCGCGGAACATGGCGTCGATGCCGATTCGGCCTGGAGTTTCCTCGTACACATCGATCCGGCGCCGCCGGCGCATACCGTGCACCGGTAACGACGCCATCTGATGCCAGGCATCCGGGTCGTTGCCGTCATCGAGGTCGGGTGCCTCCGGTCCGGTGACCACGGCCGGATCGCCGGTCTCGAACGAGGACATCAGTAGTCCGCCGGTGGCGAAGCCGGCACATTGATCGGCAACGGGCAGATAACCAGACTTTCCGACATCACCGAGCAGACCGGACGCCGACAGGGCGTGCCCGGAGATCAGCGTCGCGACGGGAACGTCGTCGAGCAGTGTGTAGCGCAAGTCGCGGGCCTGCCGCAGCGACGGTGCGGCCTTGTCGGCCGCGGCGCGGAACCCACGCATCGCCGGTGCGCCGCACAGATGTGCGACCGCGGCGACGGGCGGCGTGACCTCGACGTGGCGGACGACCCGAGCCACCAATTCGATGGTGGCCGACAGCGCGGCCGTATCCCATTCGGTTGTCGTGCCGTCGGCTGCTGTCCACAGGTCGCGCGCCCGGCCGTTGAGGTACACCGGATCGAGCGCGCCGTCGTCGCGCGTCATGTCGATCGAGGTGGTTCGGCGCCCGGACCGGGGCCGCCGCGGCGGATTGCCGGTCGTGGGTTCGTGCACGCCGTGCAGGGGATGAAGCCCGAACGATGGGACGCCCAATTCCGTCACATCGTGGACCCTACGTGGCAGGACGGAACGCGAACGTCACCAGTGACTTGCCGTCTTCGGTCTCCAACGTCGTGGTGGTCGACACCAGCCGTTGGCCGATCTGCAGCTGGTCTGCGGCCGCACCAACGATGAGCGACTCCACCAGCACGCCCTCGGCCAGTTCGACGAAGCCCACCACGTACGGCTTGAACACCTTCGGATCCCGAATGCCCTTGTACGGCAGCGGTGGCACGAACTCCTGGGTGGTGTAGGTGTAAAGGATTCCCTCGGTGGACAACTCGATGGCGTCGATATCGTCTTGGATCTCGGGGTCGCCGTCGAAGAGTTCGGGCCGCTCGGCGGGGAATTTCACCACGCCCGTCGAACGCCTGCGCGAGGCCAACAAGACCGCGCGGTCGCCGTCGACCCGAAACAATCCCTCAGTGATCAGTGTGCTCATCTCATCCCACCTCGATAACCATCGCCGCGCCCATGCCGCCGCCCGCGCACATGGACAGCACGCCGAGACCGCCTCCGCGCCTGCGTAATTCGTAGATCGCCGAGGTGACCATCCGGGCACCGGTCGTGGCGATCGGATGGCCCAGGCTGATGCCCGAGCCGTACACGTTGACGATCTCCTCGTCGAGCCCGAGTTCGCGGGCGCACGCCACCGCCTGCGCGGCGAACGCCTCATTGATCTCGAACAGTGCCACATCCTCCAGCTTGCGGCCGGCCAGCTCCAGCGCCTTGGGGATTGCGGTGATCGGTCCGCTACCGGTGCGGTTCGGGGCCACTCCGACCGCCGACCACGACAACACGTTGGCCAGGACCTTTTGCTGCGTATCGGGTGACGCGAGCGCGACTACCGCCGCTGCGTCGTTGATCCCCGACGAATTTCCCGCGGTCACGGTGAAGCCTTCGATCTCCGGATGCAGCACCTTCAGCCCCGCAAGCGTTTCCAGAGAGCTGTCGCGGCGCGGATGCTCGTCCTCGGCGAAGGTGATGGTGGTTCCGTCGGCCTGCGGCACCTGGATCGGCACAATCTCGTCGACGAAGGATCCGGAGTCGATGGCTTTGACCGCGCGCTGATGGCTGCGCAGGGCCCACTCGTCCTGCGCTTCGCGGGTGATGCCGTACTGCACCGCGCAGTTGTGCGCCACGGTGATCGACATGTCCAGGGCTGGGGCGTCCTCGGTGGGCGGGTGGGAGAACGGGAACCATGGGTCCTCGTAGTCCTCGGCGGCCTTGCCGGTGGTGAACGGCTTGCGCTTTCGCAGCAGCGGTGTGGTGGAACAGGATTCCATGCCCCCGGCCAGGATGGCCTGGCTCATGCCCGACGCGATCTGGCCCGCGCCAACGGCGATCGCCGACAGGCTGGATGCGCACTGGCGGTTCACGGCAAGTCCGGGGATGTTGGTCAGACCGAGATCGACTGCGATGTAGCGGGCACTGTCGCCGCCGCCCTGCAGGCTCTCCGCAAGCACCAGGTCGTCGAAATCCGCGGCGTACAACCCGGACCGTTCGACGACGGCGGCCACCACTGGTTTGGCGAGTTCGATCGCGGGCATGTTGGCGAGCGTGCCTCTGCGTGCTGTACCGATCGGTGTGCGGGCAGCGGCCACGATCGCTGCCCGGGACCTCGTTGCGGCCATGTGTCTCCCAAGATGGTCGGTCGAGCGGGCTGATTACCCTACTGCGGGGCCAGTCTATACCGTTAAATAAATATCGGTATATCGGGATGACTGTCAACATCGAGCGTTCCTTGGCTCCCAGCGGCGAGGTTGATCGAAGCTGACTCGCTTGACGCATTCCGACAGCGATCCATACCGTGTTGGATGGACAACAAAACATGCAAAATGTTGGGTTCGCAACGCCGACGCGATGTGGAAAAGAAGGATTTGGTCGAGTGAGCGAAGAGGCGACGATTTCTGAGTGGATCGCCCGCAACATGGGTGCGCGGGTTGTCGGCATTGCGCGACAGGCGCGTTGGCGTTCGGCATGGCTGGTCGATGCGGAGCGCGATGGCGTTGTTATGCCGTTGATCGTGCGTGGGGAGAGAGGCGCCGGGATACCCATGCAGTTCCCGCTCCACCATGAGATGTCGCTGCAGCGGGTCATGGGGGAGTTGGGCGTTCCGGTCCCGACGGTATACGGCTGGATCGAGGCACTCCCGGCGTACGTGATGGACCGTGTCGAGGGGCGGCCCGGATTCGATGACCTCACCACTGAGCAACGCGACGCGGTGATGCGCGACTACATGGCCGAACTGGCCAAGTTGCATCGCCTGCCGCTCGAGCCGTTCCTCGAAGCGGGCATCCAACGTGCTCCCATCCCTGCCGAGGCGGGCGGCTACGGTATCGGGCAGTTCGAAAAGGTTTGGCGAGCAGGAAAGAGCGCGCCCAACCCGCTGCTCGAGTTCGTCCTCGGGTGGCTCAAGCGCAATCCTGTCGACACCCGTGGCCGCGAGTCGGCCATCGTGTGGGACTCTGGCCAACTGCACCAGAAGGACGGGCGCCTCGTCGCCATCCTGGACGTGGAAGCCGGCCACATCGGTGATCCGATGATGGACCTGGCTGCCCCCCGGATGCGTGACACCGTCCTCCATTTCGGCGACTTCGAGGCGCTCTATCGGGAGTACGAGCGGGCGGGTGGTTTTCCCATCGATATGGACGCAATCCAGTTGCACCACATCGCCTTCACGCTAACCAACGAACTGGCGTTCCGGAATTCGCTCAACAATCCCGAACCGGAGTCGGACTACATGACCAACCTGCACTGGTGCAGTGAGACCAACCTGCACGCCATCGAGGCGCTAGGGGAGCGGCTGGGCATTCAGCTGGAATCTCCGGAGATCCCCGCCGCGACAGTAACCCGAGCCGCAACCGCGCACGATCAGCTCATCCACATGCTGCGGGGAGTATCGACCGACGACGAGTTCATCCGGTATCGACTCCGTGTCGCCTTCCGGCTGGCCCGCTATGTGCAGCGCCTAGACGAGGTTGGCGCAGAGCTCACGGACGCCGATCTGGATGACCTCGCACCACTTCTGGGGCATCGGCCGCGGACCTGGCAGGACGGTGACGCCGCGCTGGAGCAGTTCGTCCTGGCGGACGGAGGCCAGCACGATGAACACCTATGCCAGTTGTTCTACCGTCGTCAGATTCGCCACAAGAGCACCCTTGGTCCGCTGGGGTCGGCAATGGTTGCGCATCACACCTGCCAGCCGTTCCCCGAGCCCGTGGCGTAATTGGCACTCGCACTACACCCTGCTGGAGACGTCCTCCGCGCTCTCCGCGTCGACGGTCGGTATGACCATTTTGTAGCCAACGACGACGAATACGATAGAGAGGACCGCCGAGGCCACGGCGCACAGGTTGATGATGAGCAACGACGTCGTTGAACTCATGCCCAGGCCGATCGGAACGATGGTGACGACGCCGACGCCGATGATGATGCTCGGCACCAGAAGGACCAAGTAGGCGGGACTCTCACGCACCAGTGCAGTCTTCATGGCAGCGTGTACCAGGAGCGACACGATGAAGATGACGGCACTGTTGGAGAACGCCATCCACAACGGGTAACCCAAGACCGCAATGGGCTGCTGAGATCCGTAGTACTTGTACAACCCCAAGGCGAGCATCGGCACCTCGAACAGCAAGGTCGCGGGGATGGCAAAGGCGAACATACGCAGCCAGCGCTTCAAGGTGGTGCCGGTCTCGAGTTGGTTTGTCAGATAGAGGATTCCAGGCGCCCAGAAGGCCACGTACATGAACATCGTCCACAGCGGAATGGTGCCGCCGAATCCGCTGAGCGACGTCAACGCGCCGGACGGGTGGTACACGATGTCGACCATGAAATCGCCCAACGGCTCATAGCAGACTGCCGCCATAGCCCCGAGCGACATCCAGAACATTTCAGACCGGCCGGTCGTTCGCCACATTTTGATGGCGTAGCCGAATACCGCGGCTGCCAGCAGCACCGTTACCGCCAACATCGAGACCTGCCACGTCATCGACTTGATGAGTTCGGGGGCCGGGTCCTTCGGGATGAGATCCGCCCGCGTTGGAAGATCTTGAAAGTTCACCATGTGCGCTCCTTGGCTGGTCTGTCGTCTACCGAAACCAGTGACGCCAAACACAAAGGGTTAGAATGTGGGATGTCCAACACAGTAAGCAATCGTGTCGGACAGGGTCAAGGTGTGAGTAGACTTCGTTTCGTGACCGCGCATCCCGATGCGGCCCGCGCTGGTGCTTGGGGTGCGGATGTCCCGCTCAATGAAGAACAGGCCCGGGAGCGCCTGCTGGCGGCGGCTGAAGCCTGTTACGCCGAACGGGGGCCCACCCGGACCCGCATGAGTGACATTGCCACCAAGGCGGGCGTGAACCGGTCGACGGTCTACTACTACTTCCAGAACAAGGAAGCGGTGCTCGTGGCGTCCTTTGTGAGGGCGCTGGCCAGTATCTTCGTATCCATCGAACCCTGTTGGCGCACTGATGAGCCGTTTCTTGATCAGTTGGTCGCGGCCTGCCTGGCGGGCAATGAAGCGGCCCGGACATCACCTACCGCAAAGCTTCTCATCGAGAACGATGAGGCGCTACACACCTACCATGCCGCCCAGGCATCGGACCTGTGGCGCACCGAACTCGCCAAGGCTCTCGGTCACCGGATCGCCGGTGCGGCCGCGCGCGGCGAAGTGCGCGACGATATCGACCCGGAAACATTGGCGCGATGGGTGACCCGCATCAACTTCAGCCTCATGACCGAACCTGCCAGTGCCGAGGATGGCGGCGAGGAAGGCATATTGCGCCATCTGCTCGCGGCCTCCCTTGCCCCCCGGCGGTAGGCAACCGGCCTTGCGTGCGCTGCCGCCTCCTCCTCGTATATAGTTAAATGAATAGTGATATCGCGCGAGATGGGGAGTCGAATGAAAGTCATCGGGTCAATCGCTGAGGCGGAACAGGCCGTCGGCGAGGAGCTGGGTGTCGGCGATTGGATCGTGGTTGACCAGCAGCGCATCGATGCCTTTGCCGACATCACCGAGGATCACCAGTGGATTCACGTTGACGTGGACCGGGCGAAGGGCGAAAGCCCGTACGGGGCAACCATTGCCCATGGCTTTCTGACGCTGTCCCTGCTCCCGGTCCTCAGCTCGCACAACTACCGGTTCGAGAATTCGAAGATGAGGGTCAATTACGGCCTGAACAAGGTGCGATTCCTGGCTCCGGTGACCGCAGGCAGCCGGGTGCGTGCACGGACGGTGCTCGTCGACGTCGTGAAGGTCGACGAAAACACGGTAAATGTGACGATGCGCCACACCATCGAGCTCGATGGCTCGGATAAGCCGGCGGCGGTGGCGGATTTGATCGTGCGGGCGATTTTTTGACCCCGGGAGACCGCATGACGGATCAGCGAGAAGCAAAGCGGGAGCACGCATGACGGGCGGTCCGTTCGACGGAAAGGCCGTCCTGACCGGGGCCGGCAAGTCGCAGGTCGGCCGCAGGTTGGGCCGGACGGGCCTGGACCTGACACTGGAGGCGGTGCTGCGGGCCATCGAGGACGCCGGTCTCAGCGTCGATGACGTGGACGGGATCGCGAGCTATCCCGGACCGGGTGTGCCCGACGCCGGATTCTCCGGCGCCACCGTCCAGGAGGTTCGCAACGCACTCGGATTGCGTTCGCGTTGGTATATGTCGGCGATGGAGACCGCGGGCCAGATCGGGCCGGTGATCGAGGCGTGCATGGCGGTCAGCCTCGGCTTGGCCAACCACGTCGTGGTGTATCGGTCGGTGTGGGAGTCCACTGCGGCTCAACAGGCCGGCGGCGGCAGGGCTTCGGTGCTCTTCGGTGGTGGCGAGTTGCCCCCGCATCTCGAGTGGATGGCTCCGTTCGGTGCGCTGTCGGCAGCCAACTGGCTGGCGATGCCGGCCCAGCGCTACATGCACGACTTCGGGTTGACCCGCGAGCATCTCGGCCACATCGCGATCAACGCCCGTACCAACGCCGGGCTCAACCCCGACGCCGTGTACCGCGATCCGATGACGATGGAGGACTACCTCAGCGCTCGGATGATCTCCGAACCGCTCTGCCTCTACGACTGCGACGTGCCGTGCGACGGCGCTACCGCCGTGATCGTGTCGCGCCGCGATGCTGCGACCGGACTGCCTCGGCATCCGCTGACGGTGGAGTCGGTCGGGCCGGGCATGTTCGAACGCGCCACCTGGGACCAGCGCGTGGATATCACCACGATGGCGGCTCACGATTCCGCCGCGACGCTGTGGGAGAACACCAATCTGACCCCGGCCGACGTGGACATGGCCCAGCTGTACGACGGCTTCTCGTTCCTGACCGTGATGTGGTTGGAAGCGCTGGGATTCTGCGAGCACGGCAAGGTCGGTGAGTTTTTGGGAGATAGCCCAGCCGATGGT
This sequence comes from Mycobacterium shunyiense, assembly GCF_058270075.1. Taxonomy (NCBI): domain Bacteria; kingdom Bacillati; phylum Actinomycetota; class Actinomycetes; order Mycobacteriales; family Mycobacteriaceae; genus Mycobacterium; species Mycobacterium shunyiense. The sequence goes on along the minus strand of NZ_JBZDPU010000017.1, from coordinate 211,887 downwards.
TCCCCCATCTCCCTGGAAGGCCCCCTGCCGATCAACACCAGCGGCGGGCAGCTCTCCGGCGGTCGGTTGCACGGCATGGGCTTCCTGCACGAGGCCTGCGTGCAGATGTGGGGCGAGGGCGGCGAACGGCAGGCTCCCAAGACCCCCGAGGTGGTGGCTGTGGGGGTCGGCGGTGGACCGGTTGCCGGGTCGATGTTGTTGAGCAGCAGGTAATTCCACGCCGATGGGCTGTGCCGAGACCGCGGATATGACGCTCGGTGACATAGTCACTGACAATGCGGTGCGCTATCCCGACGTCGTTGCCTACCGGCACGGCAACCGCACCGTCAGCCATGCGCAGTTGCGCGACCGCGCCGTGCGGCTGGTGTCGGCGATGGCCGCGGCCGGCGTGCAGCGCCAGGATCGCATCGCGGTGCTCAGCCGCAACAGCATAGAGTTCGGCGAACTGAACGCGTCCGCCCAACTCAGCGGAATTATCTTGGCCACCATCAACTTCCGGCTCGCCCCGCCGGAGATCCACGACGTATTGCGTCGGGTGGAACCGTCCATCGTGTTCGTCGCCGACGAGTTCCTCCCGGTGATCGCTGGTCTTGTCGCTGATTTGGCGTCACCACCGATCGTGGTGGCTATCGGCGGTGAACCACCCGCGGGCACGATGGATTACGACGCGTTTGTCGGGAGCGGCGGGGGTGGTGAGCTCGAACTCGTCGCCGAACCGGATGATATCGCCTACCTCTTGTTCACCAGCGGCACTACCGGCGCCTCGAAGTGCTGCATCCTCGGGCAGCGGGAGATGCGCGCGGTCGCGCTCACCATGAACAATGAGATGCGGTGCGGCAGTGATGACCGTGGACTCATCACCATGCCGATGTTCCATGTCGGGGCACTCGCAATCGTCGGTGGCTTGCATGCCCGGGGTGCAACTGTGGTGCTGCAGCAGCAGTTCGACGCGGCCGATGCGGCGCGGTTGATTGCCGCCGAACGGATCACGGTGTTGCATCTGGCTCCGGTCATGCTCCGGACACTGCTCGACGCCGTAGGGGAGCTTACGGAGGTGGAATCCGTACGCACAGTGGTCTACTCGGCTGCGCCGATGACAGCCGCCGTCCTGCGACGGGCGATGGCGACGCTACCCGGCGCAGGGTTCCTCAACCTGTACGGGCAGACCGAAGTCATCGTGTCCGGTCTTCCGCGAGAACTGCACGCGCTCGACGGCCCCGACGTCGGGGAGCGTCTGCGCTCAGTGGGTTTCCCGTTCCCTGGCACACGGATTCGCATCGTCGACGAGGACGGGCGGGACGTGCCCACCGGGCATGCGGGCGAAATCGTCGTGCGGTCGGCCTCCATGTTCCGTGGTTACTGGCAGGACCCGGCGGCAACCGCGGCGACACTGGGCGACGGATGGTGCCACACGGGCGACGTGGGCCGCATGGACAAACGCGGACTTCTGTACCTGGTGGACCGTAAGAAGGACGTCATCATCAGCGGTGGGGAGAACGTCTACTCGCCGGAGGTTGAGGATGCGATCAACGCCCTCGACGGGGTAGCCGCCTGCGCTGTGGTCGGCGTGCCCGATGACCGATGGGGTGAGGCGGTCTGCGCGGTCGTCGTGCCGAAAGCCGGCGCGTCGCCCACTCTGGAGTCGCTGCAGGACGGCATCCGGGGGCGACTGGCTCGCTACAAGGTCCCCCGTCGGCTGGTGCTAGTCGCTGATTTACCGGTGTTGGCTAGCGGCAAGGTGGACAAGAAGCGGCTGCGTGCCGAACTCGCGGGCTGAGTTACAGCGCGGGCTGCCCGTACACCGCGACTACCACGGAGCGTGCCAGGCTGTTCTCCGACCACACCCCGATGGCGGTGTTCGCGCAGTCCTGCATGATGGCCCGCCGCGGCGGGTCATACCACCATTGGCCGAGGATCTCGATACCGCTGATCGCCAGGGCGGGGTTGATCGCGACGGTCTCGCTGACCTTGCCGACGAAGTTCTGCCCATTGGCCCGGTCCTGCGCGGTTGAGCCATCAGAGCCGATGTCGCCGTCTAGATTCGGGTTGTTCAGCACGTCAAGGGTATGAAGCCGAGCTGCCTCTACCAGTCGACCGTCGAGCTTCGGCTCGGTCGGGCAGTCGTTCTGCTTCTGAGCCGTGTAGATGTTGACGAACACGCTCTCGTTCAGCCTCTTGTTGTCGGCCTGGGCGGGAGGCACCGCGAAAGCGGGTGCCACAGCGGACATCAACGCCAACGTCAACGCGCAACGCCGGCCGGCGCGGGAAAACGACATGGTTGAAGAGACTACCGGCAAACAGGTATATGAATTACCATTTCGCTATCTATGAAGCGATCATTCTCATCGGTCGGATTCGCCGCGCTGCTCGCTGCCGTGATGGTGGGGACGCCGGTGGCCCACGCGGACAACATTGGGTACCTCGTCAACGTGACGATGCGGCCCGGATACAACTTCGCCAACGCGGACCAGGCGCTGGCCTACGGGTACGGGATCTGCGACAAGATCGCCGCGGGCAGACCGTATGCGCAGCTCGTCGGCGACATCAAGGCCGACTTCAACACCACAGATGAATTCCAGGCCTCGTATCTGATCTCGCAATCGGCGCAGGAGCTGTGTCCGGCCCAGATCTGGCAATTGCGCAATTCAGCAGCGGGCTATCGCGGTGCGCAGGGCTGACATGTTGTGCTCATGCAGAGCACAGCAGCGAGCGCCGCAGCAGGTTCACCATGAGGTGTGCGGAATGCTCCTCGCTGTCAGATTCGCCGGCCCCTGTCGGTTCGCTCATTCTGCCCAGCACTGCGAGAAACACTGCACTGGCCACGTCGCGGTCGACACCCGGGAGCAGATCAACCGAGCCCAACAGTGCACCCACCGCCTGGTGTATCGCACCTATGCCATGATCGACCGCGGCCTCGGACAGTTGTTCGGCGACGGTGCCATCGAACCACGCCCGGATCACACCGCGATAGCGGCGGTGAAACCGGACATAGCCCACCATCCAGCTGGTCAGTGCATCAATGTCAGCGACGCGCGGGAGGGTGGCGGCGTGCTCCTCGACCTCGGCCGCGGCCTCACCGGTGAGCTCGGCGAGAATCTTGTCCTTGGTGCTGAAGTATCGGTACAAGGTGGCGCGGCTGATGTCGGCGGCGGCCGCGATGTCCTCCATGCTGACCGCGTAGTAGCCGTGCTCGGCGAACAGGGCCGAGCACACCGACAGCACGTCGGCAGGGATCGGCGACGACAGGGTGACAGTGCCGTTCGATCTCGATGTGGCCTTCTCGGCAGTGGCCGGCGGCGTGGTCATTCCATCCTCGACGCACCGCGGTGCGACCATGAGATCAGCGGCGGTGTCGGGGAACAGCATCAGTTGCAAGACGACCGTCAATGACCACGACACCACATTCCTGGCGGGCAACGGGAACATTGCGCGGTGCCGGTATAGATGAACCATGTGCGGGATTCGCGTCAGCGTAGCCACCGCGTCCTCCAGAGCGAGTTCCCGCGGTCGTGCTGCGCGTAGCCGAGACGTGACGCGACGATGAAACTCCGCGGCGACCGGGCCTACATCGATGACGGATAGCGCTGCGGCGGTTCCGATGCCGGGGAACTCGGCGAAGACCGCCGCGTGTGTGTCGTAGATGTCGGCCCAATCGGTGAGCCAGCGGTGCAGGACTTCGACTCCCTCGCGGGTCGGGCCGAGATTGCCCAATCGTTCGCCGTGGTCAAGTACCGCATTACCGGCTGCGGCGCTCAACTCACCAAAAATGTCTTCCTTGCCGGCGAAGTACTGATAGACGGTCGCGCGGGACGAGTTCGCCGCCTTGGCGATCGTGTCCAGTGAGGTGCCGTAGTAGCCGTTTGCAAGGAACACGTCGGCCGCGCAGGCCAGTATTCGCTGACGGGTATGCAGCCCGCGGCGTCCGACGCCGATGCTGGCGGACGGGGCATATCCGGGACGGCGAATCTTGTCCGGAGTGAGTGCCATGCGAGAAGTATCCATGTGCCCTGGCGCATGCCCCGAGGCGCGGCGGGGAGCGGTGGTCATTCGGCTGAAGGAGGTCCCGGCAGGTTGCGCTTGGCCTTGCCGGGATATCCGAAGAATTTCTCGAAGTTGGCGTCGTTGATGGGCTGGGCGCTGTTGCGCTGGGCGGCTGCGCGCAGCGCCTCGAGGCGGGCGCGGGCAGCTTCGATATCGGTTGGCGTGCCCTCGGTTTGAAGTTGGTCGAGGTGGGCCGATGCGGCCGCGATCTCGAGGCGCAGACGTTCGCCCGCTTCACCGAAAGTGAGCAGATCATGGTCGTCCTCGTCAAGCTTTTCTCGGGCGGGGGCGGGCTCGGGCCGAGCAGAAGAGTCCATGTGGCACCTCTCAATCGATGGACGGATGTGGCGTCGATCATATAGTCTGTGAGACGAATCGTCAGAAAACAAGACGAACCGTCAGAAAGAAGGAGCGTGTCATGCCGCTTCAGGACCATCACCAGATCGTGTCCGTGGACGACCATCTGATCGAACATCCCCGCGTCTGGCAGGACCGATTGCCGGCCAAGTGGCGTGAGGCCGGGCCGCGGATCGTCGAGACGGAGGGTAAGCACCTGTGGCACTACGACGGGCAGATCTTCCCCACGATCGGGCTAAATGCGGTGGCCGGCAAGCCGCCGGAGGAGTGGGGCCTGGATCCGGTGCGTTATGAGGACATGATTCCGGGTTGTTATGACCCGGTGGCCCGGGTTGCTGACATGGATCTCGACGGCGTGCAGTCGGCCTTGTGTTTCCCGTCGTTCCCGGGGTTCGGCGGCGGCACTTTTCATCGTGCCAAGGACAAGGAGCTGGCGCTGCTCTGTGTGAAGGCGTGGAACGACTTCTACATCGACGAGTGGTGCGCGACTGCCCCGGAACGCTTCATTCCGTTGGCGATCCTGCCGACGTGGGATATCGACGCGTGTATCGAGGAGGCCACCCGGGTGGCTGCCAAGGGGGCGCGGACGGTCTCGTTCCCGGATAGTCCGGTGCCGTTGGGTTTGCCGTCGTTTCACTCCGATCACTGGGATGGCTTGTGGCAGGTCTGCTCGGAGGCCAAGATGCCGGTGTCGTTGCATTTCGGTTCGGGGTCTTTCGTCCCGGGGTTTTCGTTCTCCTCGTTGAAGCCCGACAACAGCATGGCGAAGGCGTTGCCCGACGCGCCGTTTGTGGTGGCAACCACCCTGTTTTCGTCGAACCTGATGTGGACGACGGTGGATCTGCTGTTCTCGGGCAAACTGCAGCAGTTCCCGGATCTGCAGATCTCATTGGCTGAAGGCGGTATCGGCTGGGTGCCCTACATCCTGGAGCGGTCGGATTATGTGTGGGAGCGGCACCGCTACTACCAGAACATCGACTTCGACACTCGTCCGTCGGATTTGTTCAAGAAGCATTTCTGGGGCTGCTTCATCGATGACATTCACGGCGTGAAAAACCGCTATGAGGTCGGTATCGACCGCATCACCTTGGAGATCGACTTTCCGCACTCCGATTCGAACTGGCCGAATTCGCGCAAGCGAGCCGCTGAGGTGTTGGCCGAGGTGCCCGACGACGAGTGCTCGCTCATCGTCGAGGAAAACGCCCGCCGGATGCTGAACTTTCCGCGCGTGCAGGCAGGCGAACAGCAATTGGCCGCGGTGTGAGCTGATCTCACTGGTTGGCGGCAGCCACCAGGGCGGTGATGTCGAATGAACTACACGCGGGGCCGGGACACCTCGGCCCCGCGTTGTCGTTCGACCGCGTCGCCCGCCGGGTGAACACTGCATGGGGTTACCGCGCCGCGCGAGACATGTTGAGCGGCAATGGCATTGCGCTGGATCTCGTTGGTGCCTCGGCCGGGTGATTGCGCCCACCGCTGGCTGGGCGAGGGTGCCGAGCCTGGTCGGCGATGACATCTCGCGAACACTAAATAGTTAATCCTTTAGTCTAATGGAGTCAGTTTCCGAACCGTCTGCCAGGACGGTCGAGTGGAGGAGGCCGCATGAAAGTTCGTCTTGAACACACGAAATGTGTGGGCCACGCGCAGTGCTACGCGGTTGATCCCGATCTGTTCCCGATCGATGACTCGGGGTACTCCATTCTCGAGCCGACCGAGGTGAGGCCCGAAGATGAGCAGCGGGTTCGTGATGGCGTTGCCGCATGCCCAGAGTTGGCTCTGATCCTCGAAGGCGGGTAGCGGGCTCTTGCCAATCGGTCGCAGCCGCGTCACTATGCTTACATAGTTAACCAGGTGATCGTAGTAGTGAGGTGTGATGCAGACAGCTGATTGGCGTGCGCGACTGGAATCGTTACTGGCCGAGTTCCGCGATCGCCAGGACCAGACAGCCCGGTCCGGCGTCAAACCGGACCGGATCGAGTCGGCATGCGCGTGGCATGCCGAACTGGTTGACAACGGGTTGGCAGCGCCGGGATGGCCCCGGTCGGTCGGCGGCCTGGAGTTGTCGCTGAACGATCAGCTGGACTACTACCGGTTGACCACCGACGCCGGCGCACCGCCGCATCCCTGCCCGCTGTCGTTCATCCTGGCTCCCACCCTCATCGCGCACGGCACCCAAGAGCAGAAGGACCGCTTCCTGAAGCCGCTGCTGCGGGCGGATGAGTTCTGGTGCCAAGGCTTTTCCGAACCGGGAGCGGGCAGCGACTTGGCATCGCTGTCCACTCGGGCGGTCCGCGACGGCGACGTGTACCGGGTCACCGGGCAGAAGGTGTGGACCTCGATGGCCGACCGGGCGGACTGGATGTTCGCACTCGTGCGCACGGGGTCTGGGGACAAACCCTCTGACGGCATCACCTACCTGCTCATCCCGATGAGCAGTGCCGGGATCACTGTGCGGCCACTGCGTGACATCAGTGGTGCTGCGCACTTCGCCGAGGTGTTCCTCGACGATGTGGCCGTACCCGTCGAGAACCGGGTGGGTGAGGAGGGCGCGGGTTGGTCGATCATGCGGACGTCATTGGGGCATGAGCGGGCGACCGCGTTCCTCGCCGACGAATTCAAGTACCGGCACACCGCAGACCGGGTGCTCGAGTTGGTGGCATCCCGGCAACTCGACAGCGATCCGCTGGTCCGCCAGGATGTCGCCCGGCTGGAATCCGGGGCACGCACCATCGCCGCCAACAGTGCCCGCGCGCTGGCCGCGGTGCTACGCGGGGAGGACCCCGGTGGAGTGGCCTCGGTGAACCGGCTTGTGAAATCAGAGTTCGAACAGCACCTGCATGCCCTGGCGTTGCGTGCGGTCGGCCCGTATGCCGCACTGGGCAGCCGGGCCCATGACGCCGTCGACAACGGCCGCTGGACATTCGGCTACCTGATGAGCCGCGCCACCACCATCGGTGCCGGCACCGCCGAGATCCAGCGCAACACCATCGCTGAAAGCGTGCTCGGCTTGCCGTCGCACCGCGGCGAGGGCACGCGAACCGCGGCCGTGACCCCCGGCGCACCGCTGGCCGTGCCCGAAGAGGGCGAAGGTGAGCTCCGCGATGTGCTCGCGAAGACGCTTTCGGCCAGGGTGGACGTGACGACGCTGCTCGACCGGAAACGCCCGATCGATGCCACCGACGACGCCGTGTGGTCGGCCCTTGTCGAGTTCGGCCTGCCAGGCCTGGCCGTAGCGGAGTCCCTGGGGGGCGCCGGTGCGCGACCGAGGCTGCTCTATGCCGCCATCGAGGAGGCCGGCAAAGCGCTGGCGCCTGCCCCGTTGGTCGCGACGGTGACCGCACTGGACGTTGCGGTGCAGTGCGCGGCGAAGGAGTTGGTGCAACGGATCACCGCGGGCACACCCGCCGCTTTCGCAGTGCCGTTGAACGATGGCGGTTGGGTGACCAGCGGACCGGAGCTACCTGAATGGGACGGCGCCGGCCTACACGGAGTGGTGCCGATCGTGGCGGGCGCACCGAGTGCCGAGGTGTTGATCGTGCTGGCTCGCACCGCCGTCGGAGAGGTGCTCGTCGCGGTCGACGCGGCCGACGATGGTGTCGAGGTGACGGCTCAGCAACCGCTGGACCTGACCGGCACGGTCGGTGCTGTGACCCTCACCGGTGCTTCGGGAGAAGTGCTGGCCGACGGTGCCGAGCTGAGTCGAGTGCTGCGTATCGCGCGCCGCCAAGCCAAGCTGGCCGTGGCTGCGGACTCGGTCGGTGTCGCGGCTAGGGCATTGGCATTGGCTGTGGAGTGGGCCCGCGAACGCCATCAGTTCGGGCGGGCGATCGGCAGTTTCCAAGCGATCTCGCACCGGTGCGCGGACACCCTGGTCGCTCTCGAAGGCGCCCGCAGCCAGGTGCTGGCGGTTGCTGAGCTCGATCTCGCGGGCGATGGAGCGGAGTCGGAGTATCTGGTGGATCTCGCTACCGCGGCTGCCCTTGACGCGGCGGTGAGCGCCACCGAGGCCGCATTACAGATCCACGGCGGCATCGGTTTCACCTGGGAGCATCCAATCCACCTGCTGCTGCGGCGTGCACAGGCGAACGCCGTGTTGGTCGGCCGCGCGGATGCGCTGCGCGACCGCGCCGCGGGGGAGCTGCTGCGGCCGTCGCAGGCGAAGCGCCCCGAACAAGCACTGACTCGCTGAGCCAGCCACATCGAACAGAAGGACAAAAAGTGGAATACGGTATGGGCCCCGAGTTGGAGGACTTCCGCGCAGAGGTCCGGGCGTTTGTTGCCGAGCACGCACCCGCCATCCCGCCTCGCGCGGGTGTGCGCAGTGCCGAGAACGAGACCGAGCTGAAAGCGCTGAAGGAATGGACGGCGCGGCTGTTCGAGGCAGGGTATGTCGGCGCGGACTGGCCTGCCGAGTTCGGCGGCCGCGATGACCGTTCGGCCGAGCACGCCATCGTCGTCGGTGAGGAGCTGGCCCGCGCCGTGGTCCCGGGGGTGCAGAGCGGCAGCATCCTCGCCTCGCACGCACTGATCCACTACGGCACCGACGATCAGCGCCGCAGGCATCTACCCGAGATCCGTGCGGGTCGACAACTGTGGTGCCAGCTGTTCAGTGAGCCCGGCGCGGGCAGTGACCTCGCGGCTCTGCGTACCCGGGCGGTGCTCGACGGCGACAGCTACATCGTCAGCGGGCAGAAGGTGTGGACCACCGATGGCCACTGGGCCGATTTCGGGTACATGTTGGCGCGAACCGACTCTGAGTCCCCAAAGCACAAGGGAATCAGCGCATTCATCGTCGATATGTCCAGCCCGGGTATCACCGTACGGCCGCTGCGCGAACTGACTGGCACCTCGGACTTCAATGAGGTGTTTCTCGACAACGTCAAGGTGCCCGCCGAGGCGATGATCGGCGCGCCGGGGCAGGGTTGGGCGATCGCGAATGCCACGTTGGCGCACGAGCGTACCGGTGTCGGCGCTGCGGTGGTGAAGCTCAAGCTGGCCGTTCAGGCGCTCACCGACCTGGCACGGCAGGTGCACGTGGGCGGGCGCCCCGCTATTGAGAGTGATCTCGTGAAGGATCGGATCGGCCAGTTCAGCGCCGAGGTCGAAGCGCTGGCAGCGCTGACCTATGCGAATGTGACGCGGTGGTCGCGTGGTACTGAACGGATGCACGACGCCGCCATGGCCAAGCTGATGTTCAGTGAGGTCAACCTCGAAATAGCCCGCTTCGCAGTGGAACTCGGTGGCGAGGACGGGGTGCTGGTGGAAGGCGACGCGAATGTCCTCGACGCCGGGCGCTGGCAGGACGAGTGGTTGTACGCTCGCGCGTACACCATCGCCGGCGGCAGCTCGGAGATCATGCGCAATCTGATCGCCGAGCGTGGACTGGGCCTGCCGCGTGGGCGCTAGGCCCTCACGCGGTGACGAGGGCGGCCCGGTGTTCGACGACCGTGCCGTTAAATGCCTCGTCGACCTTGATTCGGCGTAGCAGCAGATGCAGGTCGTGTTCCCACGTGAAGCCGATACCACCGTGCACCTGCAGGGCGTCACCGGCGACGCGGGCGGCGGCGGATTTCGCGTATGCGGCGGCCGCGGAGGCCGCCCGGGACCGGCTGGCACCGACCGAGGTGTCCAGCGCGAGTGCGGCGGCCCAGAGCGAGGCCCTGGCGGACTCCACCGCGACGACCATGTTGGCGCAGTGATGTTTGACGGCCTGGAACGAGCCGACCGGTACGCCGAATTGCTCACGCTGCCCGACGTATTCGACGCTCATATCGAGCAGTCGGGTCGCGGCGCCCAACGCGTCGAACGCACGGTGTACGGCCAGCGCATCCCGCACTGTTGCCAGGGTTCCGGGGGGCAGTTCGAGGCCATCGTCGGTCCCGTCGAAGTTCACTCTCGCCCACGACCGGGTCAGGTCGAGCGTCGTCATGGCGATCAGCGTGGGAGCGGACACCACCGACAGGTATTCCTTCTCACCGATGTGCCGTGCTACCGCGACGGCGGCCAAATCGGCTGCCATCGGCACAGGGGTGCCGACGCGGTCCCGGCCGGTGCTGAAGGCCAGCCCGATCAGAGCGTCGTCGGTGCTGATTCCTGCCCGGTCGAGCAGCCATGTGGTGATGGCCAGGTCGGCGATCGGCAGCGCACTGGCCGCGTAACCGTGGGCTTCGGTGAGGACCGCAAGATCGACGTGGGTGCCACCCATTTCGGGCGTGAGCAGCGCCAAGAGTCCGGATTCCGTGGCATGGGCCACCGCAGCCGGATCGATGGCGATGGGTGCTGAATCCAGCGTCGCGCGGACGCGAGCCAGCGGGTCGTTGCGGACCAGCCAGGCGCGTTCGGCCTCTGCCAGTTGGTCCTGCTCGTCGGTCAATCCGAAGTCCATGACGAAATCCTTCCAACTAAGTTGACCTAGTAAACCATGTCGATTAGGTTAAACAGAATACTGATTACGGCGAACCGTTCGGAAAGTGACGATGACGAGCATCGAAGAAGCGTTGGGCCGGCTGTGGGATGCCAATGACCACGCGCGCATGCTGCAATGCGACGGGCGTTGGGAGTCCTGGGGTCGCATCCGTAGTTTGACCGAGCGGATCGACAAGGAGTTGACCGCGGCGGGGTGCGGTGAGGGCGGCCGGGTCGCGGTTGTGCTGCCGAATCGCATGGAGTCGGTCGCCGCCCTCATCGCCATCTTCCGGGGCGGACGCACTCTGGTGACCATCAGTCCGCTGCAGCCACCGGAGCGGTTGAGCGCCGACCTGGCTGCAGCCGGAGTGGCCTACGTCCTGGCGCCGCACGCGGTGTGGACGGAAGATGTGTTCGACTGGACGGTCGGGGATCTCGGCGCCACAGGGTGGAGCCTCGACGGTGACGATGTGATCGTGCAGGCTCGGGGGCGCGCACAGGCGGACGCCGGCGATTCCACCGTCGCGATCGAGATGCTGACGTCGGGTACAACAGGCCCGCCGAAACGTATTCCCTTGACCCGTGCCCAGTTGGAGGTCGCCCTTTCCGCGGCGCTGCAACACAACGACCGGCCCGGGTCCCGGACCAAACCGCCGCTGTCGGGAACGGTCGGCCTGGTGACACTGCCCATCGTTCACATCGGCGGCCTCTGGTCGCTGCTGCAATCCTTGGTCGCCGCCCGACCGATTGCGATGCTGGACAGGTTCACGGTGCCGGGCTGGCACTCGGTGGTCAAAGAGCACAGGCCCGCTCTCGCGGGCTTGCCGCCCGCGGCCATCAGATCGGTGCTCGATTCCGATGTTCCGGTCGAGGATCTGGCGAGTATCCGCGCGGTGAACGCGGGCACCAGCCCGGTCGACCCCGCACTGGTCGACGACTTCTTCGAGCGTTACGGCATTCCGATCCTCGTCGTATACGGCGCAACCGAGTTCTCCGGTGCCGTGGCCGGGTGGACGATGAAGGACTTTCACGCGCTGTGGGCCGAGAAGAAGGGCAGCGTGGGACGCGCGTTCCCCGGCGTCCGGCTGCAGATCGTAGACGAGGACGGCGCGGTGCTCGGCCCGGATGCGACTGGAAGGCTGCAGGTTGCTACCCCACAGACCGGACGCGCGGACGAGTGGGTCACCACCAGCGATCTGGCGCACCTCGACGCCGACGGCTTCCTCTACATCGACGGTCGCGCCGACGACGTCATCGTTCGCGGCGGGTTCAAGGTGGCACCGGAGACCGTTGTGCGGGCGCTGCGAGGGCATTCAGCGGTAGCCGATGCGGCGGTGGCGCCCATTCCTGATCGCCGTTTGGGCCAGATCCCGGTTGCCGCAGTCGAATTACGTTCGGGCGTCGATGCCGACGGTGACGAATTGCGTGAGCACTGCCGTGCTGTGCTCACGCCATATGAGGTGCCCGCCCAGGTGTTCGTGGTGGATGCGCTACCGCGGGGGGCGGCGCTGAAGGTGGACCGTCGGCGCCTGCTGGCCATGCTGGCGGACCTCGGTGCCGGACAGGCAGATCCCCAATCAGAGAACGCCAACAATCCGCAGAAGGAGAATTCATGACTGACGCCGCCATAGTGGAGCGCAGAGGCAACGTCGCGCTCATCACGATCAACCGTCCGGACGCCCGCAACGCGGTCAACGGTGCGGTGAGCATCGCCGTCGGCAACGCATTGGAAGCCGCGCAGAACGACCCCGATGTGTGGGCGGTGGTGCTCACCGGGGCCGGAGACAAATCCTTCTGTGCCGGGGCGGATCTGAAGGCGATCTCACGCGGGGAGGATCTCTTTCACGACACAAACCCCGAGTGGGGCTTCGCCGGTTACGTACACCACTTCATCGACAAGCCCACGATCGCCGCGGTCAACGGCACCGCCTTGGGCGGTGGTTCGGAGTTGGCCCTGGCCAGTGATCTGGTGGTCGCCGGCGAAACTGCCAGCTTCGGCCTACCCGAGGTCAAGCGCGGCCTGATCGCCGGTGCGGGCGGGGTATTCCGGATCATCGAACAGTTGCCGCGCAAGGTGGCGCTCGAACTCGTCTTCACCGGAGAGCCGGTCACCGCCCAGGAGGCGCTGAGGTGGGGGCTGATCAACCAAGTGGTAGCCGACGGCACCGTGGTGGAGGCTGCTCTCGCGCTCGCCGAGCGGATCACGGTGAACGCGCCGCTGTCGGTGCAGGCCAGCAAACGGGTCGCGTACGCCGCCGACAATGGCGTGATCGCCCATGAGGAACCAAAGTGGGAGCGCACTCAGCGTGAGTTCACCGCTTTGCTGAAATCCGAAGACGCTCAGGAAGGCCCGCTGGCCTTCGCGCAGAAACGTCAACCGGTCTGGAAGGCACGCTGACATGGGCCGGGTAGAGGGAAAAGTCGTTCTGGTCACCGGTGGAGCGCGCGGTCAGGGGCGTAGTCACGCAGTCAAACTGGCAGAGGAGGGTGCCGACGTCATCCTCTTCGACATCTGCCACGACATCGAGACCAACGGATACGCACTGGCCACATCGCGTGATCTCGAAGAAGCCGGACTGGAGGTGGAGAAGACCGGCCGCAAGGCCTACACCGCCGAGGTCGACGTGCGGGACCGGCCTTCGCTGGCGCGTGAACTCGCCAATGCGGTGGGCGAATTCGGCAAGCTCGACGTGGTCGTCGCCAACGCCGGGATATGTCCGCTGGGGGTGGGCCGCCCCGTGCAGGCCTTTGCCGATGCGTTCGATGTCGACTTCATCGGCGTCGTCAACACGGTGCACGCCGCGCTGCCTTACCTGAAGGAAGGCGCGTCGATCATCACCACTGGGTCCGTCGCAGCACTTATCGCTGCGGCACAGCCCGGGGCCCCCGGGCCGGACGGTCCGGGAGGTGCAGGCTACAGCTACGCCAAGGAGTTGGTGGACTCGTACACGCTGCGGCTGGCACGTCAGCTGGCACCACAATCCATCCGTGCCAATGTCGTTCACCCCACCAATTGCAACACCGCGATGCTCAACAGCGAGCCGATGTACCGCCAGTTCCGGCCGGACCTCGAGTCGCCCACTCGGGACGACGCTCTGTTGGCGTTCCCCGCCATGCAAGCCATGCCGACGCCGTACGTAGAGCCGTCCGACATCTCGAATGCGGTCTGCTTCCTGGCCTCTGACGAATCCCGCTACGTGACCGGCCTGCAGCTCAAGGTCGATGCCGGCGCCATGCTGAAGTTTTAGGAGAAGCGATGACCACCACCCAGAAAAGCGGAGCAGATACGGCAGCCGAAGAAGGCCGGATCACCGACGAGGACATCGAGCGCGCCAAAGCGCAGATCGGGATTCCGGTATTCCAGCGCGACGAGGCATGGAACAAGCTGCCATCCGGCGATGCCATCACGCAGTTCGCCTTCGGCTGTGGCGACGACAACCCGTTGTTCCACGATCCTGCGTACGGACCGAGCACCCGCTGGCACGGGCAGATCGCCTCACCGACGTTTCCGATCGCGACCGGCCTGGATCAGACCCCGAAGTTCACGGACCCGGAACGAAAGAAGTTGTTCCGTGGGTTGTTCCGCGGTACCGGCAAGTACTACTCGGGAGTGAAGTGGACCTGGTACCGCCCGGTATATGCCGGACGTCCGGTGTTGGCCGAGAACTACACGCTCGATGTCCAGGTCAAGGAGAGCGAATTTTCCGGCGGTCGCTCGGTCAAGGAGACCTTCCGGTATCTCTACGTCGACATCGACGGGAATCCGATCGCCACCCGCGACGAGTCCTACATCAACGCCGAGCGGCAGGGTTCGAAGAAGTCCGGCAAGCTCAAGGGAATTGAGCGCCAGCACTGGACACCTGAAGAGTTCGCACAGGTCGAGGCCGAGTACGAGGCCGAGGTGCGCCGCGGCGCCGACCTGCAGTGGTGGGAGGATGTCGCTGTCGGTGACGATCTTCCTGGAATCATCAAGGGCCCCCTGACTGTGGTCGACATCATCTCGATGCACATGGGATGGGGCTGGGGTGGATACGGTGTCGGCCCGTTGAAGTTCGCCCACCAGTTGCGTAAGCGGATGCCTGCGTTCTTCCAACCCGACGAGTATGGCGTGCCCGATGTCGTGCAACGGCTGCACTGGGACGCGGCCCGCGCGCAGGCGCTCGGCATTCCGGCGCCTTACGACTACGGGCAGATGCGCGCAGCATGGGTCAGCCACCTGCTGACCAACTGGATGGGGGACGACGGCTGGCTGGCCGAGATGGACCTGCAGATGCGTGGCTTCAACTATCACGGCGACGTACATCGGTGCACCGGCAAGGTCACGGCCAAGGGCGACTGCGCCGACGAGGCGGTGTCGGTGGAGGTGTTTGCCACCAGTCAGCGCGACGAGGCCACCACCCGCGGCACCGCGAAGGTGCTGCTTCCGTCGAAGGCCACCGGCCCAGTCGTGCTACCGGTACCCGACGCTGACCTCAGAAGACGTGGAGCGCAGGTTGTTTCGCGAGTATCAGGCAAGGTCGGCGAGGAAATGCGCCGACTGTACGGAGAGTGAGACAGGCATATGAAGCGATTGGTTTTGGAAGCCGAGCACGAGGCGTTCCGGGATACGGTACGGCAGTTCATAGAGCGGGAGCTCGTACCGAATGCCGAGCAATGGGAAAGCGCGCGGCTGGTTGACCGCTCGGCGTATGTGGCTGCCGGCAAGTACGGCCTGATCGGGTTCAATATGCCAGAGGAATTCGGCGGTGGGGGAGTTGACGACTTCAGGTTCAACGCCGTAATCGACGAGGAGCTGGCCCGCTACGGGGGGCCGGCACCGTCGTTGAGTCTGCAGAACGACGTTGTCGGACCGTACTTCTCGTCATTGGCCAATGACGAACAGAAGAAGCGCTGGCTCCCGGGTATCAGCAGCGGGGAACTGATCGTAGCCGTCGCTATGACCGAACCGGGTGCGGGCAGTGACCTGGCGGGCATTCGTAGCACTGCGGTCCGCGACGGTGACGATTGGATCGTCAACGGCTCCAAGACGTTCATCTCCTCGGGTATCAACTGCGACCTGGTGGTAGTGGTGTGCCGCACTGATCCCGAAGCCGGGCACAAAGGCTTCACCCTGCTCGTGGTCGAGGACGGCATGGACGGGTTCAGCCGCGGCCGCAAGCTGGAAAAAATGGGTCTGCATTACCAGGACACCGCCGAACTCGTCTTCGAAGACGTGCGGGTCCCCGCAGCCAACCTGCTGGGCAAAGAGGGCCGCGGCTTCTATCACCTGATGCACAATCTGCCGTCGGAACGTTTGTCCATCGCCATCTCGGCCATCGCGGGTGCCCGCGAAACCTGGCGACAGACCCTGCAGTACGCCAAGGACCGCAAGGCTTTCGGGCAATCGATCGGCAGCTTCCAGCACAACCGGTTCCTGCTGGCCGAGATGGACACCGAACTCGAGATCGGTGAACAGTACATCGACCGGTGCCTGCAAGCGGTGGTCGACGGTGAGCTGACGGCAGTCGAGGCATCGAAAGCCAAATGGTGGTGCACCGAGCTGGCCAAGAAGGTGGTCGATGGCTGTGTGCAGTTGCACGGCGGCTATGGCTACATGACCGAGTACCGAGTGGCCCGCGACTACATGGACAACCGCATCATGACGATTTTCGGCGGCACCACCGAGATCATGAAGGACATCATCGGCCGCGACTTGGGCCTGTAACCACCTGTGCCAAACGGTGTTTCGGTCCACGACCACGACGCTGTCCGGCGGATCCGTCTGGACCGGCCGGAGAAGCTCAATGCCGTCGATACCCCGATGCTCGACGAATTGTCGTCCCGGCTCAGCGAAACCGCGGCCGACAACTCGGTTCGAGTGGTGCTGCTCACCGGAGCCGGGCGCGCCTTCTGCTCCGGTGGCGACCTGATCGGCAGGGATACAGAAGGTGCCGCGCACGCCGCCAACCGGGTGGTGCAGGCAATCACGACTCTGCCCAAACCGGTGGTTGCAGGGGTACACGGCGCGGCGGTCGGCTTCGGCTGTCCGCTGGCGCTGGCCTGCGATCTGGTGGTGGCCGCACCGCCCGCGTACTTTCAGCTGGCTGATTCTGACCGCCGATTCGGGAGTCGTTTGATCACGAATTTCGGAGTCGGTGTTGTGGCGAAGGTGTTGTTGACTGTGAATTCGGGAGTCACCGGCTGTCCATGTGGCGTGGCTTGGATGTCTGTGTGCGGCCTTCGGGGTCGAAGTTGGAGCTGTACGCGGCGATCCGCCGGGATGCTCGCGCTGGGAAGTCGGCGCGGGCGATTCAGCGTGAGTACCGGGTGTCGTGGACAACGGTGCACAAGGCCTTGGGGTCGGCCTGGCCTTCGGAACGAAAGCACTATCCGAACCGGGGCAGCAAGATCGACGGTTACCGCGAGGTCATCGACAGTTGGCTGCGGACAGATCTGACCGCCCCGCGCAAACAGCGTCATACGGCTAAGCGGATCTTCGATCGGCTGCGCGAGGAGCATCAGGCTGAATTGTCGTATTCGCGGGTGCGCGCGTATGTGTCGATGCGACGCGCGGAGATTCTCGCCGAATCCGGCCGGGCCCCGATCGAGGTGTTCGTGCCGCAGTCGCACAGGCCCGGGGAGGAAGCCGAGGTCGACTTCGGTGATGTGGTCGTAGAGCTGCGCGGTCAGCCGGTGACGTGCTCGTTGCGGTTCTCGTTGCGGTTGTCGTTTTCGGGTCGCGCGGTGCATCGGGTGTTCCTGTCGGCTGGCCAGGAAGCATTCTTGGAGGGCCACGCGCACGCCTTCGAGGTTCTCGGCGGGGTGCCGTTCGGCCGGATCCGCTACGACAACCTCAAATCAGCAGTCTCAGCGGTGCTGGGTATGTCGCGGCATCGGGTGGAAAACGACCGCTGGGTGGCGTTCCGGTCCCACTACGGGATCGAGGCGTTCTACTGCCAACCCGGAGTACAAGGTGCCCATGAGAAGGGCGGGGTGGAAGGCCAGATCGGCTGGTTCCGCCGCAACCACTTCGTGCCGGTGCCGCAGGTCGAATCGATCGCTGAACTCAACGCCATGATCGACAAGTGGGACGCCGATGACCTGGATCGCCGCATCGGTTCCCGGGTCCGCACCGTCGGTGAGTTGTTCACTGCCGAGGCGTCGTTGTTGGTGCCGTTGCCTGAGGCCGCGTTTGAGACCGGGCGCTGGTTCAACCTGCGCGTGGATCGGCACAGTCAGATCACGGTGCGCACCAATCGATATTCGGTGCCGGTCCGGCTAGCCGGACGTCATGTGCGGGTGCAGCTGCATGCCTCGCATCTGGAGGTGTATTGCGACCGCCAGCTAGTCGCCACCCATGAACGCTTGCCGGGCAAGGCCGAAACCCGGCTGGAGTTGGATCACTACCTGGAGATTCTGCTGCGCAAACCCGGTGCCCTGCCGGGTTCGACGGCGTTGGAGCAGGCCCGCGCGGCGGGGCGGTTCACCCCGGTGCACGACGCCTGGTGGGCAGCGGCCCGCAAGACTCACGGCGACGCTACCGGCACCCGCGAACTGATCGCCGTCTTGCTGGCGCACCGGCATCTGCCGCATGAACTGGTGGTCATAGGGTTGGTCCGCGCCCTGGGCGCCGGGGCGCTGACTGCCGACTCCGTGGTCTTAGAGGCGCGAAAGGCGGCTGAGGACAACACTTCTGAACACCAGGGCGAACGCCATGAAACCGCAGACGAGGCCGAGGCGGTGGCGTCGCTGACCGCGCGACGACTGGCCGCACTGCCTACTGATTCTCGGCCGCTGCCCTCGGTGGCGGCCTACGACGCTCTGCTGCGCAATCCTAGGAAGGACACCGCCACCTCATGAGTACGACTTCTGCGAGCACCAGTTTGCCGCACCGGCGCGGGTTGACCGAGCAAGCTGCTGACGCTGCTGTGGAGCAGGCCTGCCGGATGCTGCGCTTGCCGACGATTCGCGTCAACTTCGCCGAGCTGGCCGACGAGGCCGCCGCCGAGCAGATGTCCTATCGCGGATTTCTGGCCGAACTGTTGATGGCCGAATGCGATGACCGGGCCCGGCGCCGTGCTACGCGGCGGATCAAAGCCGCCGGCTTCCCCCGCGACAAGTCGTTGCGGGCGTGGGATTTCGACGCCAACCCTCACGTTGACGCGGCCGCGGTGTACACGCTGGCCAAATGCGAATGGGTCAAGAAAGGGTTGCCGCTGTGCTTGATCGGCGATTCGGGCACCGGTAAGAGCCATCTGCTGATCGCGTTGGGCACCGAGGCGGCGATGGCCGGGTACCGGGTGAAGTACACGTTGGCCACCAAGCTGGTCAACGAACTCGTCGAGGCCGCCGACGACAAGCAACTGTCCAAGACCATCGCTCGCTACGGCCGGGTCGATCTGCTCTGCATCGATGAGCTGGGCTACATGGAGCTCGACCGGCGCGGCGCTGAACTGCTGTTTCAGGTGCTCACCGAACGCGAGGAGAAGGCTTCGGTGGCGATTGCGTCTAACGAGAGTTTCTCTGGGTGGACCAAGACGTTCACCGACCCACGGCTATGCGCGGCCATCGTGGACCGACTTACATTCGGCGGCAACATCATCGAAACTGGAACTGATTCCTTCCGTCTGGCCCAGACCCGATCAAAACACAACCCCGCAGCCTCCGACGATGCTCGTGCCTGATCGTCGGCACTCGACGGCGAGCTAGCTGTGTCAGCTGTTTGAGGCGTCGTAGGCCTCGGCGATGAGTTCTGCGCTGGCGTCGGGATGGTTTGGCTGCCAGTGCCAAGCGCGGCCGGGCAGAGGACTGCGCCTCCACCCTCGCCGACCGCTACCTGGTTTCGTATTAAGGCGGGCCCTATCGTTCCTGGTTCGCGATGTTCCCGACACCGACGAGCAAGTCGACCAGGTAGTCGGCGAGCTGGGCGCGATCGATGTCGAGAACACCGCGAGCCCAACGCACCACGACTTCGAAGATGCCCGACGCCAACACAATTGAGGTAAGTTGTGCTTGACGATCGTTTTGATCGAGAAGTTCCTCGGCCGCACTTTGCATGAGTTGAGCGACCAGCGAGACAGCGTTGTCACGGCGTTCCCGCAGTGCCGGGGTGGCCGTCAGATTGACGATGAGATGTCGCCAACGGGGGTCGTCATCGACAATCGACAGAGTGGCCTCGGTAGCTGCCCGAGCCCACTTGGCGGGATCCGACCCCGCGTCAGTCAGCCGAACTTCTAGGTCCGGCAGTAGTCGCGCATGCAGCCCGTAGTCGGCCAGGGCCCCGAGCAGTTCATCACAGCTCGTGAAGTGCTCGTAGAAATAGCGGTCGTTGAGTTCCGCCCGCCGACAGACGCCACGCACAGTAATCGCTTCGACACCTGACTCGGCCAGCACATCCAGGGCCGCCCCTAGCAGCGCCACCCGGCGGCGCTCCTTACGCTCAGCGACGCTCAATCCGGTGTACCGGTATCGGTTCGGTGTCGTCATCGTCGAATCGATCCTAGGTAACCCCCCGGTATGTGATCGGTCAGGCCTGCTTGACGAACCCGCATCCTTTGGTGAACAGTATCACCAAATGATGTTTTGGTGAGTCGATTCACCAAAAGCCACATGGGAGGGCGTCGAACATGAGCGTGAGCATTCCTGCAGATCCGGACACACCGATCACCCCACTCGGGCCCGATTCGCTGTTCTGGCGGTTGTTCGCTGACTCCCGGGTGGTGCCCTATGTGTTCTGGGGTGGCACGATTCAGAACCTGTATCCCGGGTTAGCCGCAGTCGTGGAGGAACACTCCACGGTCAAACAGGAACCAATGCAGCGATTGCTGCGATCCCTGTACACGATCCTGGGCACCGCCTTCGACGGTGAGCGCGCCCACCAGACATCTCAGGAATTGGTGCGGTATCACAGCGGGCTGGTGTCGACCGACAGCACCGGACGCCGCGCCCCTGCGCTGCGCCCGGACACGTTCTACTGGGCACACGCCACCTACATTGTCGCAGCCCTGGAGATGGCCGAGAACTTCTACGGTGGATTCACCAAGGGGCAACAGGAGCAGCTGTTCGAAGAGTTCAAGGTGATCTGGCGCCAGTACGGCATCAAATACCGAGACGAACCAGACACCCTGGACACGTTCTGGGTCTACTGGGACCACATGGTCAGCCACGAACTGGTGATGACCCAGGCATTCAAGGATCTGTTCTACTACCGATTCGGCGTGCACAACACGCCACCGCGCTGGATCCCCGCACCGCTGTACCGAGGCGTCCTCAACGGAATCGGGATGCCGATCTTTCGCCTGTATGCGACCGGGATGTATCCCGGGCCGGTGCGTCGGCTCGCCGGGCTGAAATGGACCCGCACTCACCAACGGATTTTCGATGCCATCAACCTCGTGCTGCGGCTGGTGTGGCGGGTACTGCCCGAGCGGGCCCGCATGCACCCGCGAGCACGGCAAGGGTGGCTTCGAGTCCGCGGCGATCTGCCCGCCGACGCACCGCTGCTGACAGCACCGCCCCGCTACGCCCCGCCACCGCAGTACCGCAACCGGCCCCATAATTTCCAGCCGATCCCACCAACCGAGAACACCGCTGCGTCGCAGTAAAGCCCCGCCCCGTCGCGCAGCTGCCGCGCCGAGCCCCAGCCCCATATTCCGTTGAGCCCCAAGGGAGAAACACCGCAATGGTGCAACTTGATGTGTTCTGGTCATACAGTATCGGCGCCAGCCTGGCACTGTCGGCCACCCACCAACTCCGATCCGCCGCCCGCGCCCCCCGGCACACACCCATCGACCGGCCGCGATGGCAGTCAGCGTTGACCGACCCCTACCTGACCGCAACCATGTTGTTCTGCGCCGGCCTGTTCGCCCCCAGCGGGGCATGGCTGCTGTTGGGCTTCACCAGCTGGGAAACCATGCACGCCGCACCCACCCATGACGCACTGCCGGTATGGCTGGTCGCCGTGTTCGCCGCCACCAACACCACCCAAGGCGTACTGGGATACCTGGTGACCCGATGGCTCATCACCCGCGACCACATGCAGTGGGCCTTCATGCAGATGGTGGCCGGCTACTTTGCACTGTTCTTCATTCTCAGCTACGGCTGGAACGGCACCGGCTACCAACGCTTCTTCTCCGCCGATGCCACCACATTCGCGCACTGGACTGACGCTCCTGCATCCCAGAACATTCGGGCGTGGGCCACTTCCCCAGTGGCATTGACCCTCTATGCGTTACTCGGGATGCTCGTCGTCGTGATGCTGTTCATCATGGGACGCTGGCACGCCGACGGGCTACGCCTCACCGGACGCCTCGGCCCACGCCCTCTGGTGGCGCTCGGACTGTGGGCAACCACCATGATCGTTACCCTGGTGGCTGCGCTGACCACGGGACTGCTTGTGCACCTTCTTGGTTGGATACCCACCATCTTGTTCGCCGCGGCCATCACGTGGGGCCTAGTAACCCGCCGCAACGGAATCGCCGAGCGCACCGTCAAGCTCTTCGGCATCAACGACACCACCACCCACCCACTACCGGCCACCGCATCCCTTGTGTGAGAGGCGCGTTCATGCGCCATACCCAACTGAAGGTCAGCGGGCAGGTGCTATGCGTCAGAAGCTCGCCGGTCCACGTCGAGATCCAGACAGGCAGATGCTCGACGATGATGTGACACCTGGGATGCCCTATCTATCGCGAGATGGTGGGAGGATCCGACTGGGTAGGCCCATGACCGTAGCGAGACCTACCGGCGAGCAGCGCTAGAGAGACTTCGGTGCGTCACTGTTGCAGCGGTGGCGGGCCCACTAATCGTGATGTTTGATGTGACGTCCTGCGCATCTGAAACACGGCTCTGCTGGACGAAATCGTCCCATCCAACTTGATCGGTCGGTACCGGAAAGACGTCTTCAAACCGGCTGCGGGGGGCTGGATGGATGGGGCAATTGACAAAGTCCCTGACGCCGCAGTGGAGCCGAAGACGGGGGCGCGCATGTAACTCGCGACGCCGCGTTTCGTACGCGTGTTCTGCCCTTAACCCCTGATAAACCGTGGACCGCCGGGCCAGCGGTCAATCCACGCTACCGACTCCCATTTTCGTGATCAATCCAACCCACGAACCTCCCTCAGCGACTCCGAAATTCGTGATCAAACGACTCCCGAATCGGCGGTCAAAATCAGCTGGCATTCAGTCGTGTCGGGTTGATGCCCGACGGAGGTGCCTGTGCGCTCCTGCCGGCGCTGATCGGACGTGCCCGTGCCGCACGGATGGCCATGACCGCTGAACGTGTCGACGCCGCAACGGCGTTCGAGTGGGGGATGATCTCGCATCTGACCGCCGACGACGATTACGACACGGTTCTGGAGCAGGTACTGCGGTCGGTATCCGCCGGGCCGACGTTGTCGTACGCCTGGACCAAGCGTGCGCTGGCGGCGGGGACGCTCGGTGAGTTGGAGCAGGTTCAGGCCATCGAGGCCGATGGCCAGCTGACGTTGGCCGGCACTGCGGACTTCCGGGAGGGAGTCCGTGCGTTCCGGGAGCGACGGCCTCCCGATTTCCGGGGGTGCTGAGCGGTCTGGAGCGTCGCGATGAAATTTGGTGACAAGAACGCTAAACAGTTATCTGATTTATGGTATTTTTCTGTGGCTTGACACACTCGTGTGATTCGTTGTGATCCATGTCATAGGAAGGTAGCTCATGACCGGAGCGCTGCTGGGCCTTCTCCTGCTCAGCCTGGGCGTTGGTGCAATCACGGGTGTCGTCGTGGCCGCCGTGCTGGGGTACACCACCGCGGCCATCGTCATCGGGATCGTCTCAGGTGCCTTCTTCGCCGGTCGGGTGTGCTGAGCAGACGCATCATCCATCGGACGCCTGTTCGCGGGGGGAGCCGGCTTCGCTGCTGGGGCTCGGCCCTGAGCTCCTGGGTTGTCAGATGTGTCCTTCACCATCGTTATCGGGTCCGCCGGCAGCTGAAGATGCTGGCGCATGCCCATTTGCTCCCAAGCCCGCACGAGCATGGTCTTCGTCGCCATCAGTGTGGACAGCGACGCGCCAGCGATCTGGGCCGTCAACGCTTCCGTCACCGGTTCGAGCGCGACGTGGGCGACGACGCGGTTGACCAAGCCCATCCGCAAGGCGTCCGCCGCGGACAGGGGAGGTGCAGGGTCATCCGCGCTACTTCCGTTGAATTAGTTGCTGATGGCCGGTGCGGCCAGGGAGTATGTGGCATCGGTGAGCTGCGCGATGAGGAAGGTGGCGATATCGGCTCGTGTCATCGCCGATCCCACTTTGTCGCAGCCGAGGAAGCCCGCACGCACAGTGCCTTTCGGTTTCCCGTTGGTCGGGCGGGTGATCCGGGCGATGGTCCAGTCGAGTCCGGACCCGGTCACCGCCTGTGTCATCCCGACGAGCTCGGTGAGTGCATTGGGGAACATTGTCCCGGCGATCAGCGGCAGAACTTTGGCCTTCAAGGTGGGTTGGTCCTGCTCATCTGGAACCGACGGTGTGGCAAGGCCGATGAAGCGACCGACGTTCTCGGCTGTCATCGCGGCGACGATGTTCTTCGTCCCGTCGGTGACAGGCGTCCCTTTGACGCCGCGTTTCAACGACGGCCCGAGTGCGCTGATGACCGCGTCGGCCCCGCGTAGCTCCTGCCGGATGCGCTGCGCGTCCGATAGTTCCCCGGCGACTATGTTCAGTTGGGCATCGTCAATACCGAGCTTGGCGGGGTTGCGTACGTAGGCGGTGACCTTGTGGCCGGCGGCGAGCAGATCAGCAACGACGAAGCGTCCGATATTGCCGGAGCCGCCGAAGACAGTGATGTTCATAGCGATACCTCTAGGTTAGTCAGGGTCGGCGCTTGGTATCTGGGCTCCAATTCCGATCAGGACGATATCAACGAATGGTCGAACATGTTGGTAAGCATTAAGTTTCGCATCGTGATGACTACCCCGCGCCAGGTTCATCACGTGCATCAGGACACTTCCGAACAGGCACTCCGCGACATCGAGTGACGCCGCTTCCGTGGCCATTTCACCCTGGCGCAGCGCGCGCTGGAAGGTTGTCAGCCCCGCGACGATGCGTGCGATCGAGATCGGAAAGACAGGAGTGTCCGTCGAGGGCGTGCTGACGATGCCGAGGCTCTTGACGTGGACATCCGCACGCTGATCGGCGGTATGCGCCGTCCGCAGTCGCTTCGCAACAGCACACACCGGGCGAGTTCCCCGATCTGCGGCCAGGCGTTGTGGCGTGACTTTCCGCCACTGGCGCTCGACCCGGTACTGCGAGCCGCCGTCGAGTCGTTCGTGGCGACCCGCTATCATGGTGCCACCATGCGCTCTCTGGCGCAGCGGGCCGGCGTCAGCGTTCCCTCGGTCTATCACCGCCACCGCGACAAGCAGGATCTCCCGGTGCGCATCTTGGACATCACCATGGGTGAACTGCATTGGCGGGTACGCGCCGCCCGCGACGAGGGGTAGACGAGCATTCACCGGGTGGCGCTGATCGTCGAGGTGCTCGTGCTGTACCACGCGCACCGGCGTGACCTGGCATTCATCGGCGCGAGCGAGATGCGGAGTCTGGCCGGAACGAATCGATTCCGAATTCCTAAACCACGCAGTGATATCCAGCAACTGCTCGATGAGGAGATCGCGGCCGCGGTCAGTGACGGACATGTTGCGACCAAGCACCCGCGCGACGCCGGAAGTGCAATCGCGACGATGTGCACATCGCTGGCCCAATGGTTCCGGTTTGACGGTGCGTCCTTCCTGGAGCATATCGCCCGGGAGTACGCCGATTTCGCGCTTGACCTACTGCGCCGCGACTGATCAACGACCGCGCTGTCCGCCATGGAGGTGTCCCGCCGGTTTATTTCCACGTACGAAACACGTTGCGCTACAACAATACGACAACCGGTGCCGCCGGTTCGACAGCACGCCAACAGCATCTGCTCAGCATGGACGCGCCGATGACCCGCTGTTCCGCCCACCAACTCACGGACCGGGGGTTGGCCAGCGGAGAAATGTGCCAAATTTGTTAAGGAAGCTGAAGCCGGACCCCCTGTGGGGCTAGACAAGTAGGAAGGAAGGCGCGGATGAGTCCTTCGTCGCCGCCGTCATCGGCCCGGCCGGGTTCGGCGATCAAGCTGAACGCAATGCGTGTCACCCAGCGCGCCATGGTGTCGGCGGTGAGGTCGTCGCGAACTTCGCCGGCCTCCATGGCGACTTCGAGCCGTCGGCCCAGAACATGTGCAAGGTTCTGGTTCCAAGTTTCGGACGCTTCGGCCGCGTGAAAGGTCTTGCCAAGATCGTCAGCGCCGATCAGCAGTGCCATGGTGGGCGAGTTTCGTGCGGCCCGCAGCCCGACCGTGGTGGCGTTTACGAGTTGGTCCAGGAAGGGCTCCTCGGTGTCCCAACAAGGTTCGGAGACGTCAAGCACGGCGCGGACCGCTCGCACAAAAGATGCGGCCAGCAGCGCGTCCTTGGTGGGGAAGTAGTCATACACCGTGCGGCGATGCACACCGGCCCTGTTCGCGATATCACTCATCCGGGTGCGGCTGACGCCGCGCTCGACATAGCACGCTTCGGCGGCCTCAAGCAGTCGCTCCCTGGCCTGCTCTTCGCCGACGGGCGCGTCGGCACCCCATGGTGCAGCCCGCCGTGAACTCGTCCGCCCTGACACGCCCGCCATTCTTGCAACCCTCGATCGCGCGCTTCCTTGACTGCAAACCACGTTCCACCCTACCGTGTGGTGGCAACCACAATATTGAGAATATGTGGTCCAGGGCTCGACCGATGAAGCGGTTCAACATGTTGATCTTTCCGTAACGACGTGCACCTAGTAATCTATGTTGTCTATGTGATCCATATCTCGACAAGTTGAAAACGTTCGTCGATACTGTCGCGGACTGAAGTCTCATTGATGAGTCACTGATTAAAGGTAAGCGCACATGGAGCCCTGGCCCGAGGATGGATGTGGGTAGATGCAGAAACCGATGACCGGGGTGCGCGTCCTGGAAGTCGCGCAGTTCACCTTCGTGCCCTCGGCGGGCGCCGTCCTCGCGGACTGGGGTGCCGACGTCATCAAGATCGAGAATCCGGTGACGGGCGATGGGCAACGGGGCCTGGTGACTGTCGGCGGTCGCTCGGCCACTGCGCCAGGGGTCGCGTTTGCTCCCATGATGGAAGCACCGAACCGCGGCAAGCGCAGCGTCGGCCTGTCCCTTGCCCTCAACCAGTCGCGCCCGGTGTTCGAGGAACTTGTCCGTCGCAGTGATGTTTTCCTGACCAACTACCTTCCGCAGGCGCGGGCCAAGCTACGCATCGACCTCGATGAGATCCGGCGGATCAACCCGGCGATCATCTACGTCGCCGGCAGTGGATTCGGCAGCGAAGGACCGGATCGAGATACCGGCGCACACGATGTCACGGCGTTCTGGGCGCGTTCGGGCAGTGCCGACGGGGTGACGCCCGCCGACTCGGAAGTGCCGACCGGCATCCCGGCCGGGGGTTACGGCGACAACATGGGTGGCATCACCATCGCAGGTGCGGTAGCCGCGGCGCTGTACGGCAGGCAGGCCACGGGCCAAACCTCCGTCATCGACGTTTCTCTGCTGGCGGTCGGGGCGTGGGCCAACCAGTTCAACCTGAACCTGGCGATGCTGTATGACTGCCCGCTTCCCAAGATCGACCACCAAGGCCAGGCCCCGGGCAACCCGCTGACCGGGGCCTACCGGTGCTCGGATGGCCGGTTCATCCAGTTGTCGATGCTGCAGCCGACCCGCTACTGGTCACCCATATGCCGGCTGTTCGGTCTGGAGGGGGCTGCCGACGACGAGCGGTTTGCCTCGCTGGAGTCGCTCGCGGCACACGCCGACGAGGCCACGGCACTCATCGGACGGGCAATCGGTTCGCGGACCTTCGAAGAGTGCAAACGCCTACTCAGCCTGTCGGGCGGCCAGTGGGCGCCGGTGCAGGATGCCTGGGAGGCCGCCAACGACCAGGCACTGATCGCCAACGGGCGCATCGCCGATGTCGTTGATGCACAGGGTAATAAGCAGCGATTGGTGGCCAATCCGGTGAAGTTCGACGAGGCGGCCGCCCACCTCACCCGCGCACCGATGTTCGCCGAGCACACCGACGAGGTGTTGCGGGAGTTGGGCATTGGTGATCACGACCTGGTCGAGCTGAAGATCGAAGGGGCAATCACCTGACCAACGACGGAGGTGGCGTGAACCCGGGGTTCACCAACGCCGATGCCATGCCGCTGCCGATGGGCCCCGACTTGTCGAACAGCGTGGCGACGCCGGTGCCGACTCCGGCATTTCCGTAGTGCGTCAACGAGGCCAAGCCGATGTAGGGACCTTCGGGCAGCCGGCTGAGTGTGAGGGTGTAGTCGGCGTTGATGAATTGCAGCCCGTCGGTACCCCAATGGGTTATCGAGCTGGTCACATCCCCCGCCATCGCGGCGCGAATGAAAGGGGACAGCGGCTCGTCGTCGACGAGCGACTTTGTCTCTCGCACCCACGCGAATTTCTGCCCACCGTGGCGCCACTCGTCGACCCCGACACCCGGGCTGCCCGCAACCCGATCGCGGCCGTAGGAATGGAACAACATGAGGTCGCCGTCATTGACCGCATCGAGTTCAGCGGGGATCTCCGGCATCGCCATAGGCGTTGTCCACACGTTGTCTGTGGTGTGCTCGCCGCGACGGAGGAACAATGCGCTGGCCCGTGCCACCATGACGTTGTTCTGAGTCATGATCGCGTCGACGAGTCGAAGTCGGCGGCCGTCACGCACCACAGAGGAATGCACCTGCAGGGGTGACAGCGCGACGGGTCTGATCAGATCGACCGTCAGTCGGGCGGGCTGCCAGTCGGCATCGACAGCGTTGACTTCCTGCTCGACCGCTCGCCCGAGCAACCCGCCGACGTAGTGACCGCTGAGTGACGGGCCCCATGGCCCTTGTGTCAAAGGGGTTGGCATGTAACGAGCGCCGTCGCTGACAAAGAAGGAACTGGGCACTACCTTCACCGTTCGATCAGTTGGGACGCCAGCACGTCGATATCGGTGCGGAAGTCGCTGAAACTCCGGCTGGCCGGCTCGATGGTGATCCAGGTGACGCCCGCCTCAGCGTACGCGTCGACCTTGGGCCGCACTGCAGACGAGAACGCTGTGCAGTCGCCGCTGACGAGCAAGTCAGCCTCGAATGGCACGAACGACACGTCGGCCGGGCCACGGGCGAGCTCAGTCCGCTTCTTGTTCACCGAACCTATCCATTCACTGAGCGTCCCAATATCTTCCAGTGGTCGAGCCCGGGTGATGGCGGCCATCTCGCCCGATGCGGCCATCGGCATCCAGCCGTCGGCCACCTCGATCACACGGCGCTGTGCGGCGGTGCTGTTGCCGCCGATCCAAATCGGAGGTCCACCGTCCGTCAGTGGTGGCGGAAGCGCGATGTGTCCGCTCACCCCGAATTCCGGACCGTCGTGGTCGACGCCGGCCCAGGTGGCCCGCCACGCCGCGATCGCTTCGTCTAGCAGTGCACCGCGACGGCCGAAATCGGTTCCCAATGCCTCGAATTCGGACTTCAGATAGCCCGCACCGGTGCCGAGGGTGAAGCGGCCGCCGGACAGTAGGTCCAGACTTGCGGCTCCCTTGGCCGTCAAGAACGGGCTGCGATAACCCGACACCAGGATGTAGGTCATCACCCGGATGCGGGTGGTCGCGGCAGCGGCGAAACTCAACGATACAAACGGGTCGAACGCATGGTGGCCGCCGTGGGCCAACCACTCCTTATCGGGGTAGGGGTGCTCGGACATCGCGAACCCGTCGAAGCCGGCCTCTTCGACCAGCCGCGCGATATCGCCGATGGTGGCGCCCTCGGACCACCGATTCCAATGCTTGACCGCCCGCATCGGGAACATCAGGTTGTAGCGCACGTGACCCCTATCGCCAGCAATTAGTGAACTATATAACTATCTTGGTAATGACCTGGCAATGACCTCACGTGAACTTCGGTGGCACCTTCACCAAGCCGCTTGACCCGCAGGTCACGGAACCACCGTTCCAGCGGCAATCTTGGACCTGGGTATCAGTCGTGCGCTCCTCAGCGGGTTCGCGGCTTCTTCTTGTTGTTGAGCGAGTCGGGGGTCGCGCCGGCGTTGCCGAGGTCGGTGTAGAACTTGCCGTGGCGAGCGGCGATCGTGGGCGGCAGATCCCGTGCTTCCCACATCGCCCGCACCGTTCCCTGAATCCCTTCGGGCCGGCGCGCGGCGATCTCGGCCGCCAACTCGGCGGCGCGGCTGCGCAGCTGATCGTCCGGGACGATCTCGGTAACCAGGCCGATGCGCAGGGCAGTCTGGGCCGTCATCCGCTCCTCGCTGCCGAGCAGCGCCCAGCGCATCACCTCGCCGTAGGGCACGCCCAGGGGAAGCATGCCCATCGGCTCCAAGGCCGAGACGATGCCCGCGTTGGCATGGGGATCGAAAAAGGTGGTGGTCTCGGCGCAGATCGAGAAGTCGCATTCGTTGACGAAATACATCGCACCGCCGGCGACGATGCCGTGCAGGGCGGCAATGACCGGCTTCCACACCTT
This sequence comes from Mycobacterium shunyiense, assembly GCF_058270075.1. Classification (NCBI taxonomy): domain Bacteria; kingdom Bacillati; phylum Actinomycetota; class Actinomycetes; order Mycobacteriales; family Mycobacteriaceae; genus Mycobacterium; species Mycobacterium shunyiense. The sequence goes on along the minus strand of NZ_JBZDPU010000017.1, from coordinate 181,518 downwards.
GTGCGCCTTCGGCCCCAGCAGCTCGCCCGGGTCCTCCTGGTTGAAGATGGACTTGTGCGTCCACCAGGTCCCTTGGGCGACGTCGATGCCGGTGCAGAAGGCCCGGTCACCGTTGGCCTGTAATACCGCGACGTGGATGTCGTCGTCGTCGCGAACCCGGGCCCAGACCGTCGCGAGATCGGCGGCCATCTGTTCGGTGAAGCTGTTCAACTTTTCGGGACGATTGAGCGCCACGGTGGCGACGTGGTCGCTGACGTGAAACTCGATGGTGCTCAGGCTGGTCGCGTCGGTCACGGCAGCTCCTCTGTCGATCCAATGGATACCGGCATCATCGCACTCCATCGCTGACATCATTCACCTGGTTAGCTATCTCGCATTCGAGGATCTTCCCGCGGGTGACCTGACTCGTCCTGTCGCAGCATCATGCTTTGCAACTGAGCTCGGGTATCACTGGGCAGCGGACAAGGTCCGTCGTCGTCGACCGCCACCAGCACGGTGTCGCACAGACTGATGCACTGATCGCCGAGGAAGACGGCCGAGGATGCGACGAACGAGGACGTCCCCACCCGCCCGACGCCGACGGCCGCCCGGAAAGTGTTGGGCCACAACGTCTCGGCCAGAAAATGCACCACGTTCTGCGCGCTGACCAGACGCAACTGTCGTTGTTGCGGATCATAGGTTCCGGGCAGCACAACGGCGTTCATCCTGGCGCGCACGTCCTCGTGTAGCGACTCGATGGCCAGGTTGTTGATATGTCCGTAGGCGTCCATATCGGCGTACCGCACCTGCATGTCCACGGTGATGGGGTACATGGCGATGTCGGATCGTTTGGGATGCGGCCGGTCGACCCGCTGGAACAGTCCGCTGTCGTCCTGGCTCACGGCTGGTCCGGACGCAGTTCGATGAACAGTCCTTCGGCCTCGGCGCACAAGGTATCGCCGTCCTTCAGCTCAGCTCGCAGCAGCCGTTTGCGGCCCTCCTCGTTGGCGAACCACCCGCGCACCGTCAGCTCCTTGCCGACCAGCGTGATGGACCGGAAGTCGGTGTGCAGATAGGCCGTTCGCGACGGCGCCCGGCCGCCGGAGTTGGACAGGCGGCCCAGCACCTCGTCGAAGAGCAGCGGGATCGCACCACCGTGCACAGCGCCCCCTCCGCCGAGGAAATATCGACCGAACCGCACCGTGCCCCGCACGCTGTCCCGGTCGCCGTCGACCGGCACGAAGTTCGGCGACATGGTCTGGCCGCGACCGGGCAGGTCGAGCCGGCGGGCGAAAATCTGGCGCCGTTCACCGACCACGGCCGGCGCCAACCGGTCGGACCAGCCACGCAGGTCCCGGGCCAGCTCCACCGTCGTCGCGGTATCCGGCGCCGCGGCGGCAACGCCATCGAGGAAGTCCCGCAATGCCGCGATCATGTCCCCATACTCAGGACCGCCGCCTGGATTGCGGAGGGCAGGCTCCTGCCAGGTGCGCATCTGCGGAAATCCACCGCGGATCGCGGAATCTTCGGTCATAGGCCGCACCATACAGGTATACATCTAACGCTAATGCATTGACATTAATCTGTGGCGCTGCCATGCTGACGTGGCGCGCATCACAACGCTGCGTCAAGACCTTTGGGGCTCACACGGAGGAGCGAATATGGCGGCAGATCACCCGGCAACCGAGGGCCCCCTGGCCGGCCTGGTGGTGGTCGACCTGTCGACCACGCTGCCTGGTGCGCAGGCGACGCAATTCCTCGCCGACTGCGGTGCCGAGGTCATCATGGTCGAACCGCCCGACGGTAGCCCGCTGCGTGATCTGGCCGGCTGGCCCGCGTTGCTGCGCGGTAAACGCAGCGTCACGCTCGATCTGCACGACGACGCCGATCTGAACCGGTTGCGAGCGCTGTTGCGTCGTGCCGATGTCACGGTCAACACGCTGCGACCCGCATCCGCGGAGCGACTCGGCCTGAGTCCTGCGGTGTTGTCCGAGCGGTATCCGCGGTTGGTGGTCGCCAACATCACCGGTTGGGGATCGACCGGGCCGTGGCGCGACTACAAGGGCTGGGAGGCCCTCGTCATGGCGAAGACCGGCGTCATGCACGAGAAGCGCGGTCTGACCCAGCGCCCAGGGCCGGCCTACATTTCGACGCCCTATGCGTCCTGGGGAGCCGCGCACGCTGCGGTTCAGGGAATTCTGGCCGCGCTCATCGAGCGTGACACCAGCGGGCTGGGCCAGATCGTCGAGTCGAATCTGATCACCGGCATGGGGTCGATGGACCCGTACAACTGGTTCTACGAGATGGTGCTCGAACGCTATCCCGGGGCGTTCGAGCCGATGGACGCCGCCTATGACGAATTGGGACGTCCGCAGGCCTACCTCATCTATGCCTTGCTGGTCGCTCCCACCAAAGACGGGCGTTGGCTGCAGTTCGCGCAGGTCTCACCGCGGCTCATTCACGCGTGGCTGACCGAGCTCGACCTGTTGGGGGAGCTGGCCGACCCGAAGTGGCAGGGCTTCCCGATGCTTCCCACCCCCGAAATCCGTACGGAGTGGTGGGACATGATGCTGGAAAGGGTGGGCGCCCGCACGCTGGCCGAATGGGAAGAGGCCATGGCCGCCAATCACGACCTGTCCGGTGAGCTGTTCCGTACCCCGGACGAGGCACTGGATCATCCCCAGGTTGTCCACGATGGCCGCGCCGTCACCGTGATCGATCCGGAGCTCGGGCCGGTGCGCCAGCCCACCACACTCATTCATTCCGAGGGCAAACCGCTGACCGAAATCCGGCCTGCGCCCCGCCTGGGTGAACACAACTCGTCAGTGAGCTTCGAAGCGCCCGACGCCGGCAATCGGCAGGCCGTCGACAATTCGGCCGATCTACCGCTGGCCGGGGTGACGGTGCTGGAGTTCGGCAGCATGTTCGCCGGTCCCTACGGAACGACGCTGCTGACCGATCTGGGCGCGCGCGTGATCAAGGTCGAGCCGTTGGAAGGCGACAACATCCGCAACCTCGTGGCTTTCCCCGAGGCAGGCGGGGCAAAGGTGTTGCAGGGCAAGGAAAGTGTCGCAATCGACTTCACCAAGGCCGAAGGGCTGGAGCTCGTCTACGAGCTGGCGAAACGGTCGGACCTGGTGCTGCAGTGTTTCCGCGGCAATGCCGCCGAACGGGCCGGAATCGACGAAGCCAAGCTCAAGGCGGCGAACCCCGACCTCGTGGTGCTGGGTATGTCCGGATATGGCGCCGACGGGCCGTATGCCCATCGGTCGGCCTATGCGCCGTCGATCGGCGCCGCATCAGGACTGTCCATGATCGACAGCCGCGGCGCGGCGACTCGGCCGGCAGACCTCGACGAAGCACACCAGCGTGCGGTGACCCTGCACGCCGCGGGTGCGGTGCCGGCAGTCCAGTCCGATGGCATCGCCGCCCTGGGAGTCGCGTCGGCGCTGCTGGTCGGCCTGTACGCCAAGCGCCGCGGGATAGTACTGCCGCACCTGACCGCCTCGATGTTCGGCACCGCATTGCAGGCGGTGATCAACCACAACACCGGATACGCCGGACGACCTGCGGTCCAATCCGCTGACGACGAGTTCTACGGCCTGAACGCGCTCTATCGGATGTACCGCGCCGCCGATGGCTGGGTGTTTCTGGCGGCGCCACTGGCTCGCGAGTGGCCGGCGTTCACCAAGGCCATGGCGTCCTACGTCGACCTGCACGCCGACGAGCGGTTCGCGAGCCAGGCGTCACGGACCGAGCATGACCAGGTTCTGATCGACGTGCTGACGCCGGTGTTCGCCACAAAAACGGCGACGGAATGGGAGCGCGAGCTCTCGTCGCAGGACGTCGGTTGCGTCGAAGTGGCGGAACGCAACTCGGAGATCCTTCTGCAGACCGACCCGTTCTTCGAGGCCGGGTATGCGGTCGAGGCGCACAGCCCCATTTTCGAAGAGCATCGCCGGTTGGCTCCGCTGTGCCGATTCTCGCGATCGCGGACAAGGGCCGATGCCGGCTGCACGATTGGCCAGCACACCGATTCGGTACTGCACGAGATCGGCGTCGACGACGACAGGATCGCCACCCTGCGGGCCGCCAAAGTGATCGGCGGCGACAGCTGAGCGACTCAGCTCTCTCCCTGGCCGGCGATGAGCCCACGAGTCTCATACGACACCGGTGCGGTGAGCATGCCGACCCAGGCATCGACGTAATTGTGCAACTGTGCCTCACCCACTCCGTGGCCAACGCGCGCTGCCGCGGCCAGTACGTTGATCAAGCTGGTGTAAAGCTGGAACGTCCGGCCACGCCGGATCCGCTCAGGCAGATCCTGCAGTGCGCCGTCGACCAGGTCCTCCAGTCTTTCCTGGGTCCATGCGTCTTCAAGGTGGTCCGGCCAGTAGTCGCTGCGCGCGCGGGGGTCCTCCATCAGGCGGGCCAGGAACGGCACGAACATTTCACCCGCAGCGATGCTGTTCGCCAACGGCCGCACCAGCAGCCAGATCACGGCACGGGGATCGGCCTCCTTGCCCTCGGCGCGCATCGCCTCAAGCATCTGATGGCGGTCGGCTTCGAGGGTGTGCTGGCGGTGCGCGATGAGCCCGCGGATGAGGCCTTCACGAGAGCCGAAGTGGTACCGGATCACCGAGGTGTTGGACTGCCCGGCGGCCGCCTGGATCTCACGCAGGGTAACCGCCTCGATCCCGCGGGTAGCGAACAAGCGCTCGGCAACCTCCATCAGCATCACCCGGGTCGACTCACCCGAAGCATTACGGCGCCGGGTCGCAGTGGGCGTATCGGTGCCCAGTTCGGTCATCGGTGCTCCTCCCATCGCTCACAGTTTCGCCCCTTGAGGGGGTCCAGGAAAATAGTAATGGGATAGCATTAAAAATGCTGGACTTCGCGTCTCGCCGCTGGCATCATCACCTGAAGAGCCCGCACACCTTGAAGGAGCAATGAGCATGATCTGGACGAATTCGGGCGACTCCCACTTCCTGGAACCCGAGGATCTGTGGCAGTCCCGCTTGCCCAAGCGCCTCGCGGATCTCACCCCGCGCGCAGAGAAGGACCCCGACGGCGAGTATGAGACGGTCTCCGTTGACGGGCAGATCTTCCGGCGGAAGCTGCCGTCCTCGGCGATGGTCGCCTTTGTTGAAGAGAGCATGAAGCCGCAGGGCATCCGCGACGCCAAGGCCCGACTGGGCGACCTCGACAAGGAGGGTGTCTGGGGGGAGGTGATCTTCCCTTCTCTGGGGATGTGGGGATCGACCTTCCGCACCCCGGAGTTGCTGAAGGCATGCATGCGAGCCAGTAACGAGTGGGCGTTGGAGGAAATCGTCTCCGTTTCGCCCCGGTACGTCGTGACCGCTCAGGTCTCCACTCTGGTGGTCGAAGATGCGATCGAGGAATTGCACTGGGCGGCGGGCCAGAACTTCAAGGCCGTGTTCCTGCCCACCACGCCACATCCGAGCGCACCTGACTGGCATCGCAAGGAATGGGAGCCGTTCTGGGCGGCGGCCGAGGAGGCCGGCATCGTGATCGCGTTCCACATCGGGACCGACCCGGTCGACATGACCGTCGGCGGCGCCACCGGGGGAGCGGGCATGGTCTACCGGGGCCCGGGCGGGGCCATCATGAACTACGCCGAGACGACGTTCTCCGGCCAGCGCGCCGCGATGAAGATGGTGGCGTCCGGGGCTCTCGATCGTCACCCCAAGCTCAAGGTCCTGATCTCCGAGGGTGGTGCGACCTGGGTGCCGTTCCTGGGCGACCGGCTGCTGGAGGGTTACCGTCAGCACCATATGGCGGTGCGGCCCAAGCTCACTCGCAGCCCGAAGGAAATTCTCTACACCCAGGTGTACGCGTCCTTCCAACATGACGAGACGGCGGTGGCCGCGTACGACCACATGGGCTATAAGAACGTGATGTTCGGTAGCGACTACCCGCACATGGAAGGCACTTTCGGCCACACGCAGGACACACTCAAGGGCCTCTTCGACGGTGTGAGCGACGAGACTCGATTGCGGATCACCCAGGGCACCTTCTACGAGCTCTTCCCCGATGTCCCGCCTATCCCGACCGAATTCGTCTGAGCCCGTGACCAATAACGCAGGGCTGCGCGACGTCGCCATCGTCGGCATCGGTGCAACGCCGTATTACAAGCGGGGCGGTTCTCTGCCGAAGACGACCACCGAGTTGGCCTGTGAGGCCATTCTCGCGGCATGTGAGGACGCCGGTCTCCCGGTGACAGACATAGACGGCTTTGCTTACTACTCGGGTGCCTCCGCCGGATACACCGACAAGATGGACACCGCGGATTTCATGGAAACCCTTGGGATTCCAGAAGTCCGGTTCACCGCAGCGCTCACGTCGGGCGGCGGTGGCTCAGCCGGTGCGATCGGTTTGGCGCGGGCCGCCATCGTCGCAGGTGACGCTTCGGTGGTGGTGACGGTGATGGCGCTGCAACAGTCCAAACAGCGTCTGGGATCTGTGTTCTCGGCTCTGGAGCCGGATCCGGTCAACTCGTTCCTGCAGCCGTCGGGTCTGGCCGGCCCGGGCCAACTGATGTCGGTGCTCGCACGCCGTCATATGCACCTGTACGGGACCCGTCGCGAAGCCTTCGCCGAAATCGCATTGTCCACCCGGGCGAACGCGGCCAACCGGCCCAAGGCCATGCACCCCGAACCGCTGACTCTCGAGGACTACTTCCATGCACGGATGATCGCGGATCCGCTGTGCCTCTACGATTTCTGCCAGGAGACAGACGGCGCGGTGGCAGTGATCACGACCGCGGCGGACCGGGCGGCCGACCTACGGCAGCCTGCTGTTCCGGTGGTGGCGGCAGCCCACGGTGGTGTCAAAGACTGGGGCAGGGCATTCGCCTGGATGGGGATGCCCGATGAGTACTTCGCATCATCGGGCAACAAGCCCATCGCCGACCGGCTGTACCAGCGGGCCGGCATCAATCCCGACGACATCGACGTGGCGTTGCTCTACGACCACTTCACGCCGATGGTGCTGATGCAGTTGGAGGACTACGGGTTCTGTGCCAAGGGAGAAGGCGGCGCGTTCGTCGAAAGCGGCGCCATCCGCTATGACGGGGGCAGTATCCCCGTCAACACCCACGGCGGCCAGCTCTCCGAGGCTTACATCATCGGAATGACTCACATCATGGAAGGGGTGGAGCAGATGCGCGGCACCGCCATCAATCAGGTCGCTGACGCCGAGCTGGCGCTCGTTACCGGCGGTCCGGCCAGCATCCCGGTCAGTGGACTCATTTTGGGGAAGTCGTCATGAGCGCCTCGACCGCCACACTGGCCACCACGATTCCCGGCGAGCACATCCGGATCGCGGTGGATGCGACGACCGAGCCGTTCTGGGTGGCTGCCAAGGACAGACGTCTGGTTGCCCCGCAGTGTGGTGACTGCCGCACCTTCCGGCTGCCTCCGACACCGTTCTGTCCCAATTGTCAGTCCAAGGCGGTCAACTGGATCGAACTCTCCGGTGAGGCCACGGTATACAGCTTTGCGGTTGTGCACGGATTCCCCGGAATGCCCGACCTGGTCCTGGTGCCTGCGGTGCTCGATCTGCCCGATGCGCCCGGGGCCCGCCTGGTGTCCAATGTCGTCGACGTCGTACCCGAGGAGGTGAAGATCGGAACGCGCCTGCAGGTCGACTTCACCCCGATCACCGACGGCTGGCTGCTGCCGATCTTCCGGGTCGCGCCGTCCCCAGCAAGCAAGGAGTGAGCACATGTCCGACGACAGCGCGTTGCACGAAAAACCACTGGAGTTCCTGACCAGCATCGCCAATACCGGCGGGGACTGCGACGGGCAGGCGATCCTTCCTGAGAACGGTCATTACCGGTGCACCTGCTCCTGCGACAACTGGGACATCGAGGTCGATGATCCACAGGAAGGTCTGCGCCGGGCCAGGATTCACACCGGCAGCATCGCCGACTAGATACTAGGAGCGCTAGGATCCATGGGAAATCTGGAGGGCAAGGTCGCCTTCATCACCGGTGCTGCACGCGGTCAGGGCCGCGCGCATGCAGTCCGATTGGCGGCCGATGGCGCGGACATCATCGCGTTGGACATCTGCCACGACATCGAATCGATCGACTACCCCCAAGCCACTCCCGATGATCTTGCCGAGACGGTGAAGCTGGTCGAGGGACAGGGTAGGCGCATCATCGCTCGCCAGGCCGATGTGCGCGACGCTGACGCCGTGGAACGGGTGGTCGCCGAAGGGCTCGTCGAATTCGGACGCCTCGACATCGTGATCGCCAATGCCGGTGTGGTCCGGTTAAGCGGCGATACCGACGCGAGGCAGACCTTCCGCGACATCATCGACGTCAACCTGATCGGCGCGTGGAACACCGTGCAGGCTGCGACTCCCGCACTGATCGATGGCGGCCGCGGGGGATCCATCGTCATCACCAGCTCGAGCGCGGGCCTCAAGGGCACCGGAACCGACCGGGCCGGCGGCCAGGCCTACACCGCGTCCAAACGCGGACTGGTCGGTCTGATGCAGGTGTGGGCAAATGAACTGGCGCAGTACTCCATTCGCGTCAACACCATCCACCCGACCGGCGTCGCGACGGGCATGGTGATGAACGAAACCATGGGCAAGCTCTTCGAGGCGGGTGACGTGGCGGTGGCGGCCATGCAGAACGCGCTGCCGATCTCGATTCTGATGCCGGAGGACATCGCCGGCGCGGTGGCGTTCTTGGTGTCCGATGAGGCGAAATTCATCACCGGCACGGCTTGGCCCCTCGACGCCGGCTTCGCGGTGCGGTAGCGGTAGCGGTACAGAAAGGGATACCCAGATGACCAGTGCAGCAGTCGAAACCGAAACGGAGCTGGAGACCGGAGAGGTGCTCATCGACGGGGCCGCCAACCTCGACGTGACCCGGCCGTTCGGTGGTATCGGAATCAGCGGCAGGGTCTCGAAGAATTCCTCCGGATCAAGACGGTCAGCATGGCCTGACGTGGCCGCCGCAACAGCGACGCGACCCGTACCGCACATAGTTGACCTGGTGTGATGAGTCGGATCCACCGGCTGCGCTGGTTTCCTCCAAATATGACAGTCAACTGTCGTAACATTGCGTCACGCGGCCGCTTCGAACTCGTGCTCGGCAGCAGTCACCGTGGAAGGGGAACATGAGCGAAAAGCATTTCAGGTCAACATGTCCCGTCCTGAATGTCGAGATGAACACGCCGGACTCCGCGGCATTGGCCCACTTCCGTCGGCTCGACGAATGTCAGGACGCGGCGGGGCCGATATTCCGCAACACCGAGGCCGGCATGGACTACTGGGTGTTCACCGACAACGCGGTGATCCTGGACGGTTTGCAGCACCCCGAGCTCTGGTCCAGCAGTGTCATCGTGCCGACCGAACCGGAGCCGCCGTACAAGTGGATTCCGATCATGATCGATCCACCAGATCACGCCAAGTGGCGACAGGTGTTGGCGGAGTACTTCTCGCCCGGTCGGGTGAAGGGCCTGCGTAACGCGCAGCAGACGTTGGCTGCCACCCTCATCGACCAACTGGTCGACGAAGGCGCGTGCGACTTCGTCGAACGAATCTCGCGGGTGTTCCCGTCGACGGTCTTTCTGACGATCATGGGCATGCCTGTCGAGGATCTGGAGAAGTTCCTCGTGTGGGAGGACATGATCCTGCATCAGAGCGGCGTGGGTGAGGAAGTCAACGCCGCCCGACTCGAGGGTATGACGCACGTGATGGGCTACTTCTCAGGGCTGATTCAACAGCGCCGGGAGAATCGCGACCCGGATGCCGACGACATCGTCAGCAAGGCCATCGACTGGACGATCGACGGTGAACCGATCAACGACCTGGAGCTACTCAACTGCCTCCTGCTGTTGTTCATGGCAGGCCTCGACACGGTGTCCAACCAGTTGTCCTACGCGATGCTGCACCTGGCCTCCCATCCGGACGACCGGGCCAGGATCGTAGCCGAACCTGAACTCATTCCGAAGGCGGTGGAGGAATCGCTGCGGGTCTATCCAATCGTGCAAACAGCGCGAAAGGCCACACAGGACATGAACTTCCACGGATGTCCGGTCCGGGCCGGCGATATGGCGTCGTTCTCGTTGGCGTTTGCGGGCCGCGACGAGTCGGCCTATATCGATGCCCGCAAGTTCGATCTCGACCGGGGCGTCACGCGTCACCTCTCGTTCGGCGGAGGGCCACACCGGTGCCTCGGTTCGCACCTCGCCCGCCAGGAAATGGCGGTGGTTCTGGAGGAGTGGCACAAGCGCATTCCGGACTACGAACTCGATGGGGAGCCAATCGAACACGGAGGTCAAGTGTTCGGCGTGGATTCGCTCCGGCTGAGGTGGCGTTGACAATGGCGCCAATCTCTCTGACGTTCGACGTCACCGCAGGTGTCGCTTCCGGTGAGAAGCTGACACAGGCCGCGTGGGTCTTCCTGCCCGAGCATCCGGCCGAGGCGCGTGGTGTACTGCTTTGCCTTGCCGGCGGCACCTATGACAAGCACTACTGGCATCTCGACATCGACGGTCACCCTGGGTACAGCTTCGGCGAACACCTTGCCGCCGCCGGCTTCATCGTGATCGCGGTGGATCATCTTGGTGTCGGCGGGAGCGCCGACCCAGTTGCCTCGGGTCCCCTTGGATTGGAGTTACTCGCGAAAGGCGACGCCGAAGTCGCGCGCCAGATCCGGGAACGGTTGCCCAGTGGTGAATTACACGAGGATCTTCTGCCGATCACTGCCCCGCTGATCGGTGTCGGACATTCGATGGGTGCCTGCCTGACAACCATGGTGCAGGCCACGACGCACCCCTATGACGCCGTAGTGCTGTTGGGCTATGGCGTGCAGATCACCAATGTGTACGGGGACACTGCTGACGCAGTGGAGTTGGAGCAGCGGATCCAGCAGACCATCGAGTTGTCTTGTCAGATAACCGGGGCCGACCCCACCGACTCCCATACCTTCGCTCCACGCGAATACCTGAGCGACCTGTTCTATGCCGGGGAGGTGCCGCAAGAGGTTGTCGATGCGGATACCGCAGTGCAGAGCCGTGTTCCGGTGCGGGCGGTTGGCGAGGTCACCACGCCGGGAATGGTCGAGCGTTACGCTCCGCTCGTGGACGTGCCAGTATTCCTGGCCTTCGGTGCCGTGCTGGACGTTTCGCCAGACACGCATGCAGAGCCCGCGAACTACACGTCTTCTCCCGACGTCACGTTGCATCTGGTTCCCCAGTCCGGGCACTGCCACAACTTCGCCAATTACCGCGTGCAATTGTGGGATCGGATCGCGACGTGGCTACCCACAGTTGTGCATGTCCCATCTGTCCAGATTTAGGAGAGTTCAATGACCCACACGATCGGATTTCTGGGAGCCGGCCAACTCGGGGAGCCGATGGTCGGGAGGTTGCTCGGCGCCGGGCACAACGTGCTGGTGTACAGCCGACGAGACGAGGTCCGGGACCGCCTCGCGGCGAGCGGTGCCAGGTTGGCCGGCTCGGTGGCAGAGTTGGCAGCGCACAGCGACATCTTGCTCTCGTGCCTGTTCTCCGATAGCCAGTTGCGCGAAACAGGCTTGGGCCCTGACGGTTTCATCGCCAACGCCAAGTCGGGCTCGGTGTTCGTCTCCCATACCACCGGCACTGTGTCCATCCTGGAAGCATTGCGGGACAGTTCCTCGTCGGCCCCGGTGATCTTGGACGCACCGGTCAGCGGCACGGCAGAGAACATCGCCGCGGGTACGCTCACCGTTCTGATCGGCGGACCGGTCGACACGGTCGAGAGGGTGACACCAGTGGTCGCGGCCTATGCGGACCCGATCGTGCCGACTGGCGAACTAGGCAGCGCACTGGCCATCAAGCTGATCAACAATCTGATGTTCGCTGCCAATGCCCAGCTTGTCGCCGCGGCAACAGAACTCGGTGACAAGTTGAACGTGGATTCAGGCGCGTTGCTCTCCGCGCTTCAGGTCTGCAGTGGCCGAAGCGGTGCCGCCGCGCACGCCCACCAAATTGGTGGTATCAACCGTTTCACGGAGCTGGCAGAACCGTTTCTGCGTAAAGATGTCGCGGCCTGCCGCGACGCTGCTGCCGAGGTCGGCGTTGATCTGGGCTTGCTCGGCAGGGTCGTACAGTCGGGACCGCTGGCGTTGACGGACAGCGCCCGCTGACCGCACACAGGTCACTTCTTCGACAAGGAGTCGCAGCAGTCGCGGTTTGACGGCGAACTTCTCGCCACGGACCAGCGCCGCAAGAGGCTCGCAGCGGCAGCCGGTTTGGCACGCGAACTCCCCGGGCGACAGCGGGCCGTGATCAATTAAGTGTCCATGTTGGGACACGGGAGGAGAAGTATGGCATTGCGGGTCGGCATCATCGGGGTCGGGTGGGGAGCGCATGTCCAGGTACCCGGCTTCCGGGCGGCGAACGGCTTCGAGCCCGTCGCACTCTGCGCGCGCACACCTGACCGGCTGGAACGCGTAGCCGCCAAGCTGGGTATTGCGGAGACTTCGACAGACTGGCAGTCGTTCGTGACCCGTGACGATCTGGATGTCATCTCGGTCGCGACACCGACCGTCCTCCATCGCGACATGACGCTTGCCGCGCTGGCGGCGGGCAAGCCCGTGCTGTGCGAGAAGCCGCTTGCCGGTGATCTCGAGGCCGCACGCGAGATGGTGCGGGCGGCCGCCGAGGCGAACCTGCCTACTGCCTGTTGCTTTGAGAATCGGTGGAATCCGGACTGGTTGGCCGTCGCGGACCGCGTGCGCTCGGGGTTTCTGGGCACCCGATATCTGGCCCGGGTCAGTCGCAGCGCGTCGTACTGGCATCCGAGTCACCCGCTGCAGGCCGGCTGGATGTACGACCGAAACCAGGGCGGGGGATATCTCGCCGGGATGCTGGTGCACGACCTGGACTTCCTGTGCAGCCTGCTCGGCAAGCCGGTGTCGGTGTGCGCCGAGGTGCGGACCACCGAGCCGGTGCGGGAGCGGCCCGATGGTACGACGCTGAACGTCACCGCCGACGACACCGCGGCGCTGTTGATGCGGATGGAATCCGGGGTGACTGCGATGCTGAGCGTTTCGGTGATGGGCGCCCACGCCGATCACTACCGGCTGGAGTTGTTCGGCTCTGACGGCACGATCATCGGCGACGGTGACCTGCGCTCCGCGGCATACTCGGTTGGCTTGGCCACCGACGACGGACTGAGCCCGATGACGGTCGACGACCGCGAACCGGCCCATCCGGAGAAGTTGCCAACTGGTCTGGCCGGACATGCGGGCCGTGCGATGGCGCTGATGCTTGAGGACTGGCTACCGGCCTTCGACGGGGCGGCCAGTGCGGCGGCGACCTTCGAGGACGGGTTGCTCTCGCTCGCCGTGATCGATGCCGCGCGCCGCTCCGCTGAAGGTGGCGGTTGGGAGCCTGTGCAAGCTTGAGTCGTATCGATTATCCCGCGGCCGGCGGATAGATCAGCACGCCACGGGTGTTGGCGCCCGCGTGCGTATTCCCGAGGTTCTCAAGACCGGCACCGGCTTCCTGCACCTGGTCGCGATCGGCGTCTATGGCCGCCGGTGAACCTCGCCGGTTCTACGCCGGACCGCCCGACACGTACCCGAGGTAGTCTGCGCATGCAGTACCGCGGCCCGGACACTCCGCGGGACTGCCCGACGGTACGCGCTTCGACGATCCTTGAACCTCGCTACTTCAGCACGGCCGGCAGCGCGGCGAACTCTTGGCGTATCAGGTCATCGAGGGCACGTCCCGGTGCTGTCAACCATTGATTCAGCGCGCGCTCGACGAGCAGCATGCCGATGGACGCCAGGAGCTGGCACTCACTGTCCGGAGACGATAGCCGGCGTCGGTCGGCGATCACCTTGGCTACGGTCTCGGCGTTGGCTTCGTGGTTTCTGCGCTCACGGCCCAACAGCACCAGCGAGGACGCGACGGCTTCGTGGTACTGCGCGATCCGCCTGCGGATGCGTTTGAGTCCGGGAGCAAGCAACGCGAAAGAGTTCGCCAACGCCTCGAAATCAGATAACTCTTCGGGTTGAGCGACGTAGACGCCGCTTACGGCATCGATGAAGTCGTACTCCCCGAAGAACAGCACCGACTCCTTGGTCGGGAAGTACCGGAAGAAGGTACGTGGGGAAACACCTGCGCTCTCGGCGATCTGATCGGTGGTCGTCTCGTCGTAACCATTGGCGCTGAACAGGTCCAGCGCTGCTTCCAACAGTCCGTTGCGCACCCGGTCGGCATGCTCGACTCGCGGTGAACGATCGCCCCGTGCCATCCGCCAACCTCCTCCACCGTCGCAGGTGGACCTGAGATTACAACGACGGCAGGAAACGCCACATCGTTGACACCCGCCGTCATGCCGACGACTTCGTTTCCCAAAGATGACAGTCTCTTGTCATACTCTGCCCGGTCGGCCTACGAAAGAGGGGATTCCGGCCCGATGACTGAGCTTGGCGTGACCGGTGCGAGGTGAGAACCAGACAACGATGCGGCCTGCGACCGAACGCGAAATGCACTGCCTTGCTCCCCGATTGCTCCCTCGCTGGATATTAGACCGTCATAGCGGTTCGGAAATGCTCATTCGACCTTGGGGATGATCTCCTCGGCCACCCAGTGCATGTGGTCCAGGTATGCGCTGAAGTCGTTCAGCGGTGGCGGGTTCACCCAGGTATCGGTGACGCCGAGGTCCGCGAGCATGCCGCAGTTGTCGATCACCTGTTGCGCGCTCTGGCCGAACTGCGCATTGGGGTCGTCCACGACCGCATGCTCCTGACCGATGGACAGGACGGCCAGGCTGTAGAACAGGGAGAACGGCCGGTCATCGAAACCACGCTGTGACCGCAGATAGTCCATTTTGGCCGGCAGTTCCTCCGGCTTCGTGAGCCAGGGCGCCCAACCGTCGCCGAAACGGGCAGCCCGGCGCAATACCGCATCGGCGTCTCCGCCCATCCATATCACCGGCCGCGGTTTGCGAATCGGCTTGGGCCCGAAGGCCACATTGTCGAACTTCACGAACTCACCATCGAAGCTCGGGCTGTCGCTGGTCCACAGTTCGTACATGGCCGAAAGGCACTCGTCGGTAATCCGGCCCCGCTTGTTGAATGGAACCCCGATCGCGTCGAACTCGTCCTTGAGCCAGCCAACTCCCACCGTGACCTGCGCCCTGCCGCCGGAAAGCCAGTCCAGCGTGGAAATGGCCTTGGCAGCGATCACTGGATTGTGCAGCGGCAGGATCGTCACCATCGATCCGACCGAAATCGTTGAGGTGGCACCAGCGATGAACGCCTGCGCCGTGGTGGCGTCGAAGTAGTGGTCACCGGACAGCTCGACATGTGCGGCGGGCGTCAGGAAATGCTCGGGAAGAAAGACCTGCGAGTATCCCAATTCTTCGGCGACGCGCGCGACGCGGGCGATGTCGCTGCCCGTGAGCGCATGCTCCCACGGCTGCGTCACCGCCGAGACGTGCATGGTGTTGGGCAGGTAAACGGTGAATCGCATGGTGAGCCCCTCCGGTTCAATGGCCCCGTGGCAACGTGGTGATTTCAGATACGATTGCACCGAGACTGTTGCCCGCATCATTATGGCAGCCGACTGTCAATCGTCAAGGTGCCTGATCGTGATGGGCTCGGGTCATGTGTTGGTTGCGCAGGGCTGTGCGCATCACCTTCCCGGCTGCGTTGAGCGGCAGGGCGCCGACGATGTACCAGTAGGCTGGGACTTTGAAGCCGGCGAGCCTCGCCCGAGTGAACGTGGCCAACTCCGCCGCAGTCGGTACGAGTGCTGGATCGGCGGGCACGACGAATGCCGCAAGGGTCTCACCCAGCCGCGAATCCGGAACCCCGACAACGCCTACGGCTGCCACGGCGGGATGGGCGGCGAGCACGTTCTCGACTTCGAGTGGGTAGACGTTCTCGCCGCCTCGGACCACCATGTCGTGGCGTCGACCGTGCAGGTGCAGGTAGCCGTCGGAGTCGACGGCCCCGAGGTCGCCGGTGTGCAGCCAGCCGTCAGACGCGTGCACCGAGAGGTGTGGTGCCGCTGCAATGACTTCGCCGACTCCCGCGGCGTCGGGTTGATCGATACGTAGCTGCAGACCGGGTACCGGCCGACCGACCGTACTGAGCAGCGAGGTGTTACGTGCCGCCGCTCGGCGGTGATCGTCGGCATTGAGACAGGTGATCGGGCTGCCCTCGGTCTGCCCAAACAAATTGACCAGTGCGATGTCGGGCAACAACTGCAAGACGCGATGCAAGGTGTGCGGCGTGATCGGCGACGCGCCATAGATCAACGTCTTCAGCGGTACGGTGTCCAACAGATTGTCGGCGAGCAGCATTTCGATCATAGTCGGAACCAGCAGGCAGTGCGTGGCTCCGCGCTGGCGCAGCCCGCGCCACCAGTCGGTGGAGAACCTGTTCGTCGCCAAGACCGCTGCGCCGACGGCCAGCGCGACAAGAGTGTTGCCCAGCCCTCCGATGTGGTGCAGTGGTGAACCTGTCGCGTAGCGGTCGTCGGGTCCGAACCCGACGAGTCCGCTCAGAACGTCCGTTCGTGCGCTGAGCACGTCGTCGGTGAACGGCACCGGTTTGGGGAATCCCGTCGTTCCCGATGTATGCAGATAGAAAAGTGCCACCCCGCATTCCCGCGAGAGCGGCGACCGCGATACCGGCAGCGTCGGCACTGTCACAGGCCTGACCCCGGTGGCCGCGGCGACCTCATCGGCCGCTTGGGTAAAAGCGGGTTCTGTCAACAGAACTGGTGAACCGGCTGCGCGCACGACAGCGCCTAGTTCGGTCGCGGTCAGCCTCGGATTCAGCGGAGCCAGCGGCTTGTCGGTGGCCGCGCCGCCGAACAGTAACGCCAGGGCATCGGCGTTGGTGGTGAGGAGCGCCGGCACCGGCTGACCATCGACCATGTTCAGCCCGGTCAGGAATTCCGCGGCTGAGGTGGCCTTGCCGATTAACTCACCACCGGTGACCGCGCCGGCTTCGTCGTCCATGACCGCTAGCCGGTCGCTGTCCTCGTGCGTCGCGATGACACGTTCCAGCCACATCATGGGGCCTCGGTGAGCAACTCAGGGCCAAATCGATCCGCCACACTTTCCTCCACGATTGGGCAGTGAACGCTATTGTGCGTGACCGCCTTTCGCCTCAGCTTCGCGGGTGCCAAACCACGTCGCCTGTTCTGACTCGGGCCAGCGCTGAGCTCAGCTTGTTCGCATAGCACGCAGGTGCGGCGAGGTGGCGAAGTCGGACACGTCTACATCGAGCGGTCCGATGTGGTAGCTGCCGGCCGCGTTGACTATGACAGTCGACTGTCATAATGTTTCAGTGGCGAATAAGCCCTGTACGAAAGGTGTGGCGGTGGCCGACAACCTGTTTCTTGTTCTGACCAATCCGATCACCGGTGAAGATGACGCCTTCAACAAGTGGTACGACACCCAGCATCTTCCGGAGGTCCTCGACGTGCCCGGCGTCGTGGCCGCCCAGCGGTACGACATCGCGGAAGTGGAGGTGCCCGACGATCAAGACCTGCCTGCGCAGTTGCCCCCACCAACCCACCGCTACATGGTGATCTACGAACTCGATGACGAACCCGATGTGGTGATGGCGGAGTTCCTCAAGCGCGTCATGGCCGGCACGATGTCGTTGGGTGAGTGGCTTGATCTGAGTACGGTGTCCTTGACTGGTTGGGTGCCACGCGGCGAACGCGTTGTGGCGGAACGATAGTGGGGGAGCTGCTTGCCTGCATCGTCGCCCAGCGGGCCTGCCGTCGCTTCGACCCGGATGGCGAGGTTTCCGACGCCGACGTGAAGCAGATGCTCGACGCGGCCGTGCACGCACCGAGTGCGGAGAACACTCAGCCCTGGAGTTTCGTAGTGGTCCGCGACGCGCAGAGCCGGAAACTGCTCGCCGAATGGTGGACCGAGACGTGGAACGCCGGGGGCGGTGACTTCGTCAAGCAGAGCCTTGACGACAAGGCGCTGGTCGCCGATCTCGAATATGGTTTCACCAAAGGCGGATTCGCGGCTGCGCCGGTGATCGTGGTGGTGTGCGTCGATACCGAGCGGGTCGCCGAGATCTATGCATCGTCATCGATCTACCCGGCAGTACAGAACCTGCTGCTCGCCGCGAACGACCTCGGTTACGGCTCATGCCTGACCACCGGGCTGACCACGTTCGGCATAGACCGGGTGCGTGAACTGCTGGAGCTGCCCGCCAACCTGAATCCGATGGCCGCAGTCTATCTGGGCCAACCCATCAAGAAGCTGTCACCGCCGCGTCGTCGCCCGGCCACGTCGGTGACCTACCGCGAGCGGTTCGGCACTCCGTGGTGACGAGAATGGAGTTGAGCCGATGTCATTGGCGATAGCTGAGGAACATCGCGCGCTCGCTGACGTGGCCTCCGCGATGGTGACCGGACGCGGCGGCGTCGCAGCTGGTCGCCGGACTCTGCTCGGCTCCGAGACCGTCGGCAGGTGGTGGACCGAAGACGGACTGTGGAAAGAGATCGTGTCCACCGGCTGGCTCGGCCTGCACGTCGAGGAGCAGTTCGGCGGCCAGGGCTACGGACTGCCCGAGCTCACCATCGTGCTGGAACAAATCGGTCGTGCGGCAATCGGCGGCCCGTTCCTGCCGACCGTCGCCGTGTCGGCAGTCATCGCCGAGGTCGGCAGCGACGAGCAGCGCAAGCGCTGGCTGCCCCAGCTGGTTTCCGGCGACGTCGTGGCAGGAATCGGCACCAAAAGCGATGCGGTGGTGGCTGATTCGATGATTTCAGTTACCGCCGTGGCCGCTCTTGCCGAGTCTGCCGTCGACCTGTTCTTGCTGCCGGTGGGCGACGATCTCGTGCTGGTCCGGGCCGGTGACGGGGTGAGCACGCGCAATATCGACTCGGTCGACCAGCTTCTGCGTCCGGTCACAGTGGTGGGTTTGGCGTCGGCACCCGTCGCCGACGTGTTCCGCGGCAGCGCTGCCGTTGCCCGCCGCCACGTGCGACTTCTTGCGGCGGCAGAGGCTGTTGGTGGCCTGAGCGCCTGCACGGAGATGGCTACCGCGTATGCCGCGGCCCGTGAGCAGTTCGGCCGACCTATCGGTTCTTTCCAGGCGGTCAAACATCATTGTGCCAACATGCTGGTCGACACTGAGCTCGCGGTCGCGGCGACCTGGGACGCGGCCCGCGCCGAAGGCACGGAGGCTGAACTGGCGGTGGCGATGGCCGCAGGGCACGCCCTGACCGCCTACCAGCGAGTGGCGCTGCAGAACGTCCAGGTGCACGGTGGGATCGGCTATACCTGGGAACACGACGCCCACCTCTACATCAGGCGTGCGACGGTGCTGCAGGCCGTTGCGGGTGACCAGGACGCAGTGCGGGACAGGGTTGTCGAGCTGCAGTCCGACGGCGTGCGTCGGGGACATTCGGTGGATCTGCCGCCCGAAGCCGAGCAATACCGGCAGGCGGCGCAGGAGTTTCGCACCGAAGTCGAGGCTTCCGATGTCGTGGGCCGCCAAAAGCTCTGGGGGCGCAGCGGCTACCTGCAGCCGCACTGGCCCACGCCATACGGTCGTGACGCCGACAGCACCGAGCAGTTGATCATCGAAGAAGTTCTCGACGGGCTCGACAAACCCAGCCTCGGCCTGGGCGAATGGGTGGTGCCGACGCTGTTGCAGCACGGCAGCGCCGAGCAGATCGAGCGGCTGATGTGGCCCAGCCTGGAGGGCGAGCTCCGGTGGTGCCAACTCTTCAGTGAGCCGGGGGCCGGCTCCGATGCGGCGGCGGTGGTCACCAAAGCCCGCCGCGTCGACGGCGGTTGGGTGGTGTCGGGTCAGAAGGTGTGGACCAGTGACGCGGTGAACTGTCAGCGAGGTCTGGCCACCGTCCGCACCGATCCGAACATGACCAAACACAAGGGCATCACGGCTATGGTCATCGACCTTGCCGATCCGGCGGTGCAGATCCGCCCCCTCACCGAGATCACCGGTGAGACGCTGTTCAACGAGGTCTTTTTCGACGATCTGTTCGTGCCTGATCGTGATGTGGTCGGTGCGGTGAACGCGGGCTGGGGTGTGGCGATGGCGGCGTTCGGCAACGAACGGGTGTCCATCGGCGGCGGGTCGGTCACGATGACCGCCGACGCACTGGTCGATCTGCTGGCGCGTCACCGTCCGGGTGATACCGGCCTGGCGCGTGATGTGGGTGCGCTGCTCATCGAGGCCTACACACTTGCCGCGCTGAACCTGCGGCAGGCTGCGCGGGCGGTCTTCGACTCCGGGCCCGGCATCGAGGGCAATATCGCCAAGCTCTTCGGTGCCGAGCACGCTCAGCGCGTCGCGGAACTCGCGCTGCGAATTGCCGGTCCGGCGATCCTTCTCGGTGCGGAACCCACGATCGTGCACGACTACCTGTTCAGCAGGTGCCTGACGATTGCGGGCGGCACGTCGGAAATCGTCAGAAACCTGATCGCCGAACGCATTCTCGGCCTGCCGCGCGATCCGGCGCCCAAGTAAATCGGAGAACATCATGACTTGTGCTGTCGTCGGTATCGGGCGGACTCGGTATTCGCGCAACTCCGGCCGAACCACCCGCGGGATGGCGGTGGCCGCGTGCCGCGACGCCATCGCCGACGCTGGTCTGACACCGGCCGACGTCGACGGCATCTGCACGTTCATGGTCAACGACTCCGAACAGCCGATCTTCGTCGGCTGGGCGCTGGGCATCGACGAACTGGCCTGGGCCAACGCCATGTACGGCGGCGGAAACCTGGTCGCCGACCAGATCGCCACCGCCGCAGCGGTGATCGAGGCCGGCCTGTGCAAGGCGGTGCTGGTATACCGGTCGCTCAACGGCCGGTCCGGCCACCGCTTCGGCCATGTCGACGGCCCGATGCAGGTGCAGCATCACGATCAGTTCGACACCGCGTCGGGCTTCATGGTGCCGCCGCAGTGGTTCGCCATGTGGGCCCGCCGGCATCAGCACGAATACGGCTCGACTTCAGAGGATCTCGGGCAGATCGCGATCACCCAGCGTGCACACGCCGGCCCCAACGAACACGCGCTGCGCCGCGAGCCGTTGACGATGGACGAGTACCTCGCCGCACGCTGGATCAACGAACCGTTCCGGGTGCTGGACTGCACCTCTGAGGTCGACGGTGCAGTGGCGATCCTGATCGCCGGCGAAGATATCGCGCGCGATACCAAGCAGCCGCCGATGTGGCTGGTCGGATCATCGAACTCCCAAGGTGGATCAGGCTGGAGCGAATGGGATGACCCCACCGAGATGTACTCGCGCACAGCAGGACCGAAGATATGGGAGAAGACCGGCCTGACGCCGGCCGATATGGACGTGGCGTGCATGTACGACTGCTTCACCTACACGGTGATGGCCACCATGGAGGGATTCGGCTTCTGCGAGAAGGGCGAGGTGGGCAAGTTCTTCTCCACTGGGCGGGCCACCTACGGTGGCGACGTGGTGGTCAACCCGCACGGGGGCCTGTTGTCCGAGGGGTACATCCACGGCCTCAACCACCACTACGAGGCGGCGCTGCAGCTGCGGCACGGGGCCGGTGTGCGCCAGGTCGAGGGCGCTCAACTGGCCCTGGTCACCGCGGGCGGGGGCCCCTTCGGTGGCGCCAACGTCTACAGCCGGGAGAAGCCATGACGAATCCTATGCTCCTGCCACCGATTCCGGTGCCCGATCCGGATACCGCGCCGTACTGGGAAGGCCTGAAGGACGGCAAGCTGATGCTGTGCCGCTGCGACGACACCGGCACGTGGATTCATCCGCCGCTGGAGCGCAGCCGGTACACCGGCGGCGCAGTGCATTTCGAGGAAGTCAGTGGCGAAGGCACGGTTTTCAGCTACATTGTGGTCCGCCAGGCGCTGGTGCCGGGCCGGATACCGCCATACATCGTCGGGCTGATCGAGCTCGCCGAACAGCCTGGACTGCGGATCAGCGCCGTCATCGACGCCGATCCCGCGGACGTACGAATAGGTCAACAGGTCAAGCTGCGCATCGCCGACCTCGGGGAAAGTGGTTACCGCATACCAGAGTTCGTTGTAGCGTAACTCCGCTCGCGCTGGGGAGATCAGGCCGTGTGGACCGGACGGAACAGCGGCATCCAGACCCGGCTGTCTTCTGCGCCGGAGAGTGCAGTCCAGTCCTCGAAGAAGACCTCGACGGCCATGCCGATCTGAATGTCGTTCTCGGACACCCCCACGACATTGGTGATGAGCCGGACATCGGGCTCGTCATCCAGCTCGACCATCGCCACGATGTAAGGCGGCTCGAAGCCGGGGATCCACGGCTGGCGGTTGACCGTATAGGTCGCCACCGTGGCGCGGCCGGACACCGGTTCGGCCGCGACGTGGGTGCTGCGGCAGCGCCAGCAGACCGGACCGGGTGGATGGAAGAAGTGCCGGCAACTGTGGCAGCGGTTGATCAGCAACTCACCGCGCTCACCCCCGGTCCAGAAGGCGCGCGACTCGGCGGTCGGGCTGGGCGCCAGCCGCAACTGTGGCCGCCGATATTCGGTCTCAGCCGTCACTTCGTGCCTCCCGTAGCGTGCAGCGACCGGCCGATGACCAGCCGCTGAATCTGATTGGTGCCTTCGAAAATCTGGGTGATCTTCGCTTCGCGCATATAGCGTTCGACACGATAGTCGCGGGTATATCCGTAGCCGCCGAGGACCTGCACCGCGTCGGTGGTCACCTTCATCGCTGCATCCGTCGCGACGAGCTTGGCGACCGAGGCGTTGCGTGAGTAGGGCAGTCCTGCGTCACGTCGGCGTGCGGCATCAAGGTAGGTGGCGCGCGCGGAGACCACCGCAGCGGCCATGTCGGCCAGTAGGAATGCCAGGCCTTGGTGGTCGATGATCTTGCGGCCGAACGTGGTCCGCTGCTGCGCGTAGGAGACCGCTTCGTCGAGGGCGGCCTGAGCGAGGCCGACCGCGACGGCCGCGATGCCCAGTCGTCCGGAATCCAGCGCGCTGAAGGCGATCTGCAGACCCTGACCCTCTGTACCGATACGGCGCTGCGCCTCGATGAATGCGTCGTCGTAGTGGGCGGTCGTGGTCGGAATCGCGTGTAGCCCCATTTTCTCCTCCGGCTTCCCGAATGAGAGACCCTTGGTGCCCTTGTCCACCAGAAAGCACGAAATAGCTTGTCCGCCTTCGCCGGTGCGTGCAAACAGGCTGTAGAAGTCGGCCACGCCGCCGTGGGTGATCCAGGCCTTCGCACCGTTGACGCGATAGCCTCCGTCGGTCGGGGTGGCCTTGCACGCCAATGCTGCGGCGTCGGAGCCGGCCTGAGGTTCGGACAGGCTGTAGGCGCCGATCGTCTGACCGCTCAGCATGGCTGGTAACCAGGTCTGTTGTTGTTCGGTCGTGCCGAACGCGATCAGCGGATGACAGGACAGGACGTGCACGCTGACCGCCACTGCGACCGCCGCCCAACGGGTCGCCAGTTCCTCGAGGACCTGCAGATAAACCTCGTAGGGTTGTCCGCCCCCGCCCCACTGCTCGGGGTGGGGCAGCGTCAGCAGACCCGTCTCGCCGAGGGTTGAGAAGACCCCGTCCGGGTACGTCTCGTTGCGCTCGTGCTCGTCGACGACGGGGTCGAGCAGTTTGTCGGCGACATCAGCGGCGAGCTGCACCAGTTCGTACGCTTCGGCGGTCGGCAGCAGGCGAGCTACGGTCACGAGGAAGCTTCCTGCCACTCGCAGCCGGTCAGTTCGGCAGACAGCTCCCATAACCGCCTTGCGCTGTCCGGGTCGATGGCCTTGTCCTTGAGCTTGGTGGGCTTCGGCTTGCCCCATTGGTGCATCAGACCGCGCGGTGAGAAGTAGGTGCCGTTGGGCAGGGTCGTCGTGATTGCCTGCACCGTTGAGCGCGCGCCGTTGGTCGGCGCCTGGCCGATGTGTGGCCCGAGCACTCGGCCTGCCCACTGCAGCGCGCCCGAACCGTCGCGGGTGATCGCGGTGTCGGTCATTCCGGGGTCCGAGGCGTACGCAGTCTTGCCGCGGGCCACCAATTCACGCACGAACAACAGGTTCGCCAGCTTGGACTCGCCATACGCGGCGAAGGGATGGTACCGACGCCGCTCCCAGTTGAGATCATCGAAGTGGATCTGCGCGGTGGTGTAGTTGGTACTCGCCACCGACACCACGCGATCGCGGATCCGGTCCCCGAGCAGGCACGTCAACGCGAAGTGCCCCAGGTGGTTGGTGCCCATGTGCGCCTCGAAGCCGTCGGCGGTACGCGTCAGCGGCAGCCCCAGCACGCCGGCGTTGTTCACCAGCACATCGACAGCGTCGACGGTGTCGGCGAACTTGCGCACGCTGGTGAGATCAGCCAGGTCGAGTTCGCGTACCTCGACCTGCCCCGCCATGGTCTTCGCGGCTTCGTGTCCTTTGCTCAGGGTCCGGCAGGCAATCACCACCTCATGGCCTGCCGCGACCATCGCGCTCGCGGTCGCCCTGCCGACGCCACTGTTTCCGCCTGTGACGATGATTCGCACGTCGCCGTCTCCTCCTTCGCACCGATATTCCATGAAACAGTAAACTATTTATCGCTTTGATGAAATGAAGATCGGGGCTGAATGCTCACAACGGTGACTGACCTGCTGAATCTGTTCGATCTTGCGGTGATCGGGCTCGACACCTTCGAAGGTATCTAGCCTGATGCGCCGAACCATCACATCGTGGGCGGCCAGATCGCCGCGCGTCGCCATGGATGCGGAGAGGCCATCGGGCATGGTGGGCCGGATCTGGCTGCGGGCACGCGGTGAGATTCCGGCTGATCCCGTGGTCAACAGCTGCGTGCTGACCTACCTCAGCGCGCTGCCGTGTCGGCAATACTTGACCGCACGGTCTGGTTCCATCGGTCTGCTGATTTTGCCAATTGGTTGTACTACGAACAGAACTCACCGACCGGGATCGGCGGGCGCGCGTTAGCGACAGGCACCTTCTACAACCGCTCCGGGGAGCTGATGTGCGTGGCCGGTCAGGAGGGGCACTTTCCGCCACGGCGTTATAGTTAGCGCATATAACCAATGGGCGTACGCTTACCGTAGTCGCCGAGCGTTGTAGAAGGGGATTCCCATGAGCAGAAGCGAAGACGACACCTGGGACATCACTGAAAGTGTTGGTGCCACTGCGTTGGGCGTGGCTGCCGGCCGTGCCGCGGAGACAAATAGCGAGAACCCGTTGATCCGTGACCCGTATGCGCAGATGTTCCTTGACGCGGTGGGTGACGGCGTGCCGAACCTGTATGTACGCGAGGGGGACCTGCCGCCCGAGCTCACCGAGATCGACCCGCGTATCGCTGAGCGGATGCAGGCGATGAAGGGTTACATTGCCTCGCGCACCTTGTACTTTGACGAGTTCTTCGTGGCCGCGACCGGCGCAGGTATCAGGCAGGCGGTGATCCTGGCTGCCGGCCTCGATGCTCGAGCCTGGCGGTTGGACTGGCCGGCAGACAGCCGGGTGTATGAACTCGATCAGCCGAAGGTGCTGGAGTTCAAGACTTCGACGTTGGAATCACACGGGGTTCCGCCGGCAGCAGCGCATGTCGGTGTTCCCGTCGATTTGCGCCATGACTGGCCCGCAGCCCTGCGCGCGGCGGGATTCGACCCTGCGGCGCCGACCGCCTGGTCGGCCGAGGGACTGCTGCCCTACTTGACCGCCGATGCGCAGGACGTGCTGTTCGAGCGGATCGCGAGCCTGAGCGCACCGGGTAGCCGGGTGGCAGTCGAGGAATTCACCAACGAATTCTTCAGCGCCGACAGCCTCGCACGCCGTGAGGAGCAGATGCAGCAGTATCGCGAGGCCGCAGCCAAGCTCGGCCGGTCCGATGCCGTCGCGGTGGGCAATCTCCTCTACGACGAGGAGCGGACCGAAGTGGTCGACTGGCTAACCAGGCACGGCTGGCAAGCTACCGGTATCACTGCGCCCGACCTGATGGCCGGCAATGGCCGACCAGTGCCAACCGATCTGGAGGACGGCATTCCGCAAAGCATGTTCGTCGAGGGACAGTTGGTCTAGCGGTCCTCGACGACCGTCTGCGCGATGAAGCGGTCCGCCTCCGTTTGCGGCGGATAGGCGGGTCCGTCGCGCTGCTCAGGGCTGACCAGCACGTCGACCAGACCATCGGCGAGGTCGTCGAGCTGGTCCGCTGAGCCGGCCATAGCCAGACTGTGCTGCACCGAGACCAGGCCGTGCAGCCCCGTCCAGAGAGTGTGGGCCGCCTGGTAAAGCGGCAGGGACAGCGGATAGCCCGCATCGGCGCAGGCGGCCAACGCCTTGCGTAGCCGCCCAGACACCTGCCGGGCCGGGTGCAGCCCCATCCGTTCAGGGTCCACCGCCGGCTGGCGGATTTCGTACATCAACCGGTAGTGGCCCGGGTTGTCCATGGCGAATCGGCAGTAAGCGTGGACTTGGGCTTGCAACCGCTCCCGCGGCCCGTCGCCGGCGGCGGCGCGGTCAGCCACGTCCATCCGGTCGGCGAGTTGGGCGTACTTGTCGGACAGTGCGGCCCAGACGAGCTCGGCCTTGTCGGCGAAGTGCAGATAGATGCTCGGCGCCGCGACTCCAACCTCTTGAGCGACGGCCCGCATGGTGAGCTTTTCGTCGCTGCCCCACTTGTCGAGGAGCCGGTTCACCGCATCGAGCACCTCGCCCCGGAGATCTCCCTGGCCCCGGCGGCGCCGTCGCCGCTCGGGCACATCCGTCACCCGCTCCACCGCACCTCCGGAATCGACACCGCCCGTCCAGCCTAAGCGGTGTCGATCGCCGGGTGTGGCGTCACCAGGTGGCGAGCAGTTCGCGGACGCCGTAGTTCGTCCCATGGGTATCCATCTCGACCTGGTCAAGCGGTGTCGCCAGACACAGCCCCGGAAACCGGGTGAAGAGCTGCGGGAGAATGGTTTTCAGCTCCGCGCGGGCGATATTCTGGCCTAGGCATTGGTGCACCCCGTAGCCGAACGCCAGGTGACGGGTCATCTTCCGATCGAAGTCGGGCTCGTCAGGGTTGTCGAATACTCGCGGGTCACGGTTGGCCGCCGGCATGGCGACCACCACGAGATCACCCTTGGCGATCTGCTGGCCGCCGATCTCGAGGTCCTCCTTGGCGGTGCGGCCGAGGCCGAACTGGACGATGGTCAGATAGCGCAGGAGTTCCTCCACGGCCGGCCCCACCTTCTCGGGATGCTCCACCAGATTCTGGCGCGCCCCGGGGTGGGTGAGCAGTGTCAGTGTGGACAGACCGATCATCGCCATGGTGGTGTCGTGTCCGGCGAACAGTAGTAGGACACCGATGGAGATGAGGTCGTTGTCGGTGAGGATCGATCCCTCCTCCTGGCTGCTGCGAATGAGGTCGGCCAGCAATCCCTCCGAAGCGGGATCGGCACGCTTGTCGGCGACCAGTCCGGTGATGTAATCGCGCAGCCAGTGTGCACCGGTATCACGTTCGGCGCGGGGGCGGCTGGTGTCCATCATCGTCTCGGTGGCGTGGTGGAATTTGTCCCGATCCGCGTAGGGCACGCCCAGCAGTTCGCAGATGACCAGGCAGGGGATCGGAAGGGCCAGGTGTTCGACGAGGTCGACGGGTTCACCGTTCGCGCCGAGGGCCTCGATGGCGTCGAGGTGTTCGGTCACGATCCGGTCGATGTAGGGCTGCAACCGGGTTTGGACCGCTTTGGGGGTGAATCGCCCCGACAGCAAGCGTCGGTAGGCGCTGTGATCGGGCTCGTCCATCAACACGAACGTGGGGTCGGCGGCCTCCGCGGTCTCGTTCGCATATGGGTCGACGCCATCTTCGGGTGCGACATCGTGACGGGGCCGCATGGCGCTCATGCGCGGATCGGAGAAGACCTGACTGCCCTCCTCGAATCGGGTGACCAGCCAACCGATTCGCCCACTGGGGAACCGGATTCGGGCGATGGGCTGTTCTTCGCGCAGGTGGTAGTACGCCATCGGCGGATCGAGCAGGCGTTGCCGTTCGATCGGCATGGCGGGAACTTCGAGTTCGAGTTCAGTGGTCATCGTCGTTGTCTTCAGGCTCTTGGTTGCTTTCGGTGTGGGCGCGTAGTGCGGCTTCGACGCCGTTGTTCAGCTGGGTCCCGTTGCCCCAGCCGACGTAGTACTGCAGTTGCAGAACGGCTTCGCGCAGTTCGCCGGCCGACAGTTCGTCGTTGGCCAGCGCACCGTGCACCTGAATCTCGACCAGATCGGCCCGGCCCAGTGCGGCGGTGGCGCCGAGGACCAGCAGCCGGCGATCCCGGATGGACAGACCCGGCCGGCTCCATACCTCGCCGAAGAGGTGGTCGACGGTGTTCTCGAGCATCGGCGTCCACTCGTCGGGGAGTGACTCGGCGAAACCGGGCCCGTAGACCGCATCCATGGTCTTCAAACCGAGTTCGGTGGTCTCACTCATCAGTAGTCCTCTCAGGTATGTCCAGGGTTTCGGTGCCGTGACTGCGGGCAGCGTCGACCAGCGGCACCGAGACGCCGCAGTCACCGGCCAATTCCTGTGCGGCCGCGAGGTCCTTGTCCATCAGCCGGCGTATTTGCGGGAGAAGCGCGCGGGTATCTGATTGTGCGGCAATCTGATTGTGCAACCAGGAGAACAACGTGGTCCCGTCAGGATCTGCGGACTGGACGACCTCGATCAGGCGTTCAGGTGCGACTCCCGCGGCCCCGACCAGCTCTGCGGCCTCGTGGACCGCGCGCCAAGTGCCGTAGGTGATGACGTTGCGGGCGATCTTGGTGGCCATCCCTGCGCCCAGCGGCCCGCAATGCACCACCTTCTTGGCGAAGTCGTTCAGCACCGGCATCGCCGCATGCACCGCTTCGTCATTTCCGCCGAGGATGGCGACCAGACCGTTGTGCGCCGCCTGATCGCCCGGGGTGACACCGCAATCCAGCAGTTCGACACCATTGGCGGAGCATGCCCGCGCGAGCTCGTGCACCACCGGGACAGCGACCGTGCTCAGCAGCACTACGATCAGCCCGGGATGGGCGCCGGCGAGCACACCGTCGTCGGCGCACAGCACGCTTCGTGCCTGATCGGCGTCGACGACTGCGACCAGAACCACGTCGCTCTCACGGGCCACATTGGCGGGTGAGGATGCCGGCGGCGGCACCCCCGGCAGGTCGTTGGCGGCGTCGGGGCGGATGTCGTAGACGACGGGTATGCGTCCGCGACGCGCCAGGCTTACCGCGACGCCGCCACCGATGGCGCCCAGTCCGATGACTCCTGCCCGGGGCGCAACGCGCACGGATTCTTCTGTGGCAGTGTCGGTTTGAACACTCATACGTTGACTCCTTGTTTGATGGTTGACCAGGGCGACCGGTCGGCGACGAGGGCACGTGCGGCACGAAGCGGACGAATCATGTTGGCGCCGACTGCGCCGCAGACCCGCCCGGCTTTGCCGTAGACCGCGACAAACCGCCGCTGCGCGAGATCGCCGTCGATCACTGTGAATGTGTCGGCTCCGCGTGTGAGCCCGTAGATCTGGAGTTTCAGGTCGTACTGGTCCGACCAGATGTAGGGGACGGGGGTGAATGGTGTGGGCTTGTCGCCGGCGAGGATGTTGCGCGCCACCGCGACGCCCTGTTCCGCGGCGTTGGTGCGATGCTCCAGCCGGAGGCGCTGCTCGAGGCCTACGTGGTCCCAGGACGCGACGTCGCCGGCCGCCCATACTCCGGGCAGCGCTCGGCAGAACTGGTCACAGATCACCCCGTTGCCGATCGGGATGCCGCTACCGGCAAGCCATTCGGTGTTCGGCATCGATCCGATCGCGACGAGTACGGCGTCGGCCTGCAGTGCGGAGCCATCGGCCAGCGTTACTCCGGTGACCTGATTGTCGCGATGCGTCACGCTCGCCACCTTGACGCCCGTTTTCAGGCGCACGCCGTGGTCGAGGTGTGCGCGCAGCAACAGCTCGCCGATTTCGGCGCCGAGTACATCGGACAGGGGCGAGGCGATATCGGACACCAGCGTCACGTCTGCACCCGCGGTGCGCGCGACCGAAGCGACTTCGGCGCCGAGGAACCCCGCCCCGACGATGACGAGGCGGGGATGCGAGTCGAGCACCGACCGCAGCTGCTGGGCATCGTCGAGGGTGCGCAACGTATGGACGCCCCGGATGCCCTCGGTACCTGGCAGAGGGCGGGGCCGAACACCGGTGGCGACCACCAGGTTGTCGTACGCGACGCGTGATCCGTCGGAGCAGATCACGGTGCGGGCGGAGCTGTCGACGTGGTCTGCTCGCGTACCCAGCCGCAGGTCGATGTCGAGCTTGGTGAAGGTATCGGGCTCCCGTAGGCGCGTCTTGGCGTCGGGCCAAGATCCCGACAGCACTTCCTTGGATAGGGGCGGGCGGTCGTAAGGGAGCCGGTTTTCCTCGCCGATCATCGTCAGAAGTCCGGAAAATCCATCCCGTCGCAGGCCTTCAGCAACTGCCAGGCCGGCCGCTGACGCGCCGGCGATCACGACTCCCGGCGCCGGTGTCATTCGTGCACCTCGATCAGAGCGGCAGGGCATACCGCGGCCGCCTCGCGCACTTGGTCGTGATGTTCTGCGGGCGGGTCTGCATCGAGCAGAATGACGACGCCGTCATCTTCACGCTGGTCAAACACACCTGGTGCGGCGAGCACACACTGGCCCGCACCGCAGCACTTCGTCTCGTCAATAGTGATGTGCATTTGCGCCCACCCCTTTCAGACTTAACCTAACTAAGTTCAGTACAAGGTGAGGCTATACCCGACGGATGCAAGCGCGCACGCCTCAGCGTCGTGATGTAGCACACATTAGATAACTGTACTAATTAATTAGATGGCGCAGCGGCCAGTCTGGGGAGGCGCTGGCGCCCCCGCTACGGAGTCGTGTAACCGGGCGGGTTGGGGGAATCGACCCACAGGTCTAGCTCGAGTTCGGAGCCGGGTGCGTAGTCGTATATCGAAAGGTCGGTGACGCCGTTGTCGAGCAGTACGTCCTCACAGAGCAGGCTCTGCCCGGTGTACTCGCGTGCCGGCTTGTTGAAGATCGCATAGGCGGCGTCGGCGTAGACGTCGGGCTTGCGGGCCCGGCCCATCGCCTCGTCACCGCCGAGCAGATTCTGCACGGCCGCGGTGGCCACCAGGGTGCGCGGCCACAGCGTGTTGGACGCGATGCCGGCCTCGCGCATCTCTTCGGCGATACCCAACGCGCACAACGTCATTCCGAACTTGGCCATCATGTAGGCGGTCGGCTTGAGCCATTCGGACTCCAGCCGGATCGGCGGGGACAGGGTCAGGATGTGCGGGTTCTCCCGGCCCTTCATGTGCGGGATGCAGGCCTGAGACACCGCGTAGGTGCCGCGGATCTGGATGCCGTTCATCAGGTCGAAGCGCTTGAGCGGCACTTCCTCGATGGAGCCGAGGTTGATCGCCGAGGCGTTGTTGACGCACAGGTCGATGCCGCCGAACTGCTCGACGGCCTTGGCGACGGCCTCGGCCACGGAGTCACCGTCGCGGACGTCACCGACGATCGGCAGGGCCTGCCCGCCGGCCTCCTCGATCTCCTTGGCCGCCGTGTAGACGGTGCCCTCGAGCTTGGGGTGCGGTTCGGCGGTCTTGGCGACCAGCGCGATGTTGGCGCCGTCGGCGGCGGCCTTCTTGGCGATCGCCAGGCCGATGCCGCGGCTGGCGCCGGAGATGAACATGGTCTTCCCGGAAAGCGACATGGTTGTCCTCCTGGCGGTTGGTTTGAGCTTGGCTCGGGGATCAGGTGAGCGGGCGGGTGGTCCAGGCCGGCTCGCCTCAGTCCCGACGGCGAGTCCAGCGCAGGACTTAAACAGTTAAACAGTTATTGCATTGTCTGATTGCGACGATACAATGTCTCGAAGTGCGGCCCGGCGAAGGGGTCGAACATGGATCCGAATCCCGACTACGACACGAGCGACGAGGTTGAGTTCTTCTTCAACTGGTTGCCGTGGGCATTGTGCGGCACGTACCCGACGCCGGCCTATCCTTCGAACTAGTCCGCGCGACGGCGGCTCAACGGTGGCTCTGTCCGCGTTGCGGTCACCAGGTAGGCGGCGGACTTCTGCTGCACCAATCGCCCACGCGCTCAAGGTCAAGTGCGTCGACGGTATGCCTGATGTAGGTGAAGTCCGCCAACGGGTTCCATCGCGGCGGCAGACGGAGTAGTCGCCGGCGCGACGCCGACGTAGCTGCCGTGCGACATAGTCGGGTGTTATCGGGCGAATCGAAGCAGTGCTTCGCTTCAGGTGCCTCTGGGTGACCGTTGTAGCTGGAGGGTGTCGCTCGTTCCCAGAATAGTGATTGTCTTACGTGCTCGCGAGAGGCCTACATACAGATCGTTGATGCTCGCATGCTCGTTGACGTTCGCGATGATGACGTGATCGTATTCCAGTCCTTTGACCAAGAGGGTGCGGGAGATAATGCGCCTGCGTTCGCGCCGACCGGCGTATCTGAGCACCTCACGTATCTTGGCAAGCTCGTCCAACAACGTTCCAGTGTCGCCCCCGCGAGCTACTGCACTACGGATCGACGCCTGCACGTCGTACCAGGCCTCGTGTGAGTGTAGTTGCAGCGCTGGCGATGTGGGTACGACGGTCATTGCCGCGGCCAGAGCTGGCAGCGTTGGGTCCAGCATCACCGAATCGAACGCTCGGATCGCAGGCTCAGCACCAGCCCTGCTTGAGCGGCCAGCCAGCAGATCGCTCGCGGTTCTACCTTTCGCGTAGCGTTTGCGCAGAGTCTGGGTGTCGAGAACGCCGTGGCCGGAATAGCACGATTTAGTCAGGTCAAACAGCCACAGTGGATACTCGGTTGGGCTGGCATTGGCCAAGCCGTGTAAATGCGCGGCCATGAACTTCCCGGCGATCTCTTCCATCACGGTGAAAGCTCCGTTGAGATTGCCGGCTATCGTGCGAGCACTGTTGGCGCGAGAAGCGATGATGAGGACGGTCTCGTCCGGGGCGCGGGCCTTCAGGGCGGCTTCCAGCAAGCCGTGCGAGTTCCCGGAGATGTTCTGGAACGTCACACCGTTCGGGAGTGCGATGCTTTTCCACCTCACTACATGGCCAGGGACCATGTGCGGGCGGATCTCCAAGAGCCAGTGCCCGAGCTCCTCGTTGTGGCCGTACCACCGGTTCGGCTTGATTGTCGTTGGGTGCGGAGGCAGCTCAACCTGCACAGCGGCCCAGTCCGCGAGTCGCTCGTTGAACCCGAAAATGGCCTGCAAAGGATCGCCGAACACCCCTGCCGCTGGGACAGCTACACGGACAGCGGACACGAATGCGTGATGCGTCTCGCTGCAGTCCTGATACTCGTCAACCAGTAGGTGAGTGAACGAGGCGGCCAGCACGGCCCGGATATTCTCGTTCTCGGCGACTCTCGTGGCCGCTTCGACGTAGGACTGCGACTGCGCCGGAACCATCACTTTGGGGATACACAGACCGCCTAGCTGTGGGTAGGCACGCGCGAGGCGGAACGCAAATGAGGTGATCGTCGAAACTTGGACGCCCTTCGTGATTCCGAACCGCTTTAGGCGTGAGTTGATGGCGTATACACCGGCATTGGTGTGCGTCAGAACCAGCACACGACCGCCCGCTTCGAGGATGTGCTTGGTAGTCGCGGACAACAAGTGGGTCTTCCCAGCACCGGCCGGCATTTCGATTGAGGCCGGGAGCGCCGCGGCAAACTCAGCCGCGTCCGCCGCCAGTTCGGGTGAGATCTCCTCAGGCATCGGCAGATCCGGGCGCGACGGGTGGTTCAGTGGAGCCCGGACGGCTCGTCGGTATCTCTGGCTGTGTGTGGCTGTCGTCGGTGACGGCAGCCGTGGTCCGCTGCCCGGGCACCGACTCTACGTAGATCGCAGCTCTGAGTTCGTCGATTGTTTCCTTGAATCGGCCAGTTTGCAGCGCTGGGGCTTCCAAGATAAAAGTCCCTAGACGCTGTCCCTTATCGACGCGTTTGAACCAGCTTTTCGACTTCGACACTAAGCCAACCGCGGCCCGGCAAGCGTCTACGCTGATGCCCGCAGCCGTCCACGTGGTCATGTCCAGGATTTCGATGCCCTCCGCCATGACGCCATCGACCACGGCATGTTTGCGCAAGTGGTCGGTGAACGACTGCCTGGACGCATCAGGGTCCTCGGCGACGTCGAGGGCGGCCCCGATATAGGCATTGAGGCCGGTCTCGTCGAGTTGAGAGCACACCGCCGATTCGATGCACGCATCCCCGGGCCACTGGACGACCACGCCGCCGAGTTGTTCCACACCGGGAACCATGGCGTTCGCACTCGGGTCGTCGCTGTCGATGAACAGGACGACTTCATAACCGACGCCGAGGAACTCCTTTGCCCACTTGCATGACCCGGTGCCCCCGTCCCCCTCCAATGCCACCACCCCAAGGGCCGCCGATGGGATGGTCTGCCCTGGGCGTGCGTCCCACTCATGTAGCAGTCGCAGCACAACCCCATACTCGGTCTTGCCCTCATTGATCACGATCCGGCGCGACAAAAACGCCTCAGGACTGCGTTTCAGCAACCCCCGCAGACTAAGCGGGTCGCCGAGTGATCGAACCTGCGTGGTTCCATCCGCAGCGGAACGAATCATGGTCAGGTCATCGGGTTCGAGGTGTCGCAACGCGGTCGGCGAGTGAGTCGTAATGAACACCTGCGAGAAAGCGTCCTTGTCTCTCAGATAACTCAGTAAATGTATGAGGCGGTGAGGTTCGAGGCCGTATTCCACCTCGTCGACTAGGAGCGTGGCTGTGCCACCATTGGCCAGCTGCTGGGTCGCAGCACCCGTCAGCCGACGGGTACCGAGCCCGAAATTAGTGAGCGGCACGTCCCCCTCAAACAGTGCGAGGTTTCCCCGCGTACTAGATAGCGACACGTCAAGGCCGGGCTTCAGCTCGTCGAACCTGGCAGTTCCGATAGCGTGGACGGCTTCTTGTACTTCTTGCGCAAGGATTTTGAGATCCTCGGTGACCGCAGCCGCGGCTGCGTCCCGCGCAGCGCGGCTTGCGGCAGTCAAAGTCGCTTTCGTGTCACCACGCTTTGCGGTGAGCTTGCCTAGTGACGATGTCGTCGACCAGCGCAGGTGAGCATCGACGCGATCGTCGATGCGGTACGCGGTCATTCGGGCCCGGTGTCGTGCGCGCACCGGATGCGGCTCTTCGTCCTGGTCCTGTGACCCGCTGAGCGGGGGCCGGT
The DNA here is from genome assembly GCF_058270075.1 of Mycobacterium shunyiense. NCBI lineage: Bacteria > Bacillati > Actinomycetota > Actinomycetes > Mycobacteriales > Mycobacteriaceae > Mycobacterium > Mycobacterium shunyiense. The sequence goes on along the minus strand of NZ_JBZDPU010000017.1, from coordinate 146,307 downwards.
AGGACTGCCACACCGGCTCGAGATCGGCCTCGACGAGAAGCTCGACGATCACGCACCGTTCCGACTCATCGACCGGGTCGTGCGTCCATTCACCGGCGTCATCGATTCCGGCCAGGAAAGTGCCAAACGTGTCTATCGCAATCAGCTCGTCCGGCAGGTCGCCAATCGCTACCCGAATGCGAATGGGTTCGTCAACCGCCGACCCGTAGAAATCCGTGTCGTTGAACGTCATACCTGCTCGGTCATGCAGCGCCCGCTCGATCGCAGTCAGGAGCGTCGTCTTCGTGGAGTCACCCGGGCCAATGAGGGCGAAAAGCCTGCGGTCCTTGGGGAGTCGCCACGACGCGGACTTGATGCCGCGGAAGTTCTGAACATCGATACGGCGAATTCTCATACAAACCTCACTGAGTGAATTGGAGAGTCAAGACCATCTATTTGTCCGTCATCCACAGTCGGGCTCGCCCTTGCTCGATCAACAGGCAGACCTGATGGGCGCCCGTGCCGGCAATCAATCCCGTATGGGTTTAAACAATGCTGCACAGGGGGCAGGGTGCAGCAAGTGACCGGACTATGCCGACTATGCCGGAGCCGAAAGGACAGAACTCAAGGGGCCATTGTCATGCTCACGACCTCGATAACTCCGCTACAGCGCGAACGGGTTCTTGGCGTTTGAGTCACCGGGTCGCCGGTATGAACGACAAACGCAAAAACATGATTGCAGAACTCCTGCCCCTGGGCTGTACACGCGTCGCCTCGAACCGAGACTGCCTATGACTAGACGTCTCACGGTAAAGACGACGGCAACCCTAGCACCGAAGTTCGCTGTGAAAAGTCGGATTCGCACTGGATGGTGGCAGTCCCGAGGGGTGTCGGCGCATGGTAGGTGGGGTTCGGCGCTGGACGGCTTGCCAACGCGGTACGCCTGAACAATCTAGCCTCCGAGGGGTTGCTCTTTGTGGCAGCGGGAACACAGACCAATTGTTTCTGTTTTGCACGGTAAGCGATGAATACCTCAGTAGGTTCAAAGTGGCTGTCGATGGACGCTCGTTAGGCGAAGCTGGCATCGACGAGTGCATGGTCAAAAACCCGGACATCCGCCAGCTCGCCGCGGGGTCCGGTGTTGGGTCGAAATGTTGAGCGTCTTCGACCTGGCCATCGACTAAGGCACCGGCGTTCTGGGGCGGTTACAGGAGGCCTCGAGAAGATGCTCGCTAGCGAGGACTTGGGCGACCGCAACTTGTTCGGGTCCGATATCTGACGCCAGCTGCCGCAGGTGCTCTCAATCATGCGTACCTACCTGCTATCTGCGTTATCAAGCCGCTCACGAAGATGTAAGTTTCATAAGGCAAGTTCGAACGAATATCGCATGCACCATGCCGACGAAAGGCACCTCGATGTCAGCCGTATCGAAGATCGCTCGGCGCTGGAAACCCTTCGCCGTTGGAACAGTGTTCGCTGCCGCTGAGGCTTTCTTCATCAACAAGGTAAGTGGAGACGACCCAGCGTGGTGGTGGTGGATGATGCTCGTGCTCGCACTCGTCGGGGTAATTGGGTGTGGCGTCTGGGCGTGGTTGACTCCAAGCGAAGTTGAGGAAGCGCAAGGCAACAACTTCGTTCCCGGTGACGTTAAGGACGGTGGCGCGGCCACACAGCAATCGGCCGGCGCACACGGGCAGAACATCAACCTAAGGGCCGACAATGGCTCCGTCGCCGTCAATGAGATCGGCATCATCGGCACCCTCAATGTCGGTCAGCCGCCGACCGAGCCATCTGGCTCCTGAATCGCCGGGCCAACGTGACAGAGACGTCGTCGTCAAGCGAGGCTGTAGCCCGGATTTCGGCGACAGCCCAGAACAATTCGACCGCCATCGGCAACATCGGCAGTGTCGAGAACCTCAACGTGGAGAATCTCCACGTAAATTTGCAGCCCGTCGCCGACTGGCCGGCGAGCGCAGCGGCCTTAGCCGCACAGAATGCCGTGGCCACCGCAGATGCAGTCCTCCTCGGACCACTCTCGAGCACTGACGCTCAGGGTTTGCTCGATCAAGCCAACCAAGTTGCTTCAGACGATCCTGGCGCCGCTCTCGCACTCTACCGAGATGTGCAGACCAGATTGATTGACGCGGGATTCCCCGGTCACGCAGCCGAATTCAATGGACGAGTCGCCGAGCTCTGTGTCGCTACGGGCGATGAAGACACCGCGATCCGCTTGCTCATGGACGCGCTCTGGGCCGCCGATCGGGCTGGCAGCAATGTGCAGGTCGACCGTGTTGTCGGGATGCTGCGAGAACTGGCGGGCTTCTCCGCGATCGGGTCCACTCGATCGCAAGAGCCCCGCACGCCGGCGCTCGGCGCCGCATTTGCCATCGCTGAGTTCGTGTCCGATCTTCTCCATACCCCCGTACCCGTCTCAATCGAATTACCTTCGGGCGCACTTGCATTGGCCGACGATGCCGATCAAGCCCGAACCGTACTGTTCGCCGCTGAACACGCTCTCGGAAACGATGATCTGGCGTGGATCGTCGAGCACCGAGACCAGATCGAGGTAACTGCGAACACCATCGCTGCCCGCCACAACGACGTTGCTGTGCGGCTACGCCTGACTCTGGCGGACGCTAGCAGCGACTGGAACGGTCTGCTCCAAGACGCGCGATCTGCCATGCCGCGCGATCTCAGAGCCTTGACCCGAGCACGGCATGCTCGGCACCTACTCCTTCTGGCAGCACCGGTTGAAGCTGACAATGAGTGGCGCGATGCCATCGGCGATGCATGTCTGTCCGAACGCAACATGGATGCAGCAGACTGGCTCTACAGCCAACGATTCATCGCAAACCGATACGGCGGCCCCGCAGTTGACACGTGGCAGCCATTGGCGGTGGCGCTGTCTGCTCGGCCATCCAAGCCAAGAATCGTGCCCAGCGCCGGCCACGTGCGTGAATACGCATTGGCCGCACTGCACTATGACAAAGCCAGAACCGCCTCGATTAACCTTCGCCGGCAGCTTCTGGACGGGATACGGTCCGCATCCTTCCACGATGAGCGCGAGGCCCGCCTCCTACTCGGACAGTGCTACCGCGACAGCGGGGAACTTGCACTCGCCGCTGTGTACGCGATCGGGGCAGGCGACTACGAAGGCGCACGCGGAGTCGCCAAAGCGTTCGGCGACAGCTATTACGATGTCACCGAAATGATGAAGAGCCCCCTGTCGTGGGTCGCAGCGAGCGCACTGCAGTTCGCCACCGAGCAGGCCGACCTTATCCCCGACGAGGGCTTCGACACGGTCGTCGAACTCGCGCTCAGTGCAATCAATGACGTCAAGTCTGGTACACGCCTTGACTCTCCATTCCTGAGTCCAAAGATGAGCCTGTCTGGATACGGTTTGCTGGCAGCCGTTGCCGCGCGACTCTCACCCAATCAAGCGCTCAGCCTCCTCGAAATGCTCTCCGCGGCTGTCGAAGTGGAAGAGCACCACTACAGGTACACCGATGGGAGTCACATCGAGATCGCCGCAGGAATTGCGTCGGCCCACAGTGGTGACCTTCACATGATGGCGCTCGAACAACTCGTTGGGCTGTATGCGCGGGGAGCGCATCCGTTTAGATCATCGGCCCAGGATGTGCTGGTAGCCAACCTTGAACAGGTCCGAGGTCGACTAACAAAAATTGCCGAGGGCGGCAACCGCGACGCCGCAGCGCTCCTGGCCTACGGAGATGCCGACAGCGTCACCCAAGAGGCAGCCCGCGCCGCCGCACGGCGCATACAAACACCAACAACTAACGGGGCAGGTCGATTCGGAACAGGAGTAGGAGATGTCAGTGACTCCCTGCTCGCGGCTACCCTGGCCGTGGAGGACCGAATCGAATGCGTCAGGATGCTCATATCCAACGCTCGATCACCGTGGGAGCCAGCTACAAACCGCGACAGCTACCTGATCGCCGCGAGCAACCTAGTCGATGACTTCGATGAGGACCACCGCCGAAACTTCCTGCGTGACGCCATAGACTTCGCGACCAACCCACCTCGTTCTCAAGCCGACGAGTTCAATGCTTCCTTCAGCAGCCCGCTGGGCTCGATGCGGATCAACGACAAGAGCGACTGCAGGCCAGCGGCGACATTCTTGGCGGCGAAACTGGCTCAGACTCCCGAGGAGAAGCAGCTCGTGCGCGATACGGCGTTACGGCTTATCGGAGTGGGCACCGACGACGACTATAGAGTCACCAAGGCGCTTCAGCTTGTCCAAACCGAAATCGGTGGCAGTATCGGCATGCTCGCTCAAGGAAGCTGGACGTTACGCAGCCTCGCAGCCATCATGTGGGCCGAATCGACCGATATGCCAGACGAATTTGGGGTCGCATTGTGCAACGACCCGGATGTGCGTGTACGACGAGCGTTGGCGCGGGAGCTGGTTGCTGTGCCGCATCGTCAGAACTCCTCGGCACGGGACATGCTGTTGCGCGATCCGCGGTGGTCTGTCCGGTCCATCTTGCAGACAGACTAAAGTTGCGGCAGCCTAGCCCGCTCTAACGCCGATCAGGGTATTTCGTGAGGTTCCCGATGCCAATGTTGACCGTTCGAGTCGACAACTGTCGGCCATTGCTATGGGGCGATTCTGGCGACCAGGAATACTTCTTCTCATAGCTGACAGAGCACGGCATGCCGTCACATGCCAGCGGCGTGTCAGTATTCCTCATCAAAGGCGACGGGCTGCCAGCGTCGCCGAGACCCGGAGCATCGAGCGTATTCAGTCAGGTTCGGGCGGAATCAACCTGACCAGGGATTATGCAGCGAAGATTAACAAGCCTCCGCGACACGCCGAAGTCTTGTCAAAGTAGGCAGGCGTGTCTTGTCAATCTTCGCTGCATCTCGACAGCGGGTCGTCGCAAGCTAGGTCCCGTACAGATGTAGGGCCCGGCCGGTCAGTGTGGCCACTTCACCGCTCAGCCCGGCCATGGGCGGGGCGCCGCGCTGATGGATCACGTTCCCGAGGACGACGACGTAGCTGTCCGACCCCGGGTCCATCCACAACGTCACTCCGGTGAAGCCGGTGTGCCCGAAGCTGCCGACCGGAAAGACCATGCCCCGCGGCCGGGACTGCTCCGTGTCGATGTCCCAACCGAATCCGCGGAGGTCTTGGCCGGCGATGGCGGGATAGTGCGGTGCGAGCAGGGGATGTGTTGTGTTGGGGGTGTTCTCGACGGCTTCGCGGCTGGCGTTGTTGGCCGCATCGACCTGTGCCGGGTTGTGCCCCGGCTGCTGGGGGGTCGTCATCAATGCCAGCGTGGACTGCTTCAGTGGAAACGCGCTCGGCCGTCCGGCGAGGCGGTCGAGGAGCGCCTGCGCGAACCGGCCGACATCGTTCACCGTGGAGAACACCCCGGCGCTGCCGGCCACTCCGCCCATGCGTCGGGCCGTCGGATCGTGCACGGTGCCGCGCAGCGGATGACCGAAGTCCGGATTGAGGCCCGGGGTGTCCTCGTCGAGCGCCGTGGGTGCGACGCGCGCCAGAAGATCGGTGTTCCACGTACCGGCCGGGCAGTCGCCAACTTTGGGTGCATGCGGATCGAGCGTTATGGCAGTTCCCCGAACCTGGTGCGGGCCACATGCTTTGGTGACCGGGAGATAGCGGGTGTCCGTCATCGCGAGCGGTGCGAACACGTTCTTCTGGATGTAGGTGTCCTCGGTTTCACCGGTGATCTTCTCGAGGAGTGCACCGAGGATGATGAAGCCGATGTCGGAGTAGTGAAACCGCTCCCCGGGCTCGAACACCACCCACGCTCCGAGGGCACGGTGGATGCCCTCGGCCTTGTCGGGCTTGTCCAGTCCCCACGGCCCGTCCAGGCTCAGATCTCCCGCGATGCCCGACGTATGGGTGAGCAACATGCGCACTGTCACCCGCGCACGGCGTGGGTCGTTGTTGGGGTTGAAGTCGGGCAGGTAGGTCTGCACGGGTTCGTCGAGTTGAACCCGTCCCTGTTCGTGGAGCTGCAGGATGGCAACAGCCGTCGTGAGGCACTTCGACAGCGAGGCCAGATCGAAGATCGTGTCCTCGGTCATCGGTTCGGCGGGGGCAGGTGCCCCGTCCAGCCCCGGTTCGCCGGCCAGCTTGCGTGAACCGAAAGCCTGACGAAAGACGATGTTTCCGCCGTGGCCGACCTGGACCACCGCTCCGGGCAGCCGGGGCGCTGCGATCGCGTCGTCGATGATCTGGACCACCGGGGCGAAGTCACCGGTGGGAACGACGGCTGCCGTCGTGGGGGGTGGGGCGGTGGGTGCCGGCGTAGTCGCCGTCGACGTGGAACTGGCCGCCGGTGGACGTGTCGACGGCCCGCACGATGTGACCGCGGCGATCGTGAACACGACGGTTCCGACGGTGCAGAGCCGAGCAAGACGCGACCGTGACATTGCCACCGGATCGACGGTAGCCGGGCGGTGGACAGTGCGAGGAAGTTGGGCGTTGAAACACGCCGCGCCTTCGCACCCCAACATGTTCGCGGCGCACTGTGACGAACGTGCAGGTTCTTGTGGCGAGGCACCAAAGATCAGACAGAAGGCTGCACGTTCGCCACAGTGCTCAGCGGGCAACACCATCGGAGGAATCGCAGAGCCCGCGGGGCAGACAGCCCGATGTCCTACTACCGCGAGGGTGGGGACAGCCCTACCCCGGACACGCAGGCGCGCCGGATGGGAGCGGATCCGACAGATGCGTAGCGTCGAGCCCATGACCAGCGGGACCCTGTCGAGGAACACGGCGCAGCCCCAACGAGTCGGCCGCCTTCGGCAGCTCGGCGTGGACACCGGGTATGTACTGCTCGGATTTCCGCTCGCCACAGTGAGTTTCAGTGTGCTGGTGACCGGACTGTCAGCGGGGATCGGGACTCTGGTCATCGGTGTCGGCCTGCTGATCCTCGTCGGCACCCTGTTCGTGGCGCGCCTGTTCGCCGATATCGAGCGGCTTCGCTTTCCGGCCGTGCTGCGTCGGCCCCGCAGCCGGCCCGTCTACCGGGCGGCCCCGCCGGGTGCGGGCGTCTGGAAGCGGATCCTCGCCCCGCTCACCCAGGGCCAGTTCTGGCTTGACCTCGTGTACGGCATTCTCTGCTTTCCGGTCGCGGTGCTCACGTTCACCATCGTGATCAGCTGGTGGGCTTCGGCGATCGCCGGCACCTTGACCGTTCTGTGGGACTGGAGCATCCCGCGCAGCCCCGACAACACCTCGCTTGCCCAGCTGATCGGGCTCGGCGACAGCGCTTTTGCCCGGATCGCCTTCCAGACCGCGATCGGTCTGGTCTGTCTGATCAGCCTCCCGCTCGTGGTGCGCGGGTGCGCCGTGCTCCAAGCGGGCTTCAGCCGAGCCCTGTTGACCGGTGTGGCCGAGCTGCGTCAGACGATCACCGTGCTGACGGAACAGAAGGCCGCGGCCGCCTCCGCCGAGGCCACCGCCCTGCGCCGGCTGGAACGCGACATTCACGACGGACCGCAGCAGCGGCTCATCCGCCTCGCGATGGATCTGGGTCGCGCGCGCCAGCACCTGGATGGTGATCCGGGGCCGCTGCGCGACACCCTCGACGAGGCGATCAGTCAGACGCAGGACACGCTGAACGAGTTGCGTGCGCTGTCCCGCGGTATCGCCCCGCCGGTACTCACCGACCGTGGACTGCCCAGCGCGCTGGCCGCACTGGCTGCGCGGTGCACCATCCCGGTCGAGCTCGCGGTCGACTCCGCCCTGGGCGAGCCGGCGGGAAGGCTCGACGCCGCGGTGGAGACCACCGCCTACTTCGCGGTGGCCGAAGCGCTGACCAATGTCGCCAAACACAGTGGTGCACAGAACTGTTGGGTCACGGTCGCACACGGTCCCGGCGGTGTGCGCGTCGAGATCGTCGACGACGGTGACGGCGGTGCTCACGTGGCCAAGGGCCACGGCCTGGCGGGTCTGGCCGATCGGATTCGGGCCGGCGGTGGCACGCTGAGTGTGGTGAGTCCCGCCGGTGGGCCAACCACGATCGGGGTGGAACTGTTGTGTTGAGAGTGGTGGTGGCCGACGATGCGGTCCTCCTGCGGGAAGGCCTCATCCGGTTGCTGAACGAGAACGGCCACGACGTGGTTGCCGCGGTCGGCGATGGCCCGTCGCTGGTCCAGGCGATCGAACAGCACAGGCCGGACGTCTCGGTGGTCGACGTCCGGATGCCGCCGTCTCACTCCGACGAGGGCCTGCGTGCCGCAGTGGAAGCCCGGCGACGGGTGGCCCGATCGCCAGTTCTCGTGCTGTCCCAGTACGTCGAGGTGTCCTACGCCGACGACCTACTGGCGGACGGCGCCGGCGCGATCGGCTATCTCCTCAAGGACCGGGTCGTGGCGATCGCCGACTTCCTCGATGCGGTGCAGCGGGTGGCGTCCGGTGGCACGGTGCTCGACCCCGATGTGGTGGCCCAGCTGCTGGTCCGGCGCCGGCGTGATGACCCGCTGCGACAGATGACCGCGCGCGAGCAGGAGGTGCTCGCACTGATGGCGGAGGGCCGGTCGAACACGAACATTGCCCGCACCCTGGTCGTCAGCGCCGGCGCGGTGGAGAAGCACATCAGCAGCATCTTCGCCAAGCTCGGCCTGCCGATCGACGGCGAGCAGCACCGCCGGGTGCGCGCCGTGCTGACGTATCTGCGCGGTTGGGGATCGTGACCGCGGTGATGCGACGATGGGGGCCATGACCGCAACGCTTGTCGCGAAGAATGTGGCCGGCGGATTCGCCCATCGCACCCTGTTCGAGGGGGTCGACCTGACCGTGGCACCGGGCGATGTCGTCGGGGTCGTCGGCGTCAACGGTGCGGGCAAGAGCACACTGCTGCGGATCCTGGCGGGCGATCTCGAGCCGCTCGACGGCATGGTCAGCGTGGCGCCGGCCGACGCGTTCGTCGGATGGCTGCCGCAGGAACACGAGCGCGTACCGGGGGAGACCGTCGCGGCCTACATCGCGCGTCGCACCGGATGCGCCGAAGCCACGCAGGCCATGGATGCCGCGGCCGCGGCACTGGCCGACCCGGACCCCGGGGAGGAGGATCCGGCCGCTGCCTACTCCGCTGCGCTGGATCACTGGCTGGCCACCGGCGCGGCCGACCTCGACGAACGGCTGCCGGCCGTGTTGGCCGATCTCGGACTCGACACCGATGCGGTGCGACCGGACTCGACGCCGATGACCGCGTTGTCCGGTGGGCAGGCGGCGCGGGTGGGGTTGGCGGCGCTGCTGCTGTCCCGGTTCGACATCGTGCTGCTCGATGAGCCGACCAACGATCTCGACCTCGACGGGCTGGCCCGGCTCGAGCAGTTCGTCAGGGAGCTTCGCGGGGGTGTGGTACTGGTGAGCCATGATCGGGAGTTCCTCGCCCGCAGCGTGACTCGCGTGCTCGAGCTGGATCTGGCACAGAACACCACCACCGTTTTCGGAGGTGGCTACGAAAGCTATCTGGAGGAGCGGGAGGTCGGCCGACGGCACCGGCGGGAACAGTACGAAGAGTTCGCCGAGAAGAAGGCCGACCTGGTGGCTCGGGCCCGCACCCAGCGTGAGTGGTCGAGCCAGGGCACCCGCAACGCCATGCGCAAGTCACCGGACAACGACAAGATCCGTCGACGTGCGGCCACCGAGTCCAGCGAGAAGCAGGCGCAGAAGGTGCGTCAGATGGAGAGCCGGATCGCCCGCCTCGAGGAGGTCGAGGAACCCCGGAAGGAATGGACCCTGCAGTTCACCATCGGCACCGCGCCACGGTCGAGCTCGGTCGTCGCCACCCTCGACAATGCCGTTGTGCGGCAAGGTGATTTCGTTCTCGGCCCGGTGTCGTTGCAGGTTGACGCCGGCGAGCGGATCGGTATCACCGGCGCCAACGGGGCCGGCAAGTCGACATTGCTGCGACTGTTGCTGGGGCGCCGACAGCCCGATGAGGGTCGCGCCGGCCTGGGCGCCAGTGTCGCCATCGGCGAGATCGACCAGGCCCGTGCCGATTTCACGGGTACCGTGCGACTCGTCGACCGGTTCGAGCAGCACCTGCCGGACTGGTCGACCGCCGATGTGCGAACCCTGCTGGCGAAGTTCGGGCTGCGGGCCGATCATGTCGAACGCCCGGTTGACGAACTGTCACCGGGGGAGCGAACCCGTGCCGGCCTGGCGCTGCTACAGGCACGTGGCACCAATGTGCTGGTTCTCGATGAGCCGACGAACCATCTGGACCTGCCCGCCATCGAACAACTTGAGCAGGCGCTCGAGTCGTACGACGGTGCGTTGTTACTGGTGACGCATGACCGCCGCATGCTGCAGAACGTTCGGCTGGACCGAAGGTGGCTGGTCGACGACGGGCGCGTCGCCGAGTTGTAGCGCCGGCGTCTGCCGATATCCACGAAGGCGTCGGCGATCCATGGTTCTGCGGTTTGGCGATGTGCTCGCGGGGGAATGCAGCCCGGATCGCAATGTCGGGCCGAGACCCAGGACCGGCCGAAAGGACACGTAATGACCACCGACTACGACGCGCCCCGCCAGAAGGAAACCGAAGAGTCAGTCGACGAGTCTTTGGAAGCGTTGGCCGGTCGAGGCAACGACGCTGCCACCGACGTTGACGAGGCCGATGCGCTCGATGACTTCGAACTACCAGGTGCCGACCTTTCCGGTGAGGAGTTCACCGTGCGGGTGGTACCGAAGCAGGCTGACGAGTTCACCTGTTCGAGCTGCTTTCTCGTCCAGCACAGTCACCGCCTGGCCAGTAGTGGACCCGACAATCCGGTCTGCGTCGACTGTGCCTGATCGGCGGTCGCCGCCGTGACCGAGTCCGTGCAGTACGCGCCGGCGCGCTCGGCCGACGTTTTCGGTGACCGCGCGGCGCCGACGCTCGTCTTGTGGCACGGCATGCAGACCGATGCCCGCGCCGCCGTACGCCCGATTGCCGAGCTGGTGGCCAGACGCGGTTTCGGTGTCGTCGTGCCCGATTGGGATTCCCACGCTCCTGATGGGGGCCGATCAGACCTGCTGCGCTCCGTGGAGTTCGCCCACTCCTGGGCCGTGGAACCTGACCATCTCGCATTGGCCGGGTGGTCGTTGGGTGGTACCGCGGCCGCTGGACTCACCATCCACGCCGCCCGGTTCGGCGCCGCCATTTCTCATACGGTGTGCCTGGCCGGCGCCTTCATGGCGACGGACCCGATCTCGGGTGAGCAGTTGACATCCAGCCTTTCCGCCGATCGGGTGGGTGCGTCTTTTACCTTGCTGCATGGTGTCGGCGACGACGTCGTCCCGGTCTCGGTGAGCCGCACGTTCGCTGCCGAACTCGAGAAGGTCGGGTGGCCGGTCACCCTCGTCGAGCTACCGGCTGATCACGCCACGATCGCCGGTACCAGGTACGACGCTTCGCGAGATCAGTACGTGCCGGCCGAGGATGCCGAGACGCTGCGGACAGCTGGGCTGGTAGCCGACCACATCGCCGCTGCGCTGCTGCACCCGTGACACCGGACGGCAGCGGTCCGCGCCGGCCTGCGCTCAGCCGGAGTCTTGGTTCACGTCAGGTTCGGTCAGCTCCGGCGCGATCTCTCGTGTGGCCATCCCGCCTTCGCGACCGTGATCGGTAGGCCCTGGAGGTGGTTCCTTGGCATCGTCGGCGCTCTCGTCATGGGGCTTGTCTGCGCTGGGCATGGCGATTGGCTACCCACAGTCGCGGGTTCCAATCCGTCCACGGCGCTGATTCGACGGCCTAATTCGGGGGAACGCTGAGCCAATGGCTACTTATCGTGTACTCAATCCCAAGGGCGAGGTCGTCGACACCAAGGACATCGAGAGTGCTGACGACGCCCATGCGTGGTTCGTCGACCAGAAGGCGGAGCCGGAGTTGGGCTGGCGCATGGAAGTGCTCTCGGCCGACGGTGACTGGGCGTTCTTCGATGACAGCGAAGGCGACCGCAAATACTGACCACCGAGGAGAACGTTCCCTTCATCGTGCTGCCGCCGCTCGTTCTCTACGCGATCTATCTGCAGATCGATTACCTCACGCGTCGTGCCGGTGTGGGCGATGACAGCCGGGTGCCCGCATCACTGTGAGCGTGCGCCGGCCGTCCGCGGCTCCAGATGTTTGGCCCACCCCGACGCGCACACGGCCGTGCAGACAATCGCCAGTACGCCAACGAAAGTCAGCATCTCCGGATAGCTGAACCAGTGCGCCAGCGCAGCGAGTACCGCGGGCAACAGGAACCCCAGATAGGCCAGCGAGTAGTAGACCCCGGAGATACCGGCGAGCTCGTCGGGCGGGGCAATGCGTTGGATCTCAAGCAGACCCGACACGATCGCGATGCCGTAGGCACTGCCGAGCAGCATTGCGACCAGCGGCGCGACGAGCGCTGAGTGTGTGACAGCGGTGGCCACCGCGGCGAAGATGCCCAGTGCCATCAACGCCATCGACACCACCACGGCGCGGGAGCTGGACACGTCGTCGAGTCGGCGCGCGACGGGTTGGATCGCCACGCCGCAGCCCAATGTCAGCACGGTCAACCCCACGGTGTACAGCAGCGCCCAGGACCCGAGCTGGTCGGCGACCAGCGCCGGCACCACGGCGTACGCGATGGCGGCCGAGCCAAAGATCCACGGTGCCATGGGAACAACCACATGTAGGAACCGGCGATGGCCGGCTGCAGGCACTTTCAACCCGTCGAGGAAGGGCCGCGAGGTCGTGCGGGACCGGGTCTCGACGGCCCGGTTCCACACCGCCCACACCACCGGCACGCACAGGGCAGCGTGGACCAGGTAGGTCAGCACCAACGGCAGCGGCGCGTACACGGTGAGCAGTCCGGCGCACAGCGGCCCGACGCCGAAGCCCAGGGACAGGCAGATCGAGGCGCGGCGCGCTCCGGCCCCGGCGGAAGCATCGTTGTCGAAGGGTGGCTTGGACAGTTCAGCGATCCACGCCGAACCGACTGCCATCGCGATGCCGACCGCCACTCCGCTGAACAACCGGCCGACGAACAGGGCCGGGAAGCCCCAGTAGTCGCCGACGGCCAGTATGAGACTGCCCAGCGCGGCGCTGACCACGCCGGCGGCCATCACGTTGCGTCGACCGTGGCGGTCCGACAGCGTCGAGGCGATCAGCAGCCCCGGAATCAGGCCGAGAACGTAGGCGCCCAACAGGATGTCGACGTCGACCCGGGTGTAGCCGGAGTGCTGGGCATAAGCGATCAGCAGTGGGGTGAATTGGTTTCCGCCCCAACCGATGCAGAAGACGGCGACGGCGACGGCGAGCCATGGCTGCATGCGTCGCCGGCGCCGGGCGGGCACCTCGACGAATTCCGTTGCGACAGCGGTCATGCCAGCACCACCCGGTAGGTCGCTTCCAGGTGGGACAGGAGGGCACCCTCGAAACCGGGGACATCACGGCGGCCGATGGCATCGGCCAGATCCGCGTGTTCGCCGATCAGCTCGGTGAGCCGGGCGGAGTCCGATCGGGCGGCGTCGGCCATCATGCGGCGCTGCCGATCGCTGAGTGATCCGTAGAAGCGGCCGGCGATCGAATTCCCGGCGACCTGCACGATCCGGCGGTGAAACGCATCGTCGGCGGCGGCGAACTGATCGGCGTCACCGATCGCGGCGCCGTGGCGCTGCCGTTCGACCAACTCGGTCAGCTCACCGAACAGAGTGTCGATGGACTCCGATGACCGGCACAGCCGGCGCACCGCCGCGGTCTCCAGTGCCAGGCGCATCTCCAGCAGGTCGGTGGCCTCTTGGGCGGACACGGGGACGACGACGGCGCCGCGTCGCGGCATCAGGTCCAGGAAGTCCTCGGCGGCCAGGCGCAGAAACGCCTCGTGCACCGGCGTCCGGCTGACCCCGAGCTGCGTCGCCACCTCAACCTCGCTGAGCAGCTGCCCGCCGCGAAACTCACCGGAGAGGATCTGGTCCTTGGTCATCCGGTAGACGCGCTGGCTGTTGCTCGATTTCTCGTCCTGGCCCACGGAAGACCACTGTACCCCTTGCATGCAAGCTTGCATGCAAGGGGTGTGGCCAGGTCAAACCCTAGAACGGGCTGCTGTTGGCCTGATGCTTGGACGCTTCGGGACGGGGCCCGAACCGCCGGATGTACTCCTCGTGCTTTCGCTGGTCCTTCTTGTACTGGATCTCGTCGACCAGATTGGGGTCCAGGCCGTGCTGCGCCAACCGGTGCCGGCGCCAGATCTTGTTGAGCGCGAGCGCCATCAAGATGGCCCAGATGTAGATCGGCACGGTCATCTCGATGTGCACATAGAGCGAGGCGGGCAGAAGCCAGAGCGGCGCCAGTACGAAAAGCGGCGGGATCGCCATCCGGATCAAGTGCCGCCGCACGGCGCCATGGTCGGCAAGGTCGTGAGCCACCCACTCGCGCATGGAATCGGGCAACCGCTTGCCGTAGCAGTAGGCGACGTATTGAAAGAAGTTGGGACGGTCTTTGGTTTTCTGGCCGGCCATGAGGGCTCCTGGTGTCAATCGGTGAGTGAATTGGCCGCCAGTGCAGCCACGTTGATGCGGGTCAACACCCGATGCAGCTCTTCGAGTTCGGCGATGTCGACGCCCAGGCGCTCCACTACCGCGGGTGGGATGGCCAGAGCCCGTTCACGCAGGGCGATCCCGGCCTCGGTGAGCTCGACATCGGTCGCGCGTTCATCCCCGGCGCGGCGGCTGCGGGTGAGCAGGCCGAGTGCTTCCAGCCGTTTGAGCATCGGCGAGAGCGTCGCCGAATCCAGCTGCAGCGCGGAGGCGATCTCTTTGACCGACAGCGGCGGAGTGCCGCCGGAATCGGACCGCTGGTGATCCCACAACGCCAGCATCACCAGGTACTGCGGATGGGTCAGGCCCAGTGGCTCCAGCAGTGGCCGATACACCGCCAGCACGGCGCGGTTGCTCACGGCCAGCGCGAAACAGACCTGCCGCTCGAGCGCCAGGGGGTCGGCGCTGAGCTGCACAGGGGGTGCGGCAGACGCTTCGGATACTGCGGTCATACTTAGAAAGTACCCTAATAGTTAGGGTGCTAACAATGTCTCGACGGTCACATGCTCACACGGTCAGTGCGCGCGCTTGGCCAATCGTTCGGCGTTGTCGATCAGGATGCTGCGGCCCTGAACGCGGATCCAGCCGCGCTGCGCGAAGTCCGACAGCGCCTTGTTGACCGTCTCGCGCGAAGAGCCGACGAGTTGGGCGATCTCTTCCTGGGTCAGCTCGTGGTCGACACGCAGCGCGGTGCCATCGCGGCTGCCGAACCGTTGCGCCAGGTAGAGCAGTTGCTTGGCGACCCGGCCCGGCACATCGGTGAAGATCAGATCGGACAGGTTGTCGTTGGTGCGGCGCAACCGGCGGGCCAGCACGCGCAGGAGCTGTTCGGCGATCTCGGGCCGGTCGGCGATCCAGCTCCGCAGCACGCTGCGGCTCATCACGACCGCCTTCACCTCGGTCAGAGCGGTCACGGTCGAGGTCCGCGGCCCCGGATCGAAGATGGCGAGCTCGCCGAACATGTCCGACGGACCCATCAGTGTTATCAGGCTCTCGCGACCGTCCACGGACTTGCGGCCGATCTTCACCTTGCCCGAGGTGATGATGTACAGCGTGTCGCCGGGCTCGCCCTCGGAGAACACCACCTCGGTCCGACGGAAGGTCACCGGTTCCAACTGCCGGACGAGCGCGGCCACGGCGTCAGGCGACACACCTTGGAAGATGCCGGCGCGGGCCAGCACTTCATTCATATTTCCCCCTTGGTGGATGTGCCGAACCTGGTGACCCGGAAGGTTTGTACTGGTCGCAGCCGAAAGGAAGGCCGCCGTTTTACTTTACAAGGGCTATCGATCGGCCCGCGGCTCCGGGTTTACACCCAGGCCGCATTCCGTAATGGAGGCGAACGGTGGCGGTCAGATCGCCGAGCAACAGATCCGCTGGGCTTCGGCGACGGAGTCCGCAAGCGGGCGACGCGTGTTGATGGGATGGGCGTCGGACCAATCGGCGTCGGACGCCAAACCTTCTGCGATCTGCGGGGTGGCATCCGAGTTGGTGACCCGACGCTGGACGATGCGCTGCTTGGCTTCGTCGAGAGGCACTGTGCACGACAACTCCGCTGTCGGGCATTTCTGGTCCGCTGCCATCTCCCGCGCTCGCCGGCGAAGATCCGGATCCCGCCAGGTGCCGTCGAGGATCACCGACTGCCCGATGGCCAACGTCTCGCGGGCCTTGTCCAGCACGGCCTCATACACAGCGGCCACGTTCTCGCTGCTGTACAGCCCCTCGTTCAATATCCCGGCCGCGCCGTCGACGAGCCCACGCTCTTGCAGCTCGCGGCGCACGTCATCGGTGGAGATGACCCGGGCCGCCACCTGTTCGGCGAGACCGTGCGCGAGCGTGGTCTTACCGGTACCGGGACCTCCGCCGATGATGACCAGTCGCACGGCACCTCGGCGGAGGTGATCGAGGGCGATGTCGAGATGGCGCCTGGCGTCGTCCGCGGCGCTCGCGTCGCCCTGATCAACCCTGATGCAGTCGACTTTGGCGCGGACTCCGGCACGGTAAGCGATGTAGAAATCCACCAACGCCGGTGGCGGGGTATCCCCGGAGAGCCGCTGGTACTCGGCGATGAAGTAGTCCGCCAGGTCTCGGCGGCCGAGGAATTCCAGGTCCATCGCCAGGAATGCGGCGTCGTCGCAGCAGTCGACATGGCGTAGGGCGTCGTCGAACTCCAGACAGTCGAGGATGGCCGGCCCGTCCGGCATGCAGAAGATGTCGCCGGTCAACAGGTCGGCGTGGCCGTCGACGATGCGGCGCTCGGCGATGCGGCCGTCGAACACTGCGGTGCGTCCTGCGATGAACTGGTCATACAGACGGTCGATCTCGGCCAGCGATTCCGCAGGCACCACGGTTCCGGCGTACTTGCGCAATTCGGTGAGGTTGTCACGCCAACGGCCGGCAACCGCGGGCACCGCCGCTGCGCGGTCGATGTCTTCCGACCGTTCCGCGCCGGCGTGAAACCGCGCGATCACCTCCGCGATCGCCGACAGATGCTCCATCACGGGTTCACCATTGACGACGATCGACGTCAACCGGCGCGAATCGGGGTACCTGCGCATCACGATCACCGGCTCGGGCGGGCCACCTTGCGGATCGGAAAAATGGGCGACCCCGAGATAGCTGTCGGGCGCCAGCCGCTGGTTCAGGCGAACCTCACGTAGGCACACCTGTTCCCGCTGCTCGACCGAGCTGAAATCGAGAAAGTCCGTGGTGACGGCCTTCTTGGCCTTGTAAGCCTTCTCGCCCACCAACGCGACGACCCCGGTGTGTGTTTCGTGGATTTCGGCAGCGGCCATAACCCATGATGGCTCGGCTTGGACTACAGAAGGTAGTGGTCATCCGTCGGCATTCGCCTGCCGAAAGTCCTTCAGCCCATGGCCCAAAGACCCTATTACCGGGGACTGACCAGCCCGGAGTCGTAGGCGTGGATGATCGCGGCGGCGCGGTCACGCAGGTCGAGCTTGATGAAGATGTGGCCGATGTGGCTCTTGACGGTGAGCCCGGAGATGCTCAGTTCATCGGCGATCTCGGCGTTCGAATGCCCCTTGGCGATGAGCGTCAGCACATCGAGCTCACGGGCCGTGAGGTCGCCCACGGCGGCGGCGCGACGTGGTTCGGCGGACTTGCGGTAGGTGGTGAGCACTCGCGAGGTCACCGCGGGGTCGAGATAGCTGTCACCCAGTGCCACTGCGCGCACCGCCCGGATCAGTTCCTCGGCGGAGGAATCCTTGAGCACGAACCCGCTGGCTCCCGCACGCAACGCCCCCGAGAGCAACTCGTCGTCGTTGAACGTGGTCAGCGCCAGCACCGGCGGCCCGTCGACCGCTGTCACCTGGCGGGTGGCCTCGATCCCGTCGACCCGTTTCATCCGCAGATCCATCACCACCACGTCGGGGCGGTACCGGCTGACGGCGTCGGGCACCTCGTCACCGTCGGCGCATTCGGCGACGATCGTGAAGCCGTCCTTGCGCCGAAGGATGCGGCGCAGGCCGGAGCGCACCAGATCCTGATCGTCGACGAGGAGGACCGCTACCTCGCTCACCGGGTCCGTCATGACACCACGGGGCACCAGCGGGGTGCCCGGTCGGTGTCGTCCAACGGAATGTTCGTGCGCACCGACCATCCGTCGTCGGCGGGGCCGACGCTGATGATCCCGCCGAGGAGCTCGACGCGCTGGCGCATTCCGCGCACCCCGCGACCCTCCACGTCGTGACCGTTCCGCACGGCCAACGCCGGGACCGGGAGTCGATTGGCGACCGTCAAGGTCGCCGAGGTGCGTGAGATTCTCAGTAGCACGGTCGCTTCCGCATCGGGTGCATGTTTGGCGATGTTGGCCAGCGACTCCTGGGCGATGCGATACAACGCCAAGCCCACCGCTGCCGAGACCGCATCGGTGCGGCCGGTGGCGTCGCACCGCACATTGAGCCCGGCACGCACGAAATCGTCTACCAGACAACTGATGTCGTCGACGCCCGGCTCGGGAGCCATGCTCATCGGGGCACCGTCGAGTAGCCCGACCGTGCGGCGGATGTCGGCCATGGCCTGACGGC
The DNA here is from genome assembly GCF_058270075.1 of Mycobacterium shunyiense. Lineage (NCBI taxonomy): Bacteria > Bacillati > Actinomycetota > Actinomycetes > Mycobacteriales > Mycobacteriaceae > Mycobacterium > Mycobacterium shunyiense. The sequence continues at coordinate 127,728 of NZ_JBZDPU010000017.1, read as the reverse complement.
CGAGGCGTTCAGCCTGCTCCAATGCCTCCACGGCGTCGTCGACGTCGCGGTCCTGCTGCAACCCGCGACGTGCGCCCGTCACATGCAGCAAGGTAACGCTCAGCGAGTGCGCGATCACGTCGTGGACCTCGCGGGCGATCCGGCGGCGTTCATCGGCCGCCGCGTGGCGGGCCTGCGCGGCCTGTGACTCCTGTTGCTGTCGCATGAGTTGCTGTTGGGTGTATACGAGATAGCCCACCAGCCAGCCCATCCCGAGGATTCCGAGATAGAGCGGCAGGGCGTCGAGGCGGTGCTGTGCCGCGGCGGTCAGCAGCAGGGTGGCCGCGGTCAGCGACGCGAGGAATCCGCCCCACACGCCGGCCAGCGAGGCCACCTCACCCACCATCAGCACCGCGATCAGCGGGGCGAAATCATTGGGGACCGGTGTCGCGGTCGCGAACAGCAGGATCGCGGTCGAGGTAGTCCAGGTCGCCCAGACGATCGGCGCCTTGAAATCGACGCCGGACAGGTAGAACAACGCGAAGGGGGCGATGCAGACGACGAGTGCGAGCAGGCCCGCCGGAAGGTCGGCCGTAGGCCGTTGCAACATCGCCACCACGCCGGCACCCATGACCGTGGTGTCGAACGCCAAAACGATGGCCCAGTTGTAGCCGACCGGCAGGGCATACCCCCGCCGGTGTACATGCGCGCGCAAGCCGCGGGCGATGCTGCCGAGCATGTTCTGATCGTAGAAGGTGAGCTTGTTTCCGCACGTCCTACCAGAGTCGGATTTTTTGGGGCCGGATTTCAACACTCAGAGTCGCCACATCTCACGTGCCATCGCGGAGTCCTCGACGAATTTTTCGCGCAGCGGCGGATAGTACGGCTGCTTGAGATCGGGCCGGGGAGCGGCCGCCAGCGCTGTACGCACCGCGGTCAGGGTGCGCCGCCAGAAACCACCCTCCCGACGGGCGGGGCCGCTCGGGATCGCTGGATCTGTCACCGGAGGGGTGAAAACGGCGTCTTTCGCCGTCCATCCACGGGCGACGCCGGTCATCGAATTCGCTATCGAGATAGCTGGGGAACGCTGTGCTCGTGTCATGGCTCGACGCTACGAAGAATGCAGGTCAGCCCACATCGCGCTGCTGTCCGATCTTGACCTACGACCGTAGTAGGACAACTGAACCGACCACAGGACGATGGGGCCGCGACTGGTTAGGCTCCTGTTGTGCCCTCGAGTTCGACCCGTAGGCGTGGTCCCCGGCGTGATGTCGACACCCGAACTCTGATCGTCGATACCGCAGAGCGAATGTTCGCGGAGATGTCGATCGGTGCGGTGGCGGCGCGGGCAGTGGCCCGCGAGGCGGGCGTGGCCAGTCGTGCGGTGGCCTATCACTTCCCGGCCAAGCGCGACCTCGTGCTGGAGGTGGCGCGACGGCGCGCCCCGTCGGTGTTCGAGGCCGTTGTCTCCGAGCTGGTGCGGGTGGCTGAGGGCGGTGACGAGATCGGGGTCTCTGACGTCGTCGAAGCACTCATCGCGCCCTACGTCAGGCTGCTCGACGAGGATCCGGTCGGCGGATTGCGCTGGCTGAAGGTGATGAATCAGCTTGCCCTGGATGAAGACCAGATCTGGCTCGACCAGCTGGCGGGCACACCGAGTTTGCCGGAGTTGTTCTTTGCCGCGGCAGGGCGTGCGGTGCCGGACATTCAGACCAGAGAAGGCCAGCAGCGCAGCACAATTGCCATCCTCGGGATGATCGGCGCGCTGGCCAGCTCGGACTTGTCGCTCTACGGTCGGCCCTTGGGGCCCGGCGGCTTGGACCGCGGGTGGGTTGACCAGTTGGTCCGGTTCACCGGCAGCGGTTTACGCGGCAACGATGGTCTGCCCGATTAGGATCGTTGCGTGCAGATCGACGGCCAGCAGCTCGCTGCTTTCGCCGCGGTGGTCGAGTTGGGGAGTTTCGACGCGGCCGCGCAGCGTCTGCATGTGACGCCGTCGGCGGTCAGTCAGCGCATCAAGGCCTTGGAGCAGCGTGTCGGTCAGGTTCTGGTGGTGCGCGAAAAGCCTTGCACGGCAACACCTGCCGGTGTCCCATTGCTGAGGTTGGCTGCGCAGACGGCGTTGTTGGAGTCCGAGACGCTGGCGGAGATGGGTGGTGGTGCCGGGCACCGCACCAGGATCGCGTTGGCGGTCAACGCCGATTCGATGGCGACCTGGTTCACCGGAGTATTCGCCCGGGCGTCCGAGTTCTTGTTCGACATCCGGATCGAGGACCAGGACCTTTCGGCACGCTTCCTGCGTGAGGGTGTGGTGATGGGCGCGGTCACCACCGAGCGGCGCCCGGTGCCGGGCTGCCGGGTGCATGCCCTGGGGGCGATGCGTTACGTGCCGGTGGCCGGTGCCGGCTACGTGCAGCGCTACCTACCGGACGGTTTCACCCACGACGCCGCGCAGGCGGCGCCGTCGCTGGCCTGGAACCGAGATGACGCACTGCAGGATCAGTTGGTGCGCAAGGTGTTCCGCAAAGATATCGTCAGGCCGATCCATTTCATCCCGACGGCCGAGGGTTTCGGCGCCGCGGTGCGGGCCGGGTTGGGCTGGGGGATGTACCCCGAGGAACTGGTCGACGAAGACTTCGTCCGGATCACCGAGCAGTATCTGGACGTGCCGCTGTACTGGCAGTGCTGGAAGCTCGACAGCCCCATGGTCGACACCATCACGGCGGCGGTTCGCGACGCGGCGGCCGGTCTGCGCGGTCCGGCCCAGGCTTGAGAGTCCGCTACCGCACCAGCGGAGCCAGGTGCTTTCGCGCGTAGGCACGCACCGCTTCGTCGTCGTTGACGTCCAACACCGTCGTCGGCATCTGGGCCAGCGAGCACGCCAACCGGATGTGCAATTCGGCCACGGCCAGCAGTTCGGCGTCAGGCATGGTCGCGCCCGCCGCGCGAAGTGCCTTGGCCATCGCCGACGACGCGTGGTGCAGAAAGGCCGGAGCCTGGTCATAGGCGCCGGCCACCGCGGTGAAATCGGTGTCCAGTCGCAGGAACCGGCGCATCACCGGCTCGGTGGTCAACAGCCGCATACCTTCACAGAATGCCGCCACCGCAGCCTCGTTGGGGCCGGAATCGATTGTGACCGTGCGTAACCGATGCATCGCCCCGTCGAACGTACGCCGCCCCAGCTCGGTGATCAAAGCGTCGCGGGTGGGGAAACGACGGTAGAGCGTGCGGCGGCTGACGCCGGCCTGCTTGGCGATGACGTCCAAGCTGGTCCGACCGAGCCCGACAAGCGCCACTTCCTCGGCCGTGGCCTTGAGGATGGCGTCTTCCTGTTCGGATTGGCTGGCGTTGCTGCGTGGCATCGCTACCAGTGTGTCAGCCTGCCGCCGGACATCCCAGCGGCGCGAACGAATCCAGGGCCACCGATCGGTGCAGGCGCACCAGCTTCTCGTACTGCAATCGGTTGTAAGCCAGGGGCACCAGCAGCAGCCGGTCGGGCAGTACCCGCCAGGCCAGCTGAAGCATACGGGTGTAGACCGCGAACTCCCGCTCATGGCGGGACTGCCACCGGAACCCCGTCATCTCGCGGATCCCCGGATGCATTATGCCGAATGAGCACACCTTGATCACGCGGCCGGCGATCGGTCGCACCGCCATCCAGGACGGGGTCAGCGCCAGTCTCAGCGGGGTGGGCAGCAGCAGGGTCGGCAACGGCAGCTGGGTCAGACCGGTCGTCACCCGGCTCAGGAATGCGTTGCCCTGCAACTGGTTCTCCACCATGTCGTCGTAGTACCGAGCCGCGTCGGCATAGGTTTGCGGCAGCTTCGCCGATGCGGCCGGCAGTTCGATAGAGCGGAACGCTTCGAGCAGCTGACGGTAGGCCGCCTCCTGCTCGGCGGCGTTCATGGTGATACCGGTCGCCGGGGTGAACGAATGCAGGACGAGGAAGATGCCGCTGATCGCAATCCAGTTCCACAGCTGGGGGTTGAGTGCGCTGTAGCGGACGTCGGCGAAGTCGTCCTTACCGTGTCCACGGACTTCGCGGTGCATGGTCTGCAGGCGGCGCCCCTCCGCCTCCCGATCTGTCGCGTCGCCCCAGATCGCCAGAAACGCCGAAAACCCGCTGCGCACCCCGCGATCGAGAAAGTTGCGCTCGAACCGGCCGCTGCGATCGACGGCCGCGGCCACCGGGACCAGGGCCACCTCGTCGAAGGCTGCCGCGCCGAAGGCACCCCCCAGGATGCTGCCCGAGTGCCTGCGGAAATCTGCCAGTACGTTCGGCCGCACTACGTCTTCGTCGGCCACGCTGCCAATAGACATGGCACAAAGGCTAGCAATCTGTGCCAATGTGTCAATACCGAAAATCGTCCTCACGTACACGATTGGTAGCGTCGCGATCATGGCCAACCGGACGCATCGATACGAGGTCGAGGTGACCTGGACCGGCAACACCGGTTCGGGCACCAGCGGCTACCGCGACTACGCGCGTGACCACGACGTGACCGGCGTCGAGACACCCGGCAAGCCGGTGATCCTGGGTAGCGCCGATCCGGCCTTCCGGGGAGACCCGCAGCGCTGGAACCCCGAGGAGCTGCTGGTGGTCAGCCTGTCGCAGTGCCACATGCTGTGGTACCTGGCGCTGTGCGCCAAGGCAGGCATCGTCGTCACTGCCTACAGTGACCGGCCCGACGGTACCATGAGCGAGAACGCCGAGGGCAGTGGCGTTTTCACCGACGTCACGCTACGACCGCAGGTCACCATCACCGACGGGCAGCGGGTGAGGGAGGCCACCGAGCTCCATCATGAAGCCCACCGGATGTGCTTCATCGCCAACTCGGTCAATTTTCCGGTGAGCGCTACACCCACCGTGACAGCACCGAGCGGGGAATGAACGACGCGTCGACCGGGACGAACTCGAGTGCACTCCAGTCGGATTCGTCGGGCAGCGTTCCCGAGTCGATGACGACGGCGGTGGCATTGCCCGTCCCGGCGTCGATGTCGACGGTCTGACCCGCATCGCCGTACGTGCCGTTGCAGTCACTCAGGCACCGGCCGGTGACCGGATCGATGTTGCCCTCGAACATGTCGTTGACCCATCCGGCCATCAACCTTTGCACTGCGGGCGGGTTCTGCGACTGCGGAATGCCCGCCACAAGATAGGCCGCCGCCTGGATCAGCGGGTTACCACCCAGCATGGAATCCATGTGGACACCACCGTTGACCACGACCCCGACGAACGTCCCGGGTCTGGCGGCCGAGAGCTCGTCGTTCACCTTGCTGGTGGAGTTGAACGCGTTCAGCGGCGCACCGATCTCATAGACCGGCACATAGTCGGCGGGATCGTTGCCATTGCTGGCCTCGAGCTGATGGAGGCGGTCCATCGCAGCCGGCAGACTGCCCGAGGGAGGAACCCCGTCCAGCAGCACCACACCGGCAAGGTCGTTGGGCGCATCCTGTCCTTCGGCGCGGCGGGCGACCAACCCCTCGGCGTAGTAGCCGGCCACCCCGGGCGCGAAGCCGCCGCCCAGTGAATGGCCGACGAGCACGAATCGCTCTGGAACGGTGAAGCTCTCCTGACCGGCCTTCAGCGATGCGGTAGTCATACTGGCGTTCAAGGCTTTTCGATCCGGGTCGAGAAAGAGCTCGGCAACCGCCTGGTGCATGTTGTCCCCACCGAGCCACATGCCGCCGGCGGTGTACGGGTTGGACGCCACTGTGGTTACCACGACGACGCTGTTGGTGCGCTCGGCCAGATAGGACGCGGTGTAGCTGTACATCGGTCCGGTGGCGATGAATCCGTGCTGGAGGTAGATCAGCCGGTCCGGCTGACCGTGCGTCGGGAAGTACCAGTCGGCGGGAACCTCGTTGCCCGGGGAGACCACCAGCGTCGAGCTGCTCACCTCGACCGAATCGCGAAGCCCGGGCGGCACGGTGGGTGGCCCGTCGACGGCTTGGATCACTCCGCCGACCGCGTTGAACAACGCAGACCCGACAGCGTCGACCACCGACTGCAAGCCGGATCCGATCAGATCGGGGAGTTGTGCCGACGACGACCCAGTCACGCCGACGCCGCTCGGTGCAGTCGCTGAAATCGTTTTCGGCACTTCAGAAATCGCGGTCAGCGGATTACGAACGTCACTGGCTGGTTGGTCGTTTTGCGCCAGGTCGGCAGTCAGCGGTGCCAGGCGCTCACGCAACTGTTTGCGTGCCGCACTGCGCTGCGTCGACAGCGGGCGAAGCGGCGTCTGCTTGGTGGCTGCCGGCAGTGCGTCAGATTCGCTGTCGTCCGGTGTGGCTGCCTTTGCCTTCCCGACCGCGTCTTTCTCGATCGGGTCCTTCCTGACGGCTTCCCGCTCGACGGTGCGACGCACACGAGGTGCCGCGGAACGTGCCAGACGATCGGGCCGCTTGAGGTGCGGTGTGACATGTCGACTACCGGCGGGCGCGGCGCGGTCCGGCTTTGCGCTGCTGGTCGACGTCTTCACCGGGCCGGCATGCGAATCACCTGAGGAGTCAGCCTCGGCGCTGGCTGTGCCGGCACCGGCGAGCAACGCCGCCGATACTCCGGCGGTCAGCACACCGGCGCCCACCCATCCCAAGTACGCCACGTGTACCCCCCTGGTGCGCCGATTCCGCGATTGGCTGGATGCTAACCGCGGAATCGGCCGCCGGATCAGGTTTTCGGTGGGTTGGTTACGAGTTCATCGATGGAGCCGGCGCAGCTGGGCTGAGGCCACCGACAACACCGCCAGGTCGGGCTCGGCGGAGTCGAGGAACTCGTCCAGCGTGCGTTTCGCCCGGTCCAGGCGCGGCCGGTTGTAGGCCTCGAAGTCGCGGATGCTGCATGCGGCCTTATCGCCCTCCAGCCCGTGCTTGGTGACGTCGATCGTGAGATCGCGCAAGGAGCGGTACAGGTCTTCCCGAAGGGCCAGCCGGGCCTGGGCGTGCCAGCGGCCACCGCGCGGAAGCGACGACACCGCCAGCAGTAGCCGATCCACTCCGAGCCGGTCCGACAGTTCGAAGTAGATCCTGGCCAGTTGGGCCGGGTCCTCTCCGTGGAAATGGGCGACCTCGATGATGTCCAGAAGGCTGAACGCATACAGGGATTCGCTGATCCGATGCGCGATGTTGCCTGGTACGCCGCGAGCGACCAGGTCGTCGTGTGCCGTCAAGACGGTTGCCCGCTCCTGGCCTCGCAGCATCGATCCGAGTTGCCCGTGCAGCATCGCCAGCTGGTTGCTGAATCGGGTGATCTCGGTGTCGATTTCGAGCGGTTGGGGCCGGTTGAGCAAGAACCATCGGGCGGCCCGGTCGAGGAGACGCCTGCCCTCGATGACCATCGCATTCGTGAGCGCGGGCGAGAGGTCGGCGGCGTAGATGTCGGACCAGAGTGTGTCGAGGTCGAAAACCTCGGACACCACCGCATGAGCCCGCACGATGTCGGCTGGGGCTGCGCCGGTTTCCTCGGAGAGCCGGAACGCGAAGGTCAGCCCTGAGGTGGCCAGCACGCGGTTGACGATCGTGGTGGTGATGATCTCCCGACGGAGCGGATGCTCGGGCAGTGGCTCGCCGAGTTGGCGCCGCAACGTCGGTGGGAAGTACCGGGTCAGCAGCGTGACGAAGTATGGGGCGTCGAACATCTCGCCGGCGAGCAGGTCAGCCTTGAGGTCGAGCTTCACGTGCGCCATCAAGGTCGCCAGCTGTGGCGCGGAAAGGCCGTGACCGTCCTTGGCGAGGTCAGCGAATTCCTCTGGGCTGGGCATATTTTCGCGAGATCGGTGTAACCCGCGTCGGGCCTCCAGGTCCGCCGTCATCCGGGCGTGCACGTCGACCATCTGGGTGGCGTTGGAACGGGCATCGCCGAGCAGACGATTGTGCGCCTGGTTGTTGGCCAGGACGAGCTGTGCCACTTCGTCGGTCATATCGGCGAGCAGTCGGTTGCGCGCGCTACCCGTGATCAGGCCGGACCGGGTGGCAGAGTCCAGCAGGATCTTGATGTTGACCTCGTGATCCGAGCAGTCCACTCCGGCCGCGTTGTCGATGGCGTCGGTGTTCACCAGGCCGCCGCGGCGGGCGTAGGCGATGCGGGCGCGCTGGGACAGCCCGAGGTTGCCGCCCTCGACGATCACCTGGGCTCGGACATCCTCGGCGTCCACCCGCACCTGATCGTTCACCTTGTCGGCGATGTCGGAGTGCTGTTCGTCGCGGGCCTTGATGTAGGTGCCGATTCCACCGTTGAACAGCAGGTCCACCGGGGCGCGCAGGATATGGCTGATCAATTGGGTGGGAGTGAGCCGGGTCTGGTCGTCGTCGATGTCGAGCGCGGCGCGCATCTGTGGTGTGGTGGCAATGGTTTTCGCGGTCCGCGGCCACACCCCTCCGCCCGGGCTGATCACAGAACGGTCGTAGTCATCCCACGACGATTGGGACAGTTCGAACAGCCGTTGGCGTTCTTTGCGGGCCGGCACGGTGTCGGGCTGCGGATCGATGAAGATGTGTCGGTGATCGAATGCGGCCACCAGGCGCAGGCCGGGACGCAGCAGCATGCCGTTGCCGAAGACGTCCCCGCTCATGTCGCCGACGCCGACGGCGGTGAACTCATCGGTCGCCGAATCGATACCGAGCTCGGCCAGGTGGGTGTCGCCGCTGACCCAGGCACCGCGAGCAGTGATGCCCATCGCCTTGTGGTCGTAACCGGCCGAACCGCCGGAGGCAAAGGCGTCGCCCATCCAGTAACCGCGGTCGAGCGCCACCGCATTGGCGGAATCGGAGAATGTGGCGGTGCCCTTGTCCGCGGCCACCACCAGATAGGGGTCGGGTCCGTCGTGGCACACCACTCCGCCGAAGCGGGGTCGGTCTTCGGAGTCTGACGGGGCGGTCTTGTCGACGACGTCGAGCAGTGCGGCGATGAACTGCCGATAACTCCGCAGTCCCTGAACACGGGGCGACTGGCCCGCGGCGGTGCGGGCCTTGACGACGAACACGCCCTTGGCTCCGACCGGAACGATCATCGCGTTCTTGACGGCCTGTGCCTTGACCAGGCCCAGAACCTCGGTGCGATAGTCATCGTGGCGGTCGGACCAACGGAGCCCGCCGCGGGCCACCAGCCCGAAGCGAAGATGCAGGCCCTCGAATTCCGGTGAGTACACGAAGATTTCGGAAAGGGGACGTGGCTGTGGCAGCTCGTCGACGGACTGGGCATCGAGTTTGTGGACCAGATAGGGCGCCCAGACGGTGAGGGCATCGGGCGCGAACGCGTTGGTGCGCACCGTGGCGTTGATCAGATTGTGGTACGCGCGGAGGATCCGGTCGGCGTCGATGTGCAGCACCTGATCGATCTCGATGGCCACCTGCTGCTCAGCCGCTGCGATGCGGGAAATGCGGTGGGGGCTGTCGGCGGGTTGTTCGGTGCGGTCGAATCGGGCCTCGAACAGATCCAGCAGTGCGCGCGTGGCCGCCGGGTTGTCCAGCAGGACCCGTTGGATGCGCTTCTGGCCGTAGGGCATCGGCAGCTGCCGAAGGTACCGGCTGTAGCTGCGCAGCACGGTCACCTGTCGCCAGCTCAGAGCGGCCCGCAGTAGCAGCGCATTGAATCCGTCCGATTCAACCCGGCCGGCCCACATCGCCCGGAAGGTCTCGCGGATGCGATCGACAGTGTCGTCCCGCGGCTGGGCCACCGCCTCGACGACATCGGGACCGGGCTGCAAGAGCAGGTGGTAGACGTGGCAGACCCGCCCGTCCGGCCTGGTCCAGGTGCCCGCCTGTTCCTCCAGGACCTCCAGGTCCATGCTCTGCAGCGCGGGCAGCATCCGGCGCAGCGGCACCGGCTCGAGGGCAGCGAGCGCAAAGTTGAGCCGTCCGTCCGCGTCGGTCCAGTCGAGGTTCACCTCGACGGCATCGCCCGTCAGATCGTTGAGCGCCTTGGCTTCCAGTAGCCGGCTGGGTACCACAACCCCGGCCTGCTGATCCTGCATATCGGGCGCAATGGGGTTGGCGCGCAACGAATCCACGGTTCCGGTCTCCTCAATCGTCGTTGATCGATGCCGTCGGTTGCGTTCGACGGTGCACACAATCCTGTGGTGAGGAGCACGCGTTCAGATGCTGCAAAGTGTCAGTGAAATGTGGCCTGTCATTACACTGTGTCGGCCGGGACCGTCCTGACTTTCCTAGCCCGCCGGCACCACACCGCGCGGCAGGATCAACGGAAGATCGTTATAGGTGACGATGCCGGGCGCGGCGTTGACCACCGCGGGGATCGCATTGATCGGGGGAGTGGCGGTCATGATGTGCCCGAGCACCATGAATTCCTCCAGGGTGGTGGCCTCGAAATCCGGCGGTGGCAGGAAGCCGACTTTCATCGTCACGGTCGGCCGGCCCGCGACCTCGATGACCCATCCGTCCTGATCGATCTGCCAATCCGGTTCCAACGTCTGGCCTTTGCGCCAGCGCAAGGTGAGCTCGACACGGGTGGTATCGCCGATGATGCCCTTCCAGCTGACGAACACGCCGGCGACACAGCCCGCCGGAATCGTCCACGAGCCGAGGTCGAGATCCTCTGTGGTCTGGGCGTATTCGGCGTCGCAACGAACTTCGTCGAACTCGATACCGAGTGCGTCGCCGATCATCCGCACCGCCTCACCGAAGACCCCGGTGCCATGGGCGGTCATGGCTTGCAGGTCGGGATGGTCGATGGGCTGGCCGAACCCGACCGGCTTCTCGGTTTCCGGTGAGTCGTAGAAGGTGGTGTCGGCGGCCTCGTTGACCGTGACCTTGTCCACCCGGTCGCAGATTCCGGCGGCCACCACGGCCAACTGGTTGACGTAGCCGGGGCTGATGCCCGATCCGAACATCGTCGAACCGCCCTTGCGGCAGGCCTCGACGATGCGATCGCGGCCCTCGCCCTGATTGTGTCCGGTGATGAATGAGGCCGTCGCCACGACATTGATGCCGGCGGAAAGGATTTCGACGAGTTCGTCGACGTCGATCCACATGGGGTTGTAGACCACGACGTCCGGTTTGAGGGCCAGCAGTGCCTGCACGTCATTGGTGGCCGCGACGCCGAGGGGCTCGATGCCGACGAGTTCGCCGACGTCTTTTCCGGACTTGTCCGGCGACCACGCGTAGCAGCCCACCAGTTCCAGGTTCGGGTTGCGGGCGATGGCCGCCACCGAACTCTTCCCGACGTTCCCCGTCGTCCACTGGACGACCCGGTATGGCGAAGTTTGTGACACGGCAGCGGCTCCCTTACTCGGTTTCCGGCAGTTTTCCACGACCGTGAGAAAAAAGGAAGAGTGGTGCGTCGCCGGCGTCGTGAGCAACTAGAATTGCCCATGTGACCACCGGAAACGCGCCCCGTCGGGGGCGCGGCCGCCCACCGCGTATCGATCAGCAGCAGATCGTCGCCGCGGCGCGTGCGATCCCGCCGGGTGCGTTGACGATGCAGGCGGTTGCCGATGCGCTCGGGGTGGACCGAACGACGCTGCACTACTACGTCGGTGACCGCGACGGCCTGCTCGAGCTGGTGGTGGCCGACCTGTTCGAGGCCGAGTTGCGCTCGATCAAGCTGCCCGAGGGCGCGAGCTGGCAGGAAATTCTGCGGGCGTACGGAACCGCGATCCGCCAGGGTGTGCTCAAGCTCGGTGTGACGGCGACCAGCTTCCGGTTGAGTGGTACCGGTGGGGCCGCGAGTCTGGCGCTGGCCGAGCAGGTGCTGCGGGCACTGACCGCGGGCGGATTCGGTACCGACGACGCCGGCCGAGTGCTCACCTTGGTGTCGGGGCTTGCCATGTCGGCCGCGCACGATGTGTTGGGTTCGGCCGGGTCCCGGCTGCACCATCAGACGCCCGAGGTGGTTCGGGCGTTGAAAGACCTTCCGTCGAGCGACTTCCCGCTGCTCAGCGGTGTCGTCGCCGATCGTGGCGTCGCGGGGACCGCGGCCCAGGACTTCGACTTCAACCTCGACATCGTGATTGCCGGCCTCGAGCGGTTTCTGGCGGAGTAGACGCCGAGTCGTCGGCCGAGCCTGACTCGGGTACAGTGCTCAGCATCCTCTTAGGCGGAACTTGAGTTCCGTCTGGGTCAATTAGTGAATAGTAGGTCGGGGAGAGGCGCAACTGTGTTCAAGTTGCTCAAGAAGGCGTGGATGCCACTCACTTTGGTGGTCGTCGTCGCGTTGGGCGCGTACGCGATCCTTCGAATTCGGGATGGCGGGCAGCAGGGACCGAACTTGGCAGAGGGCTCCGGAATTACCGAGAACTTCAATCCGAAGCACATCAAGTACGAGATCACCGGTTCCGGGGGCACGGCGAACATCAACTATCTCGATGAATACGGTCAACCCAACCTCATCGAAAATGCCCCGTTGCCCTGGTCTTTCACGATCGTGACGACGCTGCCGTCGATGTCGGCCAACATCATGGCTCAGGGCGAGCGCGACGTCACAGACCTCGGGTGCCGGGTGACTGTCGACGACGACGTGCGCGACGACCGGACGAGTACCGACACCTTCAAACCGTTCATCTACTGCTTGGTGAAATCCGTATGAGCAACGCACACAGGAACTCCCATCGCCCGTTCCTGGGCCGGATGGTTCGGATCTTTTCGCTGCCGATCATCGTGTTCTGGGTGCTCCTCACGATTGCGCTGGGAACTCTTGTCCCGTCACTCGATGAGGTCGCCGCATCCCGGTCGGTGCCGCTGAGCCCCACCAGCTCGGACTCCTACAAGTCGATGTTGAACATCGGCAAGGTGTTTCAGCAGTACGATTCGGATTCCTCAGCGATGGTGGTGCTGGAGAGCGACGAACCGGTCGGTGCGGCCGCGCACAAGTACTACGACGAGATCGTCGCGAAGCTGAAGGCCGATACCGAGCACGTCCAGAACGTTCAAGACTTCTGGAGCGATCCGATGACCGCGGCGGGTTCGCAGAGTGTGGACGGCAAGTCCGCTTATGTGCAGATCTTCCTTGCCGGGGACCAGGGCACCAGCAAGAGCCACGATTCCGTGGCCGCCGTGCGTGACATCGTGGCCTCGGTGCCCGCTCCGCCGGGTATCTCGGCCCACGTCGCCGGAAACAGCGTGCTCAACGCCGATACCAGCGTGGCAGGCCATCAAAGTATGGCGAAAATGGAGCTGGTGTCGGTCGGCGTCATCATCTTGATGCTGCTCGCGGTGTACCGCTCCGTCGTGACACTGCTCGTGTCGATGGTCGTCATTCTTCTTGAACTGTTTGCCGCACAGGGTGTTACGGCTGCCGCCGGTTACCTGAACATCATCGGCCTGACCCCGTACGCGGTGAGCATGGTGACCATGTTGGCCCTGGCCGCAGGCACCGATTATGTGATCTTCCTCCTCGGCCGATATCACGAGGAGAGATCGAAAGGCCTGGACCGCGAGGACGCGTTCTATGTGGCCTACAGCGGCGTATCGCATGTCATCCTCGGCTCCGGTTTGACGATCGTCGGGGCCTGCCTGTGCCTCACCATGACCACGCTGCCCTACTTCCAGACCATGGGTCTGCCCTGCGCCATCTCTGTTCTGGTGATCATCATCGCCGGACTGACGTTGGCGCCTGCCGTGCTGACCATCGCGTCGAAGTTCGGCTTGCTCGATCCCAAGCACAAGATCGCGTCGCCGGGGTGGCGCAAGGTCGGCACGTCGGTGGTTCGCTGGCCGATCCCCATCGTCTTCGTCACCAGCCTGATCGCCGTCATCGGCTTCGCCGCCCTGATGACCTATGTGCCGCAATACAACGACAAGCAGTTCACCCCCGCTGACATGCCGGCGAACCTGGCCATGGGCGTTGCTGATCGGCACTTCTCCCAAGCCCGGATGAACCCCGAGTTGCTGATGCTCGAAGCGGATCATGACCTGCGCACCCCGTCGGACATGCTGGTGATCGAAAAGGTCGCCAAGAACGTGATGCACATGCGGGGAATCGAACGGGTGCAGACCATCACCCGCCCGTTGGGTGCCCCGATCGAGCACAGCTCGATCCCGTTCCTGCTCGGCGCGCAGAACGCCAGCACGCTGCAGTCGGCGAAGTTCAACAACGACAACTCGGCGCAGATGCTCGAACAGGCCGACGAGATGAGCAAGACCGTCGCCAGCATGGAACGCATGTACGCCATCACCAAAGAGCTCACCGAAACCACCCACAGCATGGTGGGTCGGACCCACGAGATGGTGGAAGCGACCCAGGAGATGCGGGACAACCTGGCCAATTTCGACGATTTCTTCCGGCCGCTGCGCAACTACCTCTACTGGGAGCCGCACTGCTTCGACATTCCGATGTGCCAGTCGATGCGGTCGATCTTCGACACTCTCGACGGCATCGACAAACTGACCGATGAAATGCAGGGCCTGACAGTCGACATGGACCGCATGGATCAGCTGATGCCGCAGATGTTGCCGGTGTTGCAGGACACCATCGGGACGATGAAGCGGATGCGAGACTTCATGATCGCGACGCACAGCACCATGGCCGGTACCCAGGCCGCGCAACAGGAGGCGGCGAAGGGGGCGACGGAGATCGGCCTGTACTTCGATCAGGCCAAGAACGACGACATGTTCTACCTGCCTCCGGATGTGTTCGAGAACCCTGACTTCAACCGTGCGGTCAAGATGTTCATGTCGCCCGATGGCAAGGCGGTCCGAATGATCATCACCCACCAGGGCGACCCGGCCTCAGTGGACGGTATCGAACATGTCCGCGACCTCAAAGGTGTTGTCGCCGATGCGCTCAAGGGCACCCCGCTGGCCAGTGCGAAGGTGTCGCTCGCCGGTACGGCATCGATGTACAGCGACATGCAGGATGGCGTGGTAACCGATCTCATGATCGTGGTGATCGCGGCGATGATCCTCATTTTCAGCATCATGCTGATCATCACCCGAAGTGTGGTGGCCGCCATGGTGATCGTGGGCACCGTGGCCGCTTCTCTGGGAACGGCGTGTGGCTTGTCGGTGTTGCTCTGGCAGGACATCCTGGGCCTGGGCGTGCAGTGGATCGTGATCCCGCTGTCGATGGTGATCCTGTTGGCGGTGGGTTCGGACTACAACCTGTTGGTGGTCTCGCGCTTCAGGGAAGAGATACACGCCGGGCTCAACACGGGCATCATCCGCGGGATCGGGGCCACCGGACGTGTCGTCACCGCGGCCGGCCTGGTGTTCGCCTTCACCATGATGTCGATGATCGTGTCGGATCTGCGGGTGGTCGGCCAACTCGGTATGACGATCGGCATCGGCCTGGTAGTGGACACGCTGATCGTGCGCTCGTTCATGACACCGTCCATCGCGGCGGCGCTGGGTCGCTGGTTCTGGTGGCCGCTCAACACTTTTGAGATCACCCGGCGCGGTCGTGAAGAGCGTGCCCGCAAGGCGGCCGGTGAGACCGACGACAATACCGCGCCGATTCCGACAACGACGGTATGACGGTCATGACCGACCCGGCCGATACGCCTGACGCAGAGCCGAAACTGCGTCAGCGTACGGTTGGCCGACTTGACCGCTCGCGGGACCCGGCCATTCTCGATGCCGCGTTGGCCGCGTTGGCCGAAAACGGTTACGTCAACACCAATATGAACGACATCGCCGCGCGCGCCGGTGTCGGTAAGGCGGCCATCTACCGTCGCTGGTCGTCGAAGGCTGCGTTGATCACCGATGCGCTCGTGTACTGGAAGCCCGATCTGATGGAGGACGACGCTCCCGACACCGGCAGTCTGGAAGGCGATTTCGATGAAATCGTGCGGCGCACCGCGCGCAGCGACAACGACCTCTTCTCGTACGACTTGGTACTGAGGGTGGCGGTCGAGGCCACCCACGATCCGCACCTCGGCTCGGCGCTCGAAGATCTGATGCTGCTCAAGGGGCGGCGGGTGATGACGACGATCCTGGCACAGGCTGTTGCCCGCGGCGAGGTCGCTGCCGACCGGGACTGGTCGTTGGTGGCCGATGTGCTGACCGGAATGGGCCTGATGCGGGTGGTCAACGGCCAGAGCGTCGACTCCAAGTTTGTCCGCGATGTCATCGACACCTTGATCCTGCCGGCCGTCCGCGGCCGATGACGCTGGTGGCCCGTGGTGCCCCCGGCGCCGCGCCGTCGCGGCCATCGGGTGTAAGTTTGTGGACAGGCCCGGTGATCAACCATCGCTCGCCTCCAAACCCCGTGCGGTAGTCCCGCACCTTTCAAGGACACTCTTATGGAATCGTCCGAACTGTTTTCACATCCCGAACAGCAAGAACCTGTGCGGGCAGTCGAGAGCTCGAATGCTCCGCCGCCGGATTTGGTTTTCTCGGATCGGCCCAGGCCGCAGGCGCGTGCAGATTCGCAGTCGTCGTGAACGGCCTCAACGGGGCGCGGCGACTCGCCAGTCCCGTCCGCCTCACCCTCGCCCGGGAGTTGGGCGCCGATATCGACGGCGCCTGGTGGCCTCACACCGCCTCGGTGGCAAGCGAGCTGCCCGAACTGGTGGGGGCGTTGCATCAATCACTGGGGGAAGTTGTTGATATTCGCGTCAATTGGTCATCCGCGGAGGGGCAGCTCGACCTCGACTCGATCGTCACCGGCACTCGGGTGCCCAACGGCGTGAAGCTGAGTCGGCCCCGTCTGATGATGGTGGCGGGACGTGACGCGTGCGTGAAACTCCTTGTCGTCCCGTGCAAGACATCCGTAACTCTGGGCGGGTTGGTGATGCGCTGTGCCGCAGCCATGCCCGTGGAGGAATCGATGCGACGCACCCCGATGTTCGATACCGCAGATCGGGTACTGGGTGTCGCCCGGGTCGAGTCCGTGCGATGGCTGGGGCATCTGCAGGCCGAGACGCCGGTGTGACATGAAAATGGGCTGGTACGGAAGCATCCGTACCAGCCCATCATCAGGTATTGGGGCGATCAGATCGCAGTGACTCCCACCGCCTGGGGGCCCTTGGCACCCTGGGTGATCTCGAACTCGACGCGCTGGTTCTCTTCGAGCGACCGGAATCCACCACCGCTGATCTCGGAGTAGTGGACGAAGACGTCCGGGGCGCCGCCGTCAGGAGCGATGAAGCCGAAGCCCTTTTCGCCGTTGAACCATTTCACAGTTCCCTGTGTCATATTTTTACTTCTCTCATCGTAAAACTGGACGTACCAAAAACGTCCTCGAAGAGTATGACACGTCGATGGGCGGCGCGCCTAAAAGTATTTGCCTTTGCCGCAATCGGTTTTCCTGCGGAGCAGGCCCAAATGCCGTTCGGTGGAATAGCTTCGACTGGGTCGACGGTCAGGCTGAGGTGTCGTGATCCGCTTTCTTACCGAACGGCAGCACATGCACGATCCCCACGACCACAGTGCCGACCACCAGACCGATGACTGCCGATGCGGCCGTGTTGGTCAGCCAGGCCAGCATTCCGCCGAACGGGTCCCCCACGGCGTGGTGCACCGCCTCCTCGGCATGGTGGACCACGTCGTAGATGGTGCGCCAGCCCAGCGTGTTGGTGCCCGCCAGCAAGATGTGCCCACCGACCCACAACATCGCGACGGTGCCGATGGTCGACAGTGCCGACAGCAGCTTGGGCATCCCGGCGACCAGGCCACGGCCGATTTTCTGTGCCGTCTTCGATGAGCGCTGCGCCATCAGCAGGCCGATGTCGTCCATCTTGACGATGCCGGCCACCACGCCGTAGACGGCGGCGGTGATCACCAGGGCGACGATTACCAGGATGATCAGCCGCGGCCAGAAAGTCTGGTTGGCCACTTCGTTGAGGGCGATCACCATGATCTCGGCGGAGAGGATGAAGTCGGTCCGGATCGCCCCGGTGATCATGTACTTCTCGGCGTCCCCGCCGACGGCTGTGGTGGGTTCGCCGTGGGTGTCGTGTCCGCCGTGGCCGGTGAACCGCCCCCAGACCTTCTCGGCGCCCTCGAAACAGAGGTAGGTGGCGCCCAGCATCAGGATCGGGGTCAGCAACCACGGTGCGAACTGGCTGAGCAGCAAGGCCGCGGGCAGGATGAACAGGATCTTGTTGCGCAGCGAGCCGATCGCGATGCGCTTGATGACCGGTAGCTCGCGGTCGGCGCTGATGCCGTGCACGTACTGCGGTGTCACCGCGGTGTCGTCGATCACCACGCCGGCTGCCTTGGCGGTCGCCTTGCCGGTGGCCGCACCGATGTCGTCGATCGAAGCCGCCGCCAGCCGCGCCAGGGCGGCAATGTCGTCGAGCAAACCGAACAGGCCGGCGCTCATACCGTTGTCCCCATGTTCGAGAAGGCTACCGGCCGCTACATCCCGATGAGCGACTCGATCCAGCCCCGGGCGAAGTACAGGATGAAGCCGGCGGCCACGACCCACAGCAGCGGGCTGACCTCACGGGCCTTACCAGCGGCCGACCGCAACACCGCCCACGCCACGAAGCCGACACCGATGCCGTTGGCGATCGAGTAGCTGAAGGCCATGGTGGCCACAGTGAGCACCACGGGCAGGGCCACCGAGAACTCGGAGAGGTCGATGTGGCGCAGCTGCGACACCATCATGGCGCCGACGATCACCAGGGCCGCGGCCGCGACCTCGGTGGGCACGATCGAGGCCAGCGGGGCGACGAACATGGCCGCGACGAACAGCGCACCGGTGATGAGGTTGGCGAACCCGGTGCGGGAGCCCTCCTCGATGCCCGCGCCGGATTCGATGAACACGGTGTTCGACGACGCCGAGGAAGATCCGCCGACGACGGCACCGGCGCCCTCGACGATCAGCGCTGACTTCAGCCGCGGAAAGTTGCCCTGCGAGTCGGAAAGGCCGGCCTCCCGCGACAGCCCGGTCATCGTGCCCATGGCGTCGAAGAAGTTGGCGAACACCAGCGTGAACACCAGCATGATGGCCGCCAAGTACCCGATCCGGCTGAAGGCGCCCAGGCTGACGTCGCCGACCAGCGACAGGTCGGGGAGCGCGAACGGTGAGCCGGACAGGGTCGGTACCGACAGCCCCCATCCGCCCGGTTTGTCCTGCGCCGAACCGAGGTGCCAGATGGCCTCGACGATCACGGCGACCACGGTGCCGGTGACAAGGCCGATCAGGATGCCGCCGCGGACCTTCCGGGCCACGAGGATGCCGGTGACCAGCAGGGTGAACACGAAGACGACGGTCGGCACGGTGTTGATCGAGCCGACGCCGCCGGTGCCGAGCCCGACCGGGGGAGAGGGTAGGCCGGTCGAGCCGACGAATCCGGCGTCGACCAGTCCGATGAACAAGATGAACAGACCGATGCCCGCGGTGATCGCCAGTTTCAGCTGCATGGGTACCGCGTCGAACACCATGCGGCGGAACCCGCTGGCGGCCAGCGCCACGATGATCAGGCCGTCGATGACGACCAGGCCCATGGCCTCGGGCCAGGTGACCGTGCCCACCACGGTCGTGGCCAGAAACGAGTTGATGCCCAGACCCGCGGCGAACGCGAAGGGCAGCCGCGCGATGATCCCGAACAGGATCGTCATCACGCCCGCGGCCAGACAGGTGGTGGCCGAGACCTGGGCGAATTCCAGCTTGTTGCCCGCGACGTCGGCGGAGCCGGAGAGCACGACCGGGTTCAGCACGATGATGTAGGCCATCGCGATGAAGGTGACCAGGCCTCCGCGGATCTCGGAGAGGGCCGTCGAGCCGCGAGCCGAGATCTCGAAGAAGCGATCGAGTCGATTCATAACCGATGAGCCTAAGGCGGGAGCGGCCCGGTTTCCTGACGTATGGCCGATGTCTGCCGCGGATTCATCAGCGAGATGTGCAAACGCAACAGCCGCAAAGAGATTGGCGCCGGAAAAACCATTTGACCTCAACTTGGGTTGAGGTGTCATGCTGCGTGCATGACAGTTCGGTGCGGTCGCTGCGGTGTGGAAAACCACCGCGAACCTGGGGGTAGTCCCCCTGGGGATCGGCGGCGTCGCCGGATAGCTTCGAGTGGCGAGCATCTGAGGCCGGCGATATGAGCAGTGGCAGGAGCGGGGGCCATGCCGATGAGCACAGGTAGGCACGTGAGTTTCGACGACGATTGTCGCGCGGAGCGATTCGAGCGTGATGCGCTGCCGCTGGTGGATCAGCTTTTCGCGGCCGCGCGCCGTTACACGCGCAACATGGCAGACGCCGAAGACCTAGTGCAGGAGACAATGGTCAAGGCGTACAGCAGTTTTCACACTTACCAGGACGGCACGAATATCCGGGCCTGGCTGTTTCGGATCCTGACCAACACGTGGATCAACTCATACCGCACCGCGCAGCGGCGACCGCAGGAGGTCTTCGCCGACGAACTCTCCGACGCCCAGCTCGCGGAGGTGGCGCAGCGATTCCCGCTCGGCGTGGTCTCGGCGGAACTGGCGGCCCTGGAGTCGATGGGCGATGACGAGGTGCGCGGGGCGATGCGGGCATTGCCGGAATCGCAAGGCGTCGTCGTGTACTACGCCGACGTTGCGGGTTTCCGGTACAGGGAGATCGCGGAGATTCTGCAGATTCCGGTCGGAACGGTGATGTCGAGGCTGCATCGCGGACGCCGCGCGCTGCGTTCGAGGCTGGTTGAAATGGCTGCCGCCCGAGGCTATCTGGATCACCCTTCGCATGACGGCACGGCGGCCTAGCGCCTCCGCCTCCCGTCATTCAGGAAATCGACAGCAAGTTCCCAGCATTGAGGCCGCGACTGCGTCCGCGGTCGCAGCGGTGTAAAGTTCCCCGCGCTGTACATAGTTATTCGAACTAATTCGCCGAGCGCCGAAGCGTCATCGCTGTCGGCGGGTTCGGGTAATCGTCTGGAGGTACGGGTGAGTCCTGGTCGGGGTGCTCGTCGTGTGTTGAAACACGCATGGATTCCAGTGGTTCTGATTGTGGTACTGGCCGTGTCGGGCCTGGTGGTCTCACGACTACACCGGATGTTCGGCTCGGAGGATCTCAACGCGAATGCCGGCGCCGGGATCGAGATCGTCCAGTTCAACCCCAAGGTGGTCTTGTACGAGGTGTACGGACCACCCGGAACTTCCGCTGAGATCAGCTATTTCGATCCGGACGCCAAGGTGCACTCGGTCAACGCCCAGCTGCCCTGGTCCGTCACCTTGTCCACCACGTTGCCGACCGTCAGCGCGAACCTGATGGCGCGCAGCGACAGTGAAAGCAGCGGCGACCACATCGGGTGCCGTGTCACCGTCAACGGCACTGTCCGCGAGGAGCAATCCGCCAATGGCGTCAACGCCCAGACCTACTGCCTGGTGAAGTCCGCATGACCACATCCGTCACCTCGCCCGAATCCACCGGCACGCCGAAGCGGCCTGCCGTCCCGCACCTGCTGCGCATTCTGGCGTGGCCGATCATCCTGATCTGGATCGCGATCGCGGTCGTCGTGAATGTGATCGCGCCGCAGCTGGAGATCGTCGGCGAACTGCATGCCGCACCGATGGCGCCCGAGGACGCCCCGTCGATGCAGGCGATGAAGTTGATGGGCGCCAACTTCAAGGAGTTCAACTCCAACAGCACGATCATGATCGTCATCGAGGGTCAGGACCCGCTGGGCCCGGACGCGCACAGGTACTACGACGAGATCATCCGCAAGCTGCAGCAGGATCCCGAGCACATCCAGCACATCCAGGACTTCTGGGGTGACACGCTGACCGCCGCCGGCGCGCAGAGCGCCGACGGCAAAGCGTCGTACGTGATGATCAACCTCGCCGGCGAGCAAGGCATGACGCTCGCCAACGAGGGCGTCGAAGCCGTCCGCAAGGTCATCGAGGAGACGAAGGCTCCGCCCGGGGTGCAGGCGCACGTCGCCGGCCCTGCCGCACTGACCAACGACATGCACGTCATCGGCAACGCGAGCCTGGCCGAGATCACCCTGATCACCCTGGTCGCCATCGCAGCAATGCTGCTGGTGGTCTATCGGTCGATCAGGACCACGCTGATCCAGTTGTTCCTGACGTTCCTGGCGCTGTTGACCGCCCGCGGCGTGGTGTCCGTGCTGGCGATGCACGACGTATTCGGGTTGACCACCTTCGCGGGCAACATCCTGACCATGCTGGCGATCGCCGCAGCCACCGACTACGGGATCTTCATCTTCGGCCGGTACCGCGAAGACCGCGGCATGGGCCTGGACCGGGATGACTCCTATTACGCGACCTTCAAATCGGTGGCACCCGTCATCGTGGGTTCCGGTCTGACCATCGCCGGAGCGACCTACTGCCTCAGCTTCGCGCGACTGCCCTACTTCTCCACCATGGGTGCCCCCGTCGCGATCGGCATGGTCGTGGTCGTGGTCATCTCGGTCACGCTCGGCCCGGCGGTGCTCTACCTCGGTAGCCGGGTCGGGCTGTACGAGTCCAAGCGCCCCCCGCAGAGCGAGTTCTGGCGCAAGGTCGGCACTGCGGTGGTGCGTTGGCCCGCACCGATTTTCGTGACCAGCCTGTTCGTCGTGCTGATCGGGGTAGTGGCCATCCCCGGATACAAGCCGGCCTACAACGACCGGTACTACCTGCCCGATGACGCCCCGGTGAACGTCGGTTTCGCTGCTGCCGACCGGCACTTCTCCCAGGCCAGGATGAACCCCGACATCCTGATGGTCGAGTCCACCCACGACATGCGCAATCCCGCGGACATGCTTGTGCTGAACAAGATTTCGAGCAACGTGATGCACGCCGATGGCATCGCGATGGTGCAGAGCATCACCCGACCGCTGGGAATCCCCATCCAGCACAGCTCGATTCCGTTCCAGACCAGTATCTCGGGGCAGACCAGCAATATGAACCTGCCGTTCCAGCGCAAGCAACTCGACGACCAGCTTCGGATGATCGATGCGACCAACACGTCGATCGACATCATGAAGAGGCAATACCAGCTCTCGCTCGAACAGACCCGCCTCACCCAGGACTCCGCGGCGAAGTCGGAGGAGCTGCTTGAGGTCACCAAGAAGATGCGCGACAACATCGCGAACTTCGACGATCAGTTCCGGCCCATGCGCAACTACTTCTACTGGGAACCGCACTGCTTCGACATCCCGATGTGCTCCGCGGCGCGTTCGGTCTTCGACGCCCTCGACGGGATCGACGAGCTGACCGACAAGACCTCATCGGTCCAGGTCAACACCGACCAACTGGCGGACCTGGCGCCCAAATTGACTGCGCTGCTTCCGCAGACGATCGCGTCGATGGAAACCAGCCGGGACCTCTCGCTGGCGTCGTACAACTCGCAGAAGGCACTGATCGACCAGATGCAGGCGATGAACGACACCGCGCTGTCAATGGGTGCCGCCTTCGACGACGCCAAGAACGACGACCTGTTCTATCTGCCCCCGGAAGCCTTCACGAACCCCGATTTCGAGCGCGGCCTCAAGATGTTCCTGTCGCCGGACGGAAAGTCCGCCCGCATGTTCATCACCCACCAGACCGATCCGGCGACGGTGGACGGGATCGCACGAGTCGAATCCGAGCGCAAGGCCGCGCAGGAGGCGCTGAAGATGTCGTCGCTGTCGGACGCCAAGATCTATCTCGGCGGTGTGGCGGCAACCTACAAGGACATGTCCGACGGCGCCCGCTACGACCTGATGATCGCGGTGGTGTCGGCCTTGACGCTGATTTTCATGATCATGCTCATTCTGACCCGCAGTGCGGTGGCCGCGTTGGTCATCGTGCTGACGGCCGGTAGTTCGATCGCCGCGTCGTTCGGCATCTCGGTGTTGTTGTGGCAGGACCTGTTCGGGATGCCAGTGCACTGGCTGGTCATGCTGATGTCGGTGATCATCCTGCTGGCAGTCGGATCCGACTACAACCTGCTGCTGGTGTCCCGGTTCCAGGACGAGATCCACGCGGGCCTGAAGACCGGCATCATCCGGTCCATGGCCGGCACCGGCGGCGTGGTCACCTCGGCCGGGCTGGTGTTCGCGGCCACGATGGCCGGCATGATGGCGAGCAATCTGATTGTGCTGGCCCAGATGGGCTCGACCATCGCGATCGGCCTGCTGATCGACACCTTCATCGTGCGGTCACTGCTGATGCCGTCCATCGCCACCCTGCTGGGCAGGTGGTTCTGGTGGCCGCAAGTGGTGTATCCCCGCGGGGACAACCACTTCCGAAAGTCGGCGCCGCCGCGTCCGCCCCGCGCCGACGATGAGGACACTGCGGCTATCCCGGTGTCGTCGGGTTAGCCGACGCCGCGGTCACATAGGCCAATTGTCCAGGGAATTCGGACTATTGAGGGGTGCGGCGGCGGGCAGTGGTCGCGGCTGTGTGGTGGTGATGGCGTCCAGGACCAGGGCCACATAGCGGCGCCAGCCGTCGCTGCCGAGCTCCATCGTCCACAGCACGCTGTTGAGCATCGCAACGATTCTCGGCAGATCCTCGGCGACGAGGTCGCCGCGAACCAGGCCCTCATCCTGGGCGCGGGTCGTGAGTTCCTGCATGGCGGCTTCGAGGCGATCCGCGATGTTGGCCAGCGCGTCCGCGCGCCTGGCTGCAGCAAGGATGTTGTGCTCGGCGGCCCCGAGTGCCGTGGCGGCCTCGATCAGTTCGGTCAGCCCGCGCAGTGGATCCGTCCGGGCGAGCGCTTTTTCGATTGCCGGAGACAGGTTTTCGTCGATGCTCTGGTCGAGTGCCGCGCGCAGGAGGTCAGCCTTCGTCGGGAATCTGCGGTACAGCGTTCGTTCAGCCACTCCGGCGCGGTCGGCGATCGTATCGATCTGTGCATCGGGGCCGAGTTCGGCAAACACCTCACGAGCCGCCCGCAGGATGCGGTCGGCATTGCGCGCCGCATCGGTGCGTAGCGGGCGTTCTGCCATCGACGCGACTTCGGCCATGACGTCAGCCTATCTGACAGTTGACTGCCAGATCTGCTCGCTCTAACCTCGCAGCAACTGGCAGCCGACTGCCAGTTGACACCGCGGAGATTGTGAGGACCGCCCGATGACCATTCCTCGTCCTGACGTGTCGGTGGAGGCCGAACTTCCCACGATCCCCGCTCCCCGCGCCGGCGGATGCCCGTTGGCGCCGGCCCCGGCCTTCGCCCGCTGGCGGGAGACCGAAGGACTTCAGGCCGCAGTCTGGAAGGGGAAGCCGGTATGGATGATCAGTCGCTACGAGGACATCCGGGCGGCCCTCGTCGACGACCGGCTCAGTGCCAATACCGGGTTGTACGGCGTACCGACCGAGAGTGGCGAGATCGCCCTGATCTTTCCGCGTCTGGATGATCCCGAGCATCAGCGGCTGCGTCGGATGTTGACCAGGGACTTCACTTTCCGTCGCGCAGAAGCGATGCGACCGCAGATTCAGGAGTTGGTCGACGGCTTCCTCGACGAGATGATCGAGGCCGGTCCGCCGACGGACCTCGTGAGCAAGTTCGCGCTGCCGGTGCCGTCGATGGTCATCTGTCTGCTGCTGGGAGTGCCGTACGAGGATCACGAGTTCTTCCAGAAGCAGAGTGCCGCCGGGCTCGACGCCAACGCATCCGAGGAAGAGCGCCTGCAGGCCCAGCTGGCATTGTTCACCTACATGTTCGACCTGGTGGCCCGCAAGGAACGGGAACCGGGTGACGATCTGATGAGTCGGCTCATCACCGACCATGTGGCCACGGGTGAACTCAACCGCGAAACCGCCGCCATGAACGGCCAGATGTTGTTGGCTGCCGGCCACGAAACCACCGCGGGCATGATCGCTCTGGGTGCGCTGGCCCTGATCCAGCATCCCGACGCTGCCGCGCGCCTACGGGAGACCGATGACCCAGCCGTGGTGGCCGGCATCGTCGAGGAGTTGATGCGTTATCTGTCGATAGTGCACAGCCTCGTGGACCGCGTTGCTCTGGAGGATGTGGTCATCGGTGGACAGCTCGTCAGGGCCGGTGACACGGTCCTCATGAACCTGCCTGCGGGCAACTTCGACACGGGATTCGTCGATCAGCCCGATGCCTTCGACGTAAACCGCAACAGCCGAGGGCATCTCGGCTTCGGTTACGGCGTGCATCAGTGTCTCGGTCAGAACCTCGCTCGGGCCGAACTGCAGATCGCCCTGACCGCGCTGGTGCGCAGACTGCCCGGATTGCGATTGGCGGTCGAGCCGGAGGAGTTGAGATTCCACAACGACAAGGAGATCTATGGCGTTGTGGAGCTGCCGGTCACCTGGTGAGTGTCGACCCGGCCTCCAGCGCCTAGCATTCGCCGAAACCGCATTCCGGCAGGAGAAGTGCGAGTAAGGGCCTGCTGGAATGCCATTTCGGCGGCAGGGAGGGGCACATGACGTACTTCGGCGAGCTGCGTACCCACTGGCAACCGCTGGCCGCCGCGACCGCCGGACTCAGCGCCGGCCTGAGCCTGAGCGCCTACACGAATGCCGCGATGGGGCCGCAGTTCCTCGCGGCGTTCGGTTGGAGTCGCTCGGATTTCGCCCTGACCGGTGCGATCACGTTGCTGACGTTCGTGTTCCTGCCGTTCTACGGCCGCCTCGCCGACCTGTTCGGGGTGCGGCGGATTGCCGCCGTCGGTGTCGTCGGACTGCCTGCGTGCTGGATCGCGTACGCGATGATGTCCGGCCCCATCTGGCAGTACTTCGCGATCAACGTCGCCCTCATCGCGCTCGGGGTGACCACGACGCCGGCGATCTACAGCCGGCTGGTCGCGACGCGTTTCCAGGCGGCCCGGGGCCTGGCCCTGGCCATCGCGATCTCCGGTCCGCCGCTGCTGGGCGCCATCGGCGTTCCGGCCCTCGATGTCGTCAACCGCACCTTTGGTTGGCGTGTCGGGTGTCTGGCCATCGCGGGCACCATTGCCGTCGTCGGCGTCATCGCCCTGGTGCTCGTGCCCGGACGCAACGGCGACCCGTCGCCGAGCGCGGGAGAACGTAAGGCAGGCAAGGACTACCGCGCCATCGGGCGCAGCAGGGTCTTCTGGATTCTGTTGACCGGGGTGCTGTTGTGCAACCTGTACCACTCGGTCACCACCACCCAGCTCGGGATCATGCTCGGCGACGCTGGGGCCGGCGCCGACGTCGCGGTGCTCATCACGGTGTTCGCGACCGCCGTCATCGTCGGTCGCTTCGTGTGCGGCGTGGCGCTCGACCGGCTGCCCGCGCAGGTGGTCGCCGCGGTGGCGATGGCACTGCCGGGCCTCGGCTGTCTGCTCATCGCCTCGCCGTGGGACGGCATCGGTGTCCTCGCCGTGGCCGTCTGCTGTCTCGGTGCGGCCTGGGGAGCCGAAGGCGATGTCATCGCGTACCTGGTGGCGCGCCACTTCAGCCTCGGCGTGTACAGCACTGTCCTCAGCATCCTGTCCGCGGTGATCGGCGTCTCGTCGGCAGTGGGGGCCGTGGTGCTCAGTCGTATGTTGGTCACCACCAACAGCTTCGACGGGTTCCTGGTGTTGGCGGGAGTCGCCGCCTTCATCGGAGGCGCCCTTCTGCTACTGCTGCGCCGTCGACCGGTCATATTTACAAATGGCGACAAAAGTGTCACGGTGTCCTGATGGACTTCTCCCACGTCGAGCTCTCCGAGGAAGACCGGACCTTCCGGGATGAGCTGCGGGCCTTCCTGGCCGAAGTGGTCACCGACGAGGTGATCCAGCGTGACCGCGAGACCGGCGAGAACTTCGACGAGGCAGTGCATCTGGCACTGGGCAAGGCCGGGTACCTGGCCGGTGACTACCAGGCCGAGGCCGACGGCGGATTCAGTGCGGTCCGGCGACGCATCTGGGAACTGGAAGTGGGCCGAGCGCACACCCCCTGGTTCCACTGGGGTACGACC
Organism: Mycobacterium shunyiense; assembly: GCF_058270075.1. Lineage (NCBI taxonomy): Bacteria > Bacillati > Actinomycetota > Actinomycetes > Mycobacteriales > Mycobacteriaceae > Mycobacterium > Mycobacterium shunyiense. The sequence continues at coordinate 100,037 of NZ_JBZDPU010000017.1, read as the reverse complement.
GCGATGGTCGCGCATTCGATCGAGAAGTTCGCCTCACGCGAGCTTCTCGATGAGGTCCTGCCCGGTGTCTTGGACGGGCGGCTGCGGCTGTGCCTGGGCTATACCGAACCCGAAGGCGGGTCCGACGTCGCAACCTGCAAGACCCGCGCCGTAAGGGACGGCGACAGCTGGATTATTAATGGGTCCAAGATGTTCACCTCGAATGCGCACAACGCCCAATACGTGTTCCTGCTGACCAACACCGACCCCGCTGCGCCCAAACACAAGAGCCTCACGATGTTCCTGGTGCCGCTTGATTCCGAGGGCGTCGAGATCCAGCCGATCCGCACCGTCGACGGGGATCGCACCAACATCACCTATTACAGCGATGTCCGGGTCAGCGACCGGTACCGCGTCGGCGAGGTCAACGGCGGCTGGACGGTGCTGCGCGGCGCGCTCGAACTCGAACACGGCACCTTCGAACGCGAGACCCGAGGCCTGCAGAAGCTCGCCACCATGACCGAGCACATCACCTTGATGGCAGAGGCGGTGGACCGCGTCGCGGCCGTGGCCCCGGACGACGCGGCGTCGCGTTACCGGTTGGGTCGGGGCGTCGCCCGGTTGGAAGCCGCCCTGAGCAGTCCCGGCATGTACGGCCGTGTTGCGATCGCCCAGACCATGCGGGAGGTGTCGCCGGACCTGATGGATATTGTGGGATCGGCCGGCGCTTTGTCCGTCGGTACGCCAGGGGCCGTCGATGACGGCGGGGCCGAGTACATCTTCCGGCTGGCCGGTCCGACCGGCATCTACGGTGGAACTCTCGAGGTGTTCCGCAACATGATCGCCCAGCAGGCGCTGGGGCTGGGCCGGCCGAACTACTCGCCCGCGAAGTGAGGCGCGGCCGGTCGTGAGGCTGCCCGTGAAGCCCCTGGCGCGCCGGGAACCCGCGCAGGCGGCCTGGGTACTGTGGCCGGGTGCATCCCTTGGACAACGCCCTTGAACTCGAATCCGCAGGTGACGACCGGTGGCGCGGGCGGACGCTGCCGGAGTGGGCCAACATGGTGGGCCCGTTCGGTGGTGTCACGGCAGCCACCCTGCTGCGCGCGGTGGAGCTCCACCCACAACGGCACGGCCAGCCGATCGCGCTGACCGTGAACTATGTGGCGCCGATCGCTGACGGCGAGTTCGAGGTCGTGACAAGGCTGGTCAAGACCAACCGGTCCAATCAGCACTGGATCGTCGAACTCGGCCAGGACAATGAGGTCAAGACCACGGCCACCGCGGTATTCGGGCTGCGCCGGGAGGGCTGGTCGGACACCGAGGTCGAGTGGCCGCAGGCTCCGGCGCCCGAGGACATCGAGCCGTCGGTGCCGCCGTTCGGCGTGGTGTGGTTCGACAACTTTGACATGCGGTTCGTCGACGGCGCGATGCCGGATGCAGGCAATGATTCTGCCGAACCGACCGAATCGGCGAGTTCGACCACGACCATGTGGGTGCGCAACAAGCCCTCCAGGCCAATGGATTTCGCCGCCTTGACCGCGGTGAGCGATATCTTCTATCCGCGGGTGTTCCTGCGGCGTGGCCACTTCGTTCCGGCCGGAACGGTATCGATCTCGGTGTACTTCCACGCCGACGACGAGCAGCTCGCGGCTCAGGGGGACGACTTCGTGCTGGGAACGGCACGGGCGCACCGGTATTCCGGCGGCTACTTCGATCAGAGTGCACGCCTGTTCGGGCGAAGCGGTACGTTGCTGGCCACCAGCCACCAGTTCGTGTACTTCAAGGCCTGAGGTCCTCGGGGACCGACTGAAGGGCGATCCAGGCGCTCACCCGGGTCTGCGGATCGTCGAGCTTCCCCGGCAGCACCTTCTCGATGGCCGCGAGACGATTGCGCACGGTGTTGCGATGCAGGCCGAGTTCCTCGGCGACCTTGAGTCTGGACCCGTGATGGCGCAGGAAACACCGTAACGTGTCCAGCTGTTCGGAATCCAGCCCGTGCAACCAGGATTCGGCGAAGGCGGCGGCCTTGTCGGGATCGATCAGACCGAGGGGGCCGTTGTCGATCACCCGGTCCCAGACCACCGGACCGGAGCCGTCGGTGGCCTGTCCCAGCGCCAATCCGGCGGTACGGTAACCGGTCTCGCCGTCGCTGGGCGCGACCGAATTCCCCACCCCGACCAGCAGCGCGTCCTCGGTCAACCGGGACGCCGTCGACCCGGCCCGGGACGGTTCGGTGATCGCGCACAGCTCACCGGCGTAGACCCCGGCAAGGATGCCGCGCCGTTCCAGAGCGGCCGCCGCGGTCTCGATGGCGGCCGCGTCCCCGGTGGCCCGCAAGAAGCGAATGCGCTTCGGCAGCACGGTCCCCGCCTGGTCCACCTCCAACACCAATTGGGCAGTGCGGAAATCGCTTTCGGCGATGAGCTCGATTGCCCGTTCGCGCAGATGCCGACGGGTGGTGGCACGGCTGCGATCCTGTTCGTCGATGAGGCCCAACAGTGCCACGGCGGTCGTCACGGCCTGACGTTGTTCTTCCGATGCCCTGGCCGGCATCAAGGCGGCCAGATAGGCCGACGCCCGCCCGCGCAAACCGATGGGGTGCACCGACACCGAGGCGGTCGGGTTGGACTGTGCCGCAGCCGAACGCAATCCGTGTGCCTGGAGCCGCATGACGTCGTCGGCGACCTCGTCGAGCGGAAACTCGCTGCGACGGGCGCCGACCGGGCCGGTGACGACGCGGCCATCGGGATTCAGCAGGCAGGTCGCGCCGTCGAGCGCCGCGGCCAGTGCCGTGATGACCGCAACGGCGGGCTCCGGTTTGGCCGCCGCCGAGATGAGCTTGCGCTGCGTCTTGAGTGACTCGCGGGTGGCGGTGGACTCCTGTTCTTCCAGAAGATGCGCGACGTATCGGCTGATCGCGACGAACGTGGTCGGGCGCGGCACCTCGAACAGATTCACGTGGTGTCTGCGGCAGGCATCGGCGAGTTCGGCGGGCGTATCGGCGTGGGTGAGTCCGACGGCGAATCCGATGCCTGCCACACCGGCGTCGGCAAGCCTGCGCACGTAGCCGTCCCACTGGCCGTGCCAGTCGCCGGTCTCCAGGCCCGTGGTCAGCAGGATCTCGCCGCCTTCCAGGAACGGCCCCGGGTCGGCGAGCTCACTCGTGGCCACCCAGCGGACCGCTGCCTCCGGGCGACCGACCTGGACGGCACTCAGTCCGAGTGCGCGTGCGTCGAGGAGATCGCCGACCAGGACCATCTTGCCAGTTTTGCACAATCATCTGCGGTGGAATGTGCATTCCTGACCTGCCGCGCGCGGTGGCCGTTGCCTAGCGTGAGGGCAGACAACCGCCAGCAGCAGGAGGAACACGTGAGCATCGCCGAGATCGCGGGTGCGGCCGTCACCCAGGAACGCCGGATCGTCACCGCCATTCCGGGCCCGGTCTCGCAGCAGATGCAGGCACGGAAGACAGCTGCGGTCGCGGGCGGGGTCGGCACCACATTGCCCGTGTACGTGGTCGCCGCGGGCGGCGGAATCCTCGTCGACGCCGACGGCAACCAGCTCATCGACTTCGGCTCCGGCATCGCCGTGACCACCGTGGGCAACAGCGCACCGGCCGTCGTCGAGGCCGTCACCGAGCAGGTCGCGGCGTTCACCCACACCTGCTTCATGGTCACCCCGTACGAGGGATACGTGCGGGTGGCCGAGGAGCTCAACCGGCTCACCCCGGGCGACCACGACAAGCGCAGCGTGCTGTTCAACTCCGGCGCCGAAGCCGTCGAGAACGCCGTCAAGATCGCGCGGGCCTACACCCGTCGGCAGGCCGTCGTGGTGTTCGACCACGCCTACCACGGCCGTACCAACCTGACCATGGCGATGACCGCCAAGAACCAGCCGTACAAGAACGGCTTCGGGCCGTTCGCCGGTGAGGTGTACCGGGTGCCGACGTCCTTCCCGTTCCGTGACGGCGAGACTGACGGTGTCGCTGCGGCCGCCCGAGCCCTTGACCTGATCGACAAGCAGGTCGGGGCCGAGAACGTCGCTGCCGTGGTGATCGAGCCCATTCAGGGTGAAGGCGGATTCATCGTTCCCGCACCGGGATTCCTGCGCGCACTGCAGGACTGGTGTACCGAGGCCGGCGCGGTGTTCGTCGCCGACGAGGTGCAGTCGGGCTTCGCCCGCACCGGCGCGATGTTCGCCGTCGAGCACGACGGCGTCGTGCCGGATCTGATCGTCACCGCCAAGGGCATCGCAGGTGGCCTGCCGCTGTCGGCGGTCACCGGTCGCGCCGAGATCATGGATGCGCCGCATGCCGGCGGCCTCGGCGGTACCTACGGCGGTAACCCGATCGCGTGTGCGGCAGCACTCGCGGTGATCGACACCATCGAGCGCGACGGACTGCTGGCCCGTGCGGTGGAGATCGAGAAGGCGATGACCGGCCGCCTAGAGGCAATCGCTGCCGAGGATTCCCGGATCGGCGAGGTCCGCGGCCGCGGCGCGATGATCGCCGTCGAACTGGTCAAGGCCGGTACGACCGAACCCGACGCCGATCTGGCCAAGCAGGTCTCGACCGCCGCCCACGCGCAGGGGCTGGTGGTGCTGACCTGCGGAACCTACGGCAACGTGCTCCGTTTCCTGCCGCCGCTGTCGATGCCCGACCACCTGCTCAAGGAGGGGCTGGACATCCTGGCCGCCATCTTCGCCGAGACCCGCTGAGCGCTGGTCTGCTCGATCCCTGGAGATTTGAGTGAACACACAGAACGCGATCGCCGGACTCGACGCCAAGCACGGCATCCTCATCGACGGGCAGAACCGCGGTGCTGCCACCACGTTCGAGGTGCACGACCCGGCGACCGGCCTGCCCATCGCCGAGGTCGCCGACGGCACGGTGGCCGACGCCCGCTCGGCCGTCGATGCCGCGCACCGGGCCTTTGCCGGCTGGGCCGCGACGAGCCCGAGGCAGCGCAGCGACATCCTGCGCCGGGTGTTCGACCTGATGGTCGCCGACTCCGAGCGTCTGGCCGCCCTGATCTGCGCGGAGAACGGCAAATCGCAGGCCGACGCCCGGGCTGAGGTGGGCTATGCCGCCGAGTTCTTCCGCTGGTTCTCCGAGGAAGCAGTGCGGACGGACGGTGCCTACGGTGTGAGCCCCGCCGGTGGCGCCCGGACCCTGGTCACGCACAAGCCGGTCGGGGTCGCTGCGCTGGTGACGCCCTGGAACTTCCCGGCCGCGATGGCCACCCGCAAGATCGCCCCCGCACTGGCGGCGGGGTGCACCGTGGTCCTCAAGCCGGCCGCCGAGACGCCGCTGACGGCACTGGCGATCGCCGGAATACTGTCGGCCGCAGGCGTGCCCGACGGTGTGGTCAACATGGTGCCCACCACCGATGCCGCTGCCGTGGTCGAGGACTGGTTGAGCGATGACCGGGTCCGCAAGGTGTCGTTCACCGGTTCCACCGGCGTCGGCCGGGTGCTGCTCAAGCAGGCCGCGGACCGGATCGTCAACGCCAGCATGGAACTCGGCGGCAACGCGCCGTTCATCGTCACCGCCGACGCCGACGTCGAGGCGGCGATCGCCGGTGCGATGGTGGCCAAGTTCCGTGGCGGTGGGCAGGCCTGCACAGCGGCCAACCGGTTCTATGTGCACGCCTCGGTCGTCGAGGAGTTCGTCGCCGGACTCGGCGCCGAGGTGGCCGCGCTGCGAGTGGGTCCGGCATCCGATCCGGCATCGCAGATCGGCCCCCTGGTGAGCGAGCGCGCAGCGCAGCGGGTGGCTGCCACGATCGATGCCGCAGTGGCCGACGGCGCGGTGATCGCCGCGCGGGCCGAGGCGCCGTCCGAAGGCTGGTTCGTTGCGCCCACACTGTTGACCGGAGTTGCCCCGGATGCCGCCGTGCTCGCTGACGAGATCTTCGGCCCGGTCGCCCCGGTGGTGGTGTGGGACGACGAGGAAGACCTGCTGCGTTGGGCCAACGGCACCGAATACGGTTTGGCCGCCTACGTTTACGCCGGCCGGCTGCAAGATGCGGTGCGGCTCGCCGAATCCCTCGACGCCGGCATGGTCGGCATCAACCGGGGTGTCGTGTCCGATCCGTCGACCCCGTTCGGCGGGATGAAGCAGAGCGGACTCGGCCGCGAAGGCGCACGTGTCGGCCTGGAGGAGTTCCAGGAGACGCAGTACTTCAGCGTGGCCTTCGACTGACCGGTCGGCTCAGAACGGCGCCGAGTGCTGCATCAGGCTCAACATCAGCACGACCATGCACAGCAGTGAGCTGAACATGATCAGCCCCATGATGACGACCACGAACCACGACGCGCAGCGCTGCTTGCCGCGTGCCAGCTTCGCGATCCGCTCGTCGTGCATGAGTTCGTCTGCGACGAAGGCGAATTGGACCCGTTCCAGCTCGGCATCGGCGGCAGGGGCCCCGGAGGAGATTTCCCGAAGGCGGGCTGCGCTATGCCCACCCCAACGCGGTCGAATCGCCGGCTCATCTGACGCGCCTGTCTGCGGGTGAGACGGTGATCGAGGGCATCGACCGAATGCGGCCACTGTGCCCAGCCGCCGTGCGCGTTCGACGGGGTCGTCATAACCTATCGAGTCTACGAGCGTACCGGGCTGTCAGGAAGCCTGCGGGCGTGAGTTGTTCACGTGCGCAAGTACTTTGTTCAGCCGATGACACGGTGTACGTCCTCGGTCACCTCGCCGCCTTCCTGGGCGATCCACGGTCCGTCGATCGACGGGTCGATGATCCCGTCCTCCAGCCACGTGTACCGACCGTCGAGCACAGCATGCGCCAACGTTCGGTCAGAGTCGTCGCTGTTGTCCCACAGTTCGGTGAACAGCCGGTCGGCCCGCACTCGGGCTTGACGACAGAACGCGTCGGCGAGCTCCGTCGCGGAGTCGGGGGTGTCGCTGCGGGCCCGGACGCAGGCCGCCGTCATCGCGAACAGTTCCGCGCCGATGTCGACGATCCGGCCGAGGAAGCGCTGCCGGTATTCCAACTTGCCCTGCCACCGGGACATCGCATAGAACGTGCTGCGGGCGAGCTTGCGGCTGGCCCGTTCGACATACCGCAGGTGTTCGCCGAGTGGTCCGAACTCGGTGAATGATGTTGGTAGTTGACCCTTCCCGGTGACCAGGGTGGGTAGCCAGCGCGCATAGAACTTGCCGGCCTGTGCGGCTGCCTTCGCCTTGTGTTTGAGGTCGGCGTCGGGGTCGATGATGTCGCCCGCCACTGAAAGGTGGGCGTCGACAGCCTCGCGGGCCAGCATCAGATGCATGATCTCGGTGGAACCCTCGAAGATGCGGTTGATCCGCATGTCGCGCAGTACCTGCTCGACGGGCACCCCGCGCTCGCCGCGGGCCGCCAGCGATCCGGCGGTCTCGAAGCCGCGGCCGCCACGGATCTGCACCAGCTCGTCGGCGATCAGCCAGGTCATCTCCGAGCCGTAGAGCTTGGCCAGTGCGGCCTCGATCCGGATGTCGGTGCGGCCCGCGTCGGCGAGCTCGCCGGCAAGCTCGACCATCGACTCGATTCCGTAAGCAGTGGCCGCGATGAATGCCACCTTGCCGGCCACCGCGTCGTGCTCACCGACCGGTCGGCCCCACTGCACGCGTTCCTTCGACCACTCCCTGGCGATCTTCACGCACCACTTCGCCGTGCCGGTGCACACCGCCGGCAGCGACAGCCGTCCGACGTTGAGCGTGGTCAGCGCGATCTTGAGGCCTTCACCCTCGCGGCCGATGCGGTTCGCCGCGGGCACCCGCACGTCGGTCAGCTTGGTCAGACCGTTCTCGATTCCGCGTAGCCCCATGAATGCGTTGCGGTTGGTGACGACGATGCCGGGGGTGTCCGCTTCGACGACGAAGGCGGTGATGCCGCCTCTGTGTCCCTCGCCCGGCGGCACCTGGGCCATCACCACCAGCAGATCGGCGATGACCCCGTTGGTGGTCCACAGTTTGACGCCGTTGAGCAGGTAGTCGTCGCCGTCGGGGGTCGCGGTGGCGTGCAACCTGGCCGGGTCACTGCCGACGTCGGGTTCGGTGAGCAGGAAGGCACTGATCTCCCGCGTGCACCGCGGCAGCCAGGTCTGCTTCTGCTCGGCGGTCCCGAACATCGAGACCGGCTGCGGCACGCCGATCGACTGATGCGCGGACAACAACGCGCCCAGAGCGGGGTGAACCGAGCCGACCAGGGCGAGGGCCTTGTTGTAGTACACCTGCGACAGGCCGAGCCCTTCGTAGTCGACGCCGATCTTCATGCCGAACGCGCCGAGCCCCTTCAAACCCTGGATGACCTTGTCCGGGATCTGTGCATCGCGTTCGATGACCGCGGCGTCAATCTGCGTCTCGCAGAACTCCCGAAGTTCGGCCAGGAAGGCCTCGCCCCGCTCCGTGGTCTCGGCCGAACCACGCGGGTGCGGGTGGACCAGATCCAACCGCAGCCTGCCGAGAAACAGTTCTTTGCCGAAACTGGGCTGGTCCCACCGCGCTTCCCGCGCCTCCTCGGCGACCTGCCTGGCTTGTCGTTCGTTGACTTCTCCGGTAGCGGTCATCGCCGGCCTCCATATGTCCGTTCGCTGGTGGCATACCCGCAAACGGCCCTGCTCACGCTCCGTCGCTGGTCGGCCGTAACGCGAATATCTGAAAAGAGCGGCTGCCGGCGCGCTCCTGGGCCAACGCGTAGTTGGGCCAGAAGTCGAGAATCGTGCGCCACGCGCGTTGACGTTCCGCACCCGTGAGCAGCTCGACGGCGACGTTCTCGGTGGTGCCGTCGCGAGTGATCCGCGCGCGGTCGGTGGCCCGCAGATTGTGGGTCCAGTCCGGATGGGTCGGCAGGCCCCAATTGGAGCCCACCAACAACAGTGAACCGCCGTCGCAGACGTATTGAACCGTCACCGTCCGCAAGATGCCGGACCTGCGGCCGGCGACCGTCAATTGCAGCGACGGCAACCCGGCGAGTTCGAGTACGCCGTTCCGACCGCGGCTGAGCCGGCGCGCCAGGCGCTCGACCGGAGGGACCAGCCGGTGCCACTTGAGCATCAGCCGATAGACATACGGACTGCCGGCCACCGCGCCGAGGAGCCTCACCCGGCCAGCATAGGGACCCGCACCGGTTTCGCCGGACCTCCGGGCGCGGCTGGGTTCAACTGCGGTGTGGACCGTCATACTGACGAAGTGGCGCCGAGAAAAGTGCGGGACACATCACCGAAGCAGGGTTGGCTGACACCCAAGCAGCAGCGTGCCTGGGTCGCCTACATGCGCGTGCAATTGCGGATGAACTACGAAATGAACCGCCAGCTGCAGGCCGATTCGGGGTTGTCGCTCGCCGACTATGACGTGCTGGTGGCGTTGAGCAACGTGGGTGACGACGGCATGCGCGTCAGCGACCTCGCCGCGCAGATCGGCTGGGAACGCAGTCGGCTGTCACATCAGTTGCGTCGTATGGAGGAACGTGGCCTGACCGAACGCCGCGCCAGCGTCGAGGACGGTCGCACCACCAACGTCATCCTCACCGAGAATGGTCGGCAGGCGATCGGGGAGGCCGCGCCTGGTCATGTCGATCTGGTGCGCAGACTTTTCTTCGATCCCCTGCCCGAAAACCTGCTCGCACCGTTCACTGCGGCGCTGGAGCACATCCACGTCAACCTCGACCACAACAGCTCGCTGCCTCCTGCGCCGAGTTAGCATTTAGGTGAAGTATCACTTAAATGTCAGGAGTCGAAATGAGTGAAGTGATCACCCGTCTGATGGAGGCCAATCTTCTGGCCGTGTTCGACCAGCGCGACCCGCAACTCCGGGCCGCGGCCATCGCGACCACCTACGCGGATGATGTGCAGTGGATCGATGACGAAGGGGTTGCCACCGGTCACGCCCAACTTGATGCCAAGGCGGCTGAACTGCAGGAAAAGCTTTCCGGATTGCATTTCGCGAAGGTCGGCCCGGTCCGGCAAACGCGCGGTCTGGGATTTCTGGCCTGGGAGGTGCGCACCGCGGACGATGGCACCGTGGCGTCGGGCTTTGACGTGGCGGAGATATCGGGCGAGCGAATCGTCCGGATGTGGACGGTGCTGAACTCGCCGGAATAGGTGACGTATCACCTATATTGTAGCGGACGGAACACACGAACCGCATACGAACGGAGTTCGATCATGGGACAGCTCGACGGCAAGACGGCACTCGTCACCGGGGGAACCTCGGGGATCGGGCTGGCCACCGCCCGGCGGCTCGCCGACGAGGGCGCCTACGTTTTCATCAGCGGCCGCGACCGCGCCCGCCTGGACGCGGCGGCCGCCTCAATCGGCGCCCACGGCATCCAGAGCGACATCAGCAAGATCGAGGATCTCGACGCCCTCGCCGAGGAGATCGGTGGGCACGGTAAGGGGCTCGACGTCGTTTTTGCGAACGCAGGCGGCGGTGACTTCGCCACCCTCGCCGACGTCACCCCAGAGCACTACCGGGACAACTTCGATCGCAACGTGGCCGGCACGGTGTTCACCGTGCAGAAGATGCTGCCATTGCTGAACGAGGGCGCCTCGATCGTCCTCGCCGGTTCTACTGCTGCCTCGGAGGGCGTGGCCGCGTTCGGCCTCTACGCGGCGTCGAAGGCCGCCATTCGCTCGCTCGGCCGCACGTGGGCTGCTGAACTGGCCGACCGCAAGATCCGCGTCAACACTGTCGTGCCCGGACCGATCGAAACTCCCGGGCTGACCGGGCTGGCACCGGTGGACCAGAAGCAGGATCTGCTCGACGGTATGGCCTCGCAGGTGCCGATGAAGCGGCTCGGCCGTCCGGAGGAGATCGCTTCTGCGGTGCTGTTCCTGGCCTCGGATCAGAGCAGCTTCATGACCGGCGCGGAGCTCGCGGTCGACGGCGGGCAGATTCAGCTGTGACACGGGTCTCGGTACACTTACCGTAAGTCCGACGGTTAGGAGCCGCGTTGATCAAGGTCATGCAGGGCGTGCGAGTGCTCGAGGTCGCGCAATTCACCTTCGTGCCGGCGGCGGGAGCCATTCTCGCCGACTGGGGCGCCGACGTTATCAAGGTCGAGCACCCGGTGCGCGGCGACACCCAGCGTGGGTTCATCAACATGGGCGGGTTCCAGCTCGACCCGAACCGGCATCCGCTCATCGAGCACCCCAACCGCGGTAAGCGCAGCGTCGGCATCGACGTCTCCACCCCCGGCGGGCAGGAGGTGCTGTATGAGATCGCGAAGACGGCAGATGTCTTCCTGACCAATTACCTTCCCGCCCAACGGCAGAAGAACAAGTTCGATGTCGAGCACATCAGGGCGGTGAACCCGGACATCATCTACGCCCGCGGCAGCGCCTACGGCGACAAAGGTTCCGAGCGCGATACCGGCGGCTTCGACGGCACCGCCTTCTGGACCCGCAGCGGTGTCGGGCACGCGCTCACCCCGGAGGCGATCAACGGTGCACTTTCGCAAGGCATTCCGGCGTTCGGTGATTCGATCGGCGGGATGAACATCGCGGGCGGCATCTCGGCGGCGTTGTTCCACCGCGAGCGGACCGGGGAAACGGCCGAGATCGACGTCTCACTGCTGAGCACGGCGTGGTGGGCGGCCGGCGCCAGCGTCACGCAGGGCATGGAGACCGGTGAGACGATGCGCTCGCTGATGCCCGACGACGCCACTTCGGTGAACCCGTTCATGGCCAACTACCGGACGTCCGACGGCGGCACCATCAACCTGTGCATCGTCAGCCCGACCGGCTACATCCGCGATGCCTTCGAACATCTCGGTCTACCCGAGCTCGCCGACGATCCGCGGTTCTCCGATGTGCTGCCGCTGATCGAGAACGCCTCGGAAGGTGTCGAACTCATCGCGAAGGCGATCGGCAGCAAGCCGTTCGAGTACTGGCGTCAGCACCTCAAGACCATGAAGGGTCAGTGGGCGCCGTTCCAAAGCCTGGTCGACCTGGCCACGGACGACCAGGCTGTCGCCAACGACATGATCGTCGAGGTGGACGCCAGTGACGGCGGCAAGCCGTTCAAGGTGGTGCGCGGGCCGGTGCAGTTCAACCACGAACCGCTCGAGACCACCCGGGCACCTCAGGCTTCCGAGCACACCGAGATCGTGCTGATGGAACTCGGCCTCGACTGGGACCGAATCGAAGAGCTCAAAGACTCGGGCGCGATCGCCTGACACTAGTTGCAGCCGCCAGCGTGTACCCACCGGCCGTTGTAGCCGATGCAGCCGCTGACGTTGGAACCCGGTGGGGGCGGTGGCGGAGGCACGTCCTCCGGGAGCGGCGCGTAGTAGGCCGGCGGCGGAACATAAGGGGCGACGGCGTCGGCGATGTTGACGCAGCCGCCGACCGAAATCCGGCGCCCGGCGCTGGCGCACACGTCGGCGTTGGCGGTCCCGGCCGGGGCGGCCAGGACGATGGCGCCGGGCAGCGCGGTGAAGGCGAGCGCGACCGTGGCCGCGCGGAGCCATGATGATCGAGACGTTGGGGTGTTCATCGTTGTCCTAGAGGCTGATCAGGTGGCTTGATCCCGCAACGGGCGCGGAAGTCGGTCAGCGGCTGACGAATCCCGACCAGGTCGGCGTGGGCCTGCGGGTTGGCGTCGAAGAAGTCCTTGGTGGCACCCGGCACTTCTTCCTGTGGGCGGCCGTGCAGATTTGTGTAGAAATCGTTCACGTCCGGATGGGTCCACAAATACGTGGAGGTTGCCGCGGCGACTCCGGAGGCGATGCCGGCGAGATCGGCGGCCGTGCAATTGGGCGGTGGCGGCTCGGCGGCTGCTGTCACGGGACTCGACAGGCCGACGACAACCCCGACGGCACCGGCGGCGAACGCCGGCACCATTCCGTAGCGCACGGTGATCGGTGTGCGGGACACAGCGGGACTCCTTCCCGAGGTGGGCAGGTGCCGATTGCATCGCCCGGCGGGCCGAACTTTAGCAGGTGGGAGTGGGTGTGTGCGACGAATCTTTCGCTCGGCAAGAACGTGGCATGTCTTGGTGCGTCGGCCTTTAGGGCCGCGGCGGTACTGCGGTGCGGCCATTGCGATACGCCGTCGGGGTGGTGCCGAACCAGCGCTTACAGGAGCGGGTGAGGACACTTTGCTCGGCATAGCCGAGTTGGTGGCAGAGTTGGTCGAGGCTGAGGTCGGTGTCGAGCAGCAGACGTTGAGCGGACTCGCGCCGCGTCTGGTCGACGAGGTCGGCGAACGTGGCGTTCTCGGCGAGCAGACGCCGTTGCAGGGCCTTCGGGTGAAGACCGATGTGACGGGCGATGTCGGTCAGGCCGACCACCCCGGTGGGCAGGAGTTGGCGCACCAGGCTACGGACCAGCTGGCTGGTGGTCGGGTTGGATTCACCCATCACCTGGGCCAGATAGTCGACCGCGGTCTGGTGGGCAAGTCGATCGGTGGGCAGTGGCTGCTGCAGGTCGGTGGTGCGCAGGGTGAAGCCGGCGACCGGTTCGAAAAAGCTGGGCGGACAGCCGAAGTAGCTCTGATAGTCGTCGCTGGGCGTCAGCGCGGAATGGGGTAGGTGCACGGCGACAGGCCGGTAGTCGGCGCCGAGGAACAGCCGCAGTACCTGCAACGTGACTCCCAGCGACAGCTCGATGGCCTGGGCTTGCGGTGGTACCGGGTTCAGGGCGTACTCGAATTCGAAACGGCGCAGATCCGGGTCGAGATGTGTGGTCACCCGCGCGGTGATCGACGGGCTGTAGGCCGCCATGAACTTGTCGAAGATCAGGAAGGCTTCGGCAACGGTGGCGGCGTTACGACCCGCCAGCCCGACCGGGCCGAGGATGTCGATGCCTTGGCGGAGCGCCAAACGCCGCCCGAAGTCCGGGGTTTCGAGTGTGGCGGCAGTGTCTTCGAGCATCTGTGCCCCGTTGGGCAGGGAGATGAAGCGGTCATGGCGGCCGACATCGTCGTAGGGAATGTTGGCGGCATCGACCAGAGCGTGACTATCCCCACCGAGTTCGGTGACCAGCTGGTGAAAATTCGTGAGGGCCGTGCCCCGGATCACGGCCATGTCCCACAATGTCAAAGATTTGTCCCGGAATGTCAAGACAGAAGCTGACAGTTTGCTGCACAGTAGATGCCCGGGTCGGGGTGAAACGGCTGCGCGGCCTGCCCCACCAGTGGTCGGCTGCACAGCCCAGTTCTTATGGAGAAGAGGGGCGCGGTGTCTGACGTGCAGGGTGACCAGTTGGTTGCGGCAGCTCTACCGGACGGCGGTGTTTTGCCGTTCCCGCCGATCCCATCGGGCAGTATCGCGGGCCGCACGTTGCAGGAGTCGACGTACAACCCGCGGGAAGTTCCCAAGCGACTACACGATGACTCGCCGAACATCGTCATCGTGCTCATCGACGACGCCGGGCCCGGCCTGCCCTCGACGTTCGGTGGTGAAGTGACGACGGCGACCCTCGACAAGATCTGTGCTGAAGGGGTGTCGTACAACCGTTTTCACACCACGGCGATGTGCTCGCCGACCCGCGCATCGCTGCTCACGGGCCGCAACCACCACGAGATCGGCAACGGTCAGATCGCCGAGCTGGCCAACGACTGGGACGGGTACGCCGGCAAGATCCCGCGGTCCAGTGCCACTGTGGCCGAGGTGCTCAAGCAGTACGGCTACGCGACATCGGCCTTCGGGAAGTGGCACAACACCCCCGCCGAGGAGACCACCGCGGCCGGGCCGTTCGAGAACTGGCCCACCGGTCTGGGTTTCGAGTACTTCTACGGCTTCCTCGCCGGTGAAGCCTCTCAGTACGAACCGAACCTGGTGCGCAACACCACCATCGTCCCGCCGCCCCGGACTCCGGAGGAGGGCTACCACCTGTCGGAGGATCTGGCCGATGACGCCATCTCGTGGCTGCGCCGGCACAAGGCTTTCAACGCCGACAAGCCCTTCTTCATGTACTGGGCCAGCGGTTGTCTGCACGGCCCGCACCACATCATGAAAGAGTGGGCTGACCGGTACGCGGGCAAGTTCGACGACGGCTGGGATGCCTACCGGCAGCGGGTTTTCGAACGCGCCAAGGACAAGGGCTGGATCCCGCAGGACTGTGCCCTCACCGAACGCGACGAGGCGATGGCGTCCTGGGACGACATCCCCGAGGACGAGAAGCCGTTCCAGCGCCGCCTGATGGAGGTTGCCGCCGGCTACGCCGAGCATGTGGACGTCCAGGTCGGCCGCATCACCGACGAGCTCGAATCGCTGGGCTATGCCGACAACACCCTGTTCCTCTACATCTGGGGTGACAACGGCTCGTCGGGCGAGGGACAGAACGGCACCATCGCCGAACTGTTGGCGCAGAACGGGATTCCCACCACCGTGCGTCAGCACATCGACGCTCTCGACGAACTGGGCGGCCTCGACGTTCTGGGCTCCCCGCTGGTCGACAACCAGTATCACGCCGCATGGGCGTGGGCCGGCAGCACTCCGTACAAGGGGATGAAGCTGCTCGCGTCGCATCTGGGTGGCACGCGCAACCCGATGGCGGTGCGCTGGCCCGCCAAGATCACCGCCGAGAGCGCCCCGCGGGACGTGTTCCTGCACTGCAACGACATCGTGCCGACCATCTACGACATCGTCGGTATCGTGCCGCCGCACACGGTCAACGGTGAACCTCAGATGCCGCTGGCGGGAGCGAGTTTCGCCCGCACGCTGGGAGACCGAAATGCGCCCGGCGGCAAGAAGACCCAATATTTCGAGATCATGGGCAGCCGCGGCATCTACCACGATGGCTGGATGGCCTCGGCGCGCGGACCGCGGCTGCCGTGGGTACCGGGCCAGCCGCCCGGGATCGCCACCTGGACCCCCGACAATGACACCTGGGAGCTGTACCACCTCGACGAAGACTGGTCGCAGGCCCACGATCTCGCCGCCGAACAGCCCGAGAAGCTTGCCCAGATGCGAGAGATGTTCATGGTCGAAGCGGCGCGCAATGAAGTGTTGCCGATCGGCGGTGGGTTGTGGGTGCCGGTCTATCACCCGGAGCTGCGCATCGCCCCGCCGTACAAGGAGTGGGAATTCTCGGGCGACACCATCCGGATGCCGGAGTTCTGTGCCCCGGCGCTCGGCAACAAGAACAACGTCGTCACCATCGACGTCGACATCCCGGCCAACGCGAACGGGGTGCTGTACGCCCTCGGTGCGGCGGCCGGCGGGCTGACGCTCTATCTGGACGACGGCTACCTCTGCTACGAGTACAACCTGTTCATCTTGTCGCGCACCAAGATCCGCTCGGAGAACAAGGTGCCGCCGGGGCGAGCCACTCTCACCGTGACCACCCAGTACGCCGATCCGCGCCCGGCCGGCCCGCTCGACATCACCGTTGCGCGCAACGGTGAGACGCTCGCCGATGGCCAGGTCCCGATCAGCGCACCGTTGCTGTTCACCGCCAACGACTGCCTCGACATAGGCACCTGTCTCGGCTCACCGGTGTCGCTCGACTACCGCGAGCGTGCGCCGTTCCCGTTCGAGGGAAGGATCCACCGCGTACATGTCGCTTACACCTAGCCGGCAGAAAACCCTAAGAAAGGAACGGCTTTTCGTGAAGAAGGATCGGCGCACGGCCAGATGGCTGGTGGTGCTCGGCACCACGATGTTGATGATGGCCACGATGGCTTGTTCGCCGTCGTCGCCGGAAGAGTCCGGTCAGTCCGGATCCGGGCAGCTGACGCCCGACGAGGCCAAGGCCATCGCCCAGGATGCGTATGTCTACGGCTACTCCCTGGTCACCGTCGAGATGACACGACGCGTCATGACCAATGTCGAGAAGATCGAATCCCCGCGCGCCCCGATGGGCCAGCTGATGCGGATGCGTGAGTACCCGAACGCCCAGTTCCGAGACGTCACGGCGCCCAACGCGGACACGCTGTACGTCAACGGATTCGTCGACGTGAAAGATCAGCCGTGGGTGCTGAGCCTCCCGGAGGCAAGCGACCGCTACTACCTGTTCCCGATGCTCGACGGCTACACCAACTTATTCGAGGTTCCCGGGAAGCGCACCACGGGCACCGGTCCACAGACCTACGCCATCACCGGTCCCGGCTGGAAGGGCACGCTGCCCGCCGGCGTCAAGGAGTACAAGTCGCCGACCTCGACGGTATGGCTGTTGGGCCGCATCTACTGCGATGGCACTCCCGAGGACTACGCCGCCGTACACAAGCTGCAGGACGAGATCTCGTTGGTGCCGCTCAGCTCGTACGGCAAGCCCTATACTCCGCCGGCCGGCAAGGTCGATCCGGCCATCGACATGAAGACCCCGGTTCGCGATCAGGTGAACAACCTGAGCACCGAGGACTACTTCAATCTGATGGCCACCTTGATGAAGGACAACCCGCCCGTCGAGGCCGACAAGCCGATCGTGGACAAGATGGCCAAGCTCGGCATCGCCCCCGGGGAGAAGTTCGACATCAACAAGCTCGGCTCCGATGTCGCCGCCGCCCTGCAGTCGGTTCCCAAGGACGGGGTCGACAAGATCATGGCCGCTGCCAAGAACTGGGATGACATCAACGGTTGGCGGTTCACCACCAAGACCGGTCAGTACGGAACCGACTATCTGCAGCGTGCGGTGATCACCGCCATCGGCCTCGGTGCCAACCGCCCCCAGGATGCGGTCTACCCGACTTCGGAAGCCGATACCGACGGCCAGACCTACGACGGCGCCAACAAGTACACGCTGCACTTCGACAAGGGCCAGTTTCCGCCCGTCAACGGATTCTGGTCACTCACGATGTACGACGAGGGTTTCTTCTTCGTCGACAATCCGCTCAACCGCTACACCCTGAGCCAGCGGAACCCCTTCGTCACCAACCCGGATGGGTCGGTCGATCTCTATCTGCAGCGCGACAACCCGGGTCCGCAAAAGGAAGCCAACTGGCTGCCCGCACCGGCCGGCAAGTTCAACCTGATGCTGCGCCTGTACTGGCCGAAGGAGACCCCGCCGTCGATCATCGATGGTTCGTGGAAGCCGCCGGCGGTGAAGAAGGCTCCCTGACAAGGGATTTGCCAGGCAACTGCCAACAAAAAACGAGATGGCTGCCAGACCAGGTCTGGCAGCCATCTCGTTTTATCGGGTGTAGCGATGAGCTACACGCGCACCGCCCGGTGGCGATGACGAAGCAGGCGGGTCAACCAGCGGACATCGATCAACATAGTGTTGGCCTTTCTCTCAGGCGCTCTTGGTAAGCAGGGGCAGCAACCGGCGGCGTGCCGTATTGCCTTCGGCGAAGTGATGCAGGGCTTCGGGCACCGACGAGCTGAGCGGGACGCCCACCTCCTGGTGGTGGATCTCGGCGGCGACCGGCTGGCTGGCGACTACCGCCCAGTCCACACCGAGTGCGCCGCACCGGTCATCGATGTCGTAGAACAGTGAGATCGCCTGCGGAGTAAAGCTGTTCACGCCACTCAGATCGAGTGCCAATGGCTTCTCCGCAAGGATGAATCGATTCACATACGACGCGATCTGATCGATGTTGTTGGTGTCGATGTCTCCCTTTACGGTGACCACTGTCGCCAGCTGGCGGCATTGCGCACGCATCGATGCGCCCTCGCAGATGACTGCCGAGTTCCCGTACCGAAAGTGTCGATCCAATGCCGGGGTGTTGTTCGTGAATGTCATGATCAGCCTCCCGCCGTCTTTCCTGAGCTCTGGCTGAGCTCCGTCGCGTCAACCTGTTCATAACGCTAAGTGGGCAAAATAAGGCTGCTGGGAGCCAGCGTTAATGCTTTGCTAAGAACATTTGGGACCTACCCGTCGGTAAGGTCGGCGACGATCAGTACGTCCAGAGTTCGGGGCCCGTGGACGCCTTCTACCCGCTGCAGTTCAATGTCGCTGGTGGCGCTGGGGCCGGAGATGAAGGTCAGTGGCCGGGTCGCCGTCAGCTCGGCGAATGCCTGCGGCACGGTGTCGACGATTTGATCAATCCGCACCACACAGAGGTGATGGTCTGGCACCAGGGTCAGCGCCCGCCGCCCCTGCCCAGGACCGGCATCTAGCACGATCGTGCCAGTCGCGGCGATTCCCAGCGTGCATCCGGTCAGTACGGCATCGGCGCGATCGAGTTGCTCCACACTCAGCGTCGGCGCGTCGGGGACCGTCGTCAGCCCGGTCGCCCACTCGAGCGGCAGATCCGCCGGGATGACCACAGTGGCTTCGGGCCCTACGAGCTCGAGGACCGTCGATGCGATCGCGTCGACCCCGATCCGATGGACCCGCGCGCGGTACTCGGCGACCGCCTCGGCGAAGCGCTCGACGTCACCGGCGCCGGTCAGGGGCTCACGGTGGTAGTCCCGCGGCACCGCGACCGACGGTGGCGGTGCCGCGGCCAGGGCACCGCGGATCCGACCGAGCACCGCCGCCCGGGCCGACTCGGACGTCAGACCCGTCATCCTCGGCCTCCCTCGTGGGTCCGGTTCCACCACTGCCGGAACGTCTCGGCGGGCGGCTCGGGAATGTCACGGCTGGCCGTCCACTTCGAGGCGGGCCAGGGCAGCGCGGAGATGCGGTGATCACGTCCGGCGATCAGCCGTCCGGCGCCCAGCGCCGTCTCCGCCAGTGCGAACCGGCCCGCGCCGGCCATCGCCCAGCCCGCGGCCTTCATCGCCAGATCCTGTCCGGACGGAATGCCCCCTCTTTCCTGATCCACCTGCTGCGCGCGCAGGTGTACCAGGATCGTCGGGATGTCGATGCGCACCGGGCAGGCTTCGAAGCACGCTCCGCACAACGACGAGGCGAACGGCAGGCTGGCGTTGGGGTCATTGTGACCGGTGGTGCCGGTGAGCTGAGGGCTCAGGATCGCCCCGATCGGTCCGGGATACACCGAGCCGTAGGCGTGCCCGCCCGTGCGTTCGTAGACCGGGCAGACGTTGAGGCACGCGCTGCACCGGATGCAGTGCAAGGCGGGACGCCCCACCTCGTCGGCCAGCACCCGGGTACGGCCGTTGTCCAACAGCACCAGATGGAATTCCTGGGGGCCGTCGCCGGGATGCACGCCGGTCCACATCGAGGTGTACGGGTTCATGCGTTCCGCGGTCGAGGAGCGCGGCAGCAACTGCATGAAGACCTCGAGATCGGTGAACGACGGCACCACCTTCTCGATGCCCATCACCGTGATCAGCGTCTGCGGCAACGTCAGGCACATCCGGCCGTTGCCCTCGGACTCCACGACGGCCAGCGTGCCGGTCTCGGCGATACCGAAGTTCGCCCCGCTGACCGCGACCTTCGCAGTGAGGAACTTGCGCCTTAGATGGGCCCGGGCCGCCATGGCCAGCACCCGCGGGTCATCGGTCAGCTCACCCGCGTCGGGCATCTCCCGGTCGAAGATCTCGCGGATCTCGGCCCGGTTGCGGTGGATGGCCGGCACCAGGATGTGGCTGGGCTTGTCGTGGCCGAGCTGCACGATCAGCTCGGCCAGGTCGGTTTCGAAAGCGGCGATGCCGTGAGCTTCCAGGTACTCGTTGAGGCCGATCTCCTGGGTGGCCATGGACTTGACCTTGACCACCTCGTCGGATCCGGTGGCGCGGATGAGGTCGGCGACGATGTGGTTGGCCTCCTCGCCGTCGCGGGCCCAGTGCACCACGCCGCCCCGGCGGGTGACGTTGGACTCGAGTTGCTCGAGCAACTCGGGCAACCGCGCCATCACGTCCTGCTTGAGGGCGCTGCCCGCGGCGCGCAACTGTTCCCAGTCGTCGCATTCGGCCACGGCGGCCAACCGTTTGGTGCGGATGGTGTGGGTGGCGTGGCCGATGTTGCGGCGCAGTTGGGAGTCGGCCAGCGCGGTGCGCGCGGCTTTCGGAAAGGACTCGTCGCCGC
This sequence comes from Mycobacterium shunyiense, assembly GCF_058270075.1. Lineage (NCBI taxonomy): Bacteria > Bacillati > Actinomycetota > Actinomycetes > Mycobacteriales > Mycobacteriaceae > Mycobacterium > Mycobacterium shunyiense. The sequence continues at coordinate 79,251 of NZ_JBZDPU010000017.1, read as the reverse complement.
GAAGGTTGCCGACGCCGGGGGTGCCCAGGAATGTGGTCATGCTTCGGCCGCCAAGATCTCGGCCAGGTGCACGGTGCGTACCCCGGAGCGCAGCCGGCTGAGGCCGCCACCGATGTGCATCAGGCATGAGGAGTCTCCGGCACTGCACACCTCGGCCTCGGTCGCCAGGATGTGGGCCATCTTGTCGGCCAGCATCGCCGTGGACGTGTCCGAGTTCTTGATGGCGAATGTTCCGCCGAATCCACAACAGGATTCGGCTTCCGGCAGCTCCACAAGAGTGAGTCCCTGCACGTTGCGTAGCAGGCGCAGAGGCTTGTCGCCCACCCCGAGCATGCGCAGTGAGTGACAGGTCGGGTGATAGGTGACGCGGTGCGGGTAGTAGGCGCCGACGTCGTCGACCCCGAGCAGGTCGATCAGCACTTCGGACAACTCATAGGTCTTTTCGGCCAGGCGGTCGGCACGGGTGGCCAGGCTCTCGTCGCCGGCGCGGCGGGCCACCATCGCATGTTGGTGACGGACGGACCCCACACACGATCCCGACGGCGCGACGATGGCATCGCAATTCGCGGATTCGAAGGACTCGACGTGATTGCGCACCAGCGCGGTGGCCTCCTGCAGATAGCCGGTGTTGACATGCATTTGGCCGCAACAGGTTTGGCCGGCAGGGAAGACCACCTGGTGACCCAGGCGCTCGAGCAACTGCACCGTGGCGATCGCCGCAGGTGGGAACATCGCATCCGCCAGGCAGGTCGCGAACAGGGCGATTCGCATGCACACTCCTAAACCGTGACGTATCCACAATATGCCGGGAATCCGTAACCGCGGGCGGCTGTTGTTCGGCGTGGCCGCGGAATGCGGTCGGAGACTGAAAGGCCAGTATGTCGGCAACGGGCGAGACTGCACCTGCGGTCCGCGAGGTTCAGCGTCCATACGACACAACGATCCGATACGCGGTCACCGGTCAGGCCGATGGGGCGACGTTCGCCTTCATCCACGGGTGGGGTTGTGACAGAACCGATTACGACGCCATCACCGGCTTCCTGTCGGACCGGTTCCGCGTCATCGCGATCGATCTCGCCGAACACGGTGAATCTCGGTCGGCGCGTGAGGTCTGGACGATCGAGGAGTTCGCCCGTGACGTCGTGGCAGTTCTGACCGCCGAAGCTGCGCAGAGCGTCGTCGTGGTCGGACATTCCCTCGGCGGTGCGGTGGCGGTCGAGACCGCACGGTTGCTGCCCGATGCGGTTTCGCATGTCGTTGCGCTGGACGGCCTGCACTACCTGTCGCTGTATCCGGCCCAGGACGAACGGCAGGCCCGGGCGGTGCTGCAACCCTTCTACGACGACTTCGACGCGGCGACGTGGGGCATGGTCGAAGGAGGATCGCCCGAGGGCACCGATCCGGGGCGTACGAACACCTACTTCACGAAGATGGCGGCTGTACGCCAGCCGGCCGGGCTGCGGTCCATCGAGGGCCTGGTGGACTGGGACATGGATGCCGCGCTCAGCGACGTCCGAGAGCCGGTGACGCTGTTCGCGGTGCGCTCACTCATCAGGCAAGAAGCCATCGATCGCTATCGCGACCGCATCGACATCGTGCCCGTGGATCTGGGCAGCCATCACTTCCACGTCGAATCACCAGAAGGCACTGCTGAATTGCTGATTCAGGTGGTTTCCGATCAGTCGCGGTGTCGATCCGGCGGCCACTGAGCACCGCGATAGTGCTCCCACGGGTTGTAATCCGCGAGCAGCTCTTCCTGCGGTGGGCGCTCGGCCTCGGGTACGTGCTGCAGGTTGATCCGCACCCGGTACCAGATCGAGCTCGGCCCGCGCATGCCGTCGAGCAGGACGTCGACGGGTTCGAGCCGCGCCGCCACAGCCGGATAGCGCTCGCGCCATACGTCCAGTGCCGCCATGGCTTCGTCTTTGGTTTTGGTCTTGGCGATCTCGATCAGCGGCATGCTCGACTGTCGTCGTCCATCGTGAGACGTGCCCTTCGGGGCTTTCTCCGCCGGGCCGAGTTCCTTGGCGAGCGCGAGCAGCGCGTCCAGCTCGCCGACCGCTAGATCCATGCCTTCCCACGGGTCGCCGATCTCGGCGAACCGGGACGGCACGGTGGTGACCGTGAACGCTTCGGGGCGGCAGCCGTCGACCTCGTCCCAGCGCAGCGGGGTGGACACCCGGGCATCGGGGGTGGCCCGCACGGAATAGGCGGAGGCCACCGTGCGGTCTTTGGCGTTCTGGTTGAAGTCGACGAAGACCCGGGAGCCCCGCTCTTCCTTCCACCAGCGCGCCGTCGCAATGTCCGGGACGCGTCGCTCGACCTCACGAGCCACCGTCTCGGCAGCCAGCCGCACCTTGGTGAACGGCCACCGCGGGTGGATGCGCGCATAGATGTGGAAGCCGCGCGAGCCCGACGTCTTGGGCCACGCGGTCAGGCCGTGTTCCTCCAGCACCTCGCGGGCCACCTGCGCGACATCGACGATCTGCGACCAGCCGACCCCGGGCATCGGGTCGAGGTCGACCCGTAATTCGTCGGGGTGGTCGAGATCGTCGGCGCGCACGGGGTGGGGGTTGAAATCGACGCATCCGAGGTTCACCGCCCAGGCCAGTCCCGCGGTGTTTCGCAGCACCGCTTCCTTGGCCGAGGTGCCGGACCGGTACTTGAGCTCGGCGACGTCCACATAGTCCGGCCGTTTCTCCGGAGCGCGCTTCTGAAAGATGGCTTCGGTGGCGATTCCCTTCACGAACCGTTTGAGGATCATCGGGCGTTCATAGACACCACGCAGTGCACCGTCGGCGACTGATCGGTAGTAGTTGATCAGGTCCAGCTTGGTGACATGCGCATCAGGGAAAACCACCTTGTCGGGGTTGCTGACGGCCACCTCGAGGCCGTCGATCTCCAGCGACTCTGCACCGGCCATGACCACATGGTAGTTACCGCCCGCGGTGCGACAGACGTCACTTATTGTGGCGACATGCCAAGTCTGTCTGATCTGCCGGCGAACCTGACCGCGAAAGCCAAGCAGTACGCGGAGCGTGGCGCGGCCGAATTGCACTACGCGCGCAAGATGTTCGAGGCGGGCGCGCTGCGGCTGGAGCCCCCGCAGAACATCGCGGCCATGCTCAACGACATCCGGACCTGGGGCGAGATCGGCATGATCCCCGCCCTCAATGCGCGTCGGCACCCCAACCGTGTCGCGGTCATCGACGACGAGGGCGAGTTGACGTTCGGAGAGCTCGACGCCGCCGCGCACGCGGTCGCCAACGAGCTGCTCACGATGGGCGTGCGCGGTGGGGACGGAGTGGCCATCCTGGCCCGCAATCACCGTTGGTTCCTGATCGCCCAATACGGCGCGGCCAGGGTCGGAGCCCGGATCATCATGCTGAACTCCGAGTTCTCGGGGCCGCAGATCAAAGAGGTCTCCGCGCGCGAGGGCGCGAAGGTGATCATCTACGACGACGAGTACACCGCTGCCGTCGCACATGCCGAACCGGCACTGGGCAAATTGCGGGCGCTGGGCGTCAACCCCGATTCGGAAATGCCGTCAGGCAGCACCGATGAAACGCTGGCCGACGTCATCGCACGCAGCAACGGCCGTCCCGCACCCAAGGCCACCAAACATCCCGCGATCATCATCCTGACCAGCGGCACCACCGGCACTCCCAAGGGCGCCAACCGGGCCGCTCCGCCGTCACTGGCGCCGATCGGGGGAGTGCTGTCCCACGTCCCGTTCAAGGCCGGTGAGGTGACCGCACTTCCCGCGCCGATGTTCCATGCGCTCGGGTTCCTGCACGCCACCATCGCGATGATGCTGGGCTCCACGCTGGTACTCCGTCGCCGGTTCAAGCCGGCCACCGTGTTCGAAGACGTCGAGAAGCACGGAGTCACCGGCATGGTGGTGGTGCCGGTGATGCTCTCGCGCATGCTCGACCATCTCGATCAGATGCAGCCCAAACCCAACCTGTCGTCGTTGCGGATCGTGTTCGTCTCCGGCTCCCAACTCGGCGCGGAACTGGCATCCCGCGCCCTCAAAGAGCTCGGGCCGGTCATCTACAACCTGTACGGATCGACCGAGATCGCCTTCGCCAGCATCGCGCGCCCCAAGGATCTGTCGATCAATCCGTCGACGGTCGGGCCGGTGGTCAAGGGCATCACCGTCAAGATCATCGATGACAACGGCAACGAGTTGCCGACGGGGAAGGTGGGGCGCATCTTCGTGCGAAACACCTTCCCGTTCAAGGGATATACCGGTGGCGGGGGCAAGGAGATCATCGACGGCATGCTGTCGTCGGGCGACGTCGGATACTTCGACGAGCACGGCCTGCTCTACGTCAGCGGTCGCGACGACGAGATGATCGTCTCCGGTGGCGAGAACGTGTTCCCGGCCGAGGTCGAGGATCTGATCAGCGGACATCCCGACGTCATCGAGGCCACCGCGCTCGGTGTCGAGGACAAGGAATGGGGTGCGCGGCTCAAGGCCTTCGTGGTGAAGGCCGAGGGAGCCAACCTCGACGAGGACACGGTCAAGGCCTACGTCAAAGAGCATCTGGCGCGCTACAAAGTGCCGCGTGAGGTGGTGTTCCTCGACGAGTTGCCGCGCAACCCGACCGGCAAGATCCTCAAGCGGGAACTCCGCGACCTGGAATGAATCCTGGCGAGCAGACGTGTCGGTACCCCGAAATGCCTGTTTCCGGGCACCGGAGCGTCTGCTCGCCGGTGTTGTCTTTGCCGAACGAGGAATAGTTCGGTCCGGCCGGAGGTAATAGCTCCTTGTGAACATCGAACTGACCGGAAAGACCGCACTCGTCACGGGCTCGACGCAAGGCATCGGGCTGGCCATCGCCGAGCAACTGGCACGTAGCGGTGCCCGCGTCGCCGTCAACGGTCGTACGTCGGCCCGCGTCGATGAGGCCGTCGCCAAACTGGGCGAGTTCGACGTCCTGGGTGTTGCCGCCGACGTCTCGACAGAGGAGGGAACTGCCGATCTGCTGCGTCAGTTGCCCGACGTCGACATCCTGGTGAACAACCTCGGCATCTTCGGGGCGGTTCCGCCGATGGAGATCACCGACGAGCAGTGGCGCACCTACTTCGACGTGAATGTCCTTGCAGCCGTGCGGCTTATCCGTAGCTACCTGCCGGGCATGACCGAGCGCGGCTGGGGCCGGGCGATCCAGATCGCCAGTGACTCCGCAATTGTCACGCCGGCGGAGATGATCCATTACGGCGTATCCAAGACGGCCCTGCTCGCGGTGTCGCGTGGTTTCGCCAAGGAAGCTGCAGGTACCGGCGTGACCGTGAACTCGGTGATCGCCGGGCCGACCCATACCGCGGGCGTCGAGGATTTCGTCTACCAGCTCGTCGACAAGTCGCTGCCGTGGGACGAGGCGCAGCGGGAGTTCATGATCAAGCATCGGCCGCAGTCGCTGATCCAGCGCCTGATCGAGCCGGAGGAGATCGCCAACATGGTGGCCTATCTCGCGTCGCCTCTGGCCTCGGCGACCACCGGCGGAGCACTACGCGTCGACGGCGGATACGTCGACTCGATCCTGCCCTAGAAACTCAACCTCCGGTGGGGCCGAGAGATCGAACGTATTCTGCCGCCATGGGGGCGCAGAGCGTATCGGGAAAAGTCGCCGTGATCACCGGTGGTGCATCGGGTATCGGCGCGGCGCTCGCGGCCAGGTTGGCCGGCCAAGGCGCTGAGGTGTGGATAGCCGATCGGCAGAAGGATGTCGCGCAGGACCTCGCCGACAAGCTTGGTGTCAGTGGTGGAACAGCGCACTCCATCGAACTCGACGTGCGCGACTTCGCCTCGTTCGAGGGCGCGATCGCCACGATCGTGGAGCGGTCGGGCCGCATCGACTACCTGTTCAACAACGCGGGAATCGGGGTCGGCGGTGAGATCGACTCGTACACACTGGACGACTGGAACGAAGTCTTCGACGTGAACCTGCGTGGTGTCGTGCACGGCATCCAGGCGGTCTATCCCATCATGATCCGGCAGCACAGCGGCCACATCGTGAACACCGCGTCCATGGCTGGTCTCATGACCGGTGCGGGTCAGGCGAGCTACTCCGCCACCAAGCATGCCGTCGTGGCCATCTCGCGGACCTTGCGCGTCGAGGCCGAGCGTCACAACGTGCTGGTTTCGGCGCTGTGCCCGGGAGTCGTCCGGACACCGATTCTCAGCGGTGGCAAGTACGGCCGGCTCAAGGGCCCCGGCGTCACCGACGAAGACTTCGTCAAGAAGGTGTGGGAGCCGTTGCGGCCCATGGATCCTGACGTTTTCGCCGAGCGTGTGGTGCGGGCGGTGATGCGGGGCGACGCGATGATCATCGTGCCCGCGTGGTGGAAGTTGTTCTGGTATCTGGAGCGGCTGTCACCGCGGCTGTCGTTGCGCCTCGCGAAGACGGCGCTCGACCGAAGCCGTGCTGTGCAAGCAGAGCTCAACAAGGGGCATTAGGAGAGCATCGCGGTGCCGGGCACGGCCAGGCATACCAACGACAACGCCAGCAGGAACCACCCTGCGCCCTGCCAGATCGGCCAGGTACCCTCGGCTTTCCACACCTGGTAGGTCCGGATAAACGCCCCGAGCCCGCCGACGAAGGTGATCGTGGGCACCAGCGCGGCCGAGAGCACGGAGTGATCAAAGGCGTAGAACGTCAGCGCCAAGCCTGCCACGACAACGACGGCGACCACGTAGCCCACCGCGGATCGGAACATTTCCGGGTTGTGCCAACGCTTTTCGACATCGTCTTCATCGCTGCCCATATCTTCGGCTCACATCCGTCACGGCGGCCCGTTGATGTACCAGGCCAGGCAACCCGGCCGGCCGCGGCACGCGATAATGGCGCCGGCATCGGGAGCCGACCCGCGCACCCGCGGCGGTCGGGGTTGCAGATTGCAGTTCACGACGTACGGGTTCCACGGGATGACCCCGTTTACACATGGCTCAGCTTGAATCTCGGCAGGTTCCGCGGAGACCTGCCCCGATATGGCCGTCGGCGCGATGACGACCGCGACTGCCGCTGCGCCCACTGCCACGGGGCGCAGGATGCGCTGTACTGACGTTCTCATCGTTGAGTGCCAACCGTTTCTGGTAGCCGTCTATTTCGACGGTAGCACTCGAGTCACCGGCCGAGCACACGCAAAACTGCCCCTTTTCCAGCGAAAAGAGGCAGTTCTACGTCTGGTCGCGCAAACAGGGTTACGGATCGCGGGGCAGGCCCAGCAGGCGTTCGGCGATGATGTTGAGCTGAACTTCGGTGGTACCGCCGTAGATCGTGGTGGCGCGGCTGGCCAACAGATACTCGGCCCAGCGGCCGAATTCCTGCTCAGGGTCCCCGACGGCGCCGTCGGTGCCGAAGGAGGCCACCGCGAACTCGGCGTAGCCCTGGCCGGTCTTCATCGACAGCAATTTGGAGATCGCGGCCGCCGGCATGGGGTCCCCGCCGGCCAGTGTCAGCAGCGTGGATCGCAGGTTCAGCACCTTGGCGGCGTGGCCTTCAGCGATCAGCTGGCCCGCGCGGTTCTGCTCGATCTGGTCGAACTGCCCGTCCCGTAAGAAGGCCACGAACTGGTCGAGGTTGGCCAAGAACGGCGGCTCACTGCTGCCGATCGACACCCGCTCGTTGGTCAGCGTGTTGCGGCTGACCTCCCAGCCACGGTTGACCTCGCCGAGCACCATGTCGTCGGGTACGAACACGTCGTCGATGAACACGGTGTTGAACATCGCGTTGCCGGTCAGCTCGCGCAGCGGTTTCACCTCGACGCCAGGTGACTTCATGTCCAGCAGGAAGTACGTGATGCCATTGTGTTTTGGCGCGCTTGGTTCCGTTCTCGCCAGCAGGGCGCCCCACTCCGAGAACTGCGCACCCGTCGTCCAGATCTTCTGTCCGGTGATCCGCCAGCCGCCGTCGACCTTGGTGGCCTTGGTGGTCAGGCTGGCCAGGTCAGAACCGGCACCCGGCTCGGAAAACAGCTGGCACCAGATCATCTCGCCGCGGAACGTCGGCGGCAGGAACCGCTGCTGCTGCTCATCGGTGCCGAACGCCACGATCGACGGAATGATCCAGGAGGCGATGCCCATGTTCGGCCGCCGCACGCGGCCGGTACTGAATTCCTGGGCGATGATGATCTGCTCGATCGGCTCCGACGCGCGGCCCCACGGCTTGGGTAGGTGCGGCTGCACCCAACCGCCCTCGGCGATCGCGGTATTTCGCTCGGCGCCACTCGGAATAGCTTTCAGCCCAGCGACTTCCGCGCGGATCTCGTCACGCAGCTTCTCGGTGTCCGGATCGAGGTCGATGTCGACCGGCCGCATCCCGGTCGCCGTCGCGGTGTCGACCACCAGTTGGGGGTAGTCCGAGGCCCGCCCGAAGCAGGCAGCCAGCACGAGAGCACGCCGGTAGTAGACGTTGGTGTCGTGTTCCCAGGTGAATCCGATCCCGCCGTGCACCTGGATGCAGTCCTGGGCGGTGTGCTGTGCCGCAGCGGGCGCCAAGGTGGCGGCCACTGCGGCGGCGAACTCGTAATGAGTTTCCGCAGAAGGGTCTTCCTGCGCGTCGTCGAGCGCCCGGGCCGCATCCCAGACGGCGGCGGTGGCCCGCTCGGTGTCGGCGATCATCCCGGCACACTTGTGCTTGATCGCCTGGAACTGCCCGATCGGCCTGCCGAACTGCTCGCGGATCTTCGCGTATGCAGTGGCGGTGTCGGTGGCCCAGCGCGCGACACCGATCGCCTCGGCCGACAGCAGTGTGGTGATCAGTGCGCGGGCGTGGGCGGTGCTCAGGCTGGTCAACACCCGGTCGGCCTCGACCTCGACGGCGTTGGCCCGGACGTGGGCCAACGGACGCAACGGGTCGACGCTGCGCACCGGCTCGATCTCGAGCTGCGCGGCGTCCAGCACCACCCACTGGACACCGGACTCGATCGCGACCGGCAGCACCAGGATCGAAGCCTGCGCTGCGGAGGGCACCGCCCGGGCCTCGCCGCGGATCACCAGGCCGTCACCGTGGCGGGTCGCGGTCAGACCGGAGTCGATGGCGTAGGCCGCGATGGTCTCGCCCGAGGCCAGGCCGCTCAGTACCTTCGCCTCGGGGTCGCCGGCCGAGATCAGTGCACTGGCGATCGCCGACGGCACGAAGGGCCCGGGGACCGCGCCGTAGCCGAACTCGGCCAGTGTGATGGCCAGTTCGAGAATGCCGAAACCTTGTCCGCCAACGGATTCCGAGAGGTGAACGCCCAACAGCCCCTGTTCGGCCGTAGCTTTCCAGTACGGCGGGGGATTGGGGATCGGGGTCTCGAGCGCTTCGTGAAGCACCTCCGAGGGCGCCACTCTCGCCACCAGGGACCGGACCGAATCGGCCAGGTCGCTGTGCTCAGACGTGATCGCAATAGGCATGCGGTTCCTCCATCCGGGGCGTACATCTATTAACCGGTCGGTTGGGCCGAGGGTACCCCGGCGTGACCGGCGCCACTCCGGCGGCCTATCTCACCCCGTTAACTACGTGGGCCAACGGCTCGCCGTCATGAATGCGCCGGCAGTTGTCCACCGCCATGGTCAGATACCGCCGCATGGTGTCCGCCGTGTACCAGGTGACATGCGGTGTCAGCACCACATTCGGCAGCTCCAGCAGGGGGTTGCCGAGCGGTACCGGCTCCTCGGTGAACACATCGAGGCCGGCCCCGGCGAGCTGTCCGGTACACAGCGCCTCCACCAGGGCCGGCTCGTCGATGATCGGCCCACGTGCGGTGTTGATGACGACGGCACCGGGTTTCATCGACGCGAGGGCCGCCTTGTCGAGCAGGCCCCGGGTGGCCTCCGTCAACGGGAGATGCAGCGAGACGATATCGCTGGCAGCCAACAGGTCTGGCAGACTGCGCCACCGTGGGTGACCGGTATCGCGCGTGCTGGTGTGCAGCACCTGTGCCGGCTCGGCACCCATGGCGATGACGATCTTCTCGACCCGCTTCGCGACGTTGCCGTAGCCGATCAGGCCCACCGTGCACCCGCTGATGTCGCGGACGGTCTCGCCCAGGCTGTGATCCGACGGCCAGCCCTTGCCATCCCGAGTGGCGCGGTCGAGCTCGGGCAACCGACGCAATGCGGCCAGCATCAGCAGCACGGTGCCCTCGGCCACCGAAGGGGCATTGGCCCCGGGCATGTTGGCCACCAGGATGCCCAGTCGACTGGCGGTGTCGACGTCGATGGTGTTCACCCCGGCGCCGAGCTTGTGCACCAGCCGCAGCCGCAGACCACGCTGAAGATCGTCGCCGGACACCGGCCGTAGCACGTGCCAGAGCACCTCGGCGGACGGCAGCTCCCGGTAGAACGTGGTGTCGTCGTCCTCGGCGCAGAACGTCACGTCGAGCCAGTCCTGATGAGGTGCAAGGAAATCCAGCACCTTGTCACCGGGAGTGAAGTGGGCCAGGACCTTGATCCGGCCGGGGTTCACCGCCACCGCTTCGCGATCCATCCGGCGATGGTATCGGCCTGCTCGTCGCGTGCGCCGACAGTGGTGAAGTAATGATCTGTGTCGATCGAGAACTGAGATTTGTCCGTGCTCGCCAGCGCGTCGAAGATGCGTTTGGCGTCCGACGGGTACACCCCGGTGTCCTGGTCGGCGTTGATCACCAGGGCCGGGCAGGTGATCCGAGCCAGGTGCGGCTCTGCTCGGGTCTGGGCGTGCCGAAGGCTCCACATGCCGATCCAGTTCCGCACTGTGGTGGCCGCGGCGATGCCGCGAGCCGACCGGTTGGCCTTGATCGGTGTTCCCGCGTAGCAGAGATTGGCTTGCCGGTTGGTCGGCTCGATGGCCGGATCGACCATCCTGGGGTCGGCCCAGGTACGCATCACCGTGAACGGACGGTCCGAATAGCCTTCTGCCTGAATCTGTTTGAGCTCCGCCTCGGCCCAGTCGGTGATCTTCTCGTTGCGGGCCACCTGGGCCGCGCGGTAGCGGGCCACGAACTCGGCCGAGAAGGGTGCCGGGTTGCCCTCGTCGAACAGGTCCAGCTCGGGGTCGCTGGCGACGGCGTCGTTCTCGTCGACGACGGAGGCATCCATCCACGCGGTCAGCACATCTGGGCGCCCCGGATGGGCCGCACTGGCCACATAGCCGTCCGCGGGTGGGAGGTCCGTCAGGCCGGTTGCCGGTCGCATGCCCTCCAGCGGCAGCACGTTCGGGTCGATGGCCTGGGACTGGTAGGCGGCCATCAGCGATCCGCCTCCTGAGTTGCCGAGCAGGACAACGGTTTCGACGTTCTGTTGTTCGCGGAGCCAGCGCACCCCCACCCCGATGTCGACCAGTGCGTGGTCCAAGAGGAAGCTGCTCTCGAAGCCGCGGAAACGGGTGTTCCAGCCGAGGAAGCCGACGCCCCTGCGCGCCAGGTAGTCCGCGATGTAGTGCTCGGAGAAGTCGATCTGATAGTGCGTGGCGATCACGGCCACCTTGGGTTTGTGTCCCGCGCCGCGGTAGTAGAGGCCCTGGCATGGGTATCCGCCGGCGCCGGCGCGCTGGGCGGTCGGGGATTCCAGCCCGATGAACTCGCGGACCACCTCCGGTGACGCTGTACTCATGAACGCGGGGTCTCCTCGTGGTAGATGGTCCGGTAGAACACGTTGGCCAGCGTGGTGATGCAGGCGGTGTCGTCGGCGGCGGCATCACGGCCGCCGGACAGTTGCGCGTAGCAGAACTGGTTGAGCATCGACACCAGCGCGACGGCGGTCAGGTGAGCATCGTCATCGGGGCAGAACCCTTGCTGCTGTGCATGTTTGACCATCTCGGTGATCATGGCGATCGGCAGCTGGCAGATCTCGTCCCAGTATTCGGCGAAGTCGTCGTCGATCATGGCCATCTGGGAGACGCTGATGATCTCGGCCAGGCGGTGCCGGTAGGTCATCCAGTGTGCGGAGGCCGCCTGGTGGCAGCGTTCCCAGTTGGTCAGACTCGGCGCGGTCGCGGGCAGGGCCCGTTCGCGGGCCTCGTTGCGGAATCGCAGAGCCCATTCGCGAACCATGGCCTCTTTCGAGGCGTAATAGTTGTAGAACGAGGCGGCCGAGCGGCCCGCCTCCGAGGCGATGTCGGTGATCGTCGTGGCCAGGATGCCCTTGCGGGCGATCACCACACGGGCCGCGTTGTCGATCGCCGCCTGGGTCTGGCGGCCGCGCGCGGTCGGCAACGGGGTGCGGGGACTGACGGTCACGGATTTCCTCACTCCCGGCGGCACCGGGAAATGTCGTCTCCCGGCGGGCCGGGAAATCTTGCACGATCATTGATCACATCTGAATCTGATGTTAGATTCAGATTCGCCGCAGCGCCAGTCCTTGGCGCGTTCGCCCCGGAGGTATGTCGACGTGATCAAGCCCAACAATCCCAACTCGGAGTTCGAGTTCGGCGGAATCAACCACGTGGCCCTGGTGTGCGCGGACATGGCGCGCACGGTGGACTTCTACACCAACGTGCTCGGCATGCCGCTGATCAAGTCGCTCGACCTGCCCGGCGACATGGGGCAGCACTTCTTCTTCGACGCCGGCAACGGTGACTGCATCGCGTTCTTCTGGTTCCGTGACGCCCCCGACGGCGTGCCGGGGATCTCGGCGCCGGCCGCCATTCCCGGCATCGGCGAATTCGTCAGCGCCACCGGCTCGCTGAACCACATCGCCCTGCATGTGCCCGCCGAGAAGTTCGACGAGTACCGGCAGAAGCTCAAGGCCAAGGGTGTTCGCGTCGGTCCGGTGCTCAACCACGACGACAGTCCCATGCAGGCGTCGGCCACGGTGCACCCCGGTGTCTACGTCCGGTCGTTCTACTTCCTCGACCCGGACGGCATCACCCTGGAATTCGCCTGCTGGACCAAGGAATTCACTGACAACGACGCCCAGACGCCGCCCAAGACGGCCGCCGACCGTCGTCCGCCCGTGACGGCGGGCAGTTAGCTCCGGCCCGCTCCGGCCCACCGGCCCGGCCTCGCCCGCCCTGCCATTGTCACGCCAGAGTGGCTGTCGCCGTCGAGCGCCGCTCCAGTGTGACAATGGGTGTGCGTCGGCCGAGTTGGCCGCAGACATTGTCACGCCAGCGCGGCCGTCGAACCCGGCAGCCACTCCAGCGTGACAAACGGGCGGCAACGGCCCGCGCCAACGGGCGGCAACGGCCGGCGGCAACGGGCCCGCAACCGCCCCCGGCGTCAAGGCGTCAAGACTTGGTGGCGGTGACGAAGTAGCCGCGCGGTACCCCGGGGACGTCCAGTGGCACCGCCGGGGCGAACCACCGGTTCCACTTGTTCCCGGGCTCAGCGATGTCGGTGACCACCGCCGTCCAGCCCAGCGGTTCGCACAATTGCTCCGGGGAGTCGGTCCCGAACAGCCACGGCGCGCCGTTGCGCTCCATCTGTTCGCGAACCGCTGCGAGCATCACGTTGTCCAGAAGCGTCTTACCGACGATGTCGTAGAGCAGCACCGAACCCGGCGCCGAGAGTGAATCGACCCGCTGGAAGACGGTGTGGACGGTCTCCTCGTCGAGATACTGCAGCAGCCCCTCCATCAACCACACGGTCGGCAGATCAGGGTCGAAACCGTTGGACCGCAGGGCATCGGTCCAGTCCGTGGTGAGGTCGACGCCGATGGCCACCCGCCGGCAGTTCGGTTCACTGCCGGCCAGTAGATCGGCCTTGGCCGCGATCACGGCGGGTTGGTCGAGTTCGAAGACTGTGGTGTTATCGGGCCAGGGCAGCCGGTAGGCCCGCGCGTCCAGACCCGCGGCGAGGATCACCACCTGCTTCACCGGTGGCACGGCATTCAACAGCGCCTCGTCCCAGAACCGGGTGCGCACCACGATCTGCAATGTCGATTTGTCGCCGGTCGCGGCCACCGACTCGGCGAGCATCCGCCGCCCTGATTCCCCGGCCAACCGCTCGGCGAACGGATCGTCGAAAAGCCGGTCTGGGCGGCGGGTTTCCTCGGCGCGGATGGCCGCCACCAGGGTGCCGGTATCGGCGACGGCCTGACCTGGGGTGGGTCCAGAGTTAGTCATACAGCGATCATGCGCGGGCAGCTGCCGTGGAGCCTTGGATATTTTTGTCCTGGATCGATTGCGCGAGGAGCCGCAGCGCGTCCGCCGAACTCGAACCTTCCGCGGTCGTGACGACACACAGCGATTGGTCGACATCCCGGGTAATCGCCAGGTTCTGCATGGTGACGGTGAGCGATCCGGCCAGCGGATGACGCATGTCATAGGAGTCGGCTTCGCACGGCTTGACCCGGTGATCGGCCCACAGCGCGACGAATTCCGGGCTCTTGACCGACAATTCACCGATCAGGGCGGACAGCAGTGCATCGTCGGGATATCGGCCCGCGGCCAGGCGCAGGCTGCCGACCACCGTGCGCACCTTGCGGCCCCAGTCCGCGTAGAGGTCGCGGGTGTGCGGATCGAGGAACAGCAGCCGGGCCAGGTTGGGCTGGGTCGCGGGGTGGTCCACCGAGGTGAAATCCAGATGGCCTGCCAACAGGGCGTGGCCGAGCTCGTTCCAGGCGAGCACGTCGGTGCGCCGACCGATCACCAGCACCGGCAGGTGGTCCATGGAGCGCAACAGATCGCGGGTAAAGGTGCTGACGCGTTCGACGGGAGGTCGGCGGGGCGGCTGTACGCGCTGGGACGCCAACTCCCGCAGATGTGCCTGCTCGTGAACATCGAGCTGCAGAGCCCGGGCCAGCGCGTCGAGGATCGCCTCCGAGGCATTCACCGACTGCCCCTGCTCCAATCGGGTGTAATAGGAAACGCTGACTCCGGCCAGCTGGGCGACCTCTTCGCGCCGAAGACCGGCCACGCGTCGTCTTTCGCCGTATCGGGCCAGGCCCACGTCCTCCGGATGCAGCCGCCCGCGCCGGGCCCGCAGGAACTCGCCGAGTTGTCCGGTGCTCATCAGCCCACTATGCCTCCGGTTCGAGGGGTTGTGCCTATCCCTGCCAGTGGTAGGCACGGCTGGGCCTGGTTGGCCGATCACCGCCTCGCCAGGCTGGGGACATGAACGAGATTGTGTTGGGCGACGTCACGGTGACCCGGGTCATGGAGTACTACGGCTCGGTGCGGCTGTCGCCGCAGGAGTTCTTCCCGGAGAGCACCGACGACATGTGGCAGCGCAACGAGGACTGGCTGGCTCCGGATTTCTACGATCCCGGCCGCGATGACTGCGTATCGGCCATCCAGACCTGGGTACTGCGCAGTGGGGGCCGCACCATCCTGGTCGACACCGGCGTGGGCAACCACAAGGAGCGGCCGCATGCCCCGGTGTGGCATCACCTGGACACTGATTTTCTGGACAATCTGGCCCGGGCCGGGGTCGCACCAAAAGACGTCGACGTCGTGATCAACACCCACCTGCACATCGACCACGTCGGCTGGAACACCTACCTCGACGACGGCAACTGGGTCCCGACGTTCCCCAACGCCACCTACCTGATGCCGCGGGCCGACTTCGATTTCTGGAACCCCGCCAACCGCGACGACCCCGTCGAGGGACGGGACAACGTCTTCCTCGACAGCGTGGCGCCGGTCCACGAGGCCGGTCAGGCCACATTGTGGGAGAACAGCTTTCAGATCGACGACAACATCACGCTGGAGCCTGCCCCCGGGCACACCCCAGGCTCGGCGGTGGTCCGGCTGCAGTCCGGCGGTGACCGTGCGGTGTTCGTCGGCGACATGATGCACACCGCGCTGCAGATCGTTCATCCTGATGTCAACAGCTGCTACTGCGAGGACCCGGAACAGGCGCGGGCATCGCGCCGACGGGTACTCGGCCACGCCGCCGATACCAACACGCTCGTGATACCAGCGCATTTCGGCGGTTACGGCGCGGCCGAGGTGATGCGGGACGGGGACCGGTTCGCGGTCAAGGAATGGGCAGCGTTCGAGCGGGCGACGGCATGATCGACCCGACCGTCGACACTGCCACCGGGGTGGTGCGGGGAATCCGCACCGCCCACGGCTCGGCCTTCCTCGGCATCCCCTACGCCGCACCGCCCGGCATCACCGGCCGCTTCGCGGCTCCGGCAGCACACGAGCCGTGGCGTGGCGTGCGCGATGCGACCCGCCCCGCGCCGACGGCACCCCAGCCACGCCGAAACGGCTTCGGGCGCTTGGATATGACACCGTTCTTCGGACCGGGTTGGGTGCGCGGCTCCGACTACCTCACCGTCAATGTGTGGGCCCCGCCGGACGCCCAGCGCCGTCCGGTGATGGTGTTCGTCCACGGTGGCGGTTTCGTGGCAGGCTCCACCCGCTCACCGCTCTACGACGGCATCGCCTTCGCCCGCGACGGCGTGGTGCTGGTGACGGTCACCTACCGGCTGGGCATCACCGGATTTCTCGACCTGCCCGGCGCGTCGCCCAACCGCGGCCTGCTCGACGTGCTGGCTGCGCTGGAGTGGGTGCAGGCCAACATCTCGGCCTTCGGCGGTGATCCTGCCAACGTCACCCTGTTCGGCCAGTCCGCCGGTGCGACGATCACCGCCGGAGCTCTGGCCGCACCCGGCGCGGACAAGCTGATCCGTCGCGCAATCATGCAGAGCGGCAACGGCTTCGGTGCGTTCCATCCGGAGCAGGCCGAACAGGTCAGCCGGGCGGCAGCCAAGGTTCTCGACGTCGAGGCCACGGTCACCGGATTTGACCCCCTCTCCGATGAACAGCTGGTCGAGGCGATCCCCGAACTGGCCGGGCTGGATCTGCGCACCGAAGGACGTTTTGACCCGCTGCTGGGGTTGAGTCCGTTCAGTCTGGTGCTGGCCGAGCAGCCTGCACGGCAGCTCAATCCGGAGGTGGACCTGCTGATCGGGACCAACACCGAGGAGGGCAACCTGTACCTGGTTCCGCAAGGGAACTTCGACTCCTCGACCCTCGATGACGTCGAGCGGCTCGCCACGCAGGTCGACGCCGACCCGGCCGCCGTGGTCCAGCGGTACCGCTCCCGCTTCCCCCGGGCGGGTTGGGGCCAGCTGCGGTCGGCGATCCTGGGCGACGCGTTGTTCCGCACCGGTAGTGAAGGCACGGCTCAGGCCCATGAGCAGCTGTCGGGCCCCGCGACCCACCGCTACGAATTCAGTTGGCGCTCAGCAGCAGTGGACGGAAAGCTGGGGGCGGCTCACGCGGTGGAACTACCGTTCGTCTTCGAACGAACCGGTCTGGAGTCGGTACGCGGACCCGGTGCCCTGCTGGGGCCAGGCGAGCCTCCTGGCGCATTGGCCGCCGAGATGCACGGTGCCTGGGTCCGGTACGCCACCACGGGAGATCCGGGCTGGGCGCCGGGGGAGATGCGCCGATTCACCGGTGTGGGTTGATCCCGATGTGACTGGGCAGCAGGGTGCGGCGCCGGGTGTACTCCGTCGGTGTCATCGCGGTGAACGATCGGAACTCGCGGACGAAATGCGCCTGGTCGAAGTAGCCCAGATCGGCCGCGATTCGGGCACCGTTGGTGTCGCCGGCGTCCAAGAGCCTCATTGCCGCCTGGAACCGACGCAACCGCAGATAGGTCTTGGGCGTCAGGCCGACCTCGGCGCGGAAGGACGCGATCAGCCGTCGGGCTGACAACCCGGTCATCGCCGACGCCTCAGCCACCCGCAGCGAGGGTTGACTTTCGGCCGCGAGCAAGACCGCGCCGACTGTGGGATCGCGGGAGCTCATGCGCGCCAGCAGAAATGACTCCACCAGTGCCACTCGCGACCGCGCCGAGGGTGCTTCGATCAGTCGGGCGCGCAGGATCGATGCGTCGCGACCCCAGATCGCGTCCAGGTCCACACAGCGGTCCTCCAGGTCGTCCTGTGGCGCCGGCAGGAACGCCGACGCGCCACCGGGACGGAAATGGATGGTCAGCACGGTTTGCGACGGATCGATCTGGGTGACGTAGGAGGCCACACCGGCGCCGGCGATGAAAGCGGTCCCGACGTCGAGGCGGGTGGTGCCATCGGCGGCGAAGAAATCGACCCGCTCGCGGGAACCGAGATCGATGATCACGGTGGCGGCGCCGCGGGGGAGGGCACGGCTGCGATGGGTCGTGGCCTGCGCGTTGTGCCAATATCCGAAGAACTGAACGTGGGCGGCCAGCGGTGGGCTCGGACGTAGCAATACCGGGCCGGCCACCTCAAACCCCCGGCTGCTGCATTCCGGCCAGTGCGTCGAGCATCGACCGCAGCTGGTCGATGAGTTGTTCGGGGGAGTAGGTGATCTCGCCGGACAACCATGCGCTGATGGTCTGGGTGACCCCGCCCACGGCGAAATGAGAGGTGGCCCGCAGGTAGTCGTTCGCGCGCAGCTGCAGGGCATCGCCGGCGTGCTGACCGAGCAGGGTGGCGAAGAGCGCGGTGGACTCGGCGCGCTTACGTGCCAGTACCTCGTTGGACAGCTTGACGCTGAAGAGCAGCCGGCCGATCCGCGGGTCTTTGGCGATCAGATGCACGATGTTCGTCATCCCGGCGGTGGTCTGATCGGCCAGCGGAACGGCCGCGACGGCCGCCTGCGTCGAGCTCGCGATATCGGCGATCACCCAGTCGTAGACCGCGGCGATGAAGTCGTCCTTGTCGGTGAAGCTCTCGTAGAAATACCGAGCGGCCAAACCGGCGGTGCGGCACACCGCCCGCACCGTGACCTCGCCGTCCTCGGCTCCCAGCAGATCCAGCCCGGCCTCCAGCAGCTGGCTGCGACGTTGCGCCAGGCGGTCGGCCGCTTCGACGCCGCGGTACGGGCGGACCTGCTTCACCCCCACATCTTGACACCTGTCACTCCGGCGGGCCAGTATCAGGAAACGCAGGTTCTCAGTTTCTAGAAGGGGTGGCCATGACGGTCAGCGAACCGATCCCGCACGTCGAGCGGCCGATGAACGAGTCGCCGCGGCCCGGCGCCGCGCCCAAGCGCCGGCGCGGCGCCAGCTTCGACGACGGGCTGATGGGCGTGGCGCTGCTGGCCGGCCCGGCCAACGTGATCATGCAGCTGGCCAACCCCGGCGTCGGCTACGGCGTGGTCGAGAGCCGCGTCGAGAGCGGCCGCACCGACCTGCACCCGATCAAGCGGGCCAGGACCACCTTCACCTACCTGGCCGTGGCCACCCGCGGCAGCGACGCGCAGAAGGCGGCATACCGGCGCGCGGTCAACAAGGCGCACGCGCAGGTGTACTCCACCGAGGACAGTCCGGTGAAATACAACGCGTTCGACAAGAACCTCCAGCTCTGGGTGGCCGCCTGCCTCTACAAGGGTGGCGTCGACGTGTTCCGCATGTTCATCGGCGAGCTGGACGACGAGACCGCCGACCAGCACTACCGCGACAGTGTCACCATGGGCACCACACTGCAGGTGCCCGAGTCGATGTGGCCGGCCGACCGGGCTGCGTTCGACCGGTACTGGGAGGAATCCCTGGAAAAGCTGCACATCGACGACACCGTGCGCGGCTATCTCTATCCGATCGCGGCGGGCCGGCCCAAGAAACCGGTGCTGCCCCGCTTCGTGCAACGTCGGCTCGATGCAGTGGCCTTGCTGATCACCACAGGATTCCTGCCGCAGCGGTTCCGTGAGGAGATGCGTTTGCCGTGGGATGCCAAGAGTCAGAAGCGGTTCGACCAGCTGATCAAAGTGCTCCGCACGATCAACGACCTGCTGCCCTCGGTCCTGCGGCAGTTCCCGTTCAATGTGCTGCTCAAAGACCTCGACTGGCGGATCCGCACCGGCCGTCCATTGGTGTAGCTGTCAGGCTCGCGGCGTACCCTCGCGGCGGTGCGAACAGATTCAGACAACTGGGATATCACCACGAGCGTAGGTGCGACAGCGTTGTTCGTCGCTGCCTCAAGGGCATTGGAGGCCCGAAAGCCTGATCCCATCGCTGTCGACAAGTATGCCGAGGCGTTCTGCCGTGCAGTCGGTGGCGATTGGGCGATCGCTGCCGAGGGGACCGATCCAGAGCATCCGCTGCAGACCGAATTCGGCAAGGACTTCGTCAACTTCCAGGGCGTGCGGACCAAGTACTTCGACGAGTACTTCGGCCGGGCCATCGAGGCCGGCGTCACACAGATTGTCCTTCTGGCCGCCGGTCTGGACTCACGCGCCTACCGGCTGCCGTGGGCCGACGGCACCGTGGTCTACGAGTTGGACCAGCCGCGAGTGCTCGAGTTCAAGCGCGAGACGGTAGACCGCCTCGGCGAGGCGCCGACGGCCGAGCGGCGCGAGGTGGCGATCGATCTGCGCGACGACTGGCCACGCGCGCTGCGGGAGAGCGGCTTCGACCCGTCGCGGCCGTCGGCCTGGATCGCCGAGGGACTGTTGATCTATCTGCCTGCCACAGCACAGGAACGGTTGTTTGCTGGAATCGATGCGCTGGCAGCGCCGGGCAGCTTCGTCGGCATCGAGGAATCGATCCCGATGCCGGACGAGGCATTCCAGGCCAAGCGCGCCGAAGCGGTCTCCTCCGGAGAAGAGAACGCGTTCTTCACTCTCGTGTACAACCAGCAGCACGCGCCCGCGCAGCAGTGGTTCGGCGAGCGTGGCTGGGAAGCCGCTGAGACTCCGCTGCATGAGCTTCTGGCCCGCGCGGGGCGGCCCGTGCCCGGTCCGGACTCCGAAGCAGGCCTGATGACGGGAACTATCACCTTGGTGGCTGCGACCCAAAGGTGAGGCAGTTCACGAGCTAGCCCGAGTACGTGCCTCTCGACAGTTAAGTTATGCAATGCTAACTTCAGCAAAAGTTAGCTTAGCCATACATAAGGGAGAGATTCGGGGGCTTAGTCGCTCCCGTGCACGCATATGGGTAGTGACACGCTTGCGGCTCCGCCTCAGGGAGCGCCCCGGCTCGATCGCGATGTGATCAGCCGTTTCGCCACATGTTGTCGTGCGCTGGGTCTGACGGTGAACGACCGGCAGCGGCCGGCCGACCTCACCGCGGCCCGGTCCGGCTTTGCTGGATTGGCACACATCGCACACGACCACTGTGACGCCTGGACGGGTCTGGCCGCCGCGGGCGACGTGTCCGGTGCGGTCATCGACGCGGTGTGGCGCACCCGCGCCAGCGCCGGTCTGCTCCAGCGCGAGATCGACCTGGCTGCCGGTGACCTCGGTTTCACCTTTGACAGTGGGCTGTACCTACAGTTCCGCGCCAGTGAGGTCGACGACTTCCAGCTGGCCTACGCGGCGCGCCGCGCCGGCCAGGGTGAACTCGCCGAGGCGGACGCGCTCGTGGGGGAGCTGCTCGACCGCCGGCCGGGTTGGCTGAACGCCACCTGGCTGCGGGTGGCGATCAACCACCGGGCCCAGCGCTGGAACGACGTGGTGCGGCTGCTCACCCCGGTGGTCACCAACCCGTCGCTCGACGAGGTCACTACGCACGCTGCCCGCGTCACCCTGGGCATCGCGCTGGCCCGGCTCGGCATGCTGGCGCCCGCGCTGTCGTACCTGGAGGACCCGTCCGGCCCGATCACGGTGGCCGCGCTCGACGGCGCGCTCGCCAAGGCGCTGACGCTGCGCGCGCAGGGTGAGGACGAAGACGCGAGTGAGGTGCTGCAGGATCTCTTCGCCGCCCACCCGGAGAACAAGCAGGTCGAAGAAGCCCTGTCGGATCCGACTTTCGGGCTGCTCATCACCAATGCCGCCCGCATCGACGCGCGCACCGATCCGTGGGACCCGGAGACGGAACCGTCGGAGTCCGACTTCGTCGACCCGGGCGCCAAGGAACGCAAGGCGCACCTGCTCGTCGAGGCCGAAGCCGAGCTCGCCGAGTTCATCGGCCTGGAAGAAGTGAAGTTCCAGGTGGCGCGGCTGAAGAGCTCGGTCGCCATGTCGATCCGTCGCCAGGAGCGTGGGCTGGCCGTCGCGCAGCGCACCAACCACCTCGTGTTCGCCGGCCCGCCCGGAACGGGTAAGACCACCATCGCCCGCGTCGTCGCCAAGATCTATTGCGGCCTCGGACTTCTCAAGAAGGAGACGGTCCGCGAGGTGCACCGTGCCGACCTGATCGGTCAGCACATCGGTGAGACGGAGGCCAAGACCAACGCCATCATCGACAGCGCCCTGGACGGCGTGCTGTTCCTCGACGAGGCCTACGCACTGGTGTCCACCGGCGCCAAGAACGACTTCGGTCTGGTCGCCATCGACACCCTGCTGGCCCGTATGGAGAACGACCGCGACCGCTTGGTCGTGATCGTCGCGGGTTACCGCAAGGACCTCGACATGTTCCTCGACACCAACGAAGGTCTGCGCTCGCGCTTCACCCGCAGCATCGACTTCCCGTCCTACTCCTCGTCCGAACTCGTCGAGATCGCCGAGCGGATGGCCGAGAAGCGGGACAGCACGTTCGAGAAGGCCGCTCACGACGACATGGAGAAACTGTTCGGTTACCTGGCCGAGGCCACCACGCCCGACACCCAAGGTGTGCCGCGGCGCAGCCTCGACATCGCCGGTAACGGCCGCTTCGTCCGCAACCTGGTCGAGCGTTCCGAGGAGGAGCGCGAGTACCGCCTCGATCATTCCGACCACGACGACTTCACCGACGAGGAGATGATGACGATCACCGCCGGTGACGTGAACAATTCGGCCGGCCCGCTGCTGCGCGGCCTGGGGCTGACGGTGCCCGCATGACCGCGCCCGATCCGGACCGGCGCTCCTTCGCGTCCCGCACGCCGAACAACGAAAACCCCGACCAGGTGACCTACCGGCGCGGGTTCGTCACCAAGAACCAGGTCACCGGCTGGCGATTCGTCATGCGCCGCATCGCCTCCGGCGTCGCGCTGCACGACACCCGCATGCTGGTCGACCCGCTCCGTACGCAGAGCCGTGCGGTGCTGACCGGTGCATTGATCATGATCACCGGTTTGGTCGGCTGTTTCCTGTTCTCGTTGTTCCGGCCGGGTGGTACTGCCGGAAACGATGCCGTTCTCGCCGACCGGTCAACGGCCGCGCTGTACGTGCGGGTGGGGGAGCAGCTGCACCCCGTGCTCAACCTGACCTCGGCGCGGTTGATCACCGGCAAGGCGGACAACCCGAGCACGGTCAAGACCAGTGAGATCGACAAGTTCGCGCGCGGCAACCTGCTGGGTATCGCCGGTGCGCCGGAGCGGATGGTGCAGAGCGTCAGCACCGGCGCGGATTGGACTGTGTGCGATGCGGTTTCGGGCGCCAACGCGGGTGTGACCATCATTGCCGGCACCCTCGCGTCGGGCGGTGAGCGTGCCCTGACGCTGACGTCCGATCAGGCCGTCCTGGTGCACAACAGCGAGGGCCCGACCCCGGGCGACTGGCTGCTGTGGGACGGCAAGCGCAGCCCGGTCGATCTGGCCAACCGCGCCGTCACCGACGCCCTCGGTCTCGGCGGGCAGATCCCGACGCCGCGGCCCATCGCGGCCGGCCTGTTCAACGCGATCCCCGAAGCCCCGGCGCTGGCGGCCCCGCACATCGCCGACGCCGGTGCGCCGACGAGCTACGAGCTGTCGACCCCGGTGCCCGTGGGTGGCGTGGTGGCGGCCTACGACGCCGACAACACTGCCCGCTACTACGCGGTGCTGAACGACGGTCTGCAGCCGGTCTCGCCGGTCCTGGCCTCGATCCTGCGCAACACCAACTCCTATGGCCTCGACCAGGCACCGCGGATCGGGCCCGACGAGGTATCGCGGATGCCTGTCTCGCACGCCATCGACACCGCCGGCTACCCGGACGCTCCGGTCAACCTGGTCGCGCCGTCGACCGCCCCGGTGACCTGTGCCCAGTGGATCAAGCCGACGGGTGCCACCGAGAGCAAGCTGTCGGTCCTCTCCGGTGCGGCATTGCCGGTGCCGGACAGCCTGCACACCGTCGACCTGGTCGGCGCGGGCAGCAACGGCGCCGCCAACCGGGTCGCACTGACCCCGGGCAGCGGCTACTTCGTCCAGACCGTCGGGGCCGAGCCCGGCTCGCCGACCGCAGGCTCGTTGTTCTGGGTCAGCGACACCGGCGTCCGCTACGGCATCGATACCGCCGGCAACGACAAAGTTGTCGAGGCGCTTGGCCTCACCGCGCCGGCCCTGCCCATTCCGTGGTCGATCCTGACGCAGTTCGCGGCCGGCCCGACCCTGTCCCGTGGCGACGCCCTGACCGCACACGATGCGCTGTCGCCCAACGCAAACGCTGCACGCCTGGAGGCGACCCGATGAGCCGGCTGATCTTCGAGCACCAGCGGAGGCTGGCCCCGCCGACCACCCGTAAGGGCACCATCACGATCGAGCCGCCGCCCCAGTTGGAGCGGATGGTCCCGCCGTCGCTGCTGCGCCGGGTGCTGCCTTACCTGATCGTCATCCTGATCGTCGGCATGATCGTGGCGCTGTTCGCCACCGGGATGCGGATGATCTCGCCGACGATGCTGTTCTTCCCGTTCGTGCTGCTGCTGGCCGCCACCGCGCTCTACCGCGGCGGCAACAAGATGCGCACCGAGGAGGTCGACGCCGAACGCGCCGACTACCTGCGCTACCTGTCGGTGGTGCGCGACAATGTCCGGGCCCATGCCGCCGAGCAGCGCAAGGCGTTGGAGTGGTCACACCCGGAGCCTGAGGCGCTGGCCTCCGTCCCGGGCACCCGCAGGCAGTGGGAACGCGATCCACGTGACCGTGACTTCCTGGTGCTGCGCGCCGGGCTGCACGACGTGCCGCTGGACGCCGCGCTCAAGGTCAAGGACACCGCCGACGAGATCGACCTGGAGCCGGTGTCGCACAGCACCCTTCGCGGTCTGCTCGACGTGCAGCGCACCGTGCGTGATGCCCCGACCGGCATCGACGTCACCAAGCTCGCCCGGATCACCGTGATCGGTGAGGCCGATGAGGTCCGGGATGCGTTGCGGGCCTGGATCGCCCAGGCCGTCACCTGGCACGACCCGACCATGCTCGGGGTGGCGTTGGCCTCTCCCGACGTCGACTCCGATGCCTGGTCGTGGCTGAAATGGCTTCCACACGTGGATATTCCGTCACAGGCCGACGGTGTGGGCCCGGCCCGCTACCTGACCACCGGCGTCACCGAGCTGCGCGAGCAGCTCGATTCGGCCCTGGTCGGCCGGCCCGCGTTCCCCGCCGAGGCGGACCAGGTGCTCAAGCATCTGCTGGTGGTCCTCGACGATCCCGAGGCCGATCCCGACGACATCGCGCGGAAGCCGGGTCTGACCGGGGTGACCGTGATCCATCGCAGTGACAAGCTGCCCAACCGCGAGCAGTACCCGGATCCCGAGCGGCCCATCCTGCGGGTCACCGGGGGCCGGATCGAGCGCTGGCAGAGCAGCGGCTGGCAGCCCTACGTCGGGCAGGCGGACTCGATGTCGGCCGCCGAGGCGGCCCACATCGCGCGGCGGCTGTCGCGTTGGGACTCCAACCCCGGCTACGTGCGGTCCACCGCCACCGGAGGCGCCACCTTCGGCACGCTGCTCGACATCCCAGATGCCTCGGCCCTGGACGTCGCGAGTCTGTGGGCCCCGCGTAACCGCGACGACGAGCTGCGGGTGCCGATCGGCGTCACCGCCACCGGCGAGCCGCTGTACTTCGACCTCAAGGACGAGGCCGAGGGCGGCATGGGCCCGCACGGCCTGATGATCGGTATGACGGGCTCGGGCAAGTCCCAGACCCTGATGTCGATCCTGTTGTCGCTGCTGACCACTCACTCCGCTGATCGGCTCATCGTGATCTACGCCGACTTCAAGGGTGAGGCCGGAGCCGACATCTTCCGCAACTTCCCGCAGGTCGTCGCGGTCATCTCGAACATGGCCGAGAAGCGGTCGCTGGCCGACCGGTTCGCCGACACCCTGCGCGGTGAGGTGGCCCGCCGTGAGCAGCTGCTCAAGGAAGCCGGTCGCCGGGTGCAGGGCAGCGCCTTCAACTCGGTCACCGAGTACGAGGCCGCGATCGCGGCCGGGCATGACCTGCCGCCGATGCCGACGCTGTTCGTGGTCGCCGACGAGTTCACGCTGATGCTCGCCGAGCACCCCGAGTACGCCGACCTGTTCGATTACGTTGCGCGCAAGGGCCGCTCGTTCCGGATCCACATCCTGTTCGCATCGCAGACCCTGGACGTGGGCCGCATCAAGGACATCGACAAGAACACGTCGTACCGGATCGGCCTGAAGGTGGCCAGCCCGAGCATCTCCCGCCAGATCATCGGGGTCGAGGACGCGTATCACATCGAATCGGGTCGCGAGCACAAGGGCGAGGGCTTCCTGGTACCCGCCCCGGGTGCGGTGCCGATCAAGTTCCGCAGCACCTACGTCGACGGCATCTACGACCCGCCGCGGGCCGGGAAGTCGATCGTGGTCCGGGCGCTGCCGCAACCTCAGCTGTTCACCGCCTCGCGGGTGGAGCCCGAACCCGATACCGTGATCGTCACGAACGAGCCCGAGATCGACGTCCTGCCGCCGCGCAAGCTGATCGCCACCATCGGTGACCAGCTGGCCACCTACGGACCGCAGGCGCCGAAGCTGTGGCTACCGCCGCTGGACGGCGCGATCGCCCTCGACGACGTGCTTGCCAGCACCGACATCGAACCCGGTCAACTGCGTTGGCCGCTGGGCGAGATCGACAAGCCGTTCGAGATGCGCCGCGACGCCTTGGTGTTCGACGCCAACTCGTCGGCAGCCAACGTGCTGATCCACGGTGGTCCGCGCTCGGGCAAGTCGACCGCGCTGCAGACCTTTGTGCTGTCGGCCGCGGTGCTGCACTCGCCGAGCGAGGTCAGCTTCTACTGCCTCGACTACGGCGGCGGACAACTCGCCGGCCTGGAGGACCTGGCCCACGTCGGCAGCGTGGCCACCCCGCTGGAGCCCGAGCGCATCCGTCGTACCTTCGGCGAGCTCGAACAGCTGCTGCAGGCCCGCCAGCGGCAGGGTGCCGTGAGCCGGGTGGGCAGCTACGCAGACGGGTATGGCGAGGTATTCCTGGTCATCGACAACCTGTACGCGTTCAGCCGCGACAACACCGACACCTTCAACACGCGTAACCCGTTGCTGGCCAAGGTGACGGAGCTGGCCAACACCGGCCTGTCCTACGGCATCCACGTCGTCATCACCACGCCGAACTGGCTGGAGGTGCCGCTGGCGATGCGTGACGGCCTGGGCCTGCGGCTGGAGCTCAAGCTGCACGACAGCCACGACAGCATCGTGCGGGTGGTGGGTGCGCTGCGCCGGCCGGCGGAGTCGGTGCCTGCTGATCAGCCGGGCCGCGGCCTGACCATGGCCGCCGAACACTTCCTGTTCGCCGAGCCACAGTTGAGCGACATCGCCGTCATCAACTCCCGCTACCCGGGTCAGAGCGCACCGCCGGTGCGGCTGCTGCCCACCGCGCTGGCCCCCGCCGCGCTGGCACCGCTGTACCCGGCCCCCGAGCAGGTGGTCATCGGGCAGCGCGAAGAGGATCTGGCGCCGGTGGTGCTCGACTTCAAGCACAACCCGCTGCTGGCAGTGTTCGGCGATACCAAGTCGGGCAAGACCACGCTGTTGCGTCACATCATCCGGACCATCCGGGAGAACTCCCGGCCGGACGAGGTGGCCTTCACCGTGATCGACCGAAGGTTGCATCTGGTCGAGGAGCCGTTGTTCCCGGACAACGAGTACACGGCCAACATCGACCGCGTGCTGCCCGCGATGCTGGGGCTGTCGTCGCTGATCGAGAAGCGTCGTCCGCCGGCCGGTTTGAGCGCGCAGGAACTCAGCGCCTGGAACCAGCGGTCCGGACAGGATGGCCACACGCACTACCTGATCATCGACGACGTGGACCAGATCCCCGACGGCCCCGCGGCCAGCGGTCCGTTCGCCGGGCAGCGTCCGTGGACCAACATCGTCGGACTGTTGGCCGAGGCCACTGATCTGGGGCTGCGGGTCATCGTGACGGCCAGGGCCACCGGATCGGCCCACGCCGTGATGACGGCACCGCTGCTGCGTCGCCTCAACGATCTGCAGGCGACCACACTGATGCTGTCGGGCAATCCGGCAGACAGCGGCAAGCTCCGCGGGCACCGGTTCGCCCGGTTCCCGGCGGGACGCGGCATGTTGCTCGGGGACGGTGACGCGCCCGAGTTCGTCCAGCTCGTCAACCCACTCATCGAAGACACGGCACTCTCCGTGAACAACGGGCGAAAGGAATTCTGATGACATTGCGGGTAGTTCCAGAAGGATTGACCGCCGCCAGCGCGGCCGTGGAGGCGCTCACCGCGCGCCTGGCCGCCGCGCACGCGGCAGCCGCCCCCCTGGTCTCGGCGGTGATCCCGCCTGCGGCCGATGCGGTTTCGCTGCAGACCGCGACCGGCTTCAGCGCCCACGGTGCCCAGCACTCGACGATGGCCGCGCAGGGTGTCGAGGAGCTCGGACGCTCCGGCGTCGGCGTCGGCGAGTCCGGTGCCAGCTACATGACCGGTGACGCGATGGCGGCTTCGTCCTACATGACTGCGCGCGGCATCTGAGATGACTGCCCCCATTTGGATGGCCCTGCCACCCGAGGTGCACTCGACGCTGCTCTCCAGCGGTCCAGGCGCCGGGTCGTTGCTGGCCGCCGCGGGGGCCTGGCAGTCGCTGAGTACCGAATATGCCTCGGCGGCAGCCGAACTCACCAGCGTGCTGGGCTCGGTGCAGGCCGGGTCCTGGGAAGGGCCGAGCTCGGAGCAGTACATTGCCGCGCATGGGCCCTACCTGACCTGGCTGGCGCAGCAGAGCGCGAACAGCGCTGCGGTGGCTGTCCAGCACGAGACTGCGGCCGCGGCGTACACCACGGCCGTGGCGGCCATGCCGACCATGCCCGAGCTGGCGCTCAACCATGTGGTGCACGGCGTGCTGTTGGCCACGAACTTCTTCGGCATCAACATGATTCCGATCGCGGTCAACGAGGCCGACTACGTCCGGATGTGGATCCAGGCGGCCACCACCATGGCCACCTACCAGGCTGTCTCGGGGGCCGCCGTGATGGCGGCACCGACCAGCACGCCGTCGCCGATGCTGCTCAAGCCGGGCGCCGGGGAGGCCGGCACCGCGTCGGCCAACGCACAGCAGATGATGGCGCAGGGCACGGCCACGGATTCCGGTACGGCGCTGACGAACGCCGACGCGACGGCCGACAGTGAGTACCCGAATCTGCCGCAATGGCTGATCGACTATCTCGGTAACGACTCGATGATCGGCGGCAAGGAGCTGCTGAGGTTCCTCAACGATCCGCTGGGGACGCTGCAGAGCATGCTCACCGACTTGATGACCAATCCGGCGGGCTTCCTGACCACTTGGGGGCCCTTCCTGTTCGGCGTCATCTACCAGATGATCTTCCAGCCGGTGGGTTGGGGAACTTGGATCGGTGTGGCGCTCTCGCCGTTCCTGGTACCGCTGCTCGGCATCGGCCTTGCTGCACTGGGTTTCCTCGACCTGCTTCCCACCGATGATGTACCGGCCGACGCTCCCGCCGACGCCGATGTTCCGGCGGGACCGGCGCGCGTCGATCAGGGACTGCCCATGGCCGGCCTGTCGCCGGCGGGCTTCGGCGGTGGAGTCGGCGCAGGCGCTGCGCCCGCCGCTGCGCCTGCCCCCGCAGGTGTTCCTGCACCGGCGCCCGTCGCGGCGGCGGCCTTCGCGCCGTATGCGGTGCTCGGCAGTGACCCCGACGAGGGTTTCAGCCCGACCGTGGGCGGCAAGTCCAGTGCCTCGGCACCGGCTTCCGGCATTCCCGCCGCGGCATCCGGTGTGGCCGCGTCGCTGGCGGCACGGCGCAAGCGGCGTCGCAAGCGGGGTGCGGCATTGGAAGACCACGCCTACGCGGACGCCTACATGGACTACGAGCAACCAGAACCGGACCCGGCGCCGACGCCGGAACCGCGGGTGCGGGCGTCCGAAAGCGGTGCCGGCGCCATGGGATTCACCGGCACCGAAACCAAATCCGACACCACCGCGGCCGGGCTGACCACGCTCGCCGGCGAGGGCTACGACGACGAAAGTCCCGTCTCGCCGATGCTGCCCGGTTCCTGGGAACCCGGCGATTCGCAAGGGGGTACCCGCAGCTGACCAGATCATCTTCATCACGTTCGATGCACCGCCAAATGTCTACGACCCGAAAGGAAAATCCATGAGCATGTTGGACGCTCACATCCCCCAGCTGATCGCCTCCGAGGCGGCGTTCAGTGCCAAGGCCGCCCTGATGCGCAGCACCATCGCGCAGGCCGAGCAGGCTGCCATGTCGTCGCAGGCCTTCCACATGGGTGAGGCCTCGGCTGCCTTCCAAGCCGCCCACGCCCGGTTCGTCGAGGTGTCGGCCAAGGTCAACGCCCTGCTCGACTACGCGCAGCTCAACCTCGGCGACGCCGCGGGCACCTACGTGGCGCAGGATGCGGCCGCGGCCAGCACCTACACCTCCATCTGACCGAGCTAGATCCACAGCGATACAGGAGTTTTCATGTCTCAGATCATGTACAACTACCCGGCAATGCTGGCTCACGCCGGAGAGATGAACACCTACTCGGCTGCCCTGCACGCCGTAGGTGCCGACATCGCCAGCGAGCAGGCCGCACTGAGCAGCGCCTGGCAGGGTGACACCGGTATGACCTACCAGGCCTGGCAGGCCCAGTGGAACCAGGCGATGGAAGAGCTGACCCGGGCCTACCGTGCCATGGCGTCCACTCACGAGATGAACACCATGTCGATGAGCGCACGCGATGCTGCCGAAGGCGCCAAGTGGGGCTGATTGTGACCAGTGGGAGCTAACGCCGTCGAGCTGACCACCGATCAGGCCTGGTACCTCGCCGAGGTACTCGGTGCCGGGGCGTATCCGTGGGTGCTGGCCATTACGCCGCCCTACAGCGAACCGGTACAGCGGGCCGGCTTTGTCGCCGAACAGGCCGCTGAACTGACCAGGATGGGCGTGCTCGACGCCGGCGGCGGAGTCAATCCGCGGGTGGCGCAATGGGTTCGGCTGGCCTGCCGGGCGACCCAGTGGTTGGACCTGCGGTTTGTCTCCGGGCCCGGGGATCTGCTGCGTGGCATCGTGGCGAGGCGGGACGGTCGGACTGTTGTCGTGTTGCGCAACGCGCAGTTGGTGACGTTCACCGAGATGGACATCGCCCACCCGCACGCCCTGGGCCCGGTGCTCACGGCCGGGCTGTCGAACCGCAAGCCGGCGCGGTTCGAAGAGTTCGCGCTGCCGGCCGCGGCCGGCGCCCGCGCCGACGAGCAGATCCGCAACGGCACCCCGCTGACCGAGGTGCTGGGATTCCTCGGAGTCCCGGCCTCGGCCCGCTCGATCGTGGAGGCGGTGTTCGACGGACGGCGGACATACGTCGAGATCGTGGCCGGAGAGCACCGTGACGGCCACCGGGTAACCACCCAGGTGGGAGTCAGCATCATCGACACCCCCGGGGGCCGGATTCTGGTCTCTCCGTCGAAAGCCTTCGACGGAGAGTGGATCTCGACCTTCACGGCAGGCAGTGCCGACGCGATCGCCATGGCGGTCGAACGGCTCACCGCCTCCCTGCCGAGCGGTTCCTGGTTCCCCGACCAACCGCTCATCCGCGACTTCGACAGAGAAGCCGAAAACGACGAGTTATCCAACGCCGCTGTATCTAACAACCCTGTATCCCACCGAGATCCACGCTCCATGAGAAGAACCCAGAAAGCATAGGAATGTCCGACAACACTGTGATGCCGATCGTCCGGGTGGCCGTGCTGGCCGCTGGAGACGACGGTGGCCGGCTGACCGAGATGGCCCTGCCGTCCGAGCTGCCGCTGCGCGAGATTCTGCCCGCGGTCCAGCGCATCGTGCTGCCCCCCAACGCCGGCGGCGACGACGGGGCGAGCGCCCCGGACCCGGTGCGGCTCAGCCTGGCCCCGGTGGGGGGTGCGCCGTACAGCTTGGACGCCACCCTCGACACGGTCGGCGTGGTGGACGGGGATCTGCTTGCGCTGCAGGCCGTCCCCGCCGGCCCGGCTGCCCCGCGCATCGTCGAGGACATCGCCGACGCCGCTGTGATCTTCTCGGCTGCCCGCCGACGCCCGTGGGGCGCCGCGCACATTGCGCGTGCTGCGGCGCTGGCCGTGATCGGGCTGATCCTGGTGGGCACCGGCCTGGCCGTCGCCCATCGCGTGCTGACCGGCGAACTGCTCGGGCTGTTCGTGGTCGGTGGCATCGCCATCGCCACCGTGCTCGCCTCGCTGTCGACCCGGAGCCGCTCGGGAGCTCTGGCCACCGCGCTGGCTGTCACCGGGCTGGTTCCCGTCGGCGCAGCGTTCGCACTCGGTGTGCCAGGCGGTTTCGGTGCACCCAGCATCCTGCTGGCCGCGGCCGGAGTGGCGGCATGGTCGTTGATCAGCATGGCCAGCTCGCCCGATGACCGTGGTATCGCCGTGTTCACCGCGACCACGGTGGCCGGAACCGGCGTGTTGTTGGTGGCCGGTGCCGCCTCGCTGTGGGAGATCAACTCGACCGTGATCGGGTGCGCCCTGATCCTGATCGCCCTGGTGGTCACGGTCCAGGCCGCCCAACTGTCCGCGATGTGGGCCCGCTTCCCGCTGCCGGTCATCCCGGCGCCGGGTGATCCTTCCCCGTCGGCACAACCGCTTTCGGTGTTGGCCGACCTGCCGCGGCGGGTCCGCGTGAGCCAGTCGCACCAGACCGGCGTGATCGCCGCGGGTGTGCTGCTCGGTGTCGCGGGCTCGGTGGCCCTGGTCGCTTCGTCGACCGCGTCGCCGTGGGCCTGGTACGTGGTCGTCGCTGCCGCGCTCGGTGCCGTGCTGCGGGCTCGCGTCTGGGATTCCGCCTCCTGCAAGTCCTGGCTGCTGGCCCATCCCTACCTGCTGTCCGTTGCCCTGTTGGTGGCCTTCGCGATCGACGGCCGGTACCAGGCCGCCTGGTTGACGCTGGCGGTGCTTGCCGCGCTCGTCGTGGTGTGGGTTTTCGCCGCACTGAATCCGCGGGCGGCGTCGCCGGATACCTACTCGCTGCCGATGCGGCGCCTGGTGGGCTTCCTGGCGACTGGGCTCGATGCTTCGCTGATTCCGGTGATGGCCTTCCTCATCGGGCTGTTCAGCCTCGTTATCGACAGGTGATGAATCGGTGATCCACAAGAGTCTGGGTGTTCTGGCCACAGCCGGTCTGGTGCTGTTGGTCGGCTCCCCGTCGGCGGGTGCGGTCAGCCCGCCCGAGGTCGACCCGCAGGTCGCCCCACCGGCCGGCAGCGCAGGTCCGGTGGAGGCGATGGCGCAGCGTTCGGCGTGCGTCGCCACCGAGGCGAAGCCGGGTACCGACCCCGGTGCGGTCAACCCAAACCAGCTGGCGCTCAACCTGTCCGGTGCCTGGAAGCAGAGCCGGGGGCAGGGTCAGACCGTTGCGGTCATCGACACCGGAGTGCAGCCAGGGCCTCGGTTGCCCCACGTCGAAGGCGGTGGAGACTTCATCGAATCCACCGACGGCCTGACCGACTGTGACGGCCATGGCACCGCGGTCGCCGGTCTGATCGCAGGCCAACCCGGGTCCGACGGATTCTCCGGGGTGGCACCGGAAGCCCGGTTGATCTCGATCCGGCAGAACTCACCGCGCTTCGCGCCGCGTACGCCCAGTGCCGACGCCGCCGAGGCTCGCGCTGTTGCCGATGTGGCCAGCCTGGCCAGGGCCGTCGTGCGTGCCGCCGACATGGGTGCGCGCGTCATCAACATCTCGGTGGTGACGTGCCTGCCCGCCGACAAACAGGTGGACCAGACCGAACTCGGTGCGGCACTGCGTTATGCAGCGGTGGAGAAGGACGCGGTCATCATCGCGGCCGCGGGCAACACCGAGGGCGGGGTCACGACGGGGACCGCGTGCGCGTCCAATCCGCTGTCCGGAACTCCGAGTGACCCCCGCAACTGGGGCGGCGTCTCCTCGGTGTCGATCCCGTCGTGGTGGCAGCCTTACGTGTTGTCGGTCGGTGCGCTCAACGCCACCGGGCAGCCGTCCGGATTCACCATGGCCGGTCCCTGGGTGGGGATCTCGGCGCCGGGCGAGAACATCTCCTCGGTGAGCAACGGACCCGGCGGGGGGTTGGCCAACGCGCTGCCCACCGATCAGGGCAAGCTGATTCCGCTCAGCGGCACCAGTTACGCCTCGGCCTATGTGTCCGGCGTTGCGGCCTTGGTGCGCAGCAAGTTTCCCGATCTGAACGCCCGCCAGGTGGTCCATCGGTTGACCACGACGGCGCAGGGTGCCGCCCGCTCGCCGTCGAACGTCATCGGCGCCGGCGGTGTCGATCCGGTGGCCGCACTCACCTGGGATGTCGCGGACATGCCGCTGGACGGACCGGCGGCTCCCGCAGGCAAACCCATTGCCGCACCACAAGAACCAGCCCCGCGTGACAACACCGGCCGAATCGTTGCTTTCGCCGGCACCGGAGCACTTGCGCTGGCGGCGCTGGCCGTTGCCTTCGCCGCATACCGACGGAAGGACCCCACCACATGACCGCCCGACTCGCGCTGGCGTCGCTGTTCATCGTCGCAGCCGTCCTGGCCCGGCCATGGCAGACCAACACCGAACGGTGGGTGCTCGGAGTTTCCGTCGCGGCTGTCGTGCTGTTGCTGGCGTGGTGGGGCGGGTTGTTCCTGACCACGCGGGTCGCCCGGCACATCGCCGTGTGGCGTCGCAACCTCGCCAAGGACCAGCCCGTCGACCAGCCGGGCGCGGAGACCGTTGTCCTGCGGGTCGATCCCGCGGACCCGGCCCAGTTGCCGGTGGTGGTCAGCTACCTCGACCGCTACGGCATTCGCTGCGACAAGGTCCGGGTCACCCACCGCGACGCCGGTGGCAACCGGCGCAGCTGGATCAGCCTGACGGTTGCCGCAGCGGACAATCTCGCTGCGTTGCGCGCCCGTTCGTCGCAGATCCCGTTGCGGGACACCACTGAAATCGTGGGGCGCCGGCTCGCCGACCACCTGCGTGAGCAGGGCTGGACCGTCACGCTCGTCGACGGGGTGGACTCCCCGCTGCCCGACCCGGGCAAGGAAACCTGGCGCGGGGTGAAGGACGACTCGGGATTCGTGGCGGCCTACCTGGTCGGCGTCAGCGACAAGCTGGACGCTGTACTCGCCGGGATCGGCGCCGTGCCAGCCCAGGAAACGTGGACGGCACTGGAATTCACCGGATCTCCCACCCAGCCGCAGCTGACGGTAGGTGCGGCGATCCGCACGGCGGACCGGCCCGCACGCAAGGCTCCGCTGGCCGGTCTGAAGCCGGCGGGTGGCCGGCACCGTCCGGCACTGGCAGCGTTGAACCCGTTGTCCTCGGACCGTCTGGACGGCGCCCCTGCCGAACTGCCGCAGGCACTGCTGCAGCGGTCAGTCGAACATGAAATCCCGCAGGAAGCGGGTCATCCGGCGTAGGTAGTCCGGCTGGCTCACATGTAGCAGGTGGTTGCCGGGGAACCAGTGGAACGCGCAGCGATCCCAGTGTTCCCACAGCATCTCGGCCTGCTGCGGTGGAGCCAGCCGGTCGCCCAGGCCGGCGATGATCATCCGTCGCTCCTTGGGCACCAGCGGACGGTAGTTCAGCGGCGAGGCATACCGGGCCGCCGCTTCGATCAAAGCGGGATCGGTTCGGGCCACCCGGCGTTGCAGGGCCACCAGCTTGTTGGCCGGGAACCACTCGTCGACCGTGCGATCCGGCGTCACCACAGGAACATTCGGCACCACGGCTTGAATCCGGTCGTCCACACTGGCCAGGAGCGCCGAGGTGAACCCACCCAGTGAGATGCCGGTCAGGGCGATCTGGTCGACACCGGTGGATTCCAGATAGTCGATCACCGAACGGAAGTCGTGCACAGCCTGGGCCATGGCCTCAGAGAAGCCGGCGTACCCGTGGGCGAAGTATCCGTAGCCGCTGAACGGTGAGAACCGTTCGGCGCGCTGACCGTGAAACGGCAAGGTGTACAACAACACGTCGTACCCGGAGCGGTAGAACCACGGCAACGACAGAAACAGCCCGTTGGCCAGATACGGCGATCCCATGAAACCGTGGATCACGCACAACGTCGGGTGCGGTCCGTCGTCATGGCGCCAATGTTGGGCCCGCACAACGTTGTTGCGCGTGAATCCGCTGCACATATCCCGCAGCGCCGGGTTGACTGCGGTGAAGCCGCTCTGGAACCGGATGTTCTCGACCCGGCCGTGGGCGATCAACTCGGCCACCGGATTGGCCCGGCGGGTGGACACCCGGGGTGGCCGGGTGGGCGCCGGGAACGACACCGCGTGGTCCCGTGCGGCGGCCAGATCCGCGTAGAACCGCATGTGGTCGTGCTCGGCCCGCGACGCGGACGGGTGCAACATCGACGCCAACGTCGTCGGCACCATCGACGTGGCCACGATCGAGGCGACCCCCGTGCGCAACGCGATGTCGGCGATCGCGGAGGTGTCGACGATGGCCCGCTGCTTGAGCGTCAGGTCGGAGCGGCGTGGCAGGCCGCGCGCACCGGCTTCACCGCCGGGAACGTCGGGAACAGGGATCGGGGGTTCGACCGGATCTGCGCTGGACGGCTCCACGCTTCCCGATGCTAGTCAACTGCTCAGCTCAGCCCGAACAACTTCGCGGCGTTGTCGTGTAGGACATTGCGGCGCCATGCGTCGTCGACGCCCGGCAGGTCGATCAGGTGGTGGATGGCCTCTGCGTAGCCGTAGGGGATGTTCGGGAAGTCGCTGCCGAACAGGATGTGCTCACCCAGCGCTTTCAGCCGGTTTGTCTCCGAGGTGGGAAACGGCATCGTCTCCTCGACGAACGGTGTGAACGCCATCGTGGTGTCCAGCCTCACCTGATCGAACTGCTCGGCGAGATCCAGGAAGGCGGAGTACTCGGGCATCCCCATGTGCGCGACGATCAGCACCAGCCGCGGATAGCGGCCCAACAGCTTGGCGATGGGTTCCGGGCCGGTGAACTGACCCGGTACCGGTCCGGAACCGCAGTGGATGACCACCGGGACGCCGGCGTCCTCGATCAGCCCCCAGACCTCGTCGAGCAGGGGATCGTTCGGGTCGTAGTTGCCCACCTGGATGTGCGCCTTGAACACCTGAGTGCCTGCGGTGATGGCCTCCGCGACGTACTTGGGGGCCTCGGGTTCCGGGAAGAACGTGGCGGTGTGCAGGCAGTCCGGGGTGTCCTCGGCGAAGCCGACCGCCCACTGGTTGAGCCAGACGGCCATCTCCGGCTTGTGCGCGTAGATCAATGAGGAGAACCTCCGGACGCCGAATTCTCGCAGCGTGGCGACCCGCTCGGCCTCGTCGGCGCGGTAGGTGATGGGCCATTCCCGGCCGATCATCGGGCCCTGGCTGTCGAAGTACTGCCACACCTTGTCCATGACGTTCTTGGGCATGAAATGCGTGTGTACGTCGACGATGCCGGGCAGTCCCAGCTCCGTCCAGATCTTCCGCACCTTCTCCGATTCATCCATCGCGTCCGACGATATCGACCTTGGTTCCGGGCATGATCGGGGCATGTGGAATCCGGACACCTACCTCGCCTTCGCCGACCATCGGGGCCGGCCGTTCTACGACCTGCTCACACGGGTCGCGGCGGAGGCGCCACGCCGGGTGGTCGACCTGGGTTGCGGGCCGGGCAACCTCACCGAGACGCTCGCGCAGCGCTGGCCCGGAGCGACGCTGGAGGCCTGGGACAGCTCCCCGGAAATGGTCGCGGCAGCGCAGGCCCGCGGGCTCGAAGCACACGTCGGGGCGATCGAGGAGTGGACGCCGCAACCCGACACCGATGTGGTGATCACAAACGCAGCGCTGCAGTGGGTGCCCACCCATCGCGAACTCGTGGTGCGCTGGGCCGGGCAGTTGGCGCCGGGATCCTGGATCGCCTTCCAAGTGCCGGGCAATTTCGATGCCCCGTCCCATCATGCGGTGCGGGAACTGGCTCGTCGTGAACCGTTCATCGAGCCCTTGCGCGACATGCCGTGGCGCGATGTCGGCCAGGTGGACACGCCCGTCGAGTATGCCGGGCTGCTGACCGATGCGGGGTGTGTGGTGGACGCCTGGGAGACCACTTACGTGCACCAATTGACCGGCGAGACACCGGTTCTGGACTGGATCACCGGGACCGCGCTGACACAGGTCAAGGGTCGGCTGAGCGAGCAGATGTGGGAGCAATACCGCCAGACCATCATTCCGATGCTGGCCGAGGCCTACCCTCGGCGCGCTGACGGCACGACGTTCTTCCCGTTCCGTCGCGTGTTCGTGGTGGCGCGGGTGCGGTAGATCCGCCGCCGCCCGTGGAGCCGCCGCCCGTGGAGCCGCCGCCCGCCGATCCTGCGCCCGCCCATCCTGCGCCATTGTCACGCTGGAGTGGCACTCGAAGTCGAGTGCCACTCCAGCGTGACAAAGGGGACGTGGAGAGCGGTGGCGGGCGTGGAGAGCGGGCGTGGAGAGCGGCGGAGCCCGGCGCAGCGGGGGAGCCGGCATTACCTACGACGTAATCGACATGGGTACCTGCGCGGTCGACCATCGACGCATGCCTACGTTAGAGACCGCCGACCGCACCGACATCCACTACACCGATACCGGGTCCGGGCCGGTGCTGGTGTTCACCCACTCGTGGGGACTCAACTCGGGCCAGTGGAATCAGGTGATCGACCGCCTGGTGGACAAGGGCTTTCGGTGTGTCTCCTATGACCGGCGTGGGCACGGAAGCTCGGGCGCCTATGACGGTGAGTGGACCGTGGATCTGCTGGCCGACGACCTGGCCCGAGTGGTCGAACACCTGGATCTCGACGATGTGACGCTGGTGGGGCATTCGCTGGGCTGCGGGGAGATTGTGCGCTACCTCAGCAGGCACGGAACGGCACGGGTGAACCGCGCGGTGCTGGTGGCGGGGCAACTCCCGCTGGTGGTCAAGACACCGGACAACCCGGACGGTGTTCCAGAGGAGATGCTCGACGGAATCCTCGTCGAGCTGGAACGCGATGTGCGGCAATGGTGTATCGACAACGCCCCGCCGTTCTTCGAGGCCCACACCGTGGCGCCCGAGATCGTCGACTGGACGGTGGACCAGATTCGCCGCCGTGCCCGTCGAGACCCTGCTCGGCACCCAGAGCATGGGCGCCCACACCGACTACCGGGCCGAGCTCGCCGAACTCGACCTTCCGGTGCTGCTGGTCCACGGCGACGCCGACGCATCGACACCCATCGAACTCACCGGGCGACGCACCGCCGCGCTGCTGCCGCGCGCGGAGCTCATCGAGATCCCCGGTGCCGCCCACGGGCTGTACGTCACCCACACCGACCGCATCGTCGATGCGATCTGCGGAGTCTCAGCCGTACCCGCCGGTACTCCACCGATCGGCGGTTAGCGGCGGGTGCCGAGCAGGTCGATCACCTGCTGGACCAGGTCGTCGATGACGGCGCCGGTCGTGTCGAGCACCAGATCGGGGTTCTCGGGGGCCTCGTAGGGGGCGTCGACCCCGGTGAGCCCGGTGAGCTCGCCGGCGCGGGCCCGGGCGTAGAGGCCCTTGGGGTCCCGGCGTGCGCATTCCTCGACGGGCGTCGCCACATGCACCTCGATGAACGGCAGCTTGGCGGCCTCGTTGAGGGCCCGCGCGGTATCCCGATCCGACTTCAGCGGTGAGACGAGCGAGGCCAGGGCCACGACGCCGGCATCGGCCAGCAGCCGGGTCAAATGTCCGACGCGGCGGATGTTCTCGGTCCGGTCGCCGGCGGAGAAGCCGAGATCATCGGACAGGCCGTGGCGCAGATTGTCGCCGTCGAGCAGATACGCCACCTGACCCGATTCGACCAGGGCCCGCTCGACCGCCACCGCCAGCGTGGACTTGCCGGATGCGGGCAGGCCGGTGAACCAGATCGTGGCGCCGCGTTGTCCCGTGCTGTTCCAGCGGTAGTCGCGGTCCAGTGACGAAGGATGCCATTTGATGTCGGAGCGGTTGTGCCCGCTCGGCTTGAGTTCCCGGGCCTGCAGGATTATCCCGGCGCCGACGGTGTCGTTGGACACCTCGTCGATCAGGATAAACGCGCCGTTGTCGCGGTTGTCGGCGTAATTGTCCGCGACGAGCACCGAGCTGGTGCGCAGCGTGACCGAGCCGATGTCGTTGAGTGCCAGCTCAACCGGAGTCTCGACCTCGTCCAGGGTTTCCGGGTCCAGCTTGGTGTGCAACTCCTGGACCGTGGCCCGCACCGTGCGGGCGCCCTGCTTGAGCGCCAGCCGGTCGCCGGCGCGCAGCGGATCGTCGAAGAACCAGCACACCGTCGCGTCGACCTCACGGGCCAGCACCGGCAGCGCCGGGTCCGAGAGGCCACTGACGAGGACGTCGCCGCGGCCCACATCGATGTCGTCGGCCAGCTCGATCGAAACCGACAGCGGCGCAACGCCCACCGACCGGTCATCGTCGAGCGTGTCCAGGGCCGTCACGACCGAGCGGGTACCGGCCGGCAGGCTCACGACGGGGTCACCGACCTGAAGCGTGCCCGCGGACAGACGTCCGGTGTAGCGACGGCGCTGTTCCGCAGTCGGCCGCGACACCCATTGGACGGCGAGTCGCAGACTGGCCGGATCAGCATGCGGTGCAGACAGTTCGACGTTTTCGAGGTATTCGAGCAGGGTCGGCCCGTCGTACCAGGGGGTGTTCTCGGAGCGGTGCACCACGTTGTCGCCGAGCTTGGCCGCGATCGGGATGACCGTGAGATCCAGCCCGCCGAGCCGGTCGGCGACCTGCTGCAGCTCCCGCTCGACCTCGGCGAACCGGCCCTTGTCGAAGTCGACCAGGTCGATCTTGTTGACCGCCGCGACGAAGTGCGTGATACCCAACAGCTTCGCGATGCGGGCGTGGCGACGGGTCTGGCGCAGCACTCCGGCCCGGGCATCGACCAGCAGGATCGCCACATGCGCATTGGAGGCGCCGGTGAACATGTTGCGGGTGTAGCGCTCGTGCCCGGGGGTGTCGGCCAGGATGTAGCTGCGGGTGGCGGTGGAGAAGAAACGGTAGGCGACATCGATGGTGATGCCCTGTTCGCGTTCGGCGCGCAGCCCGTCGGACAGCGCGGCCAGATCGGCAATGCCTTCCGAATCGGTCACGGCCTCAAGATGATCCAGCGGCAGGCTGTCGGTGTCATGCAGCAGGCGGCCGATCAGGGTGCTCTTGCCGTCGTCCACCGAACCGGCGGTGGTGATGCGCAGCAGTTGACGCGTGGACATCAGGATCCTCGGTTCTTCGCGCGAGCGCTCATCAGAAATAACCCTCCCGTTTCCGGTCTTCCATCGCCGCAACAGATGTTCGGTCATCGGCGCGGGTCTCGCCGCGCTCGGAGACGGTGGCCGCTGAGATCTCGGTGATCACCTCGTCGATGGTGGTGGCCCGCGACCGTACGGCTCCGGTGATGGTCAGGTCGCCGACGGTGCGGTAGCGCACCCACTCCACCGCTGCCTTCTCGGGACCGGCGGGTACGGCGTACTCGGACACCGCGAGCAGGATGCCGTCGCGCTCGAACACCTCGCGCTCGTGGGCGAAGTAGATCGACGGCAGCTCAAGGTTTTCCAGCTCGATGTAGCGCCAGATGTCGAGTTCGGTCCAGTTCGAGAGCGGGAACACCCGCACCTGCTCACCCTTGCGGATCCGGCCGTTGTACAGCGACCACGGCTCGGGGCGCTGAGCCCGCGGGTCCCATTGACCGAACTCGTCACGGAAGCTGAGGATGCGTTCCTTGGCCCTGGCCCGTTCTTCGTCACGGCGGGCGCCGCCGAACGCCGCGTCGAATCCGCCGGCCTCCAGCGCGTCGAGCAGCGTGCGCGTCTGCTGGCGGTTGCGTGAGGCACCCGGCCCCGGATCGGCCACCCGACCGCTGTCGATGGTCTCCTGTACCGAGGCCACCACCAGCTTGTGCCCGAGCCCGGTGGTGCGGCGGTCGCGGAACTCGATGACCTCGTCGAAGTTGTGCCCGGTATCCACATGGAGTACCGGAAACGGCAACGGTGAGGGACGAAAAGCTTTCTCGGCCAACCGCAAAAGCACGATCGAATCCTTGCCCGCCGAGAACAGCAGCACCGGGCGCTGCAGTTCGGCGACGACCTCGCGGATGATGTGCACCGCCTCGGCTTCCAGCAGTCGCAGCTCGTCGACGTGCACGGTGTCAGTGCTTGGTGCTCTTCGCGCAAGCGGCTCATCGGCGCTCGTCATACCGGCAACCCCTCCTTCTCGGCATCGCGGCGGTAGCGGTCCACCCATTCGTCGGATCGCTGATCTGCCTGACGTTCCAGAACCGGCTGCGGCGCCAGTCGCGGGTCGAGGCCCAGTGCCTCCAGCACCGTGGCCACCACGGTCGTCAGGTTGCGCCACAGATACGGGTACGACACGTCGATGGGGGAGATGTTCTCCTCGGCGAACCAGGCGCGCCAGCCCTCCTCCTGGGCCTGCAGCAGCCGGATCACATGGGCGATGGCACCCGCGTGGTACTCGGCGCGGGCATCGCGCACCGGATCGGCCCGGCCGCGCCACACCCTGGTCTGCACCGCCCGCCAGAACGAAACCGCCTGCGACACAACGTCAGGACGGTAGACGTGGACGAGCACCGGGTCGCTGCCGGTGACATCGCGGATCGCGGCGAGCAGGCCGGGCCCGGATCGTTCGGGCAGACCCTCGGCACGCTCCAGCAGCAGCGGCGTCTGATTCCACATCAGCTTCCCGCCCCACACCCCGTTGGGAGTCCGGCCGACGGTGCGAATGTAGTCACGCCAGATCTCGGCCGGCGCCAGGTCCGGCTTGCCCTCGACCAGCGGGTCGAGCAGGCGCAGGATCGATTCGTCCTCGACACCGGCGAACCATTCCCGCGGCTGCGGCGACATACTCGTGGTCGGCAGGTACTGGAAAAACTCCTGGGGCTCACCGGCCATGCCGGTGGCACGCAGGGATTCCACCAGCAAGGTGCTGCCGCTGCGCTGAGACGCGAGCACCAGGTAGGCCGTCGGATGATCTGGCATGGGCGAGACTCTAATCATGATTTGTTTGCGGCGCCT
This sequence comes from Mycobacterium shunyiense, assembly GCF_058270075.1. Classification (NCBI taxonomy): domain Bacteria; kingdom Bacillati; phylum Actinomycetota; class Actinomycetes; order Mycobacteriales; family Mycobacteriaceae; genus Mycobacterium; species Mycobacterium shunyiense. Next base: position 36,284 of record NZ_JBZDPU010000017.1, on the reverse strand, counting down.
ATTTAACTCGGCGTCAAGAGTTTTCGTTCATCGTGAGGAAAACTATTGGTGGGTATCGGTGATGCCGCGGTCGGCGGCGATGGCCGATCTGCTGGTGGCCGGGCGGCCATGGATATGCAGATACGTCTCGGTGTAACGCTCCGATATCCGGGTGCCGGCGAATTCGGAGGGAATGACATCGAGCGTCTTCTCGCGCCAGTCGTTGAGTAACAGTGCCAGATCGTTGGCGATCGCCTCGGCCTTGTCGGTGACGTCCGCTCCCAGCAGGTTGTTGCTCTCGGTCGGGTCCGCGACGAGGTCGTACAGTTCGCGGCCGGGACGGGGGCTCAGGACGGTATCGCCGAGTGCGCGTCCCGAGGGGCTGTCGGCGATATCCCACGGCAGGTCCAACAATGGCCGCGCCGCGTAATTCTCGATATAGCTGTATTCCTTTGTGCGAATGGCGCGAATCGGGTCGAAAGAATCGTGATAGGTCTTTGTCGTATACACCCCGGACCGGACCTCTGCCGTTTCCGTGGGCGTCGCCGTGAGGTTGCTGGCGTGCGACAGGCCCTCGACCTCGTCGGGGATCTCGACGCCGAGGAGGTCGAGCAGGGTGGGTAGCAGATCGACCCCACTGAACAGTTCGTCATAGCGGCGTGGCGTTATGCGGGCGCCCCGCGGTGGGCGCACGATCACCGCGATGCCGGTGCCCGCGTCGTACAGCGTCGACTTGGCCCGTGGCAACGCCGGCCCGTGGTCGGTCATGAACACCACCCACGTGCTCTCGTCGAGACCGGTCGCGGCCAACGTCGCTAGCAGTTCACCCACCTTCGCGTCGGCGGCCGCGATCGATCCGTAGAACTCCGCGAGGTCGTCGCGCACCTCGGCGGTGTCAGGCAGATAGTCGGGAGGCTGGACGGACCCCGAATCGGCCGGTTCGTATCGCTCGCGCGGGTACGGTCGGTGCGTTTCGAAGAAGCCGGCGGTCAGCAGGAACGGTTGCCGCGGCGGAGCGGTCAGCCAGGCGTTGACCTGCTCGACGACGTATTCGCAGAACGAGTTCGACACGTCGTACTCGGCGTACCCCAGATTGGCCGGCTGCGAGGTTTCGTGTTGCATACCGAACAGGGCTGTGTGCCAGCCTGATTCGGCAAGGAAGTGCGGGAGCGTGCGTACCCCGGCGCGGTACTCCCAGCCGTGATGGGCCAGGCCCACCAGTCCGTTGCTCTGCGGGTAGCGACCGGTGAACAGCGAGCCCCGCGACGGTGAGCACAGCGGGGCGGTGGCGTGGGCACGGGTGAACAGCACCCCCTCGGCGGCGAGACGGTCGAGGTGCGGGCTGGTCACGTCCGAGTGGCCATATACGCCGAGGTAGCGCCCCAGATCATGCCAGTGCACGATCAGCAGGTTCTGCCGTTGCGGCTCCGTCACGTCACATCCTTTCCGTCCACCCTACGACCGAACAGCCTGAATGCGCCGCCCGCAACCGTTTGACTCATCGAGAGCTACTTATCCGGCGTATCGGGTGCGATGCCGTCGGTAGGGTGGACCCATGCCGACCGCCACCGATCCCGCTGCGGTCAGCGGTTATGAGGCCCGCTGGGAGCAGCACAACACCGAGCGGCGTGCCCAGATCCTGCAGGCAGCGGTGGCATTGGTCGAGGAGAATCCGCCGGGCACGGAAATCTCGATGGTGCGCATCGCGGAGCGCGCCGGGTTGGCGAAGTCGGTGGTGTACCGGCAGTTCACCGGCAAGGACGAGCTTGAGCGGCGGGTCCGGTCCTGGGTGTTCGACGATTTTGCCGCGGTTCTCGACACCAACCTCGATGTCTCGAACGGCTCCTTGCGCGACATCCTGACCCGCACCGTGGCGGCGGTTGCCGATTGGATGCTTGATCACCCGCGGCTCGATGACTTCGTCCGGCGCGGTCCGACGTTCGAGGGCGACGGCACACTCGACGCGGTCAGCGAGCTGAAGCTCCGGATGACCAGGCAGTCCGAGGAGGTCATCGCCGCGATCGCCCAAACTATCGGAGTGGACGACAGCGCGTTCAAGACCGTGCCGTTCGCGGTGGTGACGATGGTGGAAGCCACCTTGTCGGCGTGGATCCGTGGCGCGGCGCCAGAGCGCTCACGCGAAGAGGTCGTGACGCACCTCGCTGACTTCGCCTGGTACGTCCTGGACGGCGCGGCGCGCGCGAGCGGCCTGGAGATCAACCGCGACGACGAGTTCACGGCCGTGATCGCCGCGCTGACCAAGCGCTAGCTAGAGCAGTCCGGCGTTGTAATCGTCGACCAGGCTCCGCACGGTTTCCTGGGCGCAGGACTTGTTGGTCCCGATGAAGCCGGTCGGCCCACGTTTGATCCAGCCGGTCACGTACACGCCGCGCGTGACCCGGCCGCCCTCATGCGGGACCGTCGCGGTGTCTTCGTCGAACGGCAGTCCCGCCACCGGCCGGCCTCGGTAACCGATGGACGTCAGCACCAGGCCGGCGTCGATAACCCGTTCGCGCCCACTCGATTTCACCCGCACTGATCCGTCAGCCGCGGCGACCAGCTCGTTATGGACGAACTCCACACCCGTGGCTGCGGACCGGCCGCGGATCGCGGTCGGTGACAGCAGATATTCGAGCGCGATCCGGCGATGGCCCGCTCCGCGTGGCGCGGCGCGCAGAACCGCGGACCGGGGATCCGACCCGGGCCACATCCGCAGGTCCTCTTCACGCACGACGACGTCGACACCCGGTGTGGAGCACAGCCCGACCAGCTCGGGGATGGTGAACGCGGACTGCTCGATCCCGCGCCGCCCGACCACGACCACCTCTTCGATTGCACTGTGGCGCAGCGCTTCCAGGGCTGTGGGCGCGATGGCCGTACCCGCGAGCAGGTCCGGGTCGATCGTGAGGATGCGTGCGACGTCGAGTGCGACATTGCCGTTGCCGATCACAACGGCGCGTCGATGAGCCAGATCGAAGGAGCGGCCCGCGTGATCGGGATGACCGTTGTACCAGGCGACGAAGTCGGTGGCCGAGGTGACGCCGGGCAGGTCGATGCCGGGGATGTCGAGCCGACGGTCGGTTGAGGCACCGACGGCGTAGATGACGGCGTGGTGCTCATTCAGCAGCTCGTCATGGGTGATGTCGCTGCCGACCTCGACGCCCAGGCGCATCGACAGCCGGGGGTCGGCGGTGATCTGGTCGAACTGCCGGGCGACCCCGCGGGTGCGCTGGTGATCGGGGGCCACCCCGTACCGGGCCAAACCGTAGGGCTGCGTGAGCTTTTCATAGATCCGGACCCGGGCGCCGGGAATGGTCAGCACCTCTTCGGCGGCATACATCGCGGCCGGGCCCGATCCGACGATCGCCACGCGCAGGTCGCCCGCGCGCACCTGTAACGGCGGCACCACCGGGGCCAGCACCGGTCGGTGGCGCGGTGTGGCGTAGAAATCGGCGTTCAGTGTGGTGAACACGTCTTCGGCGGCGGTCAGCTTGGTATGCGGTTTGATCGCATCCACTGGGCATGCCGACACGCACGCGCCGCAATCGACACACTCGACCGGGTCGACGTAGAGCATCTGGGCGGTGTGGAAGTCAGGTTCGTCAGGCGTGGGGTGGATGCAGTTCACCGGGCAGGCGTAGACGCACGAGGCGTCGCTGCAGCAGGACTGTGTGATGACGTGCGGCATCAGGCGAGCGCAACCGCTTCACGGTCCGGCACGCCGCGGTAGCGGGCAGCCTCGCCGTCGATGCCGCAGCGCTTCCACACCCACCGGCCGACCCGGTTCATCAGCCCGAGCTCCTCGCTGAGAGAACGCATCTCGCCGAAGTATCCGGACAGGATCTTGCGTGAGTGCGGGCTGCGCCAGAACGCGTCCTTGATCACCGCCCGCGGAATCCCGAACTCCTCGCCGAACGACTTCGGGGGCGCCACGATCTCATGGGCCAGCCAGCGCAGCGTCAACGGAAATGCCACACACGCGAACGCCTTCATCTGCCAGGACCGTTCCGGCATATGGGTTTTGAGGAACTCGTGCGCCCAGGAGATGTGGCGGGCCTCTTCGGCGATGTGGATCTGCATGGTGCGCAGCACCGCGGGCGGAATGTTGGCGCCCTCGCGGATCAGGCCTTTCTGGAAATGGTCGATCGGCTCTTCACCGGCGAGGATGCCCGCCATGAACGCCGTCGGCGAGTACTGGCCGACCAGGCCGATGTACGGCGACAACCGACGGAACAGCGGCCGCATGCCGGGCACGTCGACGCCTGACCGGTTGACCAGCTCCTGGAACATCTGGATGTGGTTGCACTCCTCGGTCATCTCGTGCAATGCGTAACGGAACTCGGGCGAGTTGTTGGGCAGCTTCATGATGAACGCCATCAACCCGCGGATGAGGATGCTCTCGAACGCCGCGCCGACCTTGACGGAGTTGAGCGTTCGCCACCGGCCGATCTCGATCTGCCGGGCCGGCGGCTGGCTCTGATACCAGGCGGTGGCGCCGAGTGGGTCGACGTTCGGTGACAGCACCCACCTCGGATCGTCCAGGTCGATCGCCAGATCGGGGGAGTCCCACGCGATGTCCAGATAGGGATCGAAGCGGCGGCGCACGGAACCCTCGGACAGCGTCTGCAACAGATCCCGGTAGTCCGCATCCTGCCGTGCGGTCTCGGGAGAGGTGGAAGCCATGGCGACAATTTACCGAGACATTGGGTCTCGGTAAATACCGGATTTGTGGTGGAGTTTGCTACGGGTGGTACGGCACGCCGACCGCACGGAACACGTACTCCGGGCCGACATCGAAGGCCAGCGACCGGCGCGGCAGCCGCGTCAGCACCTCGTCCGGGATCTCGGTCTTGTAGTGCAGCGACAGTTTCCCGTGACCGCGCTTGTCGATCTGGGCCACGTCGGCCTGCAGCGTGAGCCCGGTCTCGCTGAGCTCGGCGTGCACCGCACCGACCTGCGGGGCCGACCAGGGCTGGTCGATGCTGCGGCCGGCGAGCTTGGGCAGGGTGGACATGGTGGCCAGTACCCGGTAGTTGGTGAGGACCAGTGAACCGGCGTAGCTGGCGACGCTCCCTGCCGATCGCGTTCCCGGGATCGATCCGGTGAAACGCCTGGTCACCGGGATGTACTCAGCGAGGAAGAGGATGCCTTCGGCTTCGGCCTCTGCCCGCAGACCCTCTGGCAGCCCGCCGATGTGCATCAGCTTTCGCAGGATCAGAGCCATGCCTTCGACGGTAGCGCGCAAACATGGCAAATCGATGGGAGCTGGTAGAGATTATCTGGTGGGAACTCGTGCCAGATGGCTGATCGTGACCGCGGCCCTGGCCGCCGTGCTGTACGCGGCGCTGTGGATCGGTTACGCGATGCAGTGGACCTGGCTGGCCGATGTCGACGCCGCGGGCCTGGCAGGTCCATACCGGTACGGCTCGGCGCATCCCGGCTGGGTGACCGCGTGGGACGTGTTCTGCACCGTGCTCGGGCCGTTCGCCTTCCGGTTGCTGGCTTTGGTGATGATCGTCGTCGCGCTGGTGCGCCGACGGTGGCGCATCGCGTGGTACCTGGTGTTGACCATCGAGCTCAGCGCCGTGATCACCGAGGCGGCCAAGTTCCTGGTCGACCGTCCGCGGCCGTCCACCGCGCTGGTCCACGCCCTGTCCACCTCGTTCCCGTCCGGGCACGCGCTGGGGGTGATGGTCTCGGTACTGACTCTGTTGGCCCTGGCGTGGCCGGCACTGCGCCCCAACCTGCGGGCGTGGTGGGTGGCCGCAGGCGTGCTCGTCATCGTCGCGATCGGCGTGGGCCGGGTGGTGCTCAACGTCCACCATCCCTCGGATGTGCTGGCCGGCTGGGCGTTGGGCTACGTCTGGTTCGCGGCCGTGTTCCTGCTGTACCCGCCGTACCCGTCGGCGATCACGGCAGCGGACGAAACACCGGTAGCGCCCGGTACCGCACGGTGAAGCTTGCCTCGCTGAGCGCCTCACCAACCTCCCCGTCGTGGGCCAGTGTGGTGGGCCCGTCGACCACGACGAACCGGAACTCCGGCACCTGAAGCTCGTGATAGAGCGGGCTGCGTTCGAGCCGTCCCAACGCGACGGCCGTCGCGATGCGCAGTCGGCTGAACCTTCGCCCGGTCTCCAGGATCCGCACGTCAATCAGGCCGTCGTCGAGCCGCGGCCGCTGTGATGGGGCGAACCCGGACGGGAAGTACGTCGAATTGCCCAGGAAGAACAGCTCCGTCTCAAGGGTTTTGTCGTCGTAGCTGATCCGCACCGGCGCTTCCCGGCGCAGCGTCAGATACAGCGCGTACATCCCGGCCAGTCGCTTGCCCATCCGGTGTTCGAGCTTCTCGCGCATCCGCACGTAGTTCGGGTAGGCGCCGATGCTGGCGGTGTTGATCACCATGCGTTCCTCGTTGAGGCACACCAGGTCGACGTAGGCCGCGGCGCCGTCCTTGATCGCCGCCACGGTGCGGGCCACCGTGTCGCAACCGATGTCCTTGGCGAAGTGGTTGAACGTCCCGCCGGGGAACACCGCGAGCGGGACCCCCGCCTCGACGGCGATGCCCGCCGCGCACGCCACCGTGCCGTCGCCGCCGCCCACCGCGAGCACGTCGACGCGGGCCGCCGTCTCGCGTAACACCGTCTCGATGTCATCGTCGTCACCGAGTTCGACGATCTCGGTGCGCGGCAGAGCGTTACGCACGTCGTCGACGATCCGTGCGCCCGTCCCGTCGCCGGAGGCCGGGTTGATCACCAGTGCCACGCCGGCACCGTCCGGTCGGGGCTCGGTGCGATATCGCAGCGGTTCGGAGCGGGGCAGGGTGGCGGTCGGGATAGTCGGGACGATGCGGGCGCCGAGGACCGCGATCGCGGCGCCGATGCCGAACCCGGCGAACACGTCGCCGGGATAGTGCGCACCGGTGGCCACCCGGGACAGCCCGACCAGGCCGGCGAGCAGCGCCAGCGGCAGGCCGGCGGCCGGGGATTCCAGGCCAACGGCCACCGCGAAGGCCGCCGCGCTCGCGGAGTGTCCCGACGGCAGGGAATGCGAGGTGGGGACGCGTCGGGTCCGCCGGGCCAACGGGATCAGGCTGCGGTCGGGGCGGGGCCGCCGCCAGATCCGTTTGGCCACCTGGTTGGTCACCAGGCTGGTTATCGCCAGGCTGACGACGCCTCGCGCGGCGCCACGCCGCAGCGATGTGCCGCCCAGCGCACCCATGGCGGCCGCGATGGCAAACCACAGCTTGGAATGATCTGCGGCCCGCGTCAGTCCGGGCATCACGGAATCCAGTAGGGGGCTCGGTGACTCGGCGACCGCTTCGAAGACCTCGCGGTCCAGTGTGCCGAGGCCCTTGCCGATCGCGCGAACGTCCATGTCGCCAACGTAGCCGGTCGCGACCGGATCGTGCTCCAAGCTTTATCCGCCCGAGAGGCACGCCGACGACGATGGACGGATGCGCCGACTGCTCGCCATGCTGTGTGCCGGGGTGTTGGCTCTGGCATGCGCGCCCACGGCCGGCGCCGTCGACCCGCCCTGGTTCGCCCCGTCGGTGGGTAACGCCACCCAGGTGATTTCCGTTGTCGGAGTGGGTGGTTCGAAGGCGAAGATGGATGTCTGGCAGCGCGGGCCGGCAGGCTGGCAGCCGGTGGCCGCCGGGATTCCGGCCAACATCGGCTCCAATGGCATGGCCTCGCAGACCCATGACGGGGAGATGAAGACGCCCATGGGCGTCTTCAGCCTCGACTTCGCGTTCGGTACCGCCCCCAATCCCGGTGGCGGGCTGCAGTACGTCCAGGTGACGCCTGATCACTGGTGGGACGGGGACATGAAGAGCCCGACCTACAACACCATGCAGGTGTGCAAGAAGGCGCAGTGCCCGTTCAACACCGACCCGGCCAGCGGCACCGAGAACCTCGACATCACCGCTTACAAACACGCCATCGTGATGGGCGTCAACAAGGCACGGGTGCCCGGCAACGGTGGCGCGTTCTTCGTGCACACCACTGATGGCGGGCCGACCGCCGGTTGCGTGGCGATCGACGACGCCATGCTCGTCAAGATCATGCAGTGGCTACGGCCGGGCGCCGTGATCGCCGTCGCGCAATAGCTCAAAGATTGAGGGCGGCACCGGGCTCGAGCTTGAAGTTGAGCCCCTCCAGCGAGAGGGTGGCGTCGTAGGTGCGGTCGTAGCCGGTGCTGCTGATCTTCCAGCCGTCGGCGGTGCGGCGGTAGGTGTCGTGGTAGAACGCCGAGCCGAACAGCATGAAGTTCATGCTGGGGACGATCACGCGGTCCTGGAGGTACCAGGTGGCGGTGGCGTCGTCGCCGTTGACCTCGATCTCGGGGTGCGCGACGCGATGTTCGGTGATGACCTCGGGACCCAGTGAGGCCTTCATGTACTCCACCAGCGAGTCGCGCTCGGTGAAGTGCAGCGTCTTGCCCATGGACTGTCCGTAGTCGCCCGCGACGTCCTCGGTGAGGGTGTCGGCGAACTCGTCCCAGTGCTTGGTGTCGAGCGCACGCAGGTACCGGTATTTGACTTGCTTGATGTCGTCGATGTCACCCATGCCCGACATTGGAGCACACCGCCCACAGCGGGTGTGACGCTATGCCGAACGCGTGAGGTCGCGGGTGGCCGGTCCCTCGATCAGGGTGCCGTCCGGCGCGAAGCGGGACCCGTGTAGTGGGCAGTCCCAGGACTTGTCGGCGTCGTTCCAGTTCACGATGCCGCCCAGGTGGGGGCACACGGGCGACACGGTGCGCTCGACTCCGTCGACGACGCTGCGTGCTTGCAGACGCCACGGCGGCCCGCTGACCACGCCGCAGTCCTCGGTGGCGGGCCTACCGATGCGGGTGACCGGAGCGATCCAGCCCTTGGCCATGTTCAGTCCGACGGTCAGATTGGCCTGCACCGCAGTGGCGACGCCGGACAGCTCGTGCGGGCTCCAGCTTGCGAAGGCCTCGGCCCAGTCCATCCGACCGCCCAGGATCCGGCCCGTCAGCGCCAGTGCGGCGGCCACCCCGTTGGTCATGCCCCATTTGTCGAAACCCGTTGCCACCAAGATCTCTTCGTGCCCCGGCAGGATCGGGCCGACGTAAGGAAGGGCGTCGATGGGTGAATAGTCCTGTGCGGACCAGAAGTGCGTCTGGAGGGACCCGGGCCAGTGCTGCTTGGCCCACGACGCCAGCTCGTCGGTGGCGGCAGCGGGGTCGCTGCCGCGCCCGACTGGGTGGCCGGCACCGCCGACGATGAGCCGCTCGCCGTCGGCAGTCGGCGCCGAACGTATTGAGCGGGTTGGGGAGTCGGTCGAGATGAACATGCCGCGGGTGATATCGCCCGGTACCTGGAATGCCATGCAGTAGGAGCGGTGAGGAGTCAGTCGCGCGAAGAATCCACCCCGGTCCAGAATAGGAACGCCGGTGGCCAGTACGCAGCGATCGGCGACTACGTCGATCTCGTTGCCGGTATTCGTCCGCACCCGGAGTTTGAGGCGAGCCCCACCCTCATGGCTTACGCGTTGCACCCTGGCGCCCTCGACCAGTCGCCCTTCGCGTTCGTGCAGTTCGGCGGTCAGGCTGTCCAGGAACGGCATGGGATCGAACTGAGCCTGATCGGCCAACCGGACTCCACCATGGAACGGAAAGGGCACGTCGGCGTCATCGACCCATTCGACATCGAGGCCCGCGGCCTGGCAGGCCTTCAGTTCGGCCTTGGCCTTTGCCATCCCGCTGGGTGACTGCGCGTAGGTGTAGGCGGCCTCGTGCTGCAGGCCGATCTGCCGCTGCTCGCAGTAGTCGATCAGCCACTGCTGACCTTCGAGGTTGCCCTGGGCGTACTGTCGGGCCACGTCGGGCGAATGCTTGCCCACGATGTCGGTCATCCGGGTGCCTTGCAGCAGGCTGATCTTCGCGGTGGTGTTGCCGGTCGCCCCGGCACCGGCGGTGCGCCCCTCCAGGACCAGCACATCTCGCCCGGCCCGTGCCAGTAGGACGGCGGTGACCAGGCCGGTGATCCCGGCGCCGACCACGACGACGTCCGCGCTCCGCGCGGATTCCTCGTCGAGAGTGGGCACGATGCGGTGCTCGGGGCGGTCGGCAAGCCAGAGTGACGTCACGGATATGGCTGTACCCGCAGGTGGGGAACTCAAACGTAGGTTGAGAGCGGTGCTCCTGGCGATGGTAAAAGCGTTGAAGCGAAACAGCTTTGGGTGTGGGGCTGAGAAGTGTGCCCGATTCGTCGGTGCGGTCTCTGTCAGGTGGGGTCCCTCCCGGCCGCTGTGGCGAGTGTGCAGGCTTTCGTGACGGACACTCGATGTCCGGCTCAACAAGCTGCACACTCGTCGCAGCCGCCCGGACAATCGTTGCCAGGCGTCCTGCCTGGCAGCCATCTGCAGTAACCATCTGCGTTCCTGTGTGTCGCATGAGCGTTGCTGAAGCAGTCAAAACCGCACCGGCGGAACGGGCTTCGCCGGGCTACTGCGGAGTGTCGAGGGGCCCCGGGCCGGCAGTGCGGCTATCGTGGCGTGCGTTATGAGCGGCCCGTTGGGGTTGTCGATCGGGACCACCAACTTGGTTGCGGCGCGTGTCGGCAATCAACCTGTCAGCCGGCGTTCGGTGTTGACCTTGTCGACCGACCGGACGCCGCAGGTCGGCGTGCCCGAATCCGGTCCCGGTGTCACGCTCGGCGGATTCGTCGAGCGGGTCGGCGACCCGGTTCCGCTGGTGGCGCCCGATGGTGCGTCCTATCCCGCCGACACCCTGTTGGTCGAGGCCCTCGATGCGATGGTCGAGCTGGTCGGCGGACCCTCCGACCAGCTGGCGATCGCGGTGCCCGCGCACTGGGGTGCGCCCACCTTGCGGGCCCTGCGCAACGCGCTGCGGCACAACCCCAGCCTGTCGCGTGACGGTCGGCCCGCCCGGCTCGTCCCCGATGCCGTCGCCTCGCTGGCGGCGCTGCGTGCCAATCCGGGCCTGCCGTCCAACGGCGTGGTGGCCCTGCTGGATTTCGGCGGCGGCGGTACCAGCATCACGCTGGCCGACGCCGCGGCGGCCTTCGAGCCGATCGACGAGACCACCCGCTATTCCGATTTCTCCGGTGACCAGATCGATCAGGCGCTGCTGACCCATGTGCTCGAGGGTGTCGCCCAGGCCGGCGGTATCGATCCGGCCGGCACCGCGGCGGTCGGATCCCTGGCCCGGCTGCGCGAGGAGTGCCGTCAGGCCAAGGAACGGCTGTCGGCGGAGACCGCCACCGATCTGGTGGTCGAGCTGCCCGGATATTCGGCCACGGTGCGGGTCACCCGCACCGAACTCGAAGGGCTGATGCAGGCACCGCTCGCCGGTGCGTTGGATGCGCTGGAAAAGGCCTTGGAGCGCAACGGGATCAGCTGGCCGGCGGTGTCGGCAGTGGTGACCATCGGTGGTGGCGCCAGTATTCCGCTTGTCACCCAACAGCTTTCGCAGCATTCGCAGGCGCAGGTGGTGACCACGCCGCAACCGGCGCTGGATGCCGCCATCGGGGCCGCGTTGTCCGCCGCCTACTCCGCAGACGCCGAGGCGCAGACGGGCGTGGCTCCCACCCTTGGCGCGGCGGCGGTGCCCCCGCTGGCCGAAATGCCTGCCGGTGCAGGAGGTTCTGAGGCGTCGTCGACGTTCCGGGCGCTGGCATGGTCCGAAGACGACGCGGGCGACGACGTGGTGCCGTACACCGGTCCCGATCTGGTGGAGTCCTACGGCAGTGAGACCGCGGCGCGTCCGGCGGTGCAGTACGTTCCGCCGACGGGCCCCATCGAGCAGCCGCGTGGCGGGTGGGAGCGGTTGCCGCTGACGGTCTTCGCGGTGGCCGCGGCGTTGGTCCTGGTCGCCATCGGTGGTGTGACGTATGCGTTGACCAGTGCGACTGGTACCGCGCCGAGTTCGGAGGTCAAGCCACCCGAGCCCAAACCGTTGCCTCCGCAGGAAGTGGCGCCGAGTCCGGTCGCACCCCCGCCGCCGGCCGAGCCGCCGCCGGCTCCCGAGCCCGTTACCCAGGCACCCGCGCCGCCGCCGGTCACCGTCACTCAGGCGCCCCCGCCCCCGCCGCCGCCCGTGACAGAGACACACGTCGTCACGCAGACGACGACGCCTCCTCCGGTCACGACCACCACGACCACTACGACGACCACCACGACGCCGCCGACCACCACCACTACAACGACACCGACCACAACCACCACGACGACGAACCCGATGACGACGACGTATGTCACCGTGCCGTTCGTCCCGGTGCCCATTCCGATCCAGGTGCCGAACCGTGGCGAGACGCAGCAACCCCAGTACCCGTATCAGCCGCAGTACCCCTACCAACAGCAGCCGCAGAATCCGTTCCAGCCCTATCCCTGATGGTGTTGCTCGGCTCGAAAAGTGTTGCGCGCATTCTCAATACAGTGAACTGACGGCAGCGCAACGGTCCGCGCCATGTGGGCGGGAAGGGTTAACCTCGGGCGAGGACTGACGGCGTGGTTGGGCAATACGCTGCCGGCCGCGTGGTTCGGCTGTACCTTCTCGGTCAAAACCGGGAGGAACGATGAAGCGCATTCATGCCGTCGCCGTGGGCGCCATGGCAGTCGTCGCCGCAGGGATGTCGGTCGGCCCCGCTGCAGCAACTCCGGCCGAGGGCGACGTCGTGCGCACCGATCTCGGCAAAGGCACCACCACCGCGCCGATCTGGGTGTTCACCGCGGGTCAGCCCACCACGCTGCATGTCCACGGGCTGGTGCTCAAACCCGGCGCCGGCAGCGGTTGGCACACCCATCCCGGACCGGAGCAGTCGGTGATCAACGAGGGCGCCGTGGTGGTGCAGACCGCGGTCGACTGCGTACCTGCGGAGTACACCGCGGGCCAGGCGGTCGTCATTCCCGCCGGCGTGCCCCACCGGGTGAACAACGAGGGCGCTGCCGACGCCGATGTCGTCGTCACCTACACGCTGCCCGCCGACGCTCCGGTGCGGGACGACGCGCCCGCACAGTGCCTCTAGCTGGGGAAACGGGCTTGCGACCACGAAACTTTGGGCAGGGGGCGAATATCTCGGTAAGAGTTCGGTTAAAGTTCTGCTGTGCCTGAGATGGATCGTCGCAGTGTGATGTTCATGATGGGTCTGGGGGTGGCGGCGGCAGCGCTGCCGGCCGGGACGGCCAACGCCGACCCAGCCGCACCCGGTCCCGCCGCGCCCGGAGCGCCCACCCCGCCGGCTGCTACCGCAGCGTCGCCGACGTTCCTGTTCCAGGACGAGTTCAACGGCCCGGCCGGCTCTCCGCCGGACCCTGCATGGTGGCATCTGATCCCGGAGCGCGAGACCATCAAGAACCCGGTCGAGTGGGATAAGCCGTTCAACATGGGCCGCTACGTCACCGACACCGAGCACGCGTTCCAGGATGGCAAGGGCAACCTGGTGATCCGCGCGACGCGCGGTCCCGGCACCACCGTTCAGGAGAAGTACGCCAGCGCCAAGGTCGTCGGAAACTGGCGCGGTGGCATCGGCACCACGTGGGAGGCCCGGGTCAAGCTCAACTGCCTGACCGACGGCGCCTGGCCCGCGTTCTGGCTCCTCAACGACGATCCCGTCCGCGGCGGCGAGGTCGACCTCGTCGAGTGGTACGGCAACCGTGACTGGCCGTCGGGCTCCACGGTGCACGCCCGGCTGGACGGCGAGTCCTTCGCCACCAACCCGCACCCCATCGACAGCGGCTGGCACACCTGGCGGATGTCGTGGACGCCGCAGGGAATGTACTTCTGGAAGGACTATGCCCCGGGCATGGATCCTTTCTTCGAGGTCCCGGCAAACTCGTTGGAAGACTGGCCTTTCAATGATCCGGGCTACACCCTGGTGCCGGTGTTCAACATCGCCGTCGGCGGCTCCGGTGGCCGCGATCCGAGCGGTGGCAGCTACCCGGCCGAGATGCTGGTCGACTGGATCCGCGTCTTCCAGGGCTGAGCTTTCGTCCGGATCTTCCTCCCGCTATACCTTGCTTTGTCACGCTGGAGTGGCACTCGAAG
>NZ_JBZDPU010000017.1:0-22248 GCF_058270075.1 Mycobacterium shunyiense | reverse complement strand
GACTTTGGGCGCTGCAAGGCGACCCGGTCGCCGGTCAAGGGCAGACTGCCGTCCGGAGCTTGCCGGGCGGGGGCGAATGCAATGCCGACGCGATCTGCTTCAGCGGCACCGGCGCGACGACGAGCGCGTCCCACGGATGTCGCTCGCGCGTGCGGTCGAGGAACTCCACGGCCCGGTGTAGGTGTCTGGGCTCGTAGTTGTGCACGCCGGTGATCGTCAGCCATTGCCGCACAACAGTTTCCGGATCCACCGCCAGCGGCGGTCCGGGGGTGACCGATCCGGCCAGCACCAGGGTGCCGCCGATGTCGAGGCGTCCCAACGCATCCGCCACGGCTGCCGAGGAACCCGTGTAGTCGATCGCCACATCGACCTGCCCACCATCGGAGGCGCGGCCACCGAACCGCGTCGCCAACGCCAGGCGGTCGGCATTGCGATCGACCACCTGCACATCGGCACCGGCGTCCGCACAGGCCGCGACTGCGGTCAGGCCGAGCATGCCCGCCCCGCCGATCAGCACTCGACGGCCGCCCAGTTCGCCTGCAGCTTCCAGGGTGGCCATCACCGTCGCGGTCGCGCAGGCCGCGGGTGCGGCGACGGCATCGGAAAGTGGGTCGGGGACCACGGCGATGGTCGTGCCGCGCGGCAGGACCACATGTGCGGCATAGGAACCCGACAGTGCCCAGTCCCCGTCGAACGGCTCATGGCCCACCTTACGCACCGACAGACATTTGGCGCTAAGACCCGACCTGCACCGTGGGCACTCACCACAGGACACCGTCACCGACCAGATAACGCGTTGCCCGACTTGAATATCCGCACCTGGACCGGCAGCGACGACGTCGCCGACGGCCTCATGACCGAGAACCGACGGGCAGGCGGCGGGACGCCGGCCGGTGACGGTGTGCAGGTCGCTGCCGCACACCGTGGCCAACCGCACCCGGACCAGGACCTCACCCGCGCCGAGCGCGGGAATAGGCACCGTCCGCACGTCGACACCCGCGCCGGTCCAGACGGCGGCCATCGTCACACGAGGCGGGATCGGATCCATCCGGACAACCTTTCGATGGCGTAGACGATGACGAAGATGACGAGGACGATCGCACCGGCGACATCGAAGTTCAACGTGCGGATCGACTCGAACAGCAGGTAGCCGACCCCGCCCGCACCGACGATGCCCAGGATGGTCGAGGTCCGCACATTCACGTCGAACAGGTAGAGGCTCGACCCGACCATGGCCGGCATGGCTTGCGGAATCACGGCGGAGAACAACGTCTTCCACCAGCCGCCGCCCACCGAGCGCACCGCCTCCAGAGGACCGGGATCGATCTCCTCGACCGCGTCGGCGACCAGTTTGGCCAGGAACCCGATGGAGCCGATGGCCAGTGCGCAGGTACCGGCGATGGGACCGAGCCCCAATGCGGCGACGAACACCACGGCCAGAATGAGTTCGGGTACTGCCCGCACCAGCAGGATCCAAGCCCGGGCCAGCCAATAGACCGACGGGTGGGGTGTGACGTTGCGGGCCGCCAGGATGCCGACCGGGATCGACAACACCACACCGATCGCGGTGGACACCACGCCGATGGCGACGGTTTGTCCTGCAGCTGCGAACAACTCACCGCCCAGCGCCGAGAAGTTGGGCGGGATCATCCGGGTAAACACGTCGGCGGCCGGGCCCACCCTGGTGATCAGGGACAGCGGATTGATCTTCAACACCGCCAGGGCTGCGATGCAGGTCGCGAGCAGCGCACCGCCGAAGAAGAACCGGGCGGCGCGCTCGCGTGCCGGGTTCGACTGCGCCGAATCCAGCAGCATCCGCCGGATCACGATGGACAGCAGCTCCATCGCGGCGATGATCGCCAGGATGACGCAGGCGATGCCGAGAGCCCGCGGATAGATCAAGCCCCGCAAGGCATCCTGCAGGGCGAAGCCGATGCCTCCCGCGCCGACGAAGCCCAGTACCACCGACATGCGCAGGTTGATGTCGATGCGGTAGATGAAGGTGGCGATCCAGGACGGGATGGCCTGGGGGACGACAGCATTGAGCATCTCGCGGAAATAGCCGACACCGGTGCTGCGGACCGCTTCCCGTGGGCCGGGGTCGGTCTGTTCGATGGCGTCGGCGAACACCTTGCCGAGCATGCCGATGGAATGGATGGCCAACGCGAGAATGCCGGGTAGCACGCCGATTCCGAGAGCGCGGACGAACAGGACCGCGAACAGCAGGTCCGGCATGGCGCGGCAGAACGTGATGACTCCCCGGGCCACCGCCTGTACCGCCGGGTGCGGGGTGGTGTTGCGGGCGGCCAAAAAGGCCAGCGGCACAGAGGCGATCGCTGCGAGCACCGTCCCCAGCACGGCCATCAACAGGGTTTCCACCGCGAGGCCGCCGATGCGTGCCGGATCATCGAGCCGGGGCGGGATCATGCGCTGCAGCAACGCGATCACTTCGTCGAACCCGTTCAGCAGTGTGGCGGGGGCGAAGTCGATCGACCAGGCCGCGACGAGGGTGGCCAGTACCGCTGCAACGCCGACCAGGTGCAGAAGGTTCGGTAGCGGCCGGCGCTGCGGTGTCGGCGGCGCGGACGGGGTCGGGCGTTCGGTCAGGTCGGTGCTCACGAGGGCCGGGCCGCCGAACGGGCTGCGGGGTCGACGCGTTGGTAGATCTCCATGACATCGTCGCGGGTCATGCCGACGGCGGGCCGGTCGAGGATCTTCTGGCCGTTGCGCAGGCCGACCAGTCGGTGGGCCCAACCCAGCGCGAGATCCACCTGGTGCAGCGTGCACACCACGGTCAGCTTCTCCTCGATGCACACCCGGAACAGCAGATCCATGACCACTCCAGCATTTTCGGGATCCAGTGAGGCGACGGGCTCATCGGCCAGCAGCAGGCCGGGCTTCTGCATCAGGGTGCGGGCGATCGCGACGCGTTGCTGTTGACCGCCGGAGAGGGTGTCGGCGCGCCGCTCGGCGTAGTCGGCGAGGCCGACGCGGTCCAGGTAGCTCAGGGCCTCGGCGCGCATCCCCTTGGGGTAGGTCAGGGCCCCGTAGCGGGGGAGCCGCAGCTGTCCGAGACCGCCGATCAGGACGTTCTCCAGGCAGCTCAGCCGCCCGACCAGATTGAAATGCTGGAAAACGAACCCCACGTTGCGGCGCAGTGCGCGTAGCTGTTTGGCCGAGGCGGTGTCGACGTGGGTGCCGCCGACCTCGACCCTGCCGGAGGTGACCGGGTGGAGTCCGTTGAGGCAGCGCAGCAGGGTGGACTTGCCTGACCCGGAAAGGCCGAGCAGCACCAGCATCTCGCTGCGCCGGACGTCGAGGCTGACCTGGTCGAGGGCCAGGGTGTCACCGAAGCGTTTGGTGACGTCGCGGGCGATGACGACGAGATCGTCGCCCGCGACGGAATGATGGGGTCCGTCCGCGCTCATGGGATCTCAGCCCTTGCACTTCTCGGAGCCGGTGACGTCACAGACGTGGCGCACGCCGCTGTAGTCCGAATCCTCGACGGGGACGAATCCCCACGCGCGTTCGTCGGTGATCCGGCAGGCGTCGCCCTGACAGAAGCCCTCGGCCTCCAGGTTGGGCACGTTCACCTTGTCGGCGAAGAGGGTCTTCAGCTTGCCGATGGCCTCGGGACCGAGGGAATCGTTGGCGGCGAACACCGACCCGGCGATCATCTCCGACTTCCAGACCGTCTTGAGCTGACCAGGTTTGAGGTCACCCTTGGCGACCATGGTCTTGTCCACCATGGTGTCGAAGGCGAAGCCGGCGTCGCAGTCACCGTTGGCGATCGCCAGGGCGGAGGAGTCGTGGCCGCCGGCGAAGATCGGCGACATGGCCTTTGACAGATCGCCCTCTGATCCGGATTTGATCACCCCGGCCTCGATCAGCCCGGCAGTGGGGTAGAGGAATCCCGAGGTCGAGCTGGGGTCGACGAAGCAGACCTTCTTGCCGGCGAAGTCCTTGAGGCCGTTGACGTTCACTTCGTCCGTCCGCGCCAGGCCGTAGGACTGGTAGCCGGGCTTGGCGCCCTGCTCCTGGATGACGGCGCCAACCGGGGTGACCTTGGCGCCGTTGACGCCGGCCACCACGTAGGCGAACGGGCCGAAGAAGGCGAGGTCGACGTTGTTGGCGATGATGCCCTCCACCACCCCGGCGTAGTCGGAGGCCTGCACGAACTCGACCTTGGAGCCGGTCTCCTTCTCCAGCAGCTTGATCAGCGGCTGGTAGCTGGCCTTGAGGTCGGTGGAGTTCTCGGTCGGGATCGCGGCCAGGGTGAGGGTTTCGGGGAAGCCCTGAGCGGTCTCGGCGTCGGTGTTGTCGGAGCTCGAACAGCCGGACAGGACGAGGGCGGCGCTGGCGGTTGCCAGGGCAGCGATGCGGGCTGAGGTGCGAGCGGTACGGAACTTCATGGCGCGCGGGACCTTTCGGGCGGGGGACGTTGGACGGGCAGTGCGCGAGCGGGGGTGCGCAGCTGCCCTGCCCCACACCCTGTGGGTTGGTCTATACCAACGGGTGCATCCAAGTTGGCGAGGAGGTTAACAACGCGGCAAGTCTTGGTCTATACCAAGACTTGCTACTGTGGGCAGGTGTCCGCGAGTGCAGAACCAAGGGTTCTCAAGCACCAGGTTGTCCGTGCGCAACTGGAGCGACTGCTCGACGACCTGGAGGTCGGAGACCCGTTCCCGGCGGAACGAGACATCGCGGATCGGTTCGACGTCGCCCGCGAGACGGTCCGGCAGGCGTTGCGAGAGCTGTTGTTGGCCGGACGTATTGAACGACGCGGCCGCAGCACTATCGTCGCGCGGCCCAAGATCCTCCAACCCCTGTCCATGGGGTCCTATACCGAGGCGGCCAAGGAACAGGGCCGCAGCGGTGGCCGCATCCTGGTCGGCTGGAGCGATCTCATCGCGGACGACATCCTGGCCGGCCAGCTCGCGATCGGCGTCGGAGGGCCCATCCTGCAGCTCGAGCGCGTCCTGACCACCGACGGTATCCGGGTGGGGCTGGAGACCACGAAGCTGCCCGCCGCCCGCTACCCGGGCCTGCGGGAGACCTTCGACTACCGCGACTCGCTCTACGCCGAGATCCGCAGCCGGGGTGTCCATTTCGCGCGCACTGTCGACACCATCGAGACCGCACTGCCAGATGCGCGGGAATCGGCTCTGCTCACCGTCGACACTCGGACACCGATGTTTCTGCTCAACCGCGTGTCCTACGACCAGCACGGAATCCCGATCGAACAGCGACGCTCTCTGTATCGGGGTGACCGGATGACCTTTACCGCGGTGATGACCGCGCCGTAGCAGGTCGATGTGTGCTCAACGGCGGTCGCGGTAGGCGCGGGGTGACACCCCGACGCGGCGTCGAAAGGCACTGGAGAAGTGGCTCGGCCGCGAAAACCCGACCAGTGCACTGATTTCGGCGATCGTCCGCGAGGTGTATCGGAGTAGATGCTTGGCGCGTTCGAATCGTAAGTCCAGCAGGTACTGATACGGGGTGGTGTGAAATGCGGCGCGAAATGCGGTGATGAAGACGGGTACCGACATGTCCACCTGTCGTGCAAGGTTCTCGAGGCTGATCGTCGAGTCGATGCTGTCTTCCAGAAACTCGATGACCGTCGCGCGAGTTGTCGCGTCCAGGGTGTCGGGTCTGCGTTCGACCGGGGGCGGCGGGTTGGCCGCGCAGGTTTTGGCGATGACCAATCGCAGAGTTTCGCCCACCGAGTCGGTGAGGAGCCGGGATGCAGCGTCATCGCGATCGGCGAGCGCGTAAATGCGCTCCACCATCTGATGGATCAGCGGATTGCGGTGTTTGATGCGAGGAACCAGCGTCGGCGCGTCGAGAAGGTGATCGGGGATGGCGATCTCGCAGTGTTCGACGGTGTCGCCCTCGACCAGAGCGGCGCATTTGTCGCCGGCCGGCACCACCCAGATGTCGCCGACCTTGGGTAGTGCCCGGCCCGACGGGCCCCAATCCAAGTCGGTCTCCATGGAACGCACTTTCCCGGCGCGGTGCACGAACAGCAGGTGGTGGTCCTCGTCGAGGCAGCACCATTCGGTGGTGGTGTGGATCTGCTCGGAAGCGAACTTGACCGACATGCCGCGGGTGGCGACCTGTGTCTCGCCCAACACGATGCGTCGGGTTCGGGGACGGTCGTCGTTCCACGGCTTCATTGCCACGCGTGAACTTCCTGAGTTATCAACGGCTACGTCAATCTGGGCAACAGGGTATCGATCCGGGGCGAAGTTGCGGGCTATTTCGATTCAAAAATATGGATGAATGGCGGCAGCAACGCCTTACGTCCTGGGTTGGTTGCGGAGTGCTCCGTGGCGAAATCGGTGGTGACACCATTGGCTCTGGCTGCCCTGGCGGGATAGCCCAGGGAATGTTGGATGCAAATGGGCGACGACAGTGGATCGGTCGAACCGGCGCGGTGCTGGGGTCATCGGTGTGGGCGTTGGCTCGTCACAACGAGCTGATGCGCCCGTATGTCAGCCAGTCACAATAGCTTCCGCCGGGTGGAGCTGCCGGCCCGATTGCGACCTGGCCGAGATCGAACGATGATCTCGGCCAGGTCGCGTGCGCCGGTGTTACTTGGCGTCCCCCGAACCGCCGGAACCGGCGTCGCTCTTGCTCGCCTTGTCAGCCTTGGCTTGTTTGGCGGGTTTGGTGAGTGCTTTCTTCAGTCCTTCGCCGATCTTGTTGGCAGTGGACGAGATTCCGCCGCGGACATCGGAGGCCAGCTTGCCCGCAGGTTTGTTGGTGGTGGCGCTCGCCTTCCCGGGAACCGCCACGAGGCTCTCTCGAACTAGGCGAATCGATGGCTCTTTGGCGGGTGCAGGCGTAACGGCTTCTGTCGCGGTTGACTCATTCGCCGCCGGGGTGGCACCGCCTGTCGGCGAATCAGTCTCTGGTGCAACAGCAGTCGCAGCCTCAGTTCTCGGCGCAGAGGTAACCGGTCCCGTCGACAGAGTTACTGAGGTTGCGGCGGCAGCATCGGGCACGGACGAAGCCGGTGGCAGCGCTGTCAGTTCGGAGGTGGGAGCAAGGAGCCGGGATAGAGCCCCGGTTGAGGCGGGATCTTCCCAGCCGAGCGCTTTCGCAAAGGTAAGCCGGCTCTTGATCAGTGACGCGAAGATGCCGTCGCTCCACCCGGGCGACCCGGGCGGCGCGTCAGGGGGTGGGTCACCTTCGATAGTGAGAAGCCCGGCGAAGCGGCCACCGCTGACTGGATCGTAGTATCCGTTGATCAGGGCGTTCGCAACTGTGGCGGGCATGGCTGCGAGTGCGTTGAATGCGCCCAGCGGGTCCCCGTCTGCGATTGCATCGACGACTTCTTGGGCGCTGTTACCTATCGCGGCGCTGGTGCCATTCACCGCGAACAGAGCCCCGATCCCGAGAGTGGCTACCACCCCCGCCCAGGATGGACCCAGGGCGGCGACCGTATTTGCCAGGTTTTGCGTGATGTCAACGGGGATGCTGAAGACATTCAGCATCGGGAACCCGGCACCGAACGCCAGGTTGAACAGTGCGCTACTGAACGTCTGGGAGGCGCCATACATGTCGCCCGACATCAGCTGATCGGAGAAGTTCTGAAGGGCCATGGGCAGAGTGGTCGTCAGAAAGTTGCTGAGCCCCGTTCCCGCCGATTGCAGTGCGGTGCTGTATGTCTGGGCGTAGCCAGACCAGTTGGCGACGATCTGCCCGAGGATCGGTGCTGGATTGTCGGCGAAAAGACCGCCGAGGGCCAACAAGCTCTCGGGTGTCTGTGTGAGCAAGTCCGCCCATGCTGCAATGGGATCGACAGCGGCAGTGAGTTCTACAGCGGCGGAGGACGCCCGCGTTATTGCTCCTGCCATTTCGGTCGGGGGTGGGGCGAGGGGCGTGGTCGCGATGACGCTGGCGCCGACGAGGGCGATCCCCGCAGTCGCATAGGGCCGTAGAGCGAGGTTCAACTCGGTCTCCTTCGGTTCAGATGAGGGCATCAGCTATCACTGACCGGCCGAAAATACGGACTGGAC
The DNA here is from genome assembly GCF_058270075.1 of Mycobacterium shunyiense. Classification (NCBI taxonomy): domain Bacteria; kingdom Bacillati; phylum Actinomycetota; class Actinomycetes; order Mycobacteriales; family Mycobacteriaceae; genus Mycobacterium; species Mycobacterium shunyiense. The sequence continues at coordinate 14,224 of NZ_JBZDPU010000017.1, read as the reverse complement.
TGCGGATGCGCATTCACATTCTTTTTGGCTTTCGAAATATTCCGACCGGGGCCGTTGAGATGTGGTTACTCCGGCCAAATCGTCGATCTGGGGCGGGCAGCGGGCGTACCCTGACGCCGTTCGTGATGGAGCTGCCTGGGGGTTGCTCGGATGGGTATGAAGCCATGGGATGGGGACCGGCCGCTGACCCCGCGCGTTGTGTTGGAGCAGAAGGATGTCGCGGCGCGTGGCTTGGCATTCACCTTCGGCACTGAGCAGATATCCGAGCCGACAGATTGGTGCAGCTTCAGCGACACGCATCATCTGGTGTACGTATACCGCGGTGGTGCAATGCATTCGATGCAGACCGCCCTCGATTGGGGGCCGTCCGGGCAAACGCTGCCGACGGCGGGGGATGTCTGGTGGAAACCCGCCGGCATCCCATGCGCGGCCCTGGTCCAGGGCGGCATCGCAGGATACTGCGAGATCGCATTGCCGCGCCGGATCATCGGCGACACCGCGCTGCTTCCCCGGATCAAATACCGGGATCCGCTGATGCACCACTTGGTCGAGGAAATCTACAGCGTCGCCGACCGCGACGACGCGATCGCTCGGTTGCTCACCGACTCTATGGCCGAGACCATGGCGCTGCTGATCAGGGACAAGTATGCGGAGGCTCCGCCGGCGGAGCGCGAACTTCGGACCCTGGATACCGCGACTCGCGCGATGCTTGTCGAGTTCCTCAACGACGGCCTGGATTCCGAGATCCACCTGGACGCGCTGGCGCGGCTGACCGGGATGCCGGTCCAGGGATTCATCGGTGCTTTCCGTCGCGCCTTCCACACCACGCCCTACCAATTCCTGTTGGATCTGCGGATCGATCGGGCCAAGACGCTGCTGCTGACCACCTCGAAGACGATCGCGGAAATCAGTTCGTCAGTGGGGTTTTCGACGCCGAGCCATTTCGCTACGGCATTCCGGCGGCGGGTGGGAGTCTCACCCAGCGGTTACCGTCAGCGTTCGTGAGCGCCTGAGCGAGCGTCCCCGCCCGAGGCCGGGCGGGGACGGCGCGTCTACTACCTGGCATCCCCCGAACTGTCGCCCGATGTGCCCGCCGGCTTCTTGGCCGGCTTGCCCAGGGCTGACTTGATCCCTTCGCCAATCTTGTTGGCAGTAGCCGAGACTTGTTCGCTCACGCTTGAGGCAATCTTGTGGGCCGGGGCGTTCCTCACCGTTTTCAGGCCGGGTTTCCCTGGCGCCGCGACGAGGCTGTCTCGAACAAGAGGCTTCGTCTCGGGCGTCGCCTCCGTCGTTGACGTCGCGTCGGGGGACGGAACGACCTCAGTCACCGCCTTGGTTTCCGGCTCCGCCTGCGGTGTTTCGACCGATGGTGCATCGACTGACACTGTCTGCGCGGCCGGCAGTGACTTTGCCAGATCGGGAACCAGTTTCGCGGTCCGGAACTCTTCCTCCGGGTCTGGCGGCGGCGGGTTCAGGATGTCGCGGAAATTCTGACGTGTGTCGTCGAGGGAGAACCTCCACAAGTCGGCAACACCGAGGGCCGCCGTTGCGATATTCGCGGCACCATGCTGGATGACGTTGACGATTTCGCCGGGATCACCCGTTGGCACTGCCTTCACGAGTTTGTCCAGGGTGCCTGTCACCGCGCCGATGACGCTGTACGCCGACAGCAGCTGTCCGGGGCCGAGGGACCAGGCACCCATGATGGCGGCGTTGGTCAGATCCCCGGCAACTTCGAACTGCGTCTTCACGAAGTTTTGGAAGTTCATCAGCTGCGTGAACGTTGTGAAAAATGGTCCGATGGCGATGGGCATGAACGCGCCGACCGCTCCGGTGAAATCTCCGGCTGCGATTTTCTGGGCGTACGTCGTCAACGCCCCAGGGAGGGCGGCAACGAGCCCGCCGTAGGACTGCCCGAGCGCATTGGCGATGTCGCCAAGCGTTTTTCCGTCCGCGGCGAGCTTGCCGGCCAGCCCGACAATGATGGGGAACGGGTCGTCTACCTCGGCCTGGATCGCATTCTGAATCACGGTGCTCGCCTGTGCGAATACCGGGGAGAAGACCTCGATGGGGTTATCGATCGCCGCACTGAGCTGTACCGAGTGGGATTGCATCTCAGGCGGGGGCGCGGCGACTGGGGTGACTGCGATGACGCCGGCGCCGACCAAGGCGACACCGGCCGTCATATACGGCCGTAGAGCGAGGTTCAAGAAGGTCTCCTTCGCAACAGCGGGATGTCAGCTGCTGCTGACCGCGCGAAGGTATCTGGAAAGTCGCCGAACAACATTCGCATTCTGTTCGACGTTTGAATTATTGACGCGGCGAGGCGATGCCCTTGTCAGCGAGGGTCGCGGTAGTTGCGGGGCGACATGCCGACCCGGCGCCGGAAGGCGGTGGCGAAATGATTGGGCGTCGAGAACCCCACCATCGCGCTGATCTCGGTGACGGTCCGAGTTGTGTGCAGCAGCAGCGATTTCGCGCGTTCGATCCGCCGATCAAGCAGGTACTGGTAGGGCGTGGTGTGGAATGCGGCCCGAAACGCCTTGATGAAGCCGCCGACTGACATCTTCGCTTGCTGCGCAAGCATTTCGAGAGTGATCTCCGAGTCCATGCCGTCCTCGATAAACTCGATGATCTTCGAGCGGGTGGCGGCATCCAGGGTGTCGGGCCTCCGCTCGACCCGGCGCGGTGGATCCGCCGTGTACATGTCGGTGAGCAACAGCCTCAAGGTTTCGCTCACGGAGTCGGTGAGCAGCCGTGCGAGCGCGTCGCCGCGATCGGCAACTTCGTAGATGCGCTCCACCATCTGATGGATCAGCGGGTCGCGGTGCTTCACGCGCGGAATCAACGTCGTCTCGCCGAGCAGCTGATCGGGGATGGCGATCTCGCAGTACGCCGCGGTGTCGCCTACGACCAGTGACGCGCACTTGTCGCCGGTGGGCACCACCCAGATGTCGCCCACGCTGGGCAGCGCCCGGCCCGACGGGCCCCAATCGAGATCTGTCTCCATCGAGCGCAGCCGTCCGGCTCGGTGGACGTAGACCAGGTGCCGGGCGTCGTCGTAACAGCACCAATCGGTCGTCGCGTGAATCTGCTCGGTGGCGTACCGGATGGACAAGCCGCGGGTCGCGACGGCCCGCTCACCGAGCACGACACGTCGCGTCATGGGCCGATCGCCGGTCCACGGCTTCATCGCCACATGCGTCCCTCCTGCGCGCTGTCGGCTGCGTCAATCCGGCTCGGAGCGTAGCGATGCGGAGATGAGAGGGAGGGTGTTTTCGCCTTGAAGTACCGATCGGAGCGCGGTACGTGCCGACCAAAGTTGTCTTAGAAGTCTCTTAATTTCGTGACCAATTTGTGACTAATGACCTGCGGAAACACGCCGCGTAGATGCTTGACACGTTTCTGAGGAAACTCGTAGATCGGGGGAGAGGTTGCTGCGTTGTCACAGAAGTGCCCGTATGGTGCCCGTGTGGGCCGACACGCATTAGCCAGCCCCAGCCAGCGCAAACTGCCGGCTGTTGCGGCTGCAATCCTGGCGCCGGTCGCTGCGTTTTTCGCCAGCGGTGGCGATTCCCATCCGTACCCCGCTGAGCACCTCTCCAAACCCATAGCGCAGCCGGCGGCCACTGAGACCGCGCAGTGCTGCATGGAGATCGTGGCCGCATCGGCCGCGTCCGCGTCGGCTCCCTCGGTGCAGACGCTCTCGTTGAGCGCGGCGCAGGCACAGCCGGGCACCGCCTCGCGCTGGCGCGTCCTCAACATTCCCCAGTTGTTGCCCGTCGGCATCGCACCCGAGCGGGGCCTGCAGGTCAAGACCATCCTGGCCGCCCGCAGCGTCCACGCTGACTTCCCCCAGATCCACGAGATCGGCGGTGTCCGTCCGGACGCGCTGCGCTGGCACCCCAACGGCCTGGCGCTCGACGTGATGATCCCTAACCCGAGCAGTTCTGAAGGCATCGCGCTCGGCAACCGGATCGTGGCCTATGCCCTGAAGAACGCTGATCGGTTCGCGCTGCAGGACGCCATCTGGCGCGGCACCTATTACACGCCCGACGGCGGGGCGAAAGCCGGCAGCTACGGGCACTACGACCACGTTCACCTGACCACCAAGGGCGGCGGGTACCCGACGGGCGGCGAGCAGTACCTGCGCTGAGCGTGTCGGCCGATCACCGGTGTGCGTGCCGTTTAGATTCGCGTCGTGGCGCGCAGAATGTCGTTCCGCCGGGCACGATCGGTGATGAGCGCCGAGATCGGCGCGATCCGCCGTAGCGACCCTGACCTCGACGCGGGTGATATCGCCGGCTTCACCCTGCCGATCCTGGTGCGCGCCCTGGGTGTGGTCGCCATCGGTGTGGTGCCGCTCCTGGTAGTCCGCAACGGGGAAACCGCGAATGAGCAACTGGTCCCCGTCATCGGCTCGCTGGCCCTGGTGATCATCTGTGCGGCTGTGGTGGCCTGGCTGATCTCGATCATCATCTCTGGGCTGGTGGTGATGATCCTCTACCGGACCCGGCCGGCGTCGTCCTCGCGACTGGTGATGCGCATCCTGACCGACTCCTTCATGCGCATCGACGACTCCACCTCGGCGCTGATGCTGCTGGCCCTGCTGGCCGGCCTGCTGTCGTTGGCGTTCGGTCTACCGACGCGGACCGCGGACGAACTGGCCAACTCGGTGCTCGACGATCTGCTGGCGGCACAGATCGGTGTGCTGTTGGTGGCGTTGGGTTTTGCGTTCATCGCCGAGTCGATCCGCTCGGCCGCAGACATCGTCGATGACCAGTCGCTGCTGCTGGCCTGGCCGTGGGCACTGATCATCGCCTCACTCAGCTGGGTGCTGTCCACCATTGCCGGCCCATTCGAGGCCACCCGGATGCTGACCATCCTGTTGCACGAATGGCTGCCCGCCGAGGTCGACGGGCAGCCCAGCGCGCAGGTGATCGCCGAACTGGTCCCGCCCTCGGCGCGCTGGTGGGTGGCGTTCGGACCCCTGCCGATCATCGCCGCGATCTGGGCCTACGAGGCCTACCGCCACGGCGGATTCCTTGCGATCCGGCGGTTCTTCGAGGACGACGGGCCTTCGATGCCGGATGTTCCCCGCGACAGCGACGAACCGGCGGGTTAGCCTTCGCGGGATAAAGGGGGTGCAAGTGACTGTGGCCTCGTCGCTGCGCCTGGTGTGGCGCAGCCTGGGAATGCTGCGTGCGGTCCGGGGCGTGCTGGCCCTGCTGTTGGTGATCGGCGTGATCGCCTCGGCTCTGCCTTACATCACGGTGGCCGCCTTCGGCCCCATGGTTCAGGTGATCTCCGAGGCTGGAAACAGCGGAAACCTCAGCGGGGTTTGGGATTTGAGCGGACCGCTGGTGGCTCGTCAGGATGGGCTGCTGCACTCCCTGGCCGGGCCGGTGCCGTTCGCAGTGCTACTCGTGGTCTGGGCGGCCTCGCTGGTGCTGACCCAGCTCATGTACTTCGTCAACGCCTGGATCGGGGCGAGGGCCGAACGGGTGCTGCTGGTCGACATCCGCCAACGAGTCCACGACCACCTACAGTCGCTGTCCCTGGACTTCTTCCTGACGTCGCGCAGCGGCGAGTTGATGCACCGGGTGATGACGGAATCTGCTGGTGTGCAGCGACTTCTGACCGACTGTCTGCTGCCCCCGTTGATCGACGCCGTGGTGCTGGTGGTGGTGATCAGCTACCTGTTGGCCATTTCGTGGCAGATGACCGTGGCCGCGCTGGTGCTGACACCACTGGCTCTGCTCACCCTCCGATTCGCCGGCCGCCACGTGCAGGCGGTGATGCGGCGGATGATGAACGCCGAGCGGGCGATGGCCACGGAGGTCGAACAGACGATCAGCGGAATCGCAGAGATTCAGATGTTCAACGCGCAACCGCTCCGCAGCAAGCGATTCCATGCAGTGTCCGAGGAAGCAGCAAAAGGATCGGCGGCCTCGGTGGTGTGGATGCAGGCCACCGTCAATGGCTCGCAGATCTTCGTCGCGCTGAGCACGGTGGTCGTGCTGCTCGTCGGTGTCGGGTTCAGCGGGCACTTCGGGCTGACGTTCGCGGGCCTCCTGGTGTTCGCGGGTGTGGTTCCGGTGATGTTCAGTGCCGCACAACGGGTTCTAGGCGCGTACACCACCTACCAGTCGCTGGCGCCGAATGTGACATCCACCTATGAACTGCTCGACACCCAGCCGTCGGTGCGCGAAGCGGAGGACGCGGTGGCGCTGGGCGAAGTGCACGGCAACCTGGTGTTCGAGGACGTGACCTTCGGCTACACGCCTCGTCAGAATGTGTTGGAGGGGTTATCGTTCACGGTCGCTGAGGGCGAGACGGTGGGACTGGTCGGCGGAATCGGGTCGGGTAAGTCGACGGTCTTCAACCTGCTTCTGCGGTTCCGCGACCCGCAGCGCGGGCGGATCCTGTTGGATAGCCACGATATTTCGACCGTCACGCTTGTATCGTTGCGGGACCAGGTCTCCAAACTTGCTCAGTTCCCGTTCTTCACCAAGGACACCATCCGGGAGAACATCCGGTTGGCCCGCCCGCAGGCCACCGACGCCGAGATCGAAGAAGCCTGCACCGAGGCCCACATCCATTCGGTCATCGAAACCAAGATGCACGACGGCTACGACACCGTGGTCGACGTCCAGATCCCTTCCGGCGGGCAGAAACGCCTGATCGCCCTCGCACGCTGTCTGCTGCGTCGTCCTGAGGTGCTCCTGCTCGACGAGCCGACCGAGAATCTCGACGCCGACGAGCGGGCCCGCATGATTGGGGTGATCCGCGGCTACGCCAGTGAGCGCACCTGCCTCGTGGTCAGCCACGATCTGGATTTCATTGCCGCGGTGGCCGACCGGATCCTGGTGCTCGAGGAAGGCCGCATCTCACAGAGCGGCGACCATCAAGAGCTGATGGCCCAGGACGGCCTGTACAAACGGCTGCACGAGGTGCAGAACGGGAGCTAGTCGGCCGGCGCCTCGTCGGGCTCAGTCTCGGGTTCGGCGTCGGGCACGTCGCGTCGTCGCGAGAACATCAGCACGATGTCACGGATCGGCGCCTCGCGCCGGCCACCCCATTCCGGGCCGACGGCGTAGGCGGCATCGGTGGCGACGAACCGGTAGCCCGGTAGGTCCCGTTGCGGCGCGAAAGGAAACTTCATGTGCCACAAGCGGTCTGCCACGGCGACGGCGGCGTCCGGTGGCATCGGCCGGTCGATCCCGAGCGGAATACAGATGTCCTGCGTGTGAATCAGGATGTCCAGCAGCGGATCGACCTCTTTGGTCAGCGGCGGGCGCTTACGCGAGCCCGCCATGGCGCGCAGTCGTGCGGTGATGGCGGCGGGCTCGGACGGATCTTCCAGCGCCGCCCGGCGAACCATCGCGTCGAACCGGAAGCCCGACTTGAGCGCCGCCGGCAACATCTCGCCGATACTCGCGTGGGACTGCGTGATGTGGATGGCCACCTCGCGCACCGTCCAGCCCGCGCACAGTGACGGGGTGGCCCACTGCTGCGGTTCGAGGGTGTCGAGGAGATCAGCGAGGTGTCCGCGCTGTTCATCGACATTGCGCCAGATCGTGTCGGAGTCCATGGCCGCTCCTATCGTCAGGGTTCTCTGAACAAACTAGTCGGGCCTGCAAACAGCACTCTGGCCCAGCACCGGGTGCTGGGCCAGAGTTTCGGCTCCGTGGATCAGTCGGTCGCGAACGCGGCCTGCGCCTCTCTGTTGAGGTCGATGTATTTCTCCTCGCTCACGTCGACCGCGACGCCCTTGATGGTGCCGCCGGTGAACCGCCCCGGGTTCTGGTACAGATCGGACACGTTGTCGCCGCTGTCGAACCCGACGCACAATCCATCCCCGGCCAGGGTGAACTTGCCGGTCTGGGCCCGCATCGGTCCCTTTGCGGCCTCTTTGCCGTCTACGTAAAGAATTGTGGTTCCCAGGGATTCGCCATGTTCACCCTTCTTCTCCCAGATGAACTCCATGCCCAGTGCATGCTTGCCTTCCGGAAGCGGACCGGAGACAAACACCTGCTCGGGTTTGATACCGAGGAAGTTGTAGACGTAATGCAGCTTGTTGTCCTTGATGAACAAGGAGTGCCCGCCGAAGCGGGAACCGTGCGCGAACAACACGCCCTGGGCATCCTTTGTCATATCCACGTCGGCAATGATCTTGTAGGAACGGCCGCGGATGTTGACCGCCACACCCTCGGGCACCGGCGCGGTGTCCGGGTAGTAGAGGTAGCGGGTGCGGGGCGGTTCGAACTGGGGCCGTTGAATAGTGATCAGGTCGACGGCGGTGCGGTCATCGAGGGGCAGAACGTAGTTGTTCTTGGCCTCCTCGTTCCACGCGTCGATCAGCTCCTTGAGCTTGTCCGGGTTCTGATCGGCCACGTTCTTGGCCTCGGAGCGATCCTCGTCGACGTGGAAGAGCTCCCACTTGTCCTGATCGAAATGGCCTTTTCCGCTGATCGGCGCGTGCAGTGCTGACGCCTTCCAGCCGTCCTGCCAGATGCCGCGGGTGCCCAGCATCGCGTAGTACTGCCGCTTCTTGGTGGTGGGGGCATCGGCGCCGTCGAAGCTGTACCGCATCGACACCCCGTTGACCGGGTACTGCTTGATGCCGCGGTACTCCTCGGGCATCTCGATGCCCGCGACGTCGAGGATCGTCGGGACCACGTCAGTCGCGTGGTGGTACTGATGGCGCACCTCGCCCCTGGCCTTGATGCCCTTGGGCCAGTGGATGACCATCGGATCGCAGGTGCCGCCCGAGAACTGCGAGTAGCGCTTGAACATCTGGAACGGCGTGGAGAACGCCACCGCCCAGCCCGTCGGATAGTGGTTATAGGTATCCGGGGTGCCGAGCTTGTCGAGCATCTTCATGTTCTCGGCCAGGTCATCGGGGTAGCCGTTGAAGAACTTGTTCTCGTTGACCGAACCGTTCGGCGAACCCTCACCGGACGCGCCGTTGTCGGCGCAGTAGAAGATGACGGTGTTGTCCAGCTGCCCGGTCTGTTCCAGGTAGTCGACGACCCGCCCGACCTGGGCATCGGTGTATTCGGAGAAACCGGCGAACACCTCGGCCATCCGGTTGAACAACTTCTTCTCATCGGGGTTCAGCGACTCCCACGGCCGCACCGCGTCGGCCTCCGAAGCCACGTCGGCCGGCAACGGGTTGATCGGGGTCAGCTCGGTGCCCTTGGGCATGATGCCCTTGTCGATCATCCGGCCCAGTACCCACTCCCGGTAGGCCTCGTAGCCGTCGTCGAACTTGCCCTTGTACTTTGCGGAGTACTCCTCCGGGCTGTGGTGCGGAGCGTGGTTCGCGCCGGGGCAGAACCACATGTACCAGGGCTTGGACGGGTTGCTGGAGCGCTGGTCCCGCAGCATCCGGATCGCTTGATCCGCAAGGTCTTTCGACAGGTGATAGCCCTGTTCTGGGGGGTACGGCTGGTCGATGAACCGGTTGTCCTCGGACAGGTCGGGATACCACTGGTTGGTTTCGCCGCCGAGGAAGCCGTAGAACCGGTCGAAGCCCTTTTGCAGCGGCCATTCCGATTTGCTGCCGCCGCTGGAGACGTCCTCTTCGGGGACGTTGTGGTCTTTGCCCACCCAGAAGGTGCTGTAACCGTTGTCCTGTAGCACCTGCCCGACCGTCGCGCACTGTGCGGGCAGTCGTGCCGCCGCACCGGGGAAGCCGTCGGAACCTTCGGTGATGGTCGCGAACCGGTTCACATGGTGATTGCGGCCGGTCAACATGCAGGACCGGGTGGGCGAACACAGCGCCGTGGTGTGCCATTGCGAATAGGTGAGTCCGTTGTCGGCAAGCTTCTGCAGCGTCGGCATGTTGATCCGGCCGCCATATGGCGACCACGAGGCCATACCGGTGTCGTCGAAGAGCACCACCAGGACGTTGGGTGCGCCCTCTGGGGCGTGCTTGAGCTCGAAGGGCTTCCAATCCGGCTTCGAGTCACGAACATCCAGTTCGATCTTCCCGTCGAAACCTTCGTTGATGCCGGTCCCGTAGTCGGGAGGGCCGGCTTTGCCAATAGCGCCCGGCTTTCCAGAGTTGTCTTCGCACCCGGCGACGAACGCGCCGGCAGCGGCTACTCCGACTCCGGTGGCAGCGATGCCCCCCAGCATCGAACGTCTCGACAATTTGCCGCGCTTGTTGTCCTCGGATTGGCCCATGTCATCGGTATTCGATTCCATGTCCGCTGACACTATGCCCGATTGGACAGATTGTCCGGATAAACGACGGCACAAGTTGCTAACGGTTGATTTGCATTGTGGGCCAATGCATCACCCATTATGGGTGATATTCCTACAGCGGTATCGGACGATTCAAATCGTCGGCGTCATCGTCGGCGAGTAGTTCATGAAAACTGCGCAATGCCGACGCGCACGCCGCCCGCTCGGCCGGATCGAGTCGATCGAGTACCTTGCTGAGTTCCCGCCTGCGGCGGGTGTTCACCTGCCGGACCAGTTTGCGGCCGCGGTCGGTGAGCGCCAGGGTGACGACACTGCGGTTGCTCGGGTCGGAGCCGCGCGTCAGATGGCCGGAGGCGTCCAGCCGGTCGGCCAACCGCGTCACCGTCGACCCGACCACCCCGAGCGCCTGCGCGCACTCCGTCGATGTCGACTTCCCGCGCGCCTGGAGCACGAGCAGCAGCCGGCACTGTGGCAGTGAGATCTCCAGTTGCTCGACGCTGCGCAGCGCCACGCCGACCAGATCTCGGGTTGCGACTTCGAATGCCGATAGTTCATCGACCGGAGTTCGAGTCATCTCGTGCTGCGGCGCGCTGCCCATCCAGGGAGTATCCCATGCGAAGGGGCCCGGTGGTTGTGAGTCTGCTGTGGAGGCCTGATGTTTTGGCCTATTACATTCAATGCATTCGGGCCGGCTCAACATATCTCTTCCAAAAATGCTGTGCAACAGCACAATTCGAAAATATGAATCGACTCACGAGCGTCGCCGCATTTGGTTTTCCGGCGCCGGGTGAGGTGTGGACGCAGGGCGACCCTCGTCCGTGTCGGTGCAATCCCGGCGACGCCCAGCCATCACGCCCATACTGATTATTGTGCGCCCGAGGTCATGGCCGGCGGCGGTGTGGAGATATGTGCGCAGCGCCCCGCTGACCTATGCCTGGTTGGTCGCGCTGCTGGTCACCACGATCATTCAGCGCCAAATGCATGGGCGCGAGCTGCATGCCCTGTTGGTCGAGAGCTCCACCAACATCCACCACCTGGGGACGGATCCGCTCTACGTGTTGGTCACCAGCCTGTTCTGGATCGACGGCCGGTACTGGACGCCATACCTGGTGTTGTTCAGCCTGATACTTGCCCCGGCAGAGCGCTGGCTCGGCCAGATCCGTTGGTTGGCAGTAGGTTTGATCGCCCACGTGCTGGCGACCTACATCAGCGAAGGCCTGCTGTACCTGGCGATCCACGATCACGTCGCACCCGAGCGGCTCGTTCATGTCCGCGACGTCGGGGTCAGTTATTTTCTTGTCGGGGTGGGGGCGGCGTTGGCCTACCGCATGCCGCGACCGTGGCGCTGGGTCTATCTCGGCGCGGCGTTTGTGTACTTCGGTGCCGCCCTGGTCAGCAATATCAACTTCACCGCGATCGGCCACATGGCGGCGCTGCTGATCGGGCTGTGCTGCTATCCGCTCACGCGGAGGGATGGTCGGGGTCGGCGGGTGGCGCGGCGGCCGGCGGCGCCGGTTTCTACCGCAGGGTCGTGACTACCGCCGGTCAACAGCCCGGGTGTGGAAAACCGTAGCGGTCAAGACCACGGTTGGGTCAGCAACGCCACCACCGCGTCAGTCAACGTCGCGCGGGCGATCTCCAGGTCCGACGTGAAGCCGATCTGGCGCTCGTTGCTCAGTCCCCGGATCGCGGCGGGCAACAGGCACCGTACCCGGTACAGCTGGTCCGGGTCGAGATCGAGCCCGTCCATCAGATAGTCGAACCCCTGAATCCAGTCGAGTTCGCGTGCCGCGAAAGCCGCTGCGGTCAATGGATACTCGGCTGCGATGTCGGAACGGCGGGCAGGAAGCGAGGTGCGCAACGCCGTCAATGCCCGACCTTCGGTGGTGTCCAAGTACGCCCAGACCGAGTCGATGGCTGTAATCACCCGCTCCCGCAATGTGCCTGTGCGCGCCGGTCTGTCTGTGTCGGACGACCAACTGCGGGAGTGAATCTCGGTGATCACCGCCACCCACAGCCCGTCCAGATCGCCGAACTGATGCTGCACCGTGCCCCAGGTGACGCCTGCATCCTTGGCGATGCGATTCGCCGACACCGGCTCGCCGCCGCTGTCGGCCAGGCAGTGGATGGCGATGTCGAGTAGGCGTGCCCGGGTCTCCAGGCCGCGCTTGTTCAACCGCGTGCCCGCGGCGGACTGGATGGCCGCAGACGGGACCGCGGCCACCCACTGTTCTCGAGCGCGGGTGGCCTGCGGGGATTCGCGGGAGTTCAGGCGAACCGCCCGGGGTTCGCCGCGACCGGACGTCGTAGCGTCGGCCGGTTGGCCCGGTATGCCTGCACGACGGGCGCGAGTTCATGTGGACTCGCACCATGCATGATGACCGAGTGAGTGCCCAGGTCATACTGCCGGGCAATGGTTTTCGCGCAGTCCTGCGGCGATCCCTTTGCTACCGAGTCCAGCCATTCGGCGGGAATCAGGTCGGCGATGCGCTGCAGCGTCTCGAACGAGGCACTGGCGTCGATCGGCCCCGCGGCGGCTGCGTCGGCGAACAGATCGGTCTGCTTGATCCGCTCCCACGCCGCGGGGTCCCAGCCGTTGGCCGACACCAACACGTCCGCGTACGCCTGCAGGTACGTGGCGAGCCGCCCGACCCCGCGACGCATCTGATCCTCCGGCGACAATGCGTCGGGGACCGTGGCCAGGCACGCCCAGATGCGGATACTGTCGGGATCCCGGCCGGCGCGTTCCGCGCCCCGGCGCACTGCCTCGACCGACGAAGTCGTCGCCTCGTCGGAGAAAAAGGTATGGAGCACAACGAAATCGGCAATCTCGCCGGCGAGCTCCATCGTCTTGGGGCCGACCGCCACCAGTCCGATCGGCGGTCCGTCGGGCAGGCCGCTGGCATGGCGCAGGAACGGCCACTTCCCGGCCGGGCCGTCGTGGTCCAGGATCATCTCGCCGGCCCAGAGTCGGCGCAGGATGCCGAAGAAGTCGCGGAGTCGTGCCTCGGTCACCACCGGCAGACCGATCGCCTGCCAGTACGCCGCCATCCCGCGGCCGAACGCCATGGCGAAGCGGCCTTCGGTGAGTGCGTGCATGGTCGAGCCGATCGTCGCGGTGACCGTGGGATGGCGCGTGTGGTAATTCGTCGACGGCGCGATGCCCAGCGTGGTGCTGGCGCCCGCGACCGCTCCCGAGAGGACCGCCGGGTCCTTCACCGTGAAGCGTTCACCGATGTGGCAGGAGCCCAAGCCGAGTGCATCCGCGGTACGGGCTTCGGGCAGGACCACCCGGACGTCCGCGGGGTGCCGGGTCACGGCGTAGTAGCCGAGCTCGTTGAGCTGGTCTTCGGGCTGGTTCGCGCTCAATGACATGCCTTTCGTTCCGCGGACGTCTAGCACTGTCAGCCCGGCGAGGGCAATTGTCAATGAGGGTTCTCAATGAATGGGAGGGTGGCGGCGTTCGTCGGGCGCAGGCAAGATCAACCGCGCGCACGACGGTGAAGAATGCCGTCCTCCGCAGTCGGTTGACGTATTGTGCTGCAACCACTCTCGTGGTCTTCTGGTGCTGCAGCGGCAGCAATCACCGACGGGCGGTGACCGCTCGCCCGCTACCGGTCCGGCTTACCAGCGAGTGCCGTCGAGCCCGGGAATCACGCACCGGCCGTCAGCGGCCACCCGCCCAATCACCATGCCGTCATATCCCGTGCACGGTGAGTTGAGCGGCTCGCAGGTGTTGACGGACGTGATCACCTTGTCGGGGCCGCAGGCGGAGCCGGGCGCTGGTGGGTCGGCATAGGCGACGGCTGTGCTGAAGCCCAGCGTCAGCATTGCTGCAGCAGTAACGACGAGTGAGTGGGTCGCGTTGAACATGATCGGTACCTCCGGCCAATGGCCCCCGACAAGTGGCAATGCTACTCGTGTGGTCGTAGTCGGTTCCGATTGAGGTGAGCCCGTTGTAGTGGTCCAGTCGTTATGGGACTCTGTTGCCCGAGTGCTCGGGCAGGAA
>NZ_JBZDPU010000016.1:0-223549 GCF_058270075.1 Mycobacterium shunyiense | reverse complement strand
CCTACAGTGGGCCACGACCCACCAACCCCAAGTCGCATAGCGACTGGACCACCAAACGGGTCCCCCTCATTGATGCCATGTCTTTCGTGTTACTGCCGCGCCGTCGGCAATGTCAATGCCGACGATGGGAAATCGACCGAAAGATATAGGCCGAGTTCGCCGCTCGGTACATCCGCCACCCCCACAGGGGGCACGGGCAAGATCCATCCGAAGGCCAATTGTGGGACGCCCTGCTGCCGCGCACGATTGCGCTATGAACCAGGTGCAGGCTACCGAGCCACCGCAGACCGTGCGGGCGGCCGACACCGACTACATCCTCGGTGAGCTGAAGTCACTGCGGGACAGCATAATTCCCGACCCCGAGGTGTGCATCGCGATTCTGGACGGGCCGGTCGATCTTGCCCACCCGTGCTTTGCCGACGCCCGGATCACCCGTACGGATTCGCTCGTCCTCGACGAGGCCGGCCCCGGCGCGATGTCGGGCCACGGCACCCACGTGGCCAGCATCATTTTCGGGCAACCGGCCACCGGAGCACTGGGCCTGGCCGCCGGATGTCGCGGCGTGGTGGTCCCGATCTTCACCGACACCAGTGGACACCTCTCACAACTCGACCTCGCCCGGGCCATCGAACGCGCCATGATGAGCGGGGCAGATGTGATCAATATCAGCGGTGGCGAACTCGTCGAGCTCGGAGAAGCGGATCCCCTGCTCGCCCGCACCGTCGAGGCGTGCGAGCGCAACGGCGTGCTCATCGTTGCCGCAGCCGGCAATGACGGGTGTGATTGCCTGCACGTTCCTGCCGCTCTGCCCAACGTGCTGGCCGTCGGCGCACTGGGACGAAACGGAGTTGCGTTGCCGTCGAGCAACTTTGGTGACCGGTATGCACGGGGCGGCGTGCTGGCGCCGGGCGAGGCGATTCCCGGCGCCATACCGGGCGGCACGATCGCCGAACTCACCGGTTCAAGTTTCGCCACCCCGATCGTGAGCGCCCTGGCCGCGCTGCTCCTCTCCGCTCAGCGGCGGCGAGACGGCAGCACCGACGTTGCCGAGGTGCGACGGGCAGTGATCGCCAGCGCGCTGGCCTGTGCCCGAGATTCAGACCCCCGCTGCCTGGCGGGAATTCTCAACGTTCACGGCGCACACGCGCTGATCACACAAGGAGACAAAGTGACCGACATGGCAACCACACCGATCCCCCACGTCGCGAGTTCAGGAATCGACGCGACACCAACCGATTCCGGGCTGATGAATCCCGGGCCGCCGCCGATACCACCCGATGCCGTTCCGGTCCCGACCGGAGTCGCGCCGTCGTGCGGTGGAGCCCCTTGCTCATGCGGATCCACGGCATCCCAGGAGGCCACGACCGCATCGGCCGCGCACGAGGCGCCCACCCCGCCGCAGTCAGCCCACCCGATACCGGTGTCAAACGTGTTCGCACTGGGCAATATCGGGTTCGACTTCGGTACCGAAGCCCGTCGCGACGGTTTCCGCCAACTCATGCCGATGGCAGAGAGCTCCGACGAGACACCGATCGTGACCGAACCAAACCCGTACGACGCGGTCCAGCTCGCCAACTACCTCGACAAGCACCCGTGGGAATCGACCAAGCTCATCTGGACGATGAACCTGAACCTCACCCCGATCTATGCGATCGAGGCCGAGGTCACCTACCACGAAGCCGTCTACGAGATGCTGCGCTATGCGTTGCGTTGTCAGGTGCTCCCGGCCGAGGACGACGACTTCGTCTCTCGGGTATCGCTTCCCGGTGTCCTCACCAACCGCACGGTGACAACGTTCGCCGGGCAACGCCTTCCGGTGATCGTCGTGCAGCGCCGAGGGCTGTACACCTGGAACGAGAACAACCTCGTCAAGGCGGTGCTGGGTGCGATCGACTTCGACAAGCTGACCAACCAGCTCGGCATCGACCGGTCCAAGGCCGAGTCCCGCACCGAACTCAAACTGCGGCAGATGCTCGACAAGGTGTACTACGAGCTTCGCAATCTCGGCTCGTCGTCGGCGGATCGCGCGATCAATTACACCGCCACCAACGCCTTCATCTTCTCGGACGTGATGGCCAAGGGACTGTTGGCCGGCGAGTTGGTCGACGGCGATGTCACCAGCCTGTACTCCCTAGAGAGCATCAGTGCGGTCAAGAGTCCGTTCGGTCGGCTCGACTGCGATTGCTGGGACGTCAAGATCACGTTCTTCTCGCCGGAGAACGAACGACGGGCCCGGGTGGTCTATCAGGCCACCGTCGACGTCAGCGACCCGTGGCCGGTGCAGCTGGCTCCCATCCATCAGTACCTGATATCAGGAGGTTAGCAAACATGAACAACACTACTCGTCGTACCGCTTCGGCCGCATTGCCCCCGCAGAGGCCCGGCATCGCGCGTCTGGACGACGATGCCCGCGGCGGCATCGGAACAGGCTCCGTAGGGGCCTCGGTCAGCTGCGGAGACCTTCCTGGACTGGCTCGTTCGATGTGCTACGCATCGAAAGGGATCAAGTACTGAACGCGTTCACCCCCGAAAGGAGCGAATCGAGAATCAATCAGCAGATCAGGTTTTCAGTCAGATCAACACACAACAAACAAGGAGAAATCCATGAGTACATCAAATGAAATGCTGCCGCCCCAGGCTTCGCCGATCGATCGCACGCCGGCAGGGGCCGCAGCGTTCACCAACCAGGCGGGCGTCGGAGCCTCATTCGACTTCCCGTGGGAGCAAGTCGCCACCACCGGAATCGGAATCCTGGGCGGCCTGCTCTGAACCTGTTGCGGCGCATCGGCTGACGCGATGTCACCGATGCGCCGCACTCCCGTTTACCACCTCTGACAGACGGAGTCACCCATGTCCGAATCCCCCAGCATCCGAGCGTTCTCGCTTCGCATGCAGCAGGCACCGATCGTCCGGGACAGACCCACCGCGTTGATCACACCGACCACCGAGCAGCTGCCGCCCCGGGTGATCCGGTACGTTCAGCGACCGCCGGGGCGGCCCTTCCTCCCGGTGCAGGGAGCGGTGGACCGGCGAAACCTGCACGAGTTGCGGATGACACCGGGCCCGGACCAGAAATTCGACGATGACGGTGTCACGAAGATCGCCCGGTTCTCACGGTTCGGGTTGTTCGGCCCCGATCCGGCCGACCCTGCGCCTTTCGTCCTGTCGGCGCCGTTCGGCGTTGCGATATGCCCGACCCTCGCACCGTACGCGGCCGCGCGCTGCGCACGGGCCTGACGGCGGAATTGGCCGGGCGCGCTGCGGAACTGTACGCCGCCGACCGGCAGTTCCGCAGTTGCGTTCCGCTTCCCGAGGTGTCCGCCGCAGTCCGTGAGGACGGTCTCGGACTGGCCGGCATCATCGCGGCGGTCATGACCGGCTATGCAGACCGGCCGGCACTCGGCCGGTGCGCGGGGTCCGCGCCGCACACGATCAGCTACCGGGAGCTCTGGCAGCGGATCAACGCGATCGCCACGGATTGGCTTGCCCACCAAACATTCCCGATCTCATCAGGCGAGTTCGTCTGCACATTGGGGTTCGCGAGCGCCGACTACATCACCGTGGACCTGGCCTGCGCCCTGACCGGTGCCGTGACGGTCCCGGTCCAGTACGGTGCGCAAACCGGGCAGCTGACCAGAGTGCTGGCGGAAACCCGGGCGTCGGCCCTCGCCGTCAGCTCGGATCAACTGCCTACTGCGGTCGAAGCCGCACTCAGCGCTCCGGGACTGCGCCGCCTCATCGTCTTCGACCATCGAGCCGACATCGACGATTTTGGTGACACTTTCGAGCAGGCCCAACTGCGGTTGACGAAGTCCCGGCACCCGATTCTGTTCGAAACACTCGACGAGGTCATCCGGCGCGGCCTCCGACGGCCACCCGCAGCATCGCCACGCCCACCACTACCGCCTGCCGACCCGGACCGGCTCGTCGGCCTGTCCTACACGTCGGGCAGCACCGGGACCCCCAAGGCCGCGATGTACACCGAACGCATGGTCGCCGGAACCTGGCGCAATTCCGTTGCCATACCGGTGATTTCCTACAACTACATGCCGATGAGTCACTACGGCGGGAAGGCGCTGGTGCTCACCACGCTGGTTAGTGGCGGCACGGCCTATTTCGCTGCCGCACCGGACATGTCGAGTTTGTTCGACGACATCGCCGCGGTGCGTCCCACGGTGCTTCCACTGATCCCCCGGGTGTGCGAGATGATCTACAGCAGGTACCAGAGCGAATGCAGCCAGCGTTCGGCGCCGACTTCGGACCCTGCAACCGTACGCGCGCAGGTGATGACCCACCTGCGCGAGAACGTGCTCGGCGGGCGCATACTCCTGGCGGCGTCCGGAAGCGCACCGCTGTCGGCGGAGCTCACCACGTTCATCGAAACGTGCCTGGGTATCCACCTCGCAATCGGTTACGGCACTACCGAAACCGGCAATGTGCTCAACGACGGCCGGGTGGTTCGTCCCCCGGTGATCGACTACAAGCTGGTCGACATTCCCGAGCTGGGGTACTTCGGCACCGACCGGCCGTATCCCCGCGGCGAACTACTCGTGAAATCCGAGGTCCTCACCCCCGGGTACTACCACCGTCCGGACGCCACGGACACGGCCTTCGACGACGAGGGCTACTACCGTACGGGTGACGTCATGGCCGAGATCGGGCCAGATCACCTGGCATTCGTGGATCGCCGCAGCAACGTGGTCAAGCTGTCCCAAGGCGAGTTCGTCGCGCTCTCCCACCTGGAGTCGGTGTTCGTCACCAGTCCGTACATCCGGCAGATCTTCGTGTACGGCAGCAGTCGTCGCGCGTTCGTCCTGGCAGTGGTCGTGCCTGAGACGCCACCGGGTCTCCCCGCCGCCACCAGGGCGACCATCCTCGAATCGCTGCGGACGATTGCCCGCGACAACGCTCTGCGCCCCTATGAGGTGCCCCGCGACATCCTGATCGATCCCCGGCCGTTCAGCGTCGACAACGGACTGCTCACCGCCACCGCCAAGCCGGCCCGACCGGCGCTGAACATTCACTACCGTGAGCAGCTCGAACAGACCTACGCCGACATCGCCGATCGCCAGGCGGTCGAACTCGCCACACTTCGGCAGGGCGCCGCCGACAGGCCGGTGCTGGAGACCGTGCGCCTGGCCGCCGCTGCCACCCTGGGGATCACCACCATCGGTGCCGACACGGTCCTGAGTGACATCGGCATCGATTCCCTGACCGCACTGACATTGGCAACGCTGCTGACCGAGATCTTCGGTGCCCGGGTGCCTGCCACCGCCGTCATCGATCCCACCCGCAACCTGAGCGGGATCGCCTCGCTGATCGAAGCACAGCGTCGCGCCATCCCCCGCCGGGCCTGCTCGGGTGTTCACGGCCAGTGCACCGACCGCGTGTACGCCCGCGATCTGACCCTGGACCGGTTCATCGAGGCGCGCACGATCGACCGGGACCGGCCCGTGGCCCCGAACCCCGGCCCGCCCCGGACGGTCCTGCTGACGGGCGCCAACGGCTTTCTCGGACAACTACTCTGCGCAGAGTGGCTACGCCGGCTGGCACCCATCTGTGGCACGGTGATCTGCCTGGTCCGGGGCGCCGACAACGCCGATGCCCACCGCCGGTTGAAAGCCGCGTTCGGCCCGCCCGCGGAATCCCGGCTGGAGGTCCTCGCGGGCGATCTCACCGACGAGCACCTCGGACTGGATGGTGCCACGTGGTCGCGGCTGGCAGCCACGGTCGACCTGATCGGGCATTCGGGCGCCCTGGTCAATCACCTGTTGCCCTACCCGGAACTGTTCGGTCCCAACGTCGTTGGTACCGCGGGCCTGATCCGCCTGGCGATCACCGGCAAATCGAAGCGATTCGCCTTCGTGTCCACCGCGGCGGCAGGCACCACCGATGACGGCCGGCCGCTTCCCGAGGACGCCGATGTCCGGGTCGGTTGCCCGGCCCGCACCCGCAACACAGCACCCGCGAACGGTTATGTGATCAGCAAGTGGGCCGCAGAGGTACTGCTGCGCCGGGCCCACGACGCCCACGGGCTGTCTGTGACGGTGTTTCGCCCGGGAATGATCCTGGCGCACAGCCGATTCACTGATCACCTCAATGTGGGCGACGTGTTCACCCGGCTGGTGTTGAGCCTTGCCGCGACCGGGATCGCGCCGCCCTCGTTCTACCGGCAGCCGGCCAACCGCCCGCATTACGACGGCCTGCCGGTCGACTTCGTCGCCGCAGCCATCGTGGAAATGGCAGCCGGGCCAGGACCCTTCGGCGGATTCGCGACCTACAACGTGGTCAACGACCACGACGATGCCATCTCGCTCGACGAGATCGTGGACTGGCTGGTCGAGGCCGGGCATCCGATCACTCGGCTCCAATCCCACCGGGAGTGGGCAGCCCGGTTCGAGACGGCCATGCGCGCGCTACCGGTGCGGCAACGTCGGCACTGCCTGCTCCCGCTCATGGCTGCGTTCGCCGAGCCCGCCGAAGCCGTTGCGGGATCGGCCTTTCCCACACAGCGATTCCGCGAGAGCCTCCGGTCGAGTGGCGCGCCGCGCCCGGTCCCCCATCTGACACCGGATCTCATCCACGGCTATCTCACCGCACTGCGTCACCGCGGCCTGCTGTGAGCAACAGGGGGCTCGCCGGTTCAAAACAGCCCGTCGCGCCGTAGACCCTCGACGGATTGCGTGATCGCCCCGCAAACCGCATCCATCACCTCGGTGTCGTGCGCGGCGGTGAACAGCGGGTACAGGAACTCGGGAAGGTGCACCCCGGCCGCGCGCAGATAGTACGTCCACATGTATTCGGCGACCGCATGGCGCTGTGGGTGCACCAGGTCGACGAACTCCTCGGTCCCCATGGTGCCGAACAGTGGACGGACGAGCGTCTCGTAACGCCGGATCACAATCGGAAGGCCTGTTTCATCGCGGAGGCGCTGCAGGTGCCCGGCGAATCGATCGGCCGCTGCCCGGGTGGTCGCGTACACGGCATCGCCGTGGTCTCGCAGATAGGCGAGCTGGGCCAGGCCTGCCGTGCAGGACAGGACGTTGCCGCAGAAGGTTCCGAGAACCCGGGTCCGGGTCTGCATGTCGCGAAGGTGTTCCCCTGTGGTGACACCCATCTCGATGATGTCGGCGCGCCCCACGGTGGCTCCGATGGGCAGGCCGCCGCCGATGATCTTGCCAAAACTCGCCAGGTCGGGTGTGGGGCCGACGTCGAGCGCGCTTCCGAACCGGAACCGGAAGCCGCTCAGCACCTCATCGAACACGAGCAGGACACCGTTTCGTGATGTCACCTCACGCAACCCGGACAGGAATTCGCGGTCCAACTGCGGCCAGCCGGAGCGGATCGGCTCGACGATCACACAGGCGAGTTCGGCGGCGCGCGCCTCGATCACCGCGAATGCACTGCGGTCATAGGGCAGCACGATCGTCGACGATGCCACCGACGGTGGGACGCCGGGCATCGACGGCGTCACCGTCCCGTCGGGCAACCGTGCGGCCAGAACGTCGGTGTGGTGGCCGTGATAGCACTGGTCGAACATCGCGATCAGCGGGCGCCGGGTGTAGGCACGGGCCAGCCTGAGCGCGTGCATCGTCGCTTCGGTGCCGGAACTGCTGAAGAATCCGCCGTCGGCCCATCCGACGGCGGCCAGCAGCAGACTCATCAGGGCGGTCTCCGTCTCGTGTCCCGCCGCAAACGACAGGCCGTCGCCGAGGGCGCACCGCAGCGCGTCGGTCACGACCGGGGCCGCATGGCCGAGGATGTTGGCCCCACGCCCGTTGTCGAGGTCGATGAACTCGTTGCCGTCGAGGTCGGCCACGTGCGCGCCGCGCGCCCATGCCACGATCATCGGCAGGACCCGGGGGATACCGTCGACGTAGTGGTTGTGAACACCGGTGCGCGCGCGGCGGGCCACGGCACCAATGGTTTTCGGTTGCCGACGGGTGAGTTCGCCGATACATTCGAGTTCGCTCAATCGCCGGTTCAGCCCGGCCGGATCGAGCATGAGCGTCCGGGTGGTGAAGGGCACCTGCGGGTTCACGGTGCCCGTCGTCGGGTTCATCCGGCACCGCTAGTCCGGTCGGCCGACCCCGTCGGCCCACAACCCCGGCCAGTTGCCGGCCACTTGCTTCGGATAGCCGTTGTCCACCCGCGAGGTTGCGATGTCGTAGCGGATGTACTGCGATCCCTTGAAGAAATAGGCCTTGCTGTTGGGCCACACCACTACCGCGTCGAAGCCATCCGGCCACACCCCCGGCCAACTCGCCGAGATGTCCATCGGATAGCCGGGATCCACCTTGTCGGTCGGCAGATCGAAGCGGATGTATCGACTGCCCTTGAAGAAATAGGTCTTGCCGTTCGTCCACAGGACGTCCGCGTCGATGCCATCGGCGAAGTCGGCCGGGAACCCGGTCCAGAATCCGGCGATCGGCAGCGGATAGCCGGGGTCGGTCTTGCCTTTCGCGTCGTCGAACCGCGCGTACTGCGACCCGTTGAAGAAGTACAACTTGCCGTTGGGCCACACCGAGCTCGGGGAAACCGGGCCCGGGTACAGGCTGGCCGCGAACTGGGCGTCCAGGTTGTCGATGTCGGTTCCGCCCGGCACGGCGATCCCATCGGTCATGATCGACCGGGGCAGGTCGTAGCACATGATCGAGTTCTCGTCGGTCTCGTTGGTCGCGGTCAACGCCGAGACGTCGAACGGAGTCAGTACCTGCTCGATCACCTCCTCACGCGACCACCCCTGGGTCGCCATGAACAGGGTGATGGCCTTCTCGCGGTCGATGCGGTCGACGATCGCCTTGCGCCGGTGCTCATGTGGGAAGCCGAGGGTGTGGCCCGTCTCGTGCCGCACCACCCGGTGGAACTCCGACTCGGGCGTGTTCATCGTGAAGCCCTCGAGGTTCATGGTCTGCTCGTTCGCCGCGGCAAGCAGGATGTCGGTACCGAGGTACGACCAGTAGCCGTCGTCGGCAACGCGCGCGATCCGCACCTGAGGGTCCACGGCGGACGCCACGAACCTGACGTTGGCCCAGGCTCCCCACGCATTCATATGGGCCAGAATTCGGCGCTGCAAGTCGGCCGGCGGGGAGTCGAGAAAACCGACCGTGAGGCGGACACCACCGGCGCTCCAGCGCTTGTTGGTCATGACCGCCAGATGCTCCCGCGACGGTAGGTCGTCCGCGGACAGCCCGGTGATGTTGGGCGCGTTCGCCGGATTGACCTCGACGGCCGCCTCCGCGGAGGCGACCACTTTCTCGGCCGGCAACCCCTTGATCGTGCACGGTATGAATGTCATCGTCGTCCCTCCTTCGGTTCCGGACGTGATCGGTGTGCCAACGCCGAACCTAGGACGGACCAGCGCGCGACCACACGAGTGGAGCGCTACCTGTGTTCGGGGCCTCTCGAACCGGGACGCACCCCGTGACCTGCCGGTGACTGCGCGCGGGCCGCCTCGTGCGCCGCACGGGTTCGAGTAGCCGACTACTCATGTCATTTCTGCTTCCGTGAACAACAATCGAGGCCGACAGGCTCGATATTTCAGCCGGAGGGAAACGACGGATGGTGACCACGGCGAGACAGACATCAGCGTTCGTCGCCGCTGTCTGGTCCCGGTCGCGATCGCTGACGGCCACCCTCGCGGCCCGGGTCGCCCAGTACATCGATCAGACGGTGGGCTGGCCCCGCCTACCCAAGGCGATCGGGCTGGCCGTCCTGATCGGACTGCGCCATCAGCTGCGAACGTCGAATCTGTATGCCGCCGAACCGGGCCCGATCCCGCCGGGCAGTCCCGCCGAGGCCGGCAACTATCTGGGCGCCCGCACTCGCGACGGGTCCTACAACGACCTCAAAGACCCGGGCATGGGCTCCGTAGGTTGCCGGTTCGGCCGCAACGTCCCGCCCGAACACTCCTATCCGGAATCCGACCAGCGGCTGCTCGACCCCAATCCCCGGCTGATCAGCCGCACCCTGCTGACCCGCGACAGTTTTCAGCCCGCGACCACGCTGAACCTGCTGGCCGCCGCGTGGATTCAGTTCGAGGTGCACGACTGGTTCGCCCACGGCTCGGTCGCCACTCGACCCTGGGTGGTGCCGCTACGCGACGACGACCCATGGCCACAGCGGCCGATGCGCGTCGAACGCACACCGCCGGACCCTCATCCCGGTCCGGCCGGCCCGCCCGCCTTCGTCACCCAGGAGTCGCACTGGTGGGACGCCTCCCAGATCTACGGGACCACACCGGCATTCGCCGGCGCCCTGCGTGCACCCGACGGCGGCAAACTTCGCATCGACGAGTCCGGCCTGCCGCCCGTCGAGGTCGAGGCCACCGCCGATCTCACCGGCACCGCGGGGAACTTCTGGGTGGGCCTGGCCCTGCTCCACTCGCTGTTCATGCGTGAGCACAACGCCATCTGCGACCACCTGGCGCAGAAGTACCCGTACCTCACCGGCCAACAGCTCTACGACAAGGCGCGGCTCGTCAATTCCGCATTGATGGCGAAGATCCACACCGTGGACTGGACGCCTGCCATCATCGCGCACCCGACAACGGTGACGGCCATGCGGGTCAACTGGTTCGGACTGCTGGGCGAGAAGCTGGGCCCCCGGTTCAGGCGAAGCTTCGGGCGCGTCAGCAGCAGTCCCCTGCTGCACGGCATCCCCGGCTCGCCCACCACCCATCACGGGGTGCCGTACTCGTTGACCGAGGAATTCGTGGCGGTGTATCGGATGCACCCGTTGATCCCCGACGAGTTCACGTTCCGCGCGCTGGCCGACGACCATGTCACCGGCCGGCACGAGCTACCCGAGCTGTCGGTGCTCAATGTGCGTGCCCGACTGACCGAAACCCCGATGTCCGACCTCTTCTATTCCTTCGGCCGAGCACATCCGGGCGCACTGTCGCTGCACAACTTCCCCAGGCATCTGCAGCACATGCACCGGGTGGACGGCACCCTGATCGACCTTGCCACGATCGATCTGATCCGCTGCCGGGAACGAGGCGTGCCGCGGTACAACGAGTTCCGGAAGCTGTTCCGACTCAAGCCGGTGACCACGTTCGAGGAGCTGACCGGTGACACCGCGCTGGCGGCCGAACTACGCGAGATCTACGACGACGACGTGGACCTCGTGGACCTGGTGATCGGCCTGTACGCCGAGCCCAAGCCACCCGGATTCGGCTTCAGCGACACCGCATTTCGGGTCTTCATCCTGATGGCCACCCGCCGGCTGGAAAGCGACCGCTTCTTCACCACCGACTTCCGTGACGAGACCTACACCGTCGCCGGCATGAAGTGGGTGCGGGACAACAACATGCGCTCGGTGTTGTTGCGCCACTTTCCCGAACTTGCCCCCGCCCTGGCCGGTGTGGCCAACCCGTTCGCTCCCTGGACCTGTGTCTCACCCATCAGAAAGGCGTCCGCATGACCTCATCGACGACCCCAGCCATGACCGCCGCCGACGTACGTCGGATCGTCGAAAGCCTGAGCCCGGTTCCCTACCGCGAGAATCTCGAGCAGCCCAGGGCGGACGAGGCCGAGGACATCGAGAAGATCATCGGGTCTTTGCACAAGAACAACGAGCGGGCCTACAAGAAGTTCAAGCACGGGCTTCGTGACGCACATGCCAAGAGCCACGCCATCCTGCGCGGCGAACTCATCGTCAACCCGGATCTGCCGGACATGCTCGCCCAGGGCATGTTCGCCGAAGCACGCAGCTACCCGGTGATCGCCCGTATCTCGACCACCTCCGGGGTGCTGCGCAGCGACCGCAACCGCGGGGTGCGCGGACTCGGTATCAAGGCCATCGGGGTGCAAGGCGAGCGCGCCATGAAAGACCCGCAGGACGAATCGAATGTCACGCAGGACTTCGTGCTCGTCACCCACGAAGAATTCCTGTTCGCCGATGCGCACGCCTACCGCAAACTGGGGATGCTGAGCGCGACCCTGCTCGCCCGGTTGTCCGACGGCGCGCTGTGGGCAGGCAGCGAACTGCTCAGCGCGCTCAAGAAGATCGGCCTGCCGATACCGCCGAATCTGGCGGTGTTCATCGCCCCGAACCGTCCCATCCTGGGCGAGACGTTCTACTCCTCCGCCCCGATCCGGTACGGCGACTACGTGGCACGTTTCAAGTACGAGCCGACCTCACCGGAGGTGAAAGCGCTTGCCGACCAGACCCTTCCGCGCAATCCAGGACAGGACGAGCACCGCGATCTGATCATGGCGTTCTTCGAAAAGCACCCCGCCGAGTACACGTTCAGCGTGCAACTGTGTCTGGACGAGAAACAGATGCCGATCGAGGACGCCACGAAACCCTGGAAATCCCCATATCTTCCGGTGGCCAAGGTGGTGTTTCCCCAGCAGAACCCGTACAGCGCGCTGCGCCGCGCCTACGGCGACGACGTGCTCTCGTTCAACTCGTGGCGCGGCCTTGAGGCACATCGCCCACTGGGATCCATCAATCGGCTGAAGCGCAAGGTATATGAGGCATCGAGCGACTTCCGGCACAAGATGAATCGCATCGACCGGCACGAGCCCTTCGACATCGCCGAACTGCCGGACTGACCCCCAGCGAACGGGAAATACTTGCAATGGGAAGAACATTCGCCCCTACGACCGACATCCGAAGCCCCGTCGACCCTCTGTTCGGCAGCGATCCGGGCCCGGTGGCCCTAGACTCAGGATTCATGCCTGGTCAGTGGCAGCTTTTGGACCGGCCCGCCGAGCACGAGGCCATTCGGGCCGCCCTCAGCGGGACGGACAGCTGCGGAGTCGTGCTTGTCGGAGCCGCAGGAGTCGGCAAGACCACCTTGGCGCGCACCGTCACCGCATCGTTGAGCCGGAAGGTGCACTGGACCGCGTGCACCGAATCGTCGCGCAGCATCCCCCTCGGCGCGTTCGCCCACTGGGTGTCGTCGTCGGGGTCACGCGACCCCATCGCCCTCATCGGGTCGGCACGCGAATCGCTTGTGGCCGACGGCGACACCATCGTGGGAATCGACGACGCGCATCTGCTGGACCAGTTGTCGGCGACACTGTTGCATCAGATCGCCGTGGAGCGGTCGGGCCACGTCGTGGCCACCGTGCGCAGCGGTGAGCCGGTACCCGATGCGGTCACCTCACTGTGGAAGGACGGCTACCTCCAGCGCTTCGAACTCAACCCGTTCACCAAGCAGCAGAGCATCGCCCTCATCGAAACCGTCCTCGGCGGCACGCTGGAGGGGCTCAGCGCCGACGTGATGTGGGAGACCTCGGGTGGCAACCCACTGTTCCTGCGCAACATGGTCGAGGGTGCGGTCGACGCCGGCACCCTGACCAAGGTCAACGGGGTGTGGCAGTTCCGCGGCCCCACCGTCATTCCCTCCGGGCTCGTCGAACTGCTCGACGAACGCCTGGCGCACGCCGGCGAGGATGTGCTGCACGCGCTGAAGTTGCTGTCGCTGTGCGAGCCACTGGATATCGATGCGCTGGCAGAACTGGCCGGCGAGGACGCGGTGGACACGGCCGAGATGCGCGGCCTGATCCGGATCGTCGCCGACGACGGCCAGATCAACGTTCGCTTCAGCCACCCGCTGTTCGGTGAGGCGGTGCGCCGCCGGGTCGGCACTGCGTCGGCCCGGAAGTTGCGGGGTCGCATCGCCAAGATCCTGCACGAACGCAACCTCGACTCCCCTGCGAGCCGAATCAAGTTGGCAGAGTTGGCCATCGAGAGCGACCAGGGCACCGACATCGAACTGCTCATCACCGCCGCCAAGGACGCGGTCTTCCTGTCCAACCTCCCGCTCGGGGAGAAACTGGCCCGAGCCGCCTTCGACCACGGCGGCGGACTCGGCGCGGCCGCACTGCTGTCCCGCGCGTTGTTGTGGCAGGGTCAGCCGGCACAGGCCGACAGCATCCTCGAGCAGTTCTCGCCCGCAGACCTCAACGAGATGGAACTTGTGCAGTGGGGCATTCCACGGGTGTCCAACCTGTTCTGGTCCCAGGGCGACGTGACGCGGGCCGCTCAGGTGCAGGCCCTCCTGCAGGACCGGGTCACCCATCCGACCCTGCGACTGATCGTCGACGCCACCGGCGCCGGTATGGCCGTACACCAGAACAAGATTCCCGAAGGCCTCGAGATCGCCGAACGGGTCCTGGCGAACCCCGAGGCACCCCGGCAGGCCGTGGATTTCGCGGCGTTCGCCGCAGGCCTGTCGATGCCGCTGGTGGGCCGGGGCAACGATTTCCTGCCCATCGCGTCGCGGTGCCGCGCTCAGCGCAAGACCACCGATGGCATGGTCCGGATCATGGTGTTCTACGGCGAGGTGCTGGCCCTGGCCTACACCGGTCAGCTCGAACTGGCCCAGCAACGCGCCACGGAATACACCGAGTTCTCCTCGGCCGGCCAGTTCGCCGGCTGGGCGATCGCCAAGATCATGGACGGCGTGGCCGCGACCCACAGCGGCCGATTCCGCGATGCGATCCGGGCCATCGAGCAGGCCCTGGCCGCGCTCAACGCCGAGAGCTCCCTGCCCTGGCAACTGCCCGGCCGGCTACTGCTGGCCCGCGCCTACGCCGGGGTGGGCAACCCCGCCGACGCGGAACGGGTACTCGAGGACGCCGAGGAACACTCGGGCGAGTTCATGGCGCTGCACGAGCCGCTCCGGATGGTCGCCAAGGCCTGGCTGGCCGCCGCCAAGGGCGGGCACCGCTCGGCGATCGACCTCGCGCGGACAGCCGCCGATGCGGCGCATTCCTCCGGCCAGTTCGCGGTCGAGGCCGAGGCATTGCACAGCGCGGCACGCTTCGGTGACCGCAGTGTGACCCGTCGCCTGCAGGACCTGGTGGACCGGGTCGACGGCCCGCTGCCGGCCCTCTACGCGCGGCATGCCGCCGCGGTGGCCGCCGCCGACGCCGCCGAGCTGGACAAGGTGGCCGCCGCGTTCGAGGAGGCCGGCCTGCTGCTGTCGGCGGCCGACGCCGCGGCCCAGGCGGTACCGCTGCACGACAAGGCCGGTCACCGCCGAAACAGCACCGAATCTGCCGCGCACGCACTGCAATTGGCGTCCAAGTGCGGCGGTGCGGCCACCCCGGCGATTCGATCGGCCGCCCGGCCCCTACCGGTGACCGGACGCGAACGCGAGGTGGCCGGTCTGGTCGCCCAGGGAATGTCGAATCGCGACATCGCCGAACGACTGACCGTCTCGGTCCGCACCGTGGAGGGCCATATCTACCGCGCCTGCATCAAGCTCGGGGTTGCCGACCGCGACGAACTCGCCAAGATCGTGTGGAACGACCTGGCTCAATGAAGCGAGCCCGATAGCCCGCCTCAATAGACGTCGCGGACATACCGCTTCTGGGCAACCAGTTCCCGCTTGTAGTCGCGCGCGGCATCTTCGGTCATCCCGCCGTGAGTGCGCAGGATCGTCGTCAGCGTGGCGTCGACATCCTTGGCCATCCGGGCGGCGTCACCGCAGACGTAGAAGTGGGCGCCGTCGTCCAGCCACCGCCACACCTCGGCCCCGCGGTCCAGCATCTTGTGCTGCACATACACCCGGTCGGCCTGATCGCGGGAGAACGCCAGGTCCAGCCGGCTCAAGAAGCCGTCATCGACCATGTCCTCCAGGTCATCCCGATAGTAGAAGTTCTCCCGGCGGTGCTGATCGCCGAAGAACAACCAGTTGCGACCACCGTGACCCAGCGCCCGGCGCTCCTGCAAGAAGCCCCGGAACGGCGCCACACCGGTACCCGGGCCGACCATGATCATGGGCGTGTCCGCGTCCTCGGGCGGACGGAAATGCGGCGAGCGCTGGAGGAACACCGGCGCCGCGGCTGCCCGGTCGGCGAGAAAAGTGGAACACACCCCGCCCCGAGCAGCGCCGCCCGGCCCGCGGTAGCGCACCATCGACACGGTCAATTGCACCTCGTGCGGGCTCACCAGCGGACTCGACGAGATCGAGTAGCTGCGTGGGGTCAGCCGGACCAGAACCTCCTGCCACTGCTCGGGTTCGGCGTGCACCGCGAACTCGGTCACGAGGTCGAGACCGTTGCGGTTACGCAACCAGTTACTGCGCCGCTCACCGGAATTGCGCAGAATCTTGGCCGCGGAGCGGTCCGGGCTGGAATCGGCGACGAACCGCAACAAGTCCGGGGTCACGCGGCAGATGTCATACGACGAGATGAGGGCATCCCGCAGTGACTGCTCGACACCGTCGACCTCGATCTCCGAGTGCGGATTCAGCGCGGTGGCCGCCAGCCAGGAGTCGACCACGGCCGGATCGTTACTGGCGTAGACGCCCAGGGAGTCACCGACTGAATAGCTCACGTCGTACTCGGAGATGTCGAAGCCGAACTGGCGCACCTCTTTCGCCGCGCTCGGCGTCGTCAGCAGCTGGTTGCGCGCCAGGGCAGCCAGAATCGGTTTGGCCCTGGTGAATTCGTCGGGCTCGGTGGGGATGACAGTTCGGATACCGCCGCCGACGACCGCCGGGGCGGGCGTCGCGCCGGTGAGCGCTGTCGTGACCGAATCGGCCCAGCGCCGCATCGGCTCGTCATCGTAGGACTCGCAGTCGGCGCGCTCGAGCAGCTTGGTGGCACCCAGATCGGCGAGCCGCCGGTCGAGCGATTTGGCGTGTCCGCAGAAGTTGTCGTACGCCTTGTCGCCGAGGCCGAGCACCGCATAGCGAACCCCGTGCAACTGAGGCGCATCCGGGGCCTGTAGCCGGCTCCAGAAGTCGGCACCGTTGTCCGGTGGGCCACCGTCACCGAACGTACTGGTGACCACCAGGATGTCGCGAGCGGCGGCCAGGTCGGCCAGTGCGAGGTCGTCCATGTTGACCAACGACGCCCCGTCGATGCGGCCCGCCAACCCGGCTGCGAATTCCTCGGCGGTGCCCGTCTGCGAGGCCCACAACACCAGCGGCCCACCGGGTGCCGGCCGGTCGCTCGGCACACCGTCTCCGGCCCGTGAGTAGCGACCGGCCAGCACTCCGTCCACCCACAGCCGCACCCTGGCGCTCAGCGGCGCCGCCGCCGGAAGCACCGGAACGCCCATGGGAGCGTCCGGCAGCCCGGTGAAAAACCCTGCCAGGTAGATCTTTTCATCCTGGCTCAAGGCCGGCTTGTGCACCGCACCCAGACCCATCTCCGCGGCGAGCGGATGCACCGCCGGGGTGCCGTCGACCGACCGGACCGGACGCAGGCTGACCGCGCACACCTTGAACTCCGGCTGCAGCGAGTCCGGGTCGACGGCGTCGTTGGTCACGGCGTTCACCGTCAGGTACTCGCCGTGTTCGTCGTTCCAGTGAAACGGTGCGAAGCAGTTGCCCGGCCGCACCCGGTCCGACAGCACTGCGGGGAGCACCGCGCGGCCACGCCGGGACGTCAATTCGACCGGCTGCCCCTCCACGATGTCGAGTTCCAAGGCGTCCAGCGGGTGGATTTCGACGAACGGCGCGGGATTGAGCTTGTTGAGCTTGTCCACCTTGCCGGTCTTGGTCATGGTGTGCCATTGGTGTTGCAGCCGGCCGGTGTTGAGCACCATCGGATAGTCGTCATCGGGTAGTTCCGCGGCATCCATGTGCGGACGGGGGTGAAAGACGGCCCGCCGCGACGGCGTCGCGAAGGCCAGCCGAGGGCGGTGACCGTCGGCGTCGACGAACAGGTCCTGGCTCACGCCGTCGTTGAGGTAGCGGATCGGGTGCCGGTCCTCCGCACCGCCGGGCCCGTCGACCGGAGGAACCGGCCACTGCAGCGGGGTCTCGCGCAACCTCTCGTAGCCCGCGCCACGCAGGTCGTATCCGGTCTTTGGGTTCGCGAACCCGCGGATCTCGGCGAAGATCTCTTCGGCCGACTGGTAATCGAAGTGTTCGGCGAAGCCAAGGTGCGCAGCCACCTGGCAGATCAGCTGCCAGTCCGGCCGGGCCTGCCCCAGCGGGGCGACCGACGGGGACAGCAGGGTGAGGTTGCGTTCCGAGTTGACCATGACGCCTTCAGATTCCGCCCACAACGCCGCGGGCAGCAGGATGTCGGCGTAGTGATTGGTGGCGGTGGACCGGTAGGCGTCCTGGACGACGACCAGCTCGGCGGCCTCCAAGCCGTTGATCACGGTCTTCCGGTTGGCCACGCTGGCAACGGGATTGGTACAGATGATCCAGCAGGCCTTGATCTCGCCCTGCTCCATCTGCTCGAACATGCCGATGGTGCCCGGGCCCACCTCGGAACGGATGGTGCCAGGGTCGACGCCCCACTGCGTCTCGACAAACGTCCGGTCATCGACCGCGAGTACCGAGCGCTGCCCGGGCAGACCCGGTCCCATATAGCCCATCTCCCGGCCGCCCATGGCATTGGGCTGACCGGTCAGTGACATCGGGCCACTGCCCGGGCGGCAGATCGCGCCGGTAGCCAGGTGCAGGTTGCAGATGGCGTTGGTGTTCCACGTTCCGTGCGTGCTCTGGTTGAGGCCCATGGTCCAGCAGCTCATCCACTCCCCGGCCTCGGCGATCATCGCTGCAGCGGTGCGGATGTCGGCTTCGGGGATACCGGTGATCTCGGCGACCCGGGCCGGTGGGTAGTCGGCCAGAAATTCCGGCATCGCCTCCCACCCCGTGGTGTGTTCGGCGATGAAGTCGTGGTCGATGGCACCGTCTGCTACCAGCAGGTGCAACAGGCCGTTCAGCAGGGCCAGATCGGTTCCCGGCTTGATCTGCAAGAACAGATCGGCGCGTTCGGCGGTCGCGGTCCGCCGTGGGTCCACGACGATGAGCTTGGCGCCGGCCTTGAGCCGATCAGACATGCGCAGGAACAGAATCGGATGGCAATCGGCCATGTTCGCGCCGGTGACGAAGAACAGGTCGGCCCGGTCGAAGTCGGTGTAGGAACCCGGCGGCCCATCTGCGCCCAGCGATTGCTTGAACCCGGTGCCCGCGCTGGCCATGCACAACCGGGAATTCGATTCGATGTGCACGGTACGCAGGAAGCCCTTGGCGAGCTTGGTGGCCAGGTACTGCGCCTCCAGCGTCATCTGGCCGGACACATAGAGGGCGACGGCGTCGGGACCGTGCTCGGCGACGATGGCCCGCAGTCGGCGTCCCGCCTCGGCTACCGCGTCGTCCACCGGCGTCGGCAGCAGTTCATCCGAACGGGAGGGCCGCAGCAAAGCAGACGTGAGCCGGTCTTCGTCGGCGGCCATCAGCTCGGCGTGCATCGCCCCCTTGGTGCACAGCCGGCCGAAATTCGTGGGATGCAGCTTGTCGCCACTGACTCGGGCGATCACAGTCCGGCCGTCATCGACCCTGGTGGTGACCTCGATACCGCAGCCGACGCCACAGTACGAACACGCAGTCCGCTGTTGCTTGCCCGGGATCGAACCCGGTCCCGCGTCGTCCGCCATGCCCCCATCGTGCGGTGAAGGTGTTGTCGGATCTTTCCGGCGACGTTATCCCCACGAAAACTGATCCTCACCACGCACAGATGCCCGCGGTGAGGACCATTCCCCCAGTTCAAACCCCTCGCGAGCAGACGCGGAGGTACCCAATTCCGCGCCGATCGGGGTGCGTTCGCGTCTGCTCGGCCGGGATTGATTACTCAGGTTTGACCGCGAGAACCGGTTTGGGGCATTCCAGCAGCAGTTGTTGCGACACGCTGCCCAGCAACAACTTGCCCACCGGACTGCGGTGCCGGATACCGATCACCAGCAACTCGGCGTCGTCAGCGTCCATCGCATCGAGCAGTTCAGTGGCCGCGTCGACCCCCACCGGCTGGCGTAACTCGAACCGCACGCCGCTCTCCCGCAGGCGTTCCTCGACGTCGTGGACCTGACCCGAACGGGCGAACCGGGAATCCACATAGGCCTCACCCGAGGTCGCGTTGATCACCAGCACGCTGGTGCCGCGTAACTGGGCTTCGGCGATGCCGTGCTCGACAGCGGCAATGCCGAAGGCGTCCGCGGTGTAGCCGATGACAATCATTGTTGAGCCGCCTTCTGCTGCTGATCCGCGTCGTCCTCGACGATCAACAACGTCTCCTCACTGCGGTGCATCAGCTTGAGCACCAACGGCATCAACAGCAGGACCGCCATGAGTACGTAGGTGACGATCGCGACCGGCTCGGTGAACAGACTGGTCCAGTCCCCGCCGCCGAGTTGCAGGCTCTGGCGCAGTTGTCGTTCGATGCGTGGACCCAGGATCACCCCGATGATCAACGGCAGCACCGGCAATCCGAACCTGCGCATCATCAACCCCAGCAGCCCGAAGACGAGCAGCAGCGCCAGGTCCAGCGGTTGCACGTTGACCGCGAGCGCTCCCAGCGTGGCGAAGAACAGGATGCCGGCGTACAGGTAGGGCCGCGGGGTGCGCAGCAGCTTGGCCCACAGCGGCGCCAGCGGCAGGTTGAGCACGAGTAGTAGGAAGTTGCCGATGAACAGGCTGGCGATCAGTGTCCAGATCAGCAGCGGTTCCTTCTCGAAAAGCGTTGGCCCGGGCTGAATCCCGTAGGACACGAACGCGGTCAGCATCACCGCGGCGGTGGCATTGGTAGGCAGGCCCAACGACAGCATCGGCACCAGGGTGCCCGCGGCCGAGGCGTTGTTGGCCGCCTCCGGACCGGCGACGCCCTCGATGGCACCCTTGCCGAACTCCTCGGGGTGCCTGGAGAGGCGCTTTTCGGTGATGTAGGACAGGAACGTCGGCAACTCGGCGCCGCCGGCGGGCAGCGCGCCGAACGGGAATCCGTAGGCGGTACCGCGCAGCCACGGTTTCCACGACCGCGCGAAGTCCTGGCGGCTCATCCACGGCCGCCCCACCGGAATCACGTCCGCCGGCCGGCGGCGCAGGTGCGCCGCCACCCAGAGTGCCTCGCCGAGAGCGAAGATCGCCACCGCGATCACCACGATGTCGATGCCGTCGGACAGCTGCGGCAGGCCGAAGGTCGCACGGGGCTGGCCGGTCAGGAAGTCGATGCCGACGACGCCGATCGCCAGGCCGAGGAACAGCGAGATCGCACCGCGCAGCTTGGACGAACCCAGCACCGCGGTGACCGCGACCAGTGCGAACAGCATGATCGCCAGGTACGAGGGGGCGCCGAGGGTCACCGCGAACCGCGAGATGGGCGGCGCGAACGCGGCCAACAGCGCGGTGCCGATGGCGCCGGCGACGAACGAGCCGATGGCGGCGGTGGCCAGGGCCTGGGCGGCCCGGCCGGCCTTGGCCATCTTGTTGCCCTCGATCGCCGTGATCACCGACGAGGATTCACCGGGGGTGTTCAGCAGGATCGAGGTGGTCGATCCGCCGTACATCCCGCCGTAGAAGATTCCGGCGAACATGATGAACGCCGCGCTCGGGCTGACGTTGTAGGTCACCGGCAGCAGGAGGGCCACCGTCATGGCCGGGCCGATGCCCGGGAGCACCCCCACGGCGGTGCCCAGCAGCACCCCGATCACGGCGTACAGCAGGTTCATCGGGGTCGCCGCCTCGGCGAATCCCTGAAGCAACCATTCGAAGTTGTTCATCTACAGAATCCCGTCCAGAATGCCTGCGGGCAGCGGGATTCCGAGCCCGGAGTAGAACGCGTAGAAGCTCGCCACCGACAGCACCGTGCCGATCGCAAGATTGCGGACGTAATGACGATTGCCGAGAATCGTTGCCGCCCCGGCGAACAACAGGGCACCGGTGATGGCCCAGCCCAGCGGTTTGACCAGGAGGATCACCAACACGAACAGTCCGACCAGCAGCCCCACCGTGCGCCAGTCCCCCGGCATGTTCGGGTCGACGTCCTCGCCCGCGTCGGCCTCACCGACCGAGCCACGCGGGATCGCAACCGCCAGAACCAGGGCGAGCGCGATCAGGATGATCCCGATCCCCAGCGGAAAGGCACGCGGCCCAACGGGATCGACCTTGGCGAATCCCCCGGTCAGCGTCAGCGCGTCGTAGATCAGGAATGCGCCCACCGCCACCAGGACCAGGCAGACCAGATACTGCGCCTTGTCGACCTTCACAACAGCCCCAATTCACTCAGCGTCGTCGAGACGCGGTTGTCTTGATCACGCAGGAACTGTTCGAAGTCGGCTCCCGTGCTGAAGGCGTCACTCCAGCCGTTCTTGACCAGCGCGTCGCGCCACTGCTCGGTGCCGTGGAGGTCGGTCAGCGCCCGCACCATCGCATCCTTGGCCTCACCCGAAATGCCTGGCGGCGCCAGTATTCCGCGCCAGTTGGTGAACGTCAGATCGATGCCCGCCTCGGTCAGGGTCGGCGCGTCGATCCCCTCGACCCGCTTGGCACCCGAGACCGCCAGCACCCGGACCTGCCCCGCCTCGATC
This sequence comes from Mycobacterium shunyiense, assembly GCF_058270075.1. NCBI lineage: Bacteria > Bacillati > Actinomycetota > Actinomycetes > Mycobacteriales > Mycobacteriaceae > Mycobacterium > Mycobacterium shunyiense. The sequence goes on along the minus strand of NZ_JBZDPU010000016.1, from coordinate 201,262 downwards.
TGGTCGACGAACTCGCCGAGGCCGGTGGTACCCGCCGCGATCTTCTTGCCCAGCAGGGCCGTCAGCAGATCACCGCCGCCGTCGTAGGTGATGTAGTTGACCTTGCGCGGGTCGACTCCGACCGCTCGTGCGGTCTCCATCGGGAACAGGTGGTCGGGCCCGCCCGGTGAGGATCCGCCGCCGATCGTGACCTTGGCCGGATTGGCCTTCCACGCCGCCACGAGATCACCGATGGTGCGGAACGGCGAATCCCCCGGCACCAGAATGCCTTCCTGTTCCTCGACCATCTTGGCCAGCGCGGTGGCGTCCGACGCGCGAGCAGAGGAACCGTTGGGTTAGACGGCACCCACCACGCCGAGCCCCATCATCATCATGAGGTCGTCGTTGCCCTTCTCGTTCATCAGCCGCGCCATCGCCACGGTGCCGCCGGCGCCGATGACGTTGAACACCTCGATACGGCCGGTGATGTCGGTGTCCTCCATGATCTTCACCGCGGTACGGGCAGTCAGGTCGTAACCACCTCCTGGGCTGTTCGGCACCATCATGCGCAGCCGATGCAAGCCCCTGGATTCGTCGCCGCGGGTAACTCCGCAGGCTGTGACCAGCATCAGCGCGACCACGGCCACCATCAGACCGGCACCTAGTCGTCGAAAGCTCATGGTCAGCAATACTGGACCCATGACGTGACGCAGGTCACCTATTCGGACGCAAAGGAAGTTTTGTTCGTTGAGTTCACCAGCCCCGCGGACACCGCGCGCACGCACCCGGTTCTTGCCCAATGGCAGCCTGGCCGCACGCTTTCTGGTGTTTCAGCTTCTGGTGGTCGCGGTCGTGCTGGTCGCGGTGGCCGCGGTGTCGGTGGCGCAATCCACGCGGGAGTTCCGTGATGTCCGCGGGCAGCGGATGATCGCGGTCGCCGAGAACGTAGCGTCAACACCCGTCGTCCGGGATCGCTACGACGACCCGTTCGCCGCTTCGGTGCTGGCGCCCGAGGTCGAGCGTGCGGTGGCCCTGTCGGGCGCCGAGCGGGCCGAGATCACCGATCCCGCCGGGACGGTGCGGGTGTCGTCGGATCCGGACCGCATCGGCGGACGGCTCGACCTGAGCAGCAGCCGGGCCGACGAGGGCCGAGCCTGGTCCGGCGACAGCGATGCCGACGGCTCGCACCGCCTGGTGGGACAGGTCCCCGTCCTGGCTGCCGACGGCGCGGTGCTGGCGATCGTGTCGGTCAGCGAGCGCTACCCGTCGCTGTGGGAGTTGTTGGGCGGGGCCGGTGAACGTCTGCTGATCTATCTCGGACTGGGTGCGTCGCTCGGGATGCTGGCCTCGTGGTTCTTGTCGCGGCGAATCAACCGTCACACCCGTGGCCTGGACATCGCGGAGATCGCCACCCTGGCCGATCACCGGGAAGCGCTGCTGCACAGCATCCGTGAGGGTGTGGTGGCGGTGAGCAACGACGGGGTCATCACACTGATCAACGACAGCGCGTCCGAACTGCTGCGAATTGGTGCCGACGCGGTGGGCCGCCGCGTCGATGCGGTCGGTCTGGAACCGGCAGTGGAGGCATTCCTGTTGTCCGGCGAGGGAACTCACGCCGAAGAATCCGACGTGGTGATCACCACGCAGACCCGGGTGTTGGCACTCAACCGCCGCGCCGCCCGCAGTCAGGGCAGGAGGATCGGTACCGTGACCACCATGCGCGACAGCACCGAGCTCGCCGCACTGCAGGCTCAGCTGTCCTCACACCGCAGTGTGACCGACACACTGCGGGCCCAGACCCACGAGTTCTCGAATCAGCTGCACACCATCTCCGGTTTGACCCAATTGGGCGAGTTCGACGCGGTCCGCACTCTGGTCGGCACCCTGACCCGACGCCGGGCCGAAATCAACGAGGCTGTCACCCAACATGTTTCAGATCCAGCGGTGGCCGCGCTCCTGATCGCCAAGACATCACTGGCCGCCGAGAGCGGGGTCACCCTCGGCCTGACCGACGACAGCCACCTGGACGCACTCGACCCGGCTCTGGCCACCGACGTGATCACGTTGCTGGGCAATCTGATCGACAATGCCGTCGACGTGTCGGTGGGCTCGGCGGCCGCACGGGTGGACGTGCGCATCGACGATGCGGCCGGCCTGGTGCTGGCGGTCTCGGACTCCGGACCGGGGGTGCCCGAACACCTTCGGGAGTCCATCTTCTCCCGCGGCGTCACCTCCAAGGCCGAGGTGCCCGGCGGGAGGGGGATCGGCCTGGCCCTGGTTCGGTTGGTGACGGCCCAGCACGGGGGTGCCGTCGAGGTCACCGACGCGCCGGGTGGCGGCGCCCTGTTCGTGGTGAGACTGCATGCGTGACGTCCTGGTGGTCGACGACGACTTCATGGTGGCCGAGATCCACCGCCGCTTCGTCGAACGCGTCGACGGGTTCCGCCCGGTCGGCGTGGCGCGCACCGGGGCCGACGCGCTGGCGTCGGCAGCCGAGCTGCGTCCCGATCTGATCCTGCTCGACGTCTATCTGCCCGACATGACCGGGCTCGAGGTGCTCCAGCGGTTGCGCGCCGAGGGCAACCGGGTCGGCGTCATCATGGTCACCGCGGCCCGCGAACTCGACACGGTCCGGGGCGCGTTGGACGGCGGCGCCGCCGATTATCTGGTCAAACCGTTCGACTTCGATCAGTTGCAGACGAAGTTGGCGGCGTTCGCCACCCGCGCCGAGGCACTCGCGGGCGCCGGAGGTGCCGATCAGTCGACCATCGACGCGCTGTTCGGCGGCTCGGCGGTGGTGCTGCCCAAGGGGCTCGGCGCCGAAACCGGTCGCCTCGTCATGGCCGCAGTACGCACCGCCGGTGAGGTATCAGCCATGGAATGTGCTCAGCTGGTGGGGATTTCGCGTGTCAGCGCCCGACGCTATCTGGAGCACTACCTGAGCACGGGGGCTTTGGAACTGCGATTGCAGTACGGAACCGGTAGGCCCGAACGGCGTTACCGGGCGAAGTGAGGTAGCCCGCTACTCACGACTCGCGGCGTCGGGAAGACCAGCATCACCATCAGCAGGTTCTTGCCCGATCACGCGGAGGCTGTCATGACGCTGGTAACCGATGCCGACCTTCCCCCGCTCGACTACGAGCACGAGACCGATCCCGAGGCTGTACACCGGCTGATCGCACAGGCCCGCGCCCACTCCCCGATCGCGATGGGGCCCCACGGTCCGGAGCTGTTGAGCTACGACCTGGTCCGCACGACCCTGCGCGATGCGCGCTTCGAGATTCCCAAAGGCGTGTTCCTGGCCGCGCAGGGCATCACGTCCGGCCCGCTGTGGGACCGCGCGAACAGCAGCCTGCTGGGTGTCGATACCGAATCGCACACCCGGTTGCGCCGACTCGTCGCCAAGGCGTTCGCACCCCGCAGCGCCGACCGGCTCCGCGAAACCTGCGTCGACATCGTCACCGAACTCACGGACCCCTACCTGCCCGAGGGGCACTGCGACGTGGTTGCCGACATCGCCGTGCAGTATCCGATCCCGGTGATCTGCGCGCTGCTGGGCGCCCCGCGCCAGGACTGGCATCTGTTCTCCCAGTGGGCCGATGACATCTTCAAGATGTTCAGCTGGAACCTCGGCGCCCATGCCGACACGGTCGAGGCGGCCTGGCTACAGCTCGACGAATACGTCGATGCCATGGTGGAGCGACGGAACTCCAGCCTCTCCGATGATCTGCTCTCCGATCTGGTCCGGGCGGAGGTCGACGGTGACCGCCTCACGCATTCCGAGCTGCTGATGCTGGCCGGCGGCGTCATACTGGCGGGCACCGATACCACCCGCAATCAACTCGCGGCGGCCGTCCAGGTGCTGTGCGACTATCCTGAACAGTGGCTAATGCTGGCCGAAAACCCTGATATGGCACCGCTTTTCGTCGATGAACTACTGCGCCACACGCCGATCGCACTGAGCAGTGTGCGGATCGCACGCGAGGATACCGAACTGGGCGGCCTCACGTTCCCGGCCGGAACCCAGGTGGTGGTGAACTTCGCTGCGGCCAACCGGGATCCACAGGTGTACGACGAGCCCGAGCGATTCGACGTCAACCGCATCGGACCCCCGGCCATGATGACGTTCGGCGGCGGTTTGCACTACTGTCTGGGGGTCCATCTGGCCAGGGTCGAGCTCACCGAGGCATTGCGCGTACTCACCCGGAAGCTGCGCAACCCCCGGTGCGAGGGACGTGCGCCCTGGAAGCCGATGACGGGTATCACCGGTCCCGCGTCACTGCCGCTGAACTTCGAGGCAGCCTGAAGGTCTAATAATTGGACCTGAAATTCGGCACGCATCGCATAATGGCGGCGTGACATCGAAGGTTCTGTTCCTGCGAAACGACCACACAGCCACCGAGGCCATGCTGGCCGATGTCTTCGCCGAATACGGCTTTGACATCGACACGTTCCAGGTCGTTGCGCCCGAGCAAGAGGACGCGCCCGCGGGTGAGGTGACCTTCCCCGATCCGACGGACTATGACGTGATCGTTCCGCTGGGCGCCCGCTGGGCGGTCTACGACGAATCCCTGCTCGACAGCTGGGTCGGAGCCGAGATGGCCATGGTGCGCGCGGCGGTGGAGGCCGGGGTCGGTGTACTCGGGGTGTGCTTCGGCGGACAGCTCGTCGCCCAGGCCCTCGGCGGATCGGTCAACAGGTCGCCGGCACCCGAAGTGGGCTGGTACGACGTGGTCACCGACGACGAGCAGTTGGTTCCCGGCGGTCCATGGTTCCAGTGGCATTTCGACCGCTGGACACTGCCGCCCGGGGCCACCGAGATCGCCCGCACACCGGCCGCCTCGCAGGCCTTCGTGCTGGGCACGGCGCTGGCCTTGCAGTTCCACCCGGAGCTCGATTCCGGGCTGTTGGAAGTCTGGTTGGCCCACGACCGCGACGGCGAGGTGGCCGGAATCGGTGGCAGCCACGATGAATTACGCTTGCAAACAAGAGAATTCGTCGATGATGCGGCCGCCCGCTTACGCGCCCTGGTCCGGGCGTTCCTCAGCCGGGTGGTCCGGCACCGACCATCGACGTAGGCTGACATGAGCCGGCGGAATTCTCCTTCAGCGCCGGCCACAGTGCCGATGAACACTTGGAGTCTTCGAGCGAGCAGGGACCGCACCTACCAGGACCGCCACGAGGCGGGCCGGGTCCTGGCCGAGCAGCTGGTGTCCTATCGAGACCGACCCGAGGTACTAGTTCTCGGCCTGGCCCGGGGCGGAGTACCGATCGCCGCCGAGGTCGCCTCGTTCCTGCATGCTCCGCTGGATGTGTTCGTGGTCCGCAAGCTGGGCGTGCCGCAGTGGCAGGAACTCGCCATGGGTGCGGTGGCCTCGGGCGGCGGGCTGGTGCTCAACGACGAGCTGGTGAACCGCCTCGGCATCGACGACGACACCATCGCCGAGACGATCCGGCACGAGACCGCCGAGATCCAGCGTCGGGAGCAGGCCTATCGCGGGGGTGCGCCACCCCCCGACCTCACCGGCCGGACCGTGATCCTGGTGGACGACGGTATCGCCACCGGGGCCACGATGCTGGCCGCGGTCCGTGCCGTACGCGCGGCGCGACGGGTCGTGGTGGCGGTCCCGGTCGGACCACCGACGGTGAGCGGTCAACTCATGGAGGAGGCCGACGAGGTGGTGTGCGCCAGCACTCCATCCCAGTTCGAAGCGGTGGGCCAGGCCTTCGCAGACTTCCACCAGGTCAGCGACGACGAGGTACGCCGCTTACTGGCACAGCCCGGCGAGGGCTAGCTCTTGTTGTACTTCTCGGCGGAATCGTCGACCTCGACGTCCGCATCGGCGGCGTCGGGCTCCACCGCGACATCCGACTCCGGCTCGGCGACCAGCTCGTCGGGATAGTCCACCGGCGCGTCGACCGCTTCGAAGGTCTCGGTCGTCTCGGTGGCGTTGGCCTCGTCGGCCGCCGCGGTGTCAGCGTCTTCGGCAGCACCGGCCTTGGTTCCGCGCGAGCGTTCCCGCAATGCGTCGACGATCAGCAGCAGCACGCCGATCACGCTGGCGCCGATACAGACCCAGGCGATCAACTCATTGCTGGTTACCACCGCGGTCACCAGCGCGGCCAGGCCGATGACGGCAAGCACGAGCGCAATGATCAACATCGTTCAACCCTAAGTGTGGTGGCCCGTGATCGGGCCGGTTCACGACAGTGTGAGGAAGTCGGGCTTTCCGGTCAGTTGTTGCCGCGGTTGAACTGGCTGAAACCACCCGCCGAGTCGTTGTTGGCGCTGGAGTCCACCGGGGCGGCCGAACCGCGCTGACCCAGCTCTTCCAGCTGAGACTCCAGGTAGGTCTTCAGACGGGTCCGGTACTCACGCTCGAACGTGCGCAGCTGCTCCAGGCGGCCCTCCAGGACCGTGCGCTGCTGATTGATCGTGCCCATGATCTCGGAGTGCTTGCGCTCGGCGTCAGCCTGCAGCGCGTCGGCCTTCTCCTGAGCCTGGCGAAGCTGGGTCTCCGAGCGGGTCTGCGCATCGGCCAGCATCGCGTCGGCACGGGTACGGGCCTCCGAGACCGTGGTCTCGGCGGTCTTGCGGGCATCGCTGACCATGGCGTCGGCCTGGGCCCGCGCGTCCGAGAGCAGCTTCTCCGACTCGGCCTTGGCCGTGGAGGTCAGGCGATCTGCGGTGTCCTGCGCCAGGCTGAGCACCCGGGCGGCACGCACAGCGGTGTCCTCGCTCTGCGGAGCGGGAGGGGCGACCGGCGCCGCCGGGGCCTCGTAGACCGGCTGGGGCGGCGGGGTGGGCTCGGGCTCCGGCTCGTAGAGCGGGATGGACTGGGTGGACTGAGCGCCACCCGCTCCGGACCGCGCCGACGCCAGCTCAGAATCGAGCTCGGACACGCGCTGCCGAAGATCGGCGTTCTCCTCGATGAGCCGAGTCAGCTCGTTCTCAACCAGATCGAGAAAGGCATCGACCTCGTCCTCGTTGTAGCCACGTTTGCCGATGGGCGGCTTGCTGAACGCGACGTTATGGACGTCCGCTGGTGTGAGCGGCATTGTCTGCCCCCTTGAAGTCTTGGACCGTCAACCGATCTCAAAGTGTAAAGCCTTGCTTGATCGCAACTGGAGTCCATCCTGTCACACCAGACCCGGCGGTTGCAGTGGAGGCCTATTTTTAAGAACGAATTTCAATCTTCTTACGCATTTGTGGACCATTCGGCAAACGCCGAGAGCGGGTCTCCCCCACCCACTCGCGCCGACGTTCTACATCGACGCATTGAACGCCAATTGCATCCCGATGAACGCCGCGAGAAGCAGCACCATGATCGACAGGTCGAAGCGCACGGCGCCTATCGTGAGCTGGGGAATGAGCCGCCGCAGCAGTTTCACCGGCGGATCGGTCACGGTCATGATGAGCTCCAGGATCACGACGGTCAGCCCCTTGGGATGCCAGTCGCGACTGAAGGACCGGATGAACTCGACGACGACGCGCGCGATGAGCAGCAGCCAGAACACGAACAGCGCGAATCCGAGAATTTCGAAGAACAGCGACAACTGAGCCGACCTCACTACAGCAGGATGTGTGACATTGGATACAGGTCGCCGTAGGCCGGACACATCTCACACAGATGACGTGGTCAGCCGATAGTGCGACGCCGCCAGCCTACCCGGGGCCCTCTCGGACCTCAGGCATGCGCGGCGGCGCCACAGCGCCGCGACTCACGTCGCGGCTCTACTGATAGGCGTAGAAGCCGGCCTCGGCGATCCTGCGCCGCTGCTCGGCGCTGACGTCGACGTCGGCCGGCGACAGCAGGAACACCTTCGTCGCCACCTTGTCGAACGATCCGCGCAGTGCGAACGCAAGCCCTGCGGCGAAGTCGACCAGGCGCTTTGCGTCGGCGTTGTCCATCGACACCAGGTCCATGATCACCGGGGTGCCGTCCCGGAACCGCTCGCCGATCGTGCGTGCCTCGCTGTAGTCCTTGGGTCGCAGGGTGGTGATCTTCGCCAGCGGGCTGCCTGCTTCGAACAGCTCGGCCATCCGGCGGGGATCCATCGCCAGCGCTCCCCGGGTGGACCCGGACAGTGCGCCCAGACGCGGTGCCGCACGGTCGAATTCGCGGGGGGCGCGCATCCGGGCATCGAACCGCTGCTCGTCGGCGAAACCGCCGGGGTACCCACCCCGGTAAGCCGGGCCCTCGTCGTACTCGGGAGCCTCGTAGCCGTAGCTGTCCTCTTCGAACCGCTCGTCACGGGGTCGCCGGGCGTAGCTACGGGCCGCACCGCGATCGTCGTCCTCGTAGTACTCGTCGTCATAGTCCTCCATCGGCGCCATGCCGAAGTAGGCCTTGACCTTGTGCAGTGTGCTCATCTCGGCGACCCTTCTGCTGACGATGGGGGTGGTGGTGTCTGTGATGAAGATGTGACTGGTGTGACTACTTCCGGTGACGTTAGCGGGCGTTGCCCCATCAGCGCGGTTCCGACACGCACACACGTCGATCCGTGTTTGACGGCGCTTTCGAGATCTCCGGACATTCCCGCCGACAGCTCGAGCCGGTGCTGGTAGTCGCGCTGCACCCGGTCCCGCTCGGCGGCCAGCCGCGCAAAAGCGTCGTCGGGATCCCACGCCAGTGGCGGGATTCCCATCAGACCGACGAACTCCAACGCCTCGGCGGAGTTCGCTGACCCACAGATTTCGTCGACGAGATCGGGGGCGTCCACATCGACACCGCCCCGTTCGGTGTCCCCGTCGAGACTGATCTGGATGTACACGCGCAGCGGTTCGGTCCGCGCGCCCGCGGCCAAGGCCTCGCCCACGGCCCGGTCCAGTGCGGTCAGCAGACGGATGCTGTCGACGGAGTGCGCAGTGTGTGCCCAGCCCGCGACAGCCCGCGCCTTCTTCCGCTGGATGCGCCCCACCATGTGCCAGCGAATCGGAACATCCGTTAATTCCGCGCGAACAGTTTCGACTTTTTCGGCCGCCTCTTGTTCGCGGGATTCACCAAATGCGAGGCACCCTAATTGATTGAGAATAATGACATCGGTGGCCGGGAAGTATTTCGTGATCGGAAGTAATTCGATTTCATTTACATTTCGCCCGACCGATTCCGCGGCGCGTGCCAAACGGGCCCGCGCGGCACCGAGCGCGGCGGTCAACTCGGCCGTCCGATCGGCGTCACGCCCGCGCTGCACGGTGCTCATCTCAGGCTCACTCCAGGCTCGTCAGGGGGTCGTTCAACGGGGCTGCTCCATCCACACCACGCTCGCCAGGCGTCCGGTCGGTGCGTCGCGGCGATGGCTGAACAGCGCGCGGTCGGCGACCGTGCACCGCGGGTCCACGTCGATCGCGGTGACGCCCAAAGCCGTTAGTTGCCGGGCTATTCCGGCCCGGAGATCCAAGCCGGGGGTGCCACGGGAGGTGGTGGTGCGCGAGCCGGGCAGGTCCGCCTCCACCTCGGCGGCCATCTGCTCGGGTACCTCGTAATTGGCGCCGCTGACCGCAGGGCCCAGCAGTACCGAGATATCCCCGAGATGTGCGCCGACGGCCAGCATGGCCTCGAGAGTCCTGGGCACGATGCCCTTTTGTGCGCCGACCCGTCCGGCATGGACGGCGGCGATCACCCCGGCGCGGGCATCGCCCATTAATACCGGGACGCAATCGGCGGTCACCACAACCAATGCCAAACGCGGGGTCGTCGTCACCAATGCGTCGGCATTATCGACCGCAGTGTCGCGCGGCCCGTCCACCGTGACGACGTGATCACTGTGCACCTGATTCATCCAGACCAGCGCGTCGGCCCCGACAGCGGCCGCCAGGCGACGCCGGTTCTGGGCCACCGCGGCCGGATTGTCGCCGACATGATCGCCGAGGTTGAACGAATCGAAGGGCGGTGCCGAGACGCCGCCGGCGCGGGTTGTCGTGACCCGCCGAATACGAACACTCACGATCCCAGTATCCGAACCCGCTGCCGGGCCCCGCTCAGTGCCGCATGAACGGTGGGACGTCGACATCGTCGTCGGCGATCCCGCCGTCTCCGTCGCCACCGACACTCACGGTGGCGCCATTGGTGTGTGCCGGGACGCTGACCGCATCCGTCGGTTCGAACAGTGAGGTGGTCACCTTGCCGGAACGCGCCGAGGCGATCGGCTGGGTCGGCGCCGAGCTCGGGCTGACCACGGGCTTGCGACTGGGCCCGGCCATATCGAAGCCGGCCGCGATGACCGTGACCCGCACCTCGTCACCGAGCGAGTCGTCGATCACCGTGCCGAAGATGATGTTGGCCTCGGGATGGGCGGCATCCTGCACGAGCGAGGCGGCCTCGTTGATCTCGAACAGGCCCAGATCACTGCCGCCGGCCACCGACAGCAGCACGCCTTGCGCGCCTTCCATCGAGGCTTCCAGCAGCGGGGAGTTGATCGCGATCTCGGCGGCCTTGAGCGCCCTGCCGTCGCCGCGCGCCGAGCCGATGCCCATCAACGCCGTGCCCGCACCGCTCATCACGCCCTTGACGTCGGCGAAGTCGACGTTGATCAGACCGGGCGTGGTGATCAGGTCGGTGATGCCCTGGACGCCGTTGAGCAGCACCTCGTCTGCGCTGCGGAACGCGTCCATCAGCGACACCGCGGCGTCGCCCATCTGCAGCAGCCTGTCGTTGGGGATGACGATCAGGGTGTCGCAGCTCTCGCGCAGCGTCTGAATGCCGTTCTCGGCCTGGTTGCTTCGGCGCTTGCCCTCGAACGAGAACGGCCGGGTGACGACGCCGACGGTGAGCGCGCCGAGCTTGCGCGCGATCGACGCGACGACGGGTGCGCCACCGGTTCCGGTGCCGCCGCCCTCACCGGCGGTGACGAACACCATGTCGGCGCCGCGCAGCAGCTCCTCGATGTCGTCCTTGGCGTCCTCGGCAGCCTTGCGGCCCACTTCGGGGTCCGCGCCTGCGCCGAGCCCACGGGTCGAGTCTCGGCCGACGTCGAGCTTGACGTCGGCGTCGCTCATCAGCAGTGCCTGTGCGTCGGTGTTGATGGCGATGAACTCGACGCCCTTGAGGCCCTGTTCGATCATCCGGTTGACGGCGTTGACACCGCCGCCGCCGATACCAACCACCTTGATTACCGCTAGGTAGTTATGCGGGGGGGTCATGGATCGTCTTCCTCCCAGGTTGGGTGTTCACAGTGCTTCTGACGCCGAATCCTCCTGGGCAAACTCTCAACCTCAACCATAGGCTTAGAGTTATGTCAAGTAGTTCCGCGCAAACAGAACGGTAGGGGGCCAACGCCGGTGATCGCGGCAGGCGCGCCGACGCGCCGCGCGGCAATTTTGCCTCGAACTACTTGACAGTCGGCAGATCTGGGCTGGAGACGTCGTAGGTATGGCCCGGCTGGGTCAGCAGTGCCGCCAGCTTCAATGCCTTCTCGTCGGTCCGATCGTTGGTCCCCCACACCACAACCCGCCCGTCGGCCAGCGTCAGCGCGATCGAGGCCACCGACGGGGCGGCGATCCGGCCCACCTGTGCGACCACATCCGGTGGCAGCGCCAGCATCACTTCGAGCGCAGCCTTGGTGGCCGGATCCGCTGGACCCGGATTGTCGGTGTCCAGATACGGCAATGTCGGCGGTGGCGGTTCGGTGGCGAAATCGACTCCGTCGCGGTCGAACAGATGGGGACCGTCGGGATAGTCCTTGACCACCACCGGCACCCGCTCGACCACCGTGATCCGCAGGGTCGACGGATACTCGCGCTGCACCCGTGCGGTGGCGACCCGACGGATCGTGGCCACCCGTTCGGCGACCGCATCCGTGTTGATCTGCAGCAGCGGCGTACCGGGCGCCACCGCAGCGGCGGCCAGCACCTGCTCCTGCGGGATTGCCGCCACACCGTTGACCACCACATTGCGCGCCGCCATTGCCGGCGTGAAGTAGAGAACCAGGCCCAACGCCACCGCGATTACGCTGACCAACGCCGACCAGAGCAGGACCTTCAGACCACGAATAGTGCTGCGGGCCACCGTGTTCAGGCTGTCCGAAGGCTGCCCGTTCACCTTGCGCTTGGCCTCGCGGCGAGCATGCTCGATCGCCACCGCCCGGTCGCGCGCGGCCCGGCGCTCCTCGCGTTCGCGGCGGGCGCGGCGGCGGGGTCCCTCGTAGTCGGGTTCTGCCGCGGGCGGCACATCGGGCCCGGCCGCGGGCGGCACATCAGATCCTGCCGAAGGCTCGGCGGACTCAGCCGCGGGATCGGCGGACTCGCCCGTGGGTGAGTCGCCGGGCTCGCCGGGGCCGGATTCCTCTTGAACCGGGCCGGATTCCACCGCAGCGGTTTCCTCGGTCGCCTCGTCGGGACCGCCGGGACCCGTTTCGGTCACGGCGATTCCGTCGAGGATCGGCCCGGCGCGCTGCGATTTGCCTTGATCCCGAGCTCGGTCACGATTTCCTTGCCCAGCATGGTCACGTCACCGGCCCCCATGGTGAGCACCACGTCACCCGCCTGGGCTGCGGCGGCGACCGCCGCGGCGACCGCCGAGAAGTCGGGAACATAGGTGACCGGCGCGCTGACATGCTCGGCGACCGTGGCGCCGCTGATACCGGGCAGCGGCTGCTCCCGCGCGCCGTACACGTCGAGCACGAAGACCTCGTCGGCAGCGCTGAGGGCCGACCCGAACTGGGTCGCGAAAGTCGCTGTGCGTGAGTACAAGTGCGGTTGGAACGCGACGATGACCCGGCCACCGGTCTGATCCACGACCGTGCGGGCGGCCTCGAGAGTGGCCCGGACCTCGGTGGGATGGTGCGCATAGTCGTCGAAGACCCGGACACCACCCAGTGACCCGACCAGCTCGAAACGCCGTCGCACCCCCTCGAATCCGGCCAGTCCGTCGAGCACGGCCTCGGCCGGCGCACCCACCTCGATGGCAGCCAGCAGCGCAGCGAGTGCGTTGAGCGCCATGTGCCGGCCGGGCACCGCGAGCCGGATCGCGCGCGGATGCGGCTCACCGGCGAGTTGGATGTGGGCGACCGCCCCGGTCCCCTGCTGTTCCCAGCTCAGCAGGGTGCCGGCCAGATCACCGGCGGGCGTGCTGCCGTACCGCAGCACCCGGATGCCCAGCGAGTCGGTGTGTTCGGCGAGCGCAGCCGCCCCCGGGTCATCGGTGCACACCACGAGCGCGCCACCCGGCGCGATGCGGTCGACGAATGCGGAGAACACCGCGGTGTAGGCCTGCTCGCTACCGAAGAAATCCAGGTGGTCGGCTTCGATGTTGGTGACCACCGCGACATTCGGGGTGTACTCGAGCAGTGAGCCGTCACTCTCGTCGGCCTCGGCGACAAAGCACTTCCCGCTGCCGTGATGGGCGTTGGTGCCCGCCTCGCCCAGTTCCCCGCCCACCGCGAACGACGGGTCGAAACCGCTGTGCTGCAACGCCACGATGAGCATCGAGGTGGTGGTGGTCTTGCCGTGGGTGCCCGTCACCATGAGCGTGGTGTAGCCGGCCATCAGCTTGGCCAGCACCACCGGACGCAGGATGACCGGGATTCCGCGGCGCCTGGCCTCGACCAGTTCCGGATTGGTCTTGGGGATCGCGGCGTGGGTGGTCACCACCGCGGTCGGCCCACCGGGCAACAGGTCCAGCGACGACGCGTCGTGACCGATCCTGACCTCGGCGCCGCGGGCCCGCAGGGCCACGACACCGCGTGACTCCTTGGCGTCCGATCCGGACACCTGGCCACCGCGGTCCAGCAGAATCCGGGCCACGCCCGACATCCCGGCGCCCCCGATCCCGACCATGTGCACTCGCTGCAGTTCAGCCGGAAGTGAATTAGCGTTCACTGCAGCCTCTTTCGTCGGTCGCGGGCGACATCGAGGGCGACCTGCGCCACCCGCCGCGCGGCGTCGGGGTGGCCCGACAACGAGGCGGCGGCCGTCATGGAGGCCAACCGGGCGTCGTCGGTCATCAGGCCGGCGACCGTATCCGCCACGAATCCCCCGTCGAGCTGGGCATCGTCGACGACGATGCCGCCACCGGCCGAAACCACCGGCAGGGCATTGAGCCGCTGCTCGCCGTTACCGATCGGCAACGGGACGTACACCGCGGGCAGGCCCACTGCGGTCACCTCGGCAACCGTCATCGCCCCCGACCGGCAGATCGCCAGATCGGCTGCGGCATAGGCCAGGTCCATCCGGTCCAGATAAGGCACCGCGACGTACGGTGGTGCCCCCGCCGCAGCCGGCGGCAGCTCGAGGGTGTTCTTCGGCCCATGCGCATGCAGTACCGAAACACCGGCAGCACCAAGAGCTTCGGCAGCCGCGGACACCGCGCGGTTGAGCGACTGCGCGCCCTGCGAACCACCGAACACCAACAGCACCTTGGCATCCGGCGCGAAACCGAAGAACGCCCTGGCCTCGGCGCGTAGCGCGGCGCGGTCCAGTGACGTGATCGACGCGCGCACCGGCACGCCCACCACCTCGACCTTGCGCAGCCCAGGTTCCGGCACCGCCGAGAGCACCCGGCGGGCCGACACTGCGCCGACCCGGTTGGCCAGGCCGGCACTGGCATTGGCCTCGTGGACCACCACCGGAACCGCGCGCCGACGCCCGTGCACACCGAAGCCACCGCGAGCCGCGAGGTAGGCCGGCAGCGCGACATAGCCACCGAACCCGATCACCACATCGGCCTCCACGCCGGCCAATACCGAACGGGTCTGACGGATCGCGGTCCGCACGCGCAGCGGCAACCGCACCAGATCTCCTGACGGCTTGCGCGGCAGCGGCACCGGGGTGATCAGCTCGAGGTCGTAGCCGCGCTGCGGCACCAGCCGGGTTTCCAGACCGCGGGCGGTTCCGAGGGCCGTGATCCGGACCTGCGGATCGAGTTCCCGCAGCGCATCCGCCACCGCCATCGCCGGTTCGACGTGACCTGCCGTGCCACCACCGGCCAGAACGACAGATATCCCCCGGTCGCTTCGCTCGTGGCCCCCAGGACCAGATATCCGCCGGCCCGTCTTACCCTCACTCACCCGTAACGCTGACCTTCCAAAGTCCGGGCCCGATGACCCTGTTTCCGCTGGCCTGCAGGATATCGGACCGAGGACTTACCGCCCCCCGCCGGCTGCTGACCAGCAGCGCGCCCGGAACGGCGCACCGGCCGGTCCCCGCTGCGCGGCGTGCGACGTGGCACCGCTTGTCTGGCGTCCGCTTGTCGGGCCCGGGTCTGCTTGCCCGCCTGCTTGCCGGCAGTCTTGGCACCCGCCTTACCTGCGGGCTTGGCGCCGGCCTTGCCTGCCGGCTTGCCCGCACCGCGTGAGGGCGACTTCCGACGATCGTGCAGCCGGTTGCGGGCGACCTCAAGGCGGGTGGGGATATAGGGCTCGGGCAACGGCAGCCGCAACAGCCGGGTCACCCGGTCATCGCGGCCGGCCCGCAGCGCGGCCACGGCCTCCGGCTCGTGCCGGGCCGCATTGGTGACCAGACCCATCATCAGAAGTGTTGTGGCTTGCGATGATCCACCGGCCGATATCAGTGGCAGCTGCAGCCCGGTGACCGGCAGCAGGCCCACCACATAGCCGACGTTGATGAACATCTGACCGACCACCCACAGCGTGGTGGTGGCCGTCAGCAGGCGCAGGAACGGATCGGCCGAACGGCGGGCGATGCGCATCCCGGTGTAGGCGAACAGACCGAACAGGGCCAGCAGACCCAGCGCGCCGACGAATCCCAACTCCTCGCCGATGATGGCGAAGATGAAGTCGTTGTGGGCGTTGGGCAGGTAGTTCCACTTCGCCGTGCCTTGGCCGAGGCCGTCACCGAAGATGCCTCCGTTGGCCAGGGCGAACCGGGCCTGGCGGGACTGATAACCGATGCCCTGACCGTCGGCTGCCGGGTCGAGCCAGGACTGCACCCGGTCGGACCGGTAACCCGCGGAGACTGCCAGCACCGCGGCGGCCACGACCGCGGCAAGCAGCGAGGACAGGAACACCCGCAGCGGCAGACCGGCGTACCACAGCAGACCGAGCAGGATGATGCTCAGCGAGACGGTCTGCCCGAGGTCGGGCTGGGCGACGATCAGTGCCAGCGCGATCACCGCGGCAGGCACCAGCGGGATCAGCATCTCGCGCAGCGAGGCCCGCTCCATGCGCCGCGCCGCCAGCAGGTGCGCGCCCCAGATGGCGAAGGCGATCTTGGCCAGCTCCGACGGCTGCATCGAGAACCCGGCGACCACGAACCAGCCGCGAGAACCGTTGGCCACCTTGCCGATTCCTGGGATGAGCACGAGGATCAGCAGCAGGATCGTGAAGGCGAAACCGGGGAAAGCTATCCGGCGCAGGGTGCGGACCGGCATCCGCAGGGCGATGTAGAACGCGATCAGCCCGACGCCCGTCCACATGACCTGGCGGCCGAACACCGCCCAGGGCGACCCGTCGAAGTCATAGGAATACACGCCCGACGCCGAGAGCACCATGATCAGGCCGAGCGTCGTGAGCAGAGCGGTGACCGCGATGATCAGATGGAACGAGGTCATCGGACGGCCCAGCCAGGCGCCGAAGCGGGTCCGCGGGGCCGCCGACGATCCGGCCGCGGCGTTCGAGCTGGGTGCAGCCTCGGAAGTTCCGGCGGCTGAATCGGCGGTTTCGCCGGCTGCGGCACCGTCACGGCGGCGCAGCCGGGCCAGGATGCCGGCCACCGCGCCTACCCGATCGCGGCGCGGACGGCGCCGGCGAATGCATCGCCACGCTGGCCGTAGCCGCTGAACTGATCGAAGGACGCGCCTGCCGGGGCCAGCAACACGGTGTCACCCGCGCCGGCCAACCCGCGGGCGGCATCCACGACCGCCGCCATGACCGCATCGGAGACCGGACGGTCCCCGACGTCGATCACACGAGTCACATGATCACCAATAGACTCATTTGTCTCAAGCACCCCAGAATCCTCCCCCGCCACAACCTCGACGACGGGGACATCCGGGGCGTGTCGCGATAACGCATCGGCAACCATTTGCCGATCCCGCCCGATCAGCACCACAGCAACCAGGCGATTCGCCACGTGACGCACCAAATCGTCGACCGAAGCGCCCTTCAGCAAGCCCCCGGCGATCCACACCACCCGATCGAACGCGGTGATCGAGGCCTGCGCGGCATGTGGGTTGGTGGCCTTGGAATCGTCGACGTAGCGCACCCCGTCGGCCTCCCCGACCAGCTCGGCACGATGCCTGCCAACCTGGAACGACGCCAACGCGGTGGCAATCGAAGCCGGCGCCACCTCGACGGCACGCGCCAGGGCCGCGGCGGCCAGCGCATCGAGCACACCGACCGGACCCGCCACCCTGATCGTCGCGGCATCAGCCAACTCGACGTCGTCGCCGAACGCACGGTCGACGAGCTTGCCGTCCCGGACCCCGAGCTCACCGGCGGCCGGTTCGCCCAGCCGGAACCCGACCCGAACGGGCGCCCCGGCGGACGGCAGCAGACCGGCGGCCACCGGATCGTCGAGACCCACCACGGCCACCCGCCCGGCCAGTGCCCTGGCCTTGTCGGCGGCATAGCCGGCCATCGAACCGTGCCAGTCCAGGTGATCCTCGGCCACGTTGAGCACCACACCGGCGTCCGGGCGCAGCGAGGGTGCCCAGTGCAACTGAAAACTGGACAGCTCGACCGCCAGCAACTCCGCCGGCTGGTCCAGCACAGCCAGGACCGGGTCACCGATGTTGCCGCACAACAGGCTTCGGCGCCCATCGGCAAGCAGCATCTCGTGCAGCATCGAGGTCGTGGTGGTCTTGCCATTGGTACCGGTGACCACCAACCAACGCCGCGGCGGACCGTAGTGCCCCGCAGCGTCCAACCGCCAGGCCAGCTCCACGTCGCCCCAGATCGGTACCCCGGCCTCGGCGGCAGCAGCCGGCACGGGAGCCGTGGGCGGGAATCCCGGGCTGGTCACCACCAGCGCGTAGTCGGAGATGGACGCGATGGCCCCGGCCGGATCGATCACGGCGGTGCCCTGCTCCGCGAGAACACGCAGCGCCTCGGCGTTGTCGTCACACAGCGTCGCGGCCACGTTCAGCGGCGCCAACGCCGCCAGGACGGCACGTCCGGTCACCCCCGCACCGGTCACCAGCACCGGGGCACCCGGGGTCAGCAGCGACAGATCGTCGTCACCGCCGCGCCCGCCGGATGGGCCGGCCACGTCAGGCCCCGACAGCGGTGAGCCACTCGCTGTAGAACAGGGCCACACCCAGACCACAGGCGATCGCCGTCAGCAGCCAGAACCGGATGATGACCGTGGTCTCCGCCCAGCCCACCAACTCGAAATGGTGGTGGAACGGTGCCATCCGGAACACGCGGCGGCCCGTCGTGCGGAACGCCAAGATCTGCACCACCACCGAGGTCACCTCGGCCACGAACAGCGCACCCAGCACGACCGCGAGGATCTCGGTGCGGCTGGTCACCGACAGCCCGGCGATGATGCCGCCCAGTGCCAGCGAGCCGGTGTCGCCCATGAAGATCTTGGCCGGTGCGGCGTTCCACCACAGGAAGCCGATACAGGCGCCCGCGGTCGCCGCCGCGACGATCGCCAGGTCCAGCGGGTCGCGCACGTTGTAGCAGCCCAGACCGGGCGCCGTGGCGCAGGCATTGCGGTACTGCCAGAACGTGATCAGGACGTAGGCCGCGGTCACCATCGCCATCGCGCCTGCCGCCAACCCGTCCAGGCCGTCGGTGAAGTTCACCGCGTTGGACCAGGCGCTGACGATCACGACGCAGAACAACACGAACACCCAGCCCGCCAGCGTCACCGTGGCGATCTCGCGAACATAGGACAGCTCAGGGCTGCCCGGAGTCAGGCCGTCACCGTTGCGGAACTGCAGGGCCAGCACGCCGAACAGCACCGCGGCGGTCAGCTGGCCGACGGTCTTCGCGGTCTTGTTCAGGCCCAGGTTGCGCGAGCGCCGCAGCTTGATCAGGTCGTCGACGAAGCCGACGAGGCCGAGCATCGTGGCCAGCCCCAGCACCAACAGCCCCGAGGCCGACGGACCGTCACCGCCCAGGGCCACCCCGACCAGATGGGTGCCCAGGTAGCCCGCCCAGATGCCGGCCACGATCGCCACGCCGCCCATCGACGGCGTCCCGCGCTTCTTGGCGTGGCTGGCCGGGCCGTCCTCACGGATCTCATGTCCCAGCCCACGCTTGGTGAACAGCCGGATCAGTGCCGGGGTGAGCAGGATCGAAACCGTCAGGGCGATACCGACGGCGATCAGGATGAGCTTCATCGGTCGGCATTCCCCACTTCTGCCGCGACCAGCGCGTCGGCCAGCGCACCCAGCCCCACCGAGTTGGATGCCTTCACCAGCACCACATCCCCGGGCTGCAGCTCAGCCTGCAGCAAGGCCAGCGCAGCATCGGCGTCGTCGACCATCGTGGACTCAGATCCCCACGAACCCTCCATCACCGCGCCGTGGTGCATGGCGTTCATAGTCCTCCCGGTTCCGACGACGATTAACCGAGACACATCTAAGCGCACCGCGAACCGTCCGATGGCGTCGTGCTCGGTTATCGCGTCGTCACCGAGTTCGGCCATCTCACCGAGCACCGCCCAGCTGCGGCGCTTTCCGTGCAGGTCAGCCTCGGATTCACCCGCGTGGTCACCGGGGCCCTGCCGGGCCATCCAGGCCAGCGCCTTCAGGCCGGCGCGCATCGAATCCGGATTGGCGTTGTAGGCGTCGTTGATCACCGTCACACCGTCGGCGCGGGTACCGACCTGCATCCGGTTGCGCGAGACGGGGCCGGCGCCCGCCAGCGCCGTGGCCACCTGTTCCAGACCGGCCCCACACTGCAGCGCGACCGCGGCCGCGCACAACGCGTTGCCGACCTGGTGATCGCCGTGCACCGCGAGCGCCACCTCGACTTGCCCGCCGCCGGCGTGCAGCGTGAACCGCGGGCGCGCCAGACCATCGAGGGCGACCGGACCGGCCCACACGTCGACCTCGGAACCGGGCTCACGCGAGACCCGCACCACACGGGCCGCGGTCTTGCCGGCCATGGCCGCCACCGCGGTGTCGTCGACGTTGAGGATCACCACGCCCGAGGCCGGAACAGCTTGCGGCAACTCGGCTTTCGTGTTGGCGATGGCCTCGCGCGAACCGAACTCGCCGAGGTGGGCGGTGCCGACGTTGAGCACCACCGCGATCTGCGGCGGGGCGATCGCAGCCAGGGCGGCGATGTTGCCAGGATGCCGGGCCGACATCTCCAGGATCAGGTAATCGGTCTCGGGCGTGGCGCGCAACACCGTCCAGGGATGGCCCAGTTCGTTGTTGAACGAGCCCGGCGGCGCGATGACCTGCCCCAGCGGGTCCAACACCGCGGCCAGCAGATCCTTGGTCGAGGTCTTGCCCGAGGATCCTGTGACCCCGATGATCGTCAGCCCACCGGCGACGAGCTCGGCCGCCACCGCCGCCGCAAGTTTGGCCAGGGCGGCCAGCACCGCCGCGCCGGAGCCGTCGGTGTCGAATTCCAAAGCGCCAGACGCGGCGTCGGCTGCCCCAGGCTCGGGCTTGACGATGATGGCGGGCACCCCGACGGGGCGCGCGGCCAGCACCGCCACGGCCCCGGCCGCCACCGCCGTCGCCGCGAAGTCATGGCCGTCGGAGCGGGCACCGGGCAGGGCCAGGAACAAGCCGCCGGGAGCCATCGCGCGGGAGTCGAATTCGACGGTGCCGGTGACCGCGGTGGCGGCCGCCTCTTCGGCGGTGATGTCGGCCAACTCACCGCCGACGATCTCGGCGATCCTGGCGACAGTCATCTCGATCACGTGCCCGACTCCCCTTCCTTCAGTGCCTCCAACGCCGCCGCCAACTCGTCACGATCGTCGAACGGCCTGGTGTGGCCGCCTCCGGTCTGGCCGCTCTCGTGGCCCTTACCGGCGATCAGCACCGTGTCGCCGGGCCCGGCCCAGGCCACCGCACGCTCGATCGCCGCTCGCCGGTCGGCGACCTCCACGACCTCCGCATACGTCTGCGCCTCGGCGGCGCCGGCCATGATCGCAGCCCGGATCAGCGCGGGGTCCTCGTCGCGCGGATTGTCATCGGTGACGACGACGAGGTCGGCCAGTTCGGCCGCCACTCGTCCCATCGGCGCACGCTTGCCCGTATCCCGATTGCCGCCGGCCCCGAACACCACCCCGATGCGGCCCGGACCCGACGCCCGCAGCGTCTCCAGCACCGCCTGCAGCGCACCAGGCTTGTGCGCGTAGTCGACCAGCGCCAGGAACTCCTGTCCGCGGTCGATCGGCTGCAGCCGCCCCGGCACGGTCGCCGCACGCAGCCCCGGCTCCGCCTGCTCGGGTGTCACGCCGGCCCCGTCCAGCAGCGCGACCGCCAGAGCCGCATTGGCGATGTTGTAGGCACCGGTCAGCCCGATCCGCATCCGGTGGGCCACCCCGGCCGGGTCGACGAGGGTGAACTCCTGAGACCCGACGCCGACCGCCGAGACATCGCGCACCTGCCAGTCTGCAGCCGCGCCTGCGGCGCTCACCGTCGTCACCTTCTCGGCCCGACGGGCCATCGCCACACCCGCATCGTCGTCGACGCACACGACCGCCGCGCGGGCATGGTTGGGCGACTCGGGGTCGAACAGGCCGGCCTTGGCCTCGAAGTAGTCCTGCATCGTCGGATGGAAATCCAGGTGGTCGCGCGACAGATTGGTGAACCCGCCGAGCGCGAAGACGATTCCGTCGACGCGGCCCAGCGTCAGCGCATGGCTCGACACCTCCATCACCACGGTGTCGACACCGCTTTCGACCATCAGCGCCAGCAGCGCCTGCAGATCCGGCGCCTCGGGCGTGGTCAGCGCGCTCGGTAGATCGCGGCCGGCGATGCGCACCCCCACCGTGCCGATCAGCCCGGCCACCCGCCCGGCGGCCCGCAGACCGGCCTCGGCCAGATACGTCGTGGTGGTCTTGCCCGAGGTGCCGGTCACCCCGATGACGGTCAGCCGCTCCGACGGACGTCCGTACACCTCGGCGGCCACCTCGCCGAGCACCGAACGAGGGTCGGGATGCACCAGGATCGGGACCTCGAGCGCGTTCAGTTCGGCGGCCCCGGCGGCGTCGGTGAGCACCGCCACCGCGCCGGCGGCAACCGCGTCGGCCGCATAGCGCGCACCGTGCACCGCCGAGCCCGGCAGCGCCGCGAACAGGTCCCCGGGCCGGGCGTCCTGGCCGCGCAGGGTCACTCCCGTCACCCGAAGTTCGGGCAACGGATTTCCGGTGGCGGATGCCGCTTGGACCTGTTCGGCGAGCGGCACGAGGTATTGGCCGGCGGGACGGCTGGGACGCAGCTTCATGGCCATGCCACAGTACCCATCTGCGGTCCGCCGACCGCACCACCCACGACTATCGCGGTCAGGTCGCCTGCAGCGTCAACCGCGGCCCCGGATCGGCCGACAACGGGACGTTGTGACGCTGCAGCAGCCACGAGGCGATGTTGTGGAACAGCGGCGCCGCCGAGGATCCCGGTGAGCCGTCCGCGGCGCGGTGCGGGGCGTCCATCATGATGCCGACGACGTAGCGAGGATCGTCCGCGGGCGCCATGCCGGCGAAGGTGATCCAGTAGACGTCGTCGTAGTAGCAGCCGCACGCCGGGTTGATCTGCTGCGCCGTACCGGTCTTGCCCGCGATCTGGTAGCCCTCGACCGCGGCCTGCGGGCCGGTGCCCTGCTGGTAGCCCATCGGATCGCGCTGCACGATGGCACGGAACATGTTGCGCACCGTACGGGCGGTCTCCGGTGTCACCACCCGAACCCCTTCGGGCCGTGGCTCATCGGTCCGGGTGCCGTCCGGCGCGATCGTGGACTTGATGATCCGCGGCGGGATGCGCACCCCGTCGTTGGCGATGGTCTGATACATCCCCGCCATCTGCAGCAGCGTCATCGAAAGACCCTGCCCGATGGGCAGGTTGGAGAACGAACTGCCCGACCACTGATCGATGGGCGGCACCAGCCCCGAGCTCTCACCCGGCAGGCCGACGCCGGTGCGCTGCCCGAGCCCGAACCGGCGCACCATGTCGTAGAACCGATCCGGGCCGACGCGCTGGGCCAGCATCAGGGTGCCGACGTTCGACGACTTCCCGAACACGCCGGTCATCGTGTACGGCATCACGCCGTGGTTCCACGCGTCGCGGACCGTGACCCCACCCATGTCGATCGAGCCGGGCACCTGCAGCACCTCGTCCGGGTTGGCCAGACCGTACTCGATCGCCGCCGAGGCGGTGATGATCTTGTTCACCGAACCCGGCTCGAACGGCGAGGAGACCGGCAGGTTACCCATCTGCCGGCTGTCCTGCCGCCCCAGATCCTGGCTCGGGTCGAAAGTGTTGTCGTTCGACATCGCCAGTACCTCACCGGACTTCGCGTCGAGCACGACAGCCGAGACATTCTTGGCACCCGAGGCGTCCTTGGCCTGCTGCACCTGCTGCTGGACGTAGTACTGGATGTCGTCGTCGAGGGTCAGCTGCACCGTGGACCCGTTCACCGCGTCGTGCCGGTTGCGGTAGCTGCCCGGGATCACCACGCCGTCCGAGCCGCGGTCGTAGGTGACCGAACCGTCGGAACCTGCCAACACCGCGTCGAGCGAATCCTCAAGTCCCAGTAGGCCGTGGCCGTCCCAGTCGATGCCGCCGACGATGTTGGCCGCCAGCGATCCACCCGGGTACTGGCGCAGGTCCTGGCGCTCGGCACCGACCTCGGGGAACTTGTCCATGATCGCGCTCGCGATCGCGGGGTCCACCGCGCGGGCCAGGTAGACGAAAGTCTCGTTGCTCCGCAGCTTCTTGAGCACGGTCTTGAAATCGGGCCGGTTGTCGAGCCGGGCGGCGATCTCCTTGGCGATGTCGACGAGCCGGCGATCCGGATCCGGCGCCTCACTGGATTTGGCCTTGGCCTCGGCGAGCTGCTTGCGGACCCGGACCGGCTGGAACGTCAGCGCCTTGGCCTCGATGGTGAAAGCCAGCTTGTCGTCGTTGCGGTCGACGATGCTGCCCCGCATCGCCGGGTTCACATCGGTGACCTTGAGCTGACTGGCCGCCTCGGCACGCAGACCAGCCGCCCTGGGCACCTGGAGCGTGAACAACTGCACCGCCGCGATCACCAGCACCGCCAGCATGACCAGGTTGCCTGCGCGATGCCGGAACACGAAAGACGAGCTGCGCAAACCTGTTTCGGGAGCGGCAACCCTGGTGCGGCGAGCTCCCGCCTCGTGCCCGGGTCCAGGCGAGGCCTTCTTGGCCCGCTGCTGCTTGGGCGTCTGGCCGCCGCGGCCCGGGCCGCGGCTCATGCGGCCGGTGCCTGAGCGTTCACGGCAGCAGCCGGGATGTGCGCCGCCGGCGCCACCGGCGGGCTGAACTGCTCCACCGGGGTGACCGGGCCCGGAGCTGCCAGCGCCTGCGCGACAGGCGCAGGCACGACAGGCGTAGGCGCGACAGGTGCGGGCGCGGCCAGTGCAGGCGCGGCCGGTCCGGGTGCGGTCGGCACACCCGGCACGTGCGTCGGCTCGGGGACCGGTTGCGGTGCGAGCTGTGCGGGGTCAACCGGCGCGGGCGCGGCCAACGGGGCAGGCGCCGGAGCGGCCAGCACCTCCGGTGCCGGTCCCGGCAGGACCGGCCCGGGCACCGGAGGAACGGCACCCGGCGCCCCATGGGGCGCATCGACCTGAGGGACCGGAATGCCCGGTACGCCAAGAGCACCCGGACGCGGCGCCCGCACCGTCAGCTCGCGCGGATCGACGACCCGCGGGGCCGGGGGCGCGGGCGGAGCCGGCGGGGCCTCCTCGGGCAGCGGCGTGTTCAACGGGGGCGGCGGCACGCCTTCGGCAGGCTTGGGAGTGCCGACGACGGTCCAGTTGCCTGCGGCATCCTGCACCAGGTGTGCGGTATCGCGCGATGGGATCATGCCCAGATTGCGGGCGGATTCGGCCAGCGCCGGAGCCGCCTGCGCTTCGAGCACATCGCGCTCCAGCGCCTCTTTCTGTT
This sequence comes from Mycobacterium shunyiense, assembly GCF_058270075.1. Lineage (NCBI taxonomy): Bacteria > Bacillati > Actinomycetota > Actinomycetes > Mycobacteriales > Mycobacteriaceae > Mycobacterium > Mycobacterium shunyiense. The sequence continues at coordinate 176,285 of NZ_JBZDPU010000016.1, read as the reverse complement.
GCATCAGACCCTCATTGACCTGGCGGGCGTGACCCAACTGGTAGGACCGCTCAGCCGAACCGGTCGACAGCCACAGCGTGACCGCGAGCCCCAGACCCAGCGCCGCGATCACCAGCACGACGAACGGGACCCGGGAGATCAGGACACGTGGATTCAGCTCGATCGAGGCCAGCCGGACCAGCAGACGCTCCCGCAGGCGGACCCGCAGTGGCGGACGGACAACCTTGGGAGCCTTCGCCTTACGAGCCTTCGCCCGGGCCTTTGCCTGGCTGGCGCTCTTGGGGCGGGCCGGACGCGTACCCGGCCGTTGAATCGGGCCGGCACTCGACGCCGGACGCGCGGGCCGCTGTTCGGAACCCGGCCGACGCTTGCGCGGCGGGGCCTGCTCGGTGCGCCGCCCGCCACCTCGCGCGGGTTGACGCACCGGACGCCTGCGGTCTGCCTCGCGCAGCTGCTCGGGTCGCTTGACCTTCATGAGTTGCCCCCTTCCCCAACCTTCTCCAGTGCCCGCAGCCGCACCGGAGCGCTACGCGGATTGCGATCGATCTCGACTTGGCGGGCCTTCTCGGCGCCGCGGGTCAGCGTGACGAATTCGGGTTCATGGCCGGGTAATTCGATGGGCAGGCCAGGAGGGGTCCGCGAGGCGGTGGCCGCGGCAAACGCCTGCTTGACGATCCGGTCCTCGAGCGACTGATAGGACATGACCACGATCCGTCCGCCGTCGGTCAGCGCGGCAAGCGCAGCAGGCAGGGCGGCGCGCAGCGAATCCAATTCGCCGTTGACCGCCACCCGCAGCGCCTGGAATGTCCGCTTTCCCGGATGCCCCCCGGTACGACGAGCCGGCGCCGGGATCGCCTCGTAGAGCAGCTCGACCAGTTCACCGGTTGTCGAAAACGGTTGCTGCGCCCGGCGTTTGACGACCTTGTCGGCTATCCGGCCGGCGAAGCGCTCTTCGCCGAAGTCCCGCAGAATGCGTGCGATCGACTTGGCGTCGTAGGTGTTGAGGATGTCCGCGGCCGTCAACGGGGCGTCGGGATCCATTCGCATGTCCAGCGGCGCATCGGCCGAGTAGGAGAAGCCGCGTTCGGTCTGATCGAGCTGCATGGAGGACACACCGAGGTCGAACAGCACGCCGTCGATCTGGGTGAATCCGGAATCCGCGATCGCCCCGGCGATTCCGTCATAGCGGGTCCGCACGGGCCGCATCCGGTCACCGAACGGAGCCAGTCGGGCACCGGCTATGCCGAGCGCGTTGGGGTCACGGTCCAGGCCGATCACCTGCAGACCCGGGAAGTCGGTGAGAAAGCGCTCGGAGTGGCCGCCCGCGCCGAGCGTGGCGTCCACCAGCACAGCGCCCGTGCCGTCGTCGTGGTGACGGGTGAGCGCGGGGGCCAGCAGCTCGACGCAGCGGTCGAGCAGAACCGGAATGTGACCGTGGCCCTCGGAGTCGGACTGATCTGGGGAATCTGGCACCGCTGAAACACCTCCGCTCGGAATGGCCCCTGCACCGGGGTCTCTGTCCGAATTCACGGACCTGGCGTTGGGGAAGTACGCCAGGGCCAATTCGGGCAGAGGCCTCGTTGCACGGGCTAAGTCCAGACCGGCCGCCGGTTGACCGGCTGTGTCAGCGGCACCATCACAGAACGTCGCGAGTGTCATCAGTGGCCGCGGAGAAGTTTTCTTCGTGGGTCTGCTGGTACTCCTGCCACGCGTCGGCGTCCCAGATCTCCAGGTAGTCGACCGACCCGATCACCACGCATTCCTTGGACAGGTTTGCGTAGCGACGGTGATCCGCCGACAGGGTGATCCGACCCTGGCCGTCCGGACGCTGCTCGTCCGCGGCCGCGGCGAAAACCCGCAACTGCGCACGACGCTCCGGATGCGCCTTGGCCTCTTCGACCGCTTTGCGTGCACGTTCCTCGAACTCGTCCCGCGGGTACACGGCCAGGCTGTGATCTTGACTCTTCGTGACCATCAACCCTCCTGCCAGTACGTCGCGGAACTTGGCGGGCAGTGTGAGCCGCCCCTTGTCGTCGAGCTTGGGCGTGTAGGTACCCAGAAACATCTGGACACCTCCCGCCACCCGGTTCGGATCCCGAGGCGCTTGTGAGATCCAGGCCAGGCCTTCTGCCCTCCGAACGGGGTTCCGTTTCCCCGTTGGCCGCCACTTTACCCCACGATCCCCCACTTTGCTCCATTTAGTTGGGCAAGTTTGGGCGGTCCCCCCACCTGATCCCCCCAGAACTGCCCCCTGAGCGCAGCTCGGCGCCCCACCGAAGCCCACAGAAACAGAGAAACCGCAGGTGAAGAACCGCGGCGCGAAGGTGGGGGGTTGTGGGGCGGAATTCCCTGAGAATCTGCCGATCTCCCCCACACCGCCCCACCACCGGGAGCGGGGCACCTACTCCGGCGTGTCGCTGGGCCGCCGTCTGCACCCGACGCGGAGGCAGGAAAGCACACAAAAAAAGGGGGCAACCCCTTTACGGGCTGCCCCCTGACTCAGTCAGACGGTTCAGTCGTCGAACCGGCGCCGGAACCGGTCTTCCATCCGAGTGGTGAACGAGCCGCCGCCGCGCTGACGACGCTGCCGCGGCGCACTGCCGGAACCCTGGGCCGCACGCCCGGGACCGCCGGTCACGCGCGGGCCGGTGACGGCGAACACGACGCCGGCGAACATCGCGACGAAGCCGAACACCGACAACACCGGGAAACCACCGAGCCACAGCGATTTCACCGCGACACCGACTACCAACAACGCCAGGCCGAGGACGAACAACAACGCGCCCTGAAGCCTGCGCCGAGCCGATGGCGCGCGCAAGGTCCCACCACGAACGCTCGAGGCGAACTTGGGATCCTCGGCATACAGCGCGCTCTCGATCTGATCGAGCATGCGCTGCTCATGATCGGAGAGTGGCATTCGTCCCTCCTTGCCGACGCCGCCGTCGCTCTTCAAGATTTCACGTGCCCGCAATCACGGGCACCTAACCCTAATGATACGAGGTCGATCCGAGCCGTACCACCTTGTTCGTCGTCGATTGTAGGTCGTCGCGAGATAGCTCGGGTCGACGGGACCGACCGTCTGTCAACCGGATAATGCTGAAGATAATGAGTTAGGCAGGACACCGGACGGGCGAAAGGCGAAAGCATTGGCGACGTATCTCATCGATCTGTCGCCGGACGATATGAAGCGCCGGCTTCCCGAGGCTCTGCGCGTGTACGTCGACGCCATGCGCTACCCGCGCGGAACCGAGGAACAGCGCGCCGCCCTGTGGCTCGAACACACGCGGCGCGCAGGCTGGAAATGCGTGGCTGCCGTCGAGGCCCCCGAATCCACCAGGCCCGACAGCGCGGAACTGCTCGACGCTCCCCTGCTGGGAATCGCATACGGCTACAGCGGCGCGCCGGATCAGTGGTGGCAGCAACAAGTCATCTCCGGTCTGCAGCGGATGGGCACCAAGCCGGTGCACATCGCCGACCTGATGGCCAGCTACTTCGAACTCACCGAGCTGCACATCGAACCGCGCACCCAGGGGCAGGGCCTCGGCGAGGCTCTGACCAGGCGACTGTTGGCCGGGCGGGATGAATCTCACGTGCTGTTGTCCACCCCTGAGATCAACGGCGAGGCCAATCGGGCGTGGCGGTTGTACCGGCGGCTGGGATTCACCGACGTGATTCGCGGTTACCACTTCGCCGGCGACCCCCGGCCGTTCGCCATCCTCGGTCGCCCACTGCCGTTGTGAGATCTGGCACGATGACCAGCGTGCACGTCCGACCACCCAGCCGCCTGCCCAGACGTAGCCGACGAACCCGTCTGCTGACCCTGGTGATGTTGTTGCTGATCCTTCCCATGGCGGTGGGCTGCGTCCGGGTCCGCACGTCGATCACGGTCTCCCCCGACGACAGGGTGTCCGGTCAGATCATCGCCGCGGCCAAGCCGCGCGACTCCGACGACAAGGGCCCGCAGCTGCTGAACAACCTTCCGTTCGCCCCGAAGGTCGCCGTCTCGGAGTACAGCCGCGACGACTACGTCGGTTCCCAGGCCGTCTTCTCCGACCTCACGTTCGCCGAACTGCCCCAACTGGCCGGCATGAGCCGGGATGCCGCCGGCGTCGACATCTCCCTGCGCCGCGCGGGTGACCTGGTGATCCTGGAAGGCCGGGTGGACCTCACCTCTCTCAACGATCCGCAGGCCGACGTCCTGCTGACAGTGTCGTTCCCCGGCGAAGTGACATCCACCAACGGTGATCAGGTGAGTTCCTCGATCGTGGAATGGAAACTGCGACCGGGAATCGTCAGCACCATGAGCGCCCAGGCCCGCTACACCGATCCCAGTGCCCGGTCCTTCACCACCGCGACCATCTGGCTCATCGTCGGCGCGTTCCTGGTGGCCGGCGTGATCGGGAGCCTGGCCTGGATGAGCCGGGACACCTCCCCGAAACCGGGTGACCCGGTCACCGGCGGCGACTGACCGCCGTCCTCGCCCAGCAATCACCAGGCGGGCCTCACTTGGTACAAAACGCGTGACACGCTCTACGCTGAGTGCACTCTCCGGACACACCGTTGAACACAGAAAGGGGCGGGCGCTGAGCGTGCAAACATCGGCTCCGTCAACCGTCGAGCTGGCCGCAGCCGTCACCGACCAACTGCGCGACTATCTCCGTGAGCGCCGCCGCGACTGCGAGTACATCGGAACCGACTACGCCGAGCTGACCGAGGCCCTCGAAGAATTCGTGCTGCGCGGCGGCAAACGGATGCGCCCGGCCTTCGCCTACTGGGGCTGGCGCGCGGTGATCGACCCGGCCGACCGCCCCGCTGATCCCTATGTGCTGAGGTTGTTCGCCGCACTGGAACTGCTGCAGGCCTGCGCCCTGGTGCACGACGACGTCATCGACGATTCGGCCACCCGCCGTGGCCTGCCGACCGTGCACCGGGTGTTCGCCGACCGGCACCGCGAGCGCAATTGGCACGGCTCGTCGCGACAGTTCGGTTTGTCGGCGGCCATCCTGGCCGGCGACCTGGCGCTGTCCTGGGCCGACGACATCGTCGCGGCGGCCCCGATCCCCGCCGACGCACAGCAGCGCGTCCAGCAGGTCTGGCGTCACATCCGCACCGAAGTCCTCGGCGGTCAGTACCTCGACATCGTCGCGGAGGCCAGCCGCGCCGAATCGGTGGCCTCGGCGATGAACGTCAACACCTACAAGACCGCGTCCTACACCGTGGCCCGTCCGCTGCAGCTGGGTGCCGCCGCGGCCGCCGACCGGCCCGACGTGCAGCAGATCTTCCACCAGGTCGGCAACGATCTGGGGGTCGCCTTCCAGCTCCGCGACGACGTGCTCGGGGTGTTCGGCGACCCGGCGGTAACCGGAAAGCCCTCCGGTGACGACCTGCGATCCGGCAAGCGCACGGTGCTATTGGCCGAGGCACTCGAGCTCGCCGACAAGTCCGACCCCGCAGCCGCAGAGCTGCTGCGCACCTCGGTGGGCACCGAGCTGTCCGACGCCCAGGTGGGCGAACTGTGCCGGGCCATCGAATCAGTGGGCGCCCTCACCGCCGTCGAGGCGCACATCGAGCTGCTGACCAACCGCGCGCTGGACACCCTGGCCGCCGCCCCCATCCATCCCCAGGCAAAGACCGGCCTGGCCGAGATCGCCCGATTCTCGGCGAGCCGGTCGGCGTAGGAGCACGTCACAACGACATGACGACTCCCTCATGACAACTATGCCGACCGAGACCCCGAGAACCGGGGTTGCGCAACACATCTCACGCCTGGCTGCATTCGCGGTGTCCGCCGATGCCCGCCCGGCCCGGCTGGGTTTCCTGGGCGCGGCCGTACTGACCATCGGCGGCCTGGGCTCGGGCAGCACCCGGATACACGACCCGCTCCTTGAGTCGCTGCATCTGTCCTGGCTGCGATTCGGGCACGGCCTCGTGCTGTCCTCGATCCTGCTGTGGGTCGGCGTCGCCATGATGCTGATCGCCTGGCTCTGGCTGGGCCGGCGCGTGATCGACCGCACCGCCACCGTCTACACCATGGTGGCCACGACGGGTTTCTGGCTCGCGCCATTGCTGCTGAGTGTGCCGCTGTTCAGCCGTGACACCTACTCATACCTCGCCCAGGGCGCACTGTTGCGCGACGGCTTCGACCCGTACGTGGTGGGGCCGGTGGAGAATCCGAACGTCCTGCTGGACAACGTGAGCCCGATCTGGACAACGACCACCGCACCCTACGGACCGGCCTTCATCCTGGTCGCCAAGTTCGTCACGATGCTGGTCCGCGACGACGTCGTGGCCGGCACCATGTTGCTGCGGCTGTGCATGCTGCCCGGTCTGGTGTTGCTGATCTGGGCGACCCAGCGCGTCGCGCGGCACATCGGCGCGAGCCCCGCCGCTGCACTGTGGGTTTGCGTGCTCAACCCGCTGGTGATCATCCACCTGATGGGCGGCGTGCACAACGAGATGCTGATGGTCGGGCTCATGATGGCCGGCATCGCACTGACGTTCCGACAACACCCGGTCTGGGGTGTCGGCCTGATCGCCATGGCCGTCGCAGTCAAAGCAACCGCGGGACTTGCACTTCCGTTCATCGTTTGGGTGTGGGCACGGCAACTGCGCGACCGCCACGACCACTCACCGGTGCGGGCATTCGTCCTGGCCACCGCCGCCTCCATGGCGATCCTCGCCGCGGTGTTCGCGGTGATGTCGTGGCTCGCCGGTGTCGGCCTCGGCTGGCTCTCGGCCCTTGCTGCCGGCAACGTCAAGATCATCAACTGGCTCACGGTCCCCACGGCCGCCGCCAACCTGATCAACGCCGTCGGCGGCCTGATCTTCCCGGTCAACTTCTACGCCGTGCTCGAGGTCACCCGCATCATCGGCATCCTGACGATCGTGATCGCGCTGCCGCTGTTGTGGTGGCGCTACCGGCACACCGACCGTGAAGCCCTCACCGGAACCGCCCTGGCCATGGCTGTGGTCGTGTTGTTCGTCCCCGCTGCACTGCCCTGGTACTACACGTGGCCGCTGGCCGTGGCGGCCGCCCTGATCCAGACCCGACCGGCCATCGCGGTGGTTGCCGGGCTGTCCACCTGGATCATGGTGATGTGGAAACCCGATGGGGCCCACGGCATGTACTCGTGGGCACACGTCCTGCTGACCACGGCATGCGCAGTCGTGGCGTGGTATTCGCTGTACCGCGCACCCGAGCGGCCCACGGCTGAGCCGGCGGCCGAAAAAGAACCGTCAGTAACCTAACGCCTGCGCGCGACGCAGCACCTCGCGTGCCTGGTGGGAATGCAGGGCGTCGACCGGGCGGGCATTGGACACCTGCTCGGTGCGTCCGTCGGCGGTGATCGTCAGCGACTCGTCCGGGGTGAACAACCAGCGCACGATCTCGGTGTCGCGGTAACCACCGTCGCGCAGCACCACCAGAAGGCCGGGCAGATGCTTGACCACGTGGCCCTTGTCATCGAAGAAGATCTGCGGCACCACCATGACGCGGTCACGGCGCACGGCGATCAACTGGCCGTCGCGCAATTGTTGATGCACCTTGGTGACCGGGATGCCGAGCAAACCCGACACCGTCGGTAGGTCGTAGACGGGCTCGTCAGGGTCCAAGACATCATCGGCGACCGGAATGCTGCTCACCGCACTGATTCTAGGACCATGGCCGCAACTCGTAACATGTGTCCGGTGGAGCAGCAATCGGATCCACTCGTCGGCACCATGCTCGACGGGCGCTATCGCGTGGAGACCACCATCGCCACCGGTGGTATGTCCACGGTCTATCGCGGCCTCGACGTCCGCCTGGACCGCCCCGTGGCGCTGAAGGTGATGGACTCCCGCTACAGCGGCGACAGCCACTTCCTGACCAGGTTCGGGCGCGAGGCCAAGGCCGTGGCCCGGTTGAAGGATCCTGGGCTGGTCGCGGTCTACGACCAGGGCGGCGGAGGCTCCGGAACGTCCCACCAACCACCTTTCCTCGTCATGGAACTCATCGAGGGCGGCACGCTGCGCGAGCTGCTGGCCGAACGTGGCCCGATGCCCCCGCACGCGGTCGCCGCGGTGCTGGCTCCGGTGCTCGGCGGGCTCGCAGTCGCACACCGCGCCGGCCTCGTGCACCGCGACATCAAGCCCGAGAACGTCCTGATCTCCGACGACGGCGAGGTCAAGATCGCCGATTTCGGTCTGGTGCGCGCCGTCGCCGAGGCCAAGATCACCTCGACCAGCGTGATCCTGGGCACTGCGGCCTACCTGTCCCCCGAGCAGGTCAGTACCGGCGACGCCGATCCGCGCAGCGACGTGTACGCCGTCGGCATCCTCACCTACGAACTGCTCACGGGAGTCACCCCGTTCACTGGAGACTCGGCGCTCACCGTGGCCTACCAGCGCATGGACAACGATGTACCGGCGCCGAGCGGGGTGATCGCAGGGGTACCAACGCAATTCGACCAGTTCGTGCGCCGCGCCACGGCACGCGATCCGGGGCAGCGCTTCGCCGACGCCGACGAGATGCGGGCGGAATTGACCGAGATCGTCGATGACCTCGGGCTGCCGGCATTCCGGGTGCCCGCACCGCAACATTCGGCGCAGCACCTGGCCGCCACCCGCGTGCATGATCTCGGTGACGCCCACGCCGGTCGGGCGGAGAGCGCCACCGTCGTGACGGCCGCACCGCCGCCCCCGCCGCTGGCCCCACCGGTCGCCCCTGCACCGCGCCAGCCCACCCGGGAGATCACCCGCGACCAGCACGACTGGGCACCGATCCCGGCCGGCCCCGAAGACGCCGAATACTCTTTCGAAGCAGGGCAGTTCGCCGGCATCGAGATGAGCGAGTTCCAGTGGGCCCGGCAGCGCGCCAAACGGGCCCTGGCGTTCTGGGTGATCGCGGTCCTCACCCTGACGGGACTCGTGGCCGCCGCAGCATGGACGCTGGGCAGCCACGTCGGCGTCTTGTTATAGCCGGTCGACAGCCCGTATTCGCTAGCCGCGCAGCATCTCCGCGACCAGGAACGCCAACTCCAGACTCTGCTGGGTGTTGAGTCTCGGATCGCACGCGGTCTCGTAGCGGCCGGCCAGATCCGAATCGGAGATGTCCTGCGCCCCACCGAGGCACTCGGTGACGTTCTCACCGGTGATCTCGACGTGGATGCCTCCGGGGTGGGTGCCCAGGGTGTGGTGCACCTCGAAGAACCCCTGCACCTCGTCGACGATGCGGTCGAAGTGGCGGGTCTTGTACCCGGTCGACGACTCGTGGGTGTTGCCGTGCATCGGGTCGCACTGCCAAATGACCTGATGGCCCGTGGCCTGGACCTTCTCGATGATCGGCGGCAGCAGATCGCGCACCTTGTTGTTGCCCATGCGCGTCACCAGGGTCAGTCGGCCTGCCTCGTTGTTCGGATCCAGGCGCTCGACGTACTCGACAGCCATCTCCGGCGTGGTCGTCGGCCCCAGCTTGATCCCGATCGGGTTGGCGATCACCTCGGCCAGTGCCACATGGGCCCCGTCGAGCTGACGCGTGCGCTCACCGATCCAGAGGTAGTGCGCGGACTGGTTGTACAGCTTGCGCGGCCCGTCCGGGTTCTCCGCAGGATCGGCCAGCCGCAGCATCGCGCGCTCATAGTCGATCACCAGCGCCTCGTGGCTGGCGAAGATGTCGGCAGTCTGCAGGTTACGGTCGGCCACCCCGCAGGCAGACATGAACTTCAGGCCCCGGTCGATCTCCCCGGCCAACGCCTCGTACCGGGCGCCGGCGGGCGAGGTCCGGACGAACTCGCGGTTCCAGTTGTGCACCAGGTCCAACGACGCCAGCCCGGACGAGGTCAGCGCGCGCACCAGGTTCATCGCGGCGCTCGCATTGGCGTAGGCCCGCACCAACCGCGACGGATCATGCTCGCGCACCGCGGCATCCGGCGCGAAGCCGTTGATCATGTCACCTCGGTAGGACCTCAGGCCGAGCGCGTCCAGATCCGCCGACCGCGGCTTGGCGTACTGGCCGGCGATACGGGCCACCTTGACCACCGGCATGCTGGCGCCGTAGGTCAGCACCACCGCCATCTGCAGCAGGGTGCGGATGTTGGCCCGGATGTGAGGCTCGGTGTTGTCGACGAACGTCTCGGCGCAGTCGCCGCCCTGCAGCAGGAAGGCCTCGCCGCGGGCGACGTCGGCCAACAGGCCCTTGAGCTTCTCGATCTCCGAGGGCACGGTGACCGGAGGCACGCTCTCCAGCACGGTACGCATGGCCTTGGCCGCGTCCGGGTCCCAGCTGGGCTGCTGCACGGCCGGCTTGGCCAGCGCCGCATCGAGCCGTTGACGCAGCTCGTCGGTCAGCGGAGGCAGTGGTGGCAGCTGGTCGATGGGGATGTCGACGGTCCAGTTCACCCGTTCATGGTAGCCGCCGGTGAACGGCCGTTTTCAGGGCTTTGTCAGCCGGGTTGCCGCGCCGGCCTGAGCCCCTCACCCGTCATCAGCTGGAAACGGTGCAGATTGTGCCGTGCGTCGACGAGCGCGTCATGCGCATCGGTCGGTCGCGCCGGCATCCGCGGTGACCCACGCTCCTCCCAGAACTGCCGCAGCTCACGGGTGAACCGCGGCATCGCCGGAGGCAGGTCGGTCATCGGCCCCCACAGCTGACACAGCACCACGTGGTCATAGGCGCCCACCCAGGCCCACAGCTCGATCGGTTCATCACCGTCGATGTCGAAGAAATCCTCCAGCTCCGACCGGATCTGCCGCCGTGACCGCCACAGCTTCGACGACGGCGACGGCAGCTTGGGCAATACGTGTTTGCGCACCCACCGACCGGCCCGGTCCGGATTGAATTCCGTCGAGATCGCGTAGTACTCACGGCCGTCCTCGGCTGCCACGCCGATCGAGATCAGGTCGATGGTGTGACCGTCGTCGATGAACTCGGTGTCGTAGAAGTAGCGCATCAACCAATCCGTCCTGCCCGCTCGTCCGTCTTCGCCGCCGCGGTCGACACCGGTGCGGGGGCCGCGTGGATCTCGCGATCCAGTTGCGCATCGACGGTGGCATCGTCGGGGAACTTCGGCATCCCGGTGATCGCGTCCTGCAACCACAGCTTTGCCTGCACCACTGGCCGGCGCAGCCAGCGCTCCCGCTCCAGTGCACGGTGCATCTTGCGCGGATGTCCGGTGTAGCGCCAGCGCGCCCACGGTGCATGCGGCCGCGACAGCCGAACCGCCCCCACGAACAACAACGGGGTAATGAACATGCCCACCAATCCAGTCCACACCTTGCCTTTGAGCAGAACCACCACCGCCAGCAGCAGGGTCAGCACCGCCACCCCGACCACGAGCACGCGCATGGCCGCCGACTGGTCCTCGCGCCAGATACCGATATCAAAGAATGACAGCGGATTGAAACCTAGGATCAACAACCCGGCCACCGCGACCGCGGCGAACACCGCATCCACCGACGTGCGGCCGTCCTCGGCCCAGTACACGTCAGACAGATGCAGGATCAGTGCGAACTCGTCGAGTACCAGGGCCGCCCCGATTCCGAAGAACACCGCAGCCACCGTGAACTCGGGTACACCGCCGTTGACCGCGAGCGTCACCATCGTCACGCCCGACACCAGCACCAGCACGACGCCGATCACCATGTGGTGGATGTGTACCGAACCGTGTCCCATGTTGCGGGGCTGCCACCACCTGGGCGGCCGTTCGCTGCCGGCATTGCGGCGGATGTAACGCACCACGATGCGGGTCACGAAGAACGTCAGAATGAACGCCACCAGGCAGCACAGCAGCGGCAGGCGATCGCGCGTGAGGAATTCGAGGTGAACGGTCGCGTGCACGGACAGAGAACTTACGCCGACCTGCGCGCGTCGCGAGTGCGGATGCGCCCTCTTCGGGTTGCCCCCGATAGTCTGTTGAGGACATGAGTAAGCGGCAGTCGCCCGGCGGGGCTGGTTGGGCACCGACGATCGGGTGGCGGCTTTTTCAGTTGCTCACAGCAGCCGGGTTGATCCTGGTCGGCTGGAAGCTTCTGGGGCACGTGCCCTATCGCATCGACATCGACGTATATCGGATGGGCGGGCGGGCGTGGCTGGACAACCAGCCGCTGTACGCCGACGGCGCCATTTTCCACACGCAGGGCGGCCTCGACCTGCCGTTCACCTATCCCCCGCTCGCGGCGATCATGTTCGCCCCGTTCGCCTGGCTCTCGTTACCGGCGGCGAGCGTGGCGATCACAGCCACCACACTGGTGCTGCTGATCGTCTCGATGGTGATCGTGCTGACCCGGCTGAACGTCTGGCCCGACACGGCCATCACCTCCGAGCCAGCCTGGCTGCGGCGCTGCTGGCTGGCCGCCGCGCTCGTGGCGCCCGCGGTCATCTGGCTGGAGCCGATCCGGTCGAACTTCGAGTTCGGGCAGATCAACGTGGTGCTGATGACGCTCGTCGTCGCCGACTGCGTTCCGCGCCGCACGCCGTGGCCCCGCGGTGTGCTGCTGGGCTTGGCGATCGCGCTCAAACTCACCCCCGCGGTGTTCCTGCTGTACTTCCTGTTGCGCCGCGACGTCCACACGCTGCTGCGGACCGCCGCGGCTGCGGTGGTGGCGACGCTGGCCGGGTTTGTCCTGGCCTGGACGGACTCGATCGAGTACTGGACCGAGACGGTGCGCAACACCGACCGGATCGGTACGGCCACGCTCAACACCAACCAGAACATCGCAGGCACGCTGGCCCGGCTCGGCCTGTCCGAGGGTCCGCGGTTCGCCCTGTGGGTCGCGGCCTGCTTCGCGGTGTTGGCGCTGACGGTGTGGGCGGCCCGACGGGTCCTGCGCTCGGGCGCCGATGAGGCCCCGGTGGTCGCACTGATCTGCGTCGCCATGTTCGGGCTGGTGGTGTCGCCGGTGTCGTGGTCGCATCACTGGGTCTGGACCCTGCCGACCCTGTTGGTGACCGGTGTGCTCGCCTTCCGGATGCGCAAGATCCCCCTGGCCGCGCTGTCGCTGGCCCTGGTGACCCTGATCGGCCTCGCCCTGATGGTGTGGACGCCCATCGCATTGTTGACGCCCCACCACGAGACCGCCGCGTCGTTGATTCGGCAGCTGGCCGGTGACGCCTACCTGTGGTGGGCACTCGCGGTCATCGCGGTCATCGGCTTGGCCTGCACCGCCCGGGCGGGTCAGACCAGCGCCGAGCCCGCCGCCCCGCTGGTCCGGTTGACCGGGGGCGAAGCGGCCTAACCCGCTGCGGCGTGCGGAAGTCGCGACGCCGGCTTGGTGGTGTCGACCGGCTGACCGTTGGTCTGCTGAGCGCGCTCCTTGATGGCGGCGGCGTAGATGTCGACATACTCCTGACCGGAGAGGTCCATCAGGTCGTACATGACCTCGTCGATCACGGCGCGCTCGATGAAGCGGTTGCCTGCCAGGCCGTCGAACCGGCTGAAGTCCATGGGCTTGCCGAACCTGACCTCGACCCGGCCGAACCGCAGCCCTTTCGATCCCGGCGGGTTCACCACGTCGGTACCGACCATGGCCACCGGGATCACCGGCACGCCGGTCTCGAGGGCCAGCCGGGCCAGTCCGGTCTTGCCCTTGTACAGGCGGCCGTCGGGTGAGCGGGTGCCCTCGGGATACATGCCGAGCAGCTTGCCCTCGCCGAGGATCCGCGCGCCGGTGTTCAGTGCGGCCTGCGCCGAATCCGCGTCGGTGCGGTCGATCGGCACCTGGCCGACGACGGTGTAGAACCAGGCCAGGAACCGGCCCTTGATCCCGGTGCCGGTGAAGTACTCCTGCTTGGCCAGGAACGTGATGCGGCGGCTGACCACGAGCGGCAGGTAGAAGCTGTCCATCACCGCCAGGTGGTTACTGGCCAGGATGGCCGGACCGTCGGTCGGAACATGTTCCAGCCCAGCGATTTTCGGCCGGCCGAGGAGGGCCAGCAAGGGGCCCAACAGGATGTACTTGAACAGCCAATACCACATGGACCCTCCACCTTGTGCGCACCGCGCAATGCTCTGCGACAACTGTACCCAGGCCATGTTGTGGCTACCACATCAAGCCCTGAACGCCGGCTGAGTCTCAGCGGTACAGCAAACTGCTCAGTTTGCTCAATCTTCTACGGTGACCGGGATGTGCTGGTAGCGGCCCGGAGGCGGCGGGGGCGGGTTATCGTCGGGCGGCGGCGCGTCCGGCCCTCCGTCGGGTGACGGGCTACCTCCCTCGGCACCCCTATCTCCGTCGTCGTCGCGTTCATCATCGAGGACCGCCCGGATCACCGTCAGCAGCGCCACGCTGTGCTCGGCGATGACCGTCAGCAGCGGATGCTGCTCGCCGTTGACGACCGCAGCGAGCGCACACACCGGGCACCACACCTGCTGGCACTTGCCCGGGGCGCTGTCGGCCGACGCCGCGAAGTTGGCCGCTGCCAACCGCACCGCCGGATCCAGCCGGTCGAGGATTTCCTGCGCCAATTGCCGCAGCTCCGAACCCAGCTCGGGATGAGACCCCGTCATGCCGGCCACACCTCCGGGTTCGGACGAAAACGTACGGTCAGCTCGCCACCGCGCAGTTGGGCATCCGTCACGATGCACCGACGCAGGACGGAGGCCAACCGCACGCGGCGGCGCATGCCTGCGACGCCGATGATCAAGTCGTCATCGACGCGGCCCAGCGTGAGGCCGGCCGAATCGATCTGCGGCAACTCTAGCCGCAATCGGTACACCGCTTCGAGTCCAGACCCCGACTCCCGATCAACTATGGGCCGCAGCGGTCCCGGCGGCGGTGATCCGTCGCGCCGTCGCGCGCTGTCGATCAGCTCCCCCAGCGCCTTGGGACCGATCGGTTCGCCCGGCACGTGCGGTACGAGCACCAGTTGCACGTCGCCGATCGTGGCGTCGAGTTCGTCGAGCACGGTCTGCTGCTCGGCGATCCGCTCGCTGTACCAGTCGAAGGCGGGGTGTGCCGGAAGGTTCTGGTACTCGAACGAATCATCTTGTACCAAAATCTGATTGACGATGATCTCGCCCACCTCGACGCCCATCAGGGCAAGCGACCCCAGGGTCCGGGAGGCTTCGGCGGCCACCACCCGCTCCGGGGTGAGCACCAGATGCGCGCTCACCCGTGAACCGTCGGTGAGCAAGGTGCCGAGCCGGCGGATACCGGCATCCACCTGTTCGATCATGGCCACGACGGCCGCACTGACCGCGTCCGGTGAACCGGACAGCCTGCGGTGCCGCGGCCAGGCCCGCTCCAGATATAGGCCGAACGTCTCGGGCAGCGTCAGCATCCGCAGTGCATCAGCGGTCGAGGCGCAGTCCACGACCACATGATCCCAACGACCGGATTCGGCGAGCTCACCCACCTCGTGCAACCCGAGCACTTCCTGGATTCCCGGTAGCGCCGAAAGTTCCTCTGGGGCAACATCTCCCAGGTCCGACTCGGGGAACCGGGCCGCCAACGGACCGGCCGTAGAGGCCCAGCGCGCACCCAGCAGGGCCAGCGTGTCCAACGCGAGGGCGTCCAGTACACCGCCCACGCCGGTCAGTCCCGTGTCCAGATCACTGAGCACCCGGGTGGGCGCGCGCTCCCCGGTGGGAGCCAGCGCGATCCCGAGGACATCGCCGGTCGAATGCGCCTGGTCGGTGGACACGATCAGTACCCGCCGGCCGGCAGCGGCGTCGCGAACCGCGGTGGCTGTTGCCAGCGTCGACTTACCTACGCCGCCCTTGCCGACGAACAGGCTGATCCTCGCAGGAGAAGGTGTGCTCCCATCCGGCGAATTCACTCAGCCTCGGCTCGTTTCTTGAGGTCCTTGAGCGCCGTGTCGGTGAGCCTGCGCTCAGCCTTGCGCTTGAGCAACCCGATCATCGGGATGATGAGGTCGACCGACAACTCGTAGGTGACCTCCGTGCCGGATCCCTTGGGCGCCAAGCGGTATGCCCCCTCGAGCGACCGCAGTAACGAACTGGACACCAAGGACCAGGTCACCGAGGTGCGATCAGCGGGCCACACGTAGGCCAGCACCATCGTGTCCTTGAGCACCGCAGCGTCGAGCACCAATCTGGCGGTCTTGGGATTGCCCTGCGCGTCGGTCTCCAGGACCTCGGCTTCCTTGTACTCGGCGACCCATTGCGGATACGAGCCGATATCGGCGATGACGTCCATCACCGTCACCGGATCGGCGTCGATGTAGATGGTCTGTGTCGTCTTGTCGGCCACCGCATCGCCCTATCTCCCCGCACGCGGGGTTCCCCTACTTCCCCCGCCCCGCGGGGGTGCTCTGGCTCTCGCCGAGAAATCTACCCTCCCGCAGATAGACCCGGTCAAACACGCCAGACGTCAGGCCAGTCGGGACACCCCGACCGGGCGCGCCGACTCCAGCCGCTGCTTGATCCCGAAGGCCATCGCCTTGCCCGCCACGCGGCGCTGGTGGTTCATCTTTGCCAGATCCATATCGGCCAACTGCTTTGCCGTGGCGCCGGACGGTTCGGCGTGCAAGAAGTAATGCAGCACCACACCGTCCATCACCTCCTCCAGCCAGACCTCCATGGTGCCGGTCAACGCACCGGTCACATTCCAGCGGTGGCCCTTCTCGGCGCGGTCCTCGACGACCTTGAGCACCAGGTCGGGCCACCACCGCCGCCAGCTGGCGGGGTCGGCGACCGCGGCGCCCACGGCGACCGGATCGGCGCAGACGAATGTCTCGTCGGCGATCTGAATGCTGTTCATCGCGGACAAGCTTCACACATGCGTGATCGTCTGCCTACCGCGGCCGACTAGGCTGACGCGCAAAGCCGGTACCACAAGCCTGGAGGGCAAAGATCGTGCGTGAGTCAATGCGGGAGTACAGCGTGCCCGCGTCTTTCACCGTCGCCGAGCACGACAGCATCGTCGCTTCGGTATCCGCGCACGCGGCTGAGAGCCCTGACCACGTCATCTTCCGGCGCCTGGTCGACGGCGAGTGGACCGACGTGACCTGCGCCGAAGCAGCCGAACAGATCCGCTCGGTCGCCTTGGGCCTGATCGCCGAGGGTATCCAGGCCGGCGATCGCGTGGCGATCATCTCGGCCACCCGCTACGAGTGGCCGATCATCGACTTCGCGATCCTGTCGGTCGGTGCGGTCACCGTGCCGATCTACGAGACCTCCTCGGCCGAGCAGGTGCGGTTCGTCCTCGACAATTCCGCGGCCAAGATCATCTTCGCCGAGACCGATGCACACGCCGAGACCGTCGAACAGCTCCACGGCCAGCTGCCCGAGCTGCGCAAGGTGCTGCGGATCGACGGCACCGGGACCCCCGCGCTGGAGGCCATGGCCGAGGCCGGTAAGTCGGCTGACGCCGCCGAGCTCGACAAGCGACTGGCCGGCATCCGCTCGGCCGATCCGGCCACCCTGATCTACACCTCGGGCACCACCGGCCAGCCCAAGGGCTGCCAGCTGACCCACTCGAACCTGCTCTACGAGATCCGGGGCGCCAAGGCGTGCTTCCCCACCGAGCTGGCCCCGGGTGAGCGGATGCTCGTGTTCCTGCCGCTGGCACACGTGCTGGCCCGGGCCATCACCATCGCGGCCTTCACCAACAAGGTCACCCTCGGCTTCACCAGTGACATCAAGAACCTGGTCCCGACCTTCGGCGTGTTCAAGCCGACGCTCGTCGTCTCGGTGCCCCGCGTGTTCGAGAAGGTCTACAACACTGCCGAGCAGAACGCCCGCAACGACGGCAAGGGCAAGATCTTCGCGATTGCCGCCGACACCGCGATCGAGTGGAGCAAGGCCCAGGACGAAAAGGGCACAGCTGGTGCGTCCTTGTTCCTCCGCGCCAAGCATGCCCTGTTCGACAAGCTGGTCTACGGCAAGCTGCGGGCGGCCCTCGGCGGTGAATGCCGGGCGGCGATCTCCGGCGGCGCACCGCTGGGCGCTCGGCTGGGTCACTTCTATCGCGGTGTGGGGCTGAGCATCTACGAGGGCTACGGCCTCACCGAGACCAGCGCGGCCATCACCGTGAACCGGGTCAACGAACTCAAGGTCGGCTCGGTCGGCAAGCTGATGCCCGGCAACAGCATGCGTATCGCCGAGGACGGTGAGCTCCTGGTCAAGGGCGGCGTGGTGTTCAGCGGCTACTGGGGCAACGAAACCGAGACCAACGCCGTTTTTACCGACGGCTGGTTCCACACCGGCGACCTCGGCGCCATCGACGACGACGGCTTCCTGACCATCGTCGGGCGCAAGAAGGAAATCATCGTCACCGCCGGCGGCAAGAACGTCGCTCCCGCGCTGCTCGAGGACCGTCTGCGGGCCCATCCGTTGATCAGCCAGGCCATGGCCGTCGGCGATCAACAGCCGTTCATCGCCGCGCTCATCACCATCGACCCGGAGGCGTTCCCGGGTTGGAAGCAGCGCAACGGCAAGGACGCCGGCGCCTCGGTCGGCGATCTCGCCGACGATCCGGACCTGCTGGCCGAGATCGACCTGGCGGTCAAGGACGCCAATCAGGCGGTGTCGCATGCCGAGTCGATCCGCAAGTTCCGGATCTTGCCCGTCGACTTCACCGAGGACACCGGTGAGCTGACGCCGACGCTGAAGGTCAAGCGCAAGGTGGTGGCCGAGAAGTTCGCCACCGACATCGCGGCGCTGTACGGCTGAGGCGGGCTAAGGCTGAACCCGGTTCAGCCCGACAGCAGCCCGGTCAGCCGGGCGCCCTGCGAGCGCCACTGCCAGTTGTCGACGGCCCAGTGCCGCCCCGCCACACCCATCGCGGCGGCGCGGCCCGGGTCGGCCAGTAGGTCGGAAACGGCGGACGCCACGGCTCCAACATCATTGCCGTCCACGACGGTGCCCGTCTGGCCGTCCAGCACGGTTTCCGGTGCCCCGCCGGAGGTTCCGGCGACCACCGGCACGCCGCACGCCGAGGCCTCCAGGTAGACGATGCCCAGCCCCTCGACGTCCAGTCCCGCTCCGCGAGTACGGCACGGCATGGCGAAGACGTCGGCCATCGCATGGTGCGCGGGCAGTTCCGCACCCGGCACGGCACCGGTGAAGAGGACGTCGGCGGCCACATCGTGCGTGTGCACGAGTTGTCTGAGGGTCGGCAGATACGGTCCCCCGCCGACGATGACCAGGGCGGCGTCGGGGATGCGACGCCGGATCGCGGGCCAGGCGCGGATGAGCATGTCCTGGCCCTTCCGTGGCACCAGGCGGGACAGGCAGACCACCACCGGTCGTTGGCCCAGCCCGTACCGCGCGCGCAGCTCGGCCCGGGCCACCGGGTCGGGTACGAAGCGGTCGGTGTCGACTCCGGGCGACAGACGTTCCAACGCTGCGTGGGGACCGAACGCCGAGGCGAACCTGCTGCGGGTGTAGCGGCTGATGAACGTCACGACGTCGGCGTCATCTCCGATGCGGCGCAGGGCGCTCCGCGCCACCGGCAGCATCGACCAGCCGACCTCGTGGCCGTGGGTGCTTGCGACCACTCTGGTGGCTCCGGCGCGCCGGGCCAGCGGGCCCAGCAGCGCCAAGGGGGCGGCCGCCCCGAACCACACCGTCTCGATATCGTGCTCGGCGATCAACCGCTGCATGCGCGTCGCCACCATCGGCTCGGGAATCATCAGGGTGGTCGGGTGCCGCACCACCCGGTACCCGGCGGCCGCGTCGTAATCTGCGCAGCCCTTCCACTTCGGCGCATACACCGTCAGCTGGTGCGAACCGTCGCGGATCAACTCCCCGACGAAAGCCTCCAGGTATGACTGGATCCCGCCGCGTCGCGGTGGAAAGTCGTTGGTGACCAGCAAAACCCGCGTCATCGCGCTATCCCCGCCCGTTTGCCGTCCATCGGCGACAGGCTATCCGGTCAGCCAACGGTGCCAACCGGCAACTACGGCATCGAGGTCGGCGCCAAGGGTTTCCCGGAGCGCAGTGGCCACATCCGGGTGGCCGGGTTCGCAGGCACGCAGGTACAGCTCACGCAGCTTGCCGATGCCGTAGGCGTCCGCGACATAACGGCTGAACCACCATGCCCGGTCGTAGGCCAGACTGCGGGCAGCGCCGGGTGTGTCGAGATCGGCATCGGTGGGCAGCTGGGCAAGCTCGCCGGCTCGGGATGGACCGGGTACCGGCGCGGGTGGCCTTCCGACGTAGTCGGCCACTCCCTCGGTGAGCCAGCGAGGCGCGTCGGCCGCGGTCCGCGAGCGCGCCGCGTAATGGAACAGCTCATGGCGCAACACGATTCGTAACGCAGCCGGGCTCATGCCGGCAGCCCCGGGGGCGAACATGATCCGCTGCCTGGTGGTGGTCGCGGCGATGTCGGCGGCTCCGTCGGCCAGCACCCGGAACTGTTCATCGGAGCCTGCGACTGCGATCTCGATGTCGCGCGGCCAGTCCGGGCCCCAGAACGCCGTCACCGCATCAGCGGCCGCACCGAGTTCGGGGCCGAGACGGTCCAGCAGGGCCGAAGATTGCGGCCCCCCGAGGGCCAGCAGCAGAGCGGTGCGCCCGTCGGGCAGCACCATCGAGGTGACGGGCTCCGGCGGTACCGAGGCAGCAGGAGGCGGCGCAGCCGGCAGCGGCGGCGAGGGTGACGCGGACTGCCAGAGCAGCGCGGTCGCCAAAGCCAGCTCCACCAGCAGGACCGCTACCAGCAGACGCCTGCGGGCGTTCAGGGTGAAACCGCTGTCGGAATTCTCAGTACCGACGGACGTTGTAGATCGGCGCATTGTTGACCGGGGCGACCCTGACCGGGGTGCCATAGGTCGACGCGTGCACCATCATTCCGTCGCCGATGTAGATGCCCACGTGGGAGGCGTCGGAGTAGTAGGTCACCACATCACCCGGCTGCATCGAATCTGACGAGACGGGCTGACCGCCGCGGGCCATGGCCTGGCTCGAATGCGGCAGGGAAATGCCGGCGTGCTGGAACGCCCACATCACCAGACCAGAGCAGTCGAAGGAGCTGGGTCCGGCCGCGCCCCAGGAGTACGGCGAGCCGATGCGGCTCAGTGCCGCCTGGATGACAGTGCCGGAATGTCCGTCGCCGCCACCCGGGAGTGCGCCTTCCGGCGGGGCCACGTCACCGGGCGGAATGCCGTTCGGCGGATCGGCCAACACGGCGGGATCCTGCGCCGGCGGCAACGCCTCGGGGGCGGGCACCGGCGGGGCCGGCGGCAGGGCGTTCATCGCTTCCCGCTGGGCCGGGCTCAGGGCCTGGTACTGCGACTTCACGATCGCGATCTGTACCTGCAGCTGGCTTTGCTTGGATTGCAGGTCGGCGCGCACAGCGGCAGCCTGCTCGGCGGCGGTCTTGGCGTCGGCGGCCGATTTCGCCGATTCACGCTCGGCCACCGCGGCCTTCTCGCCCACCGAACGGAAGTTCTTCATCTGCGCCGACATCTCGGTCGCCATCACCCGCTGCACGGCGAGCTGCTCGATCAGCTGCTGCGGCGAGCCCGCCGTCAGGATCGCGTCGACGCCGGAGGTGCGGCCGCCCATGTACTGAGCCGCAGCTACTTTGTTGACCGAAGTCTGAAAGGTTGCCAGCTGCGACTTGGCCTCGTCGACGGTCGCGGCGTCTTCGGCGTGCTTGCGCTCCGCAGTCTCTTGCGCGGCAACCTTGTTGTTCAGGTCAAGCTGCGCCGAGTGCATGGCCTCGGTGGTCTGCTCCGCCTGACGGGACAACTCGTTGAGCTTTGCCATCGCATCGTCGGCGGGATCGGCCTGCGAACTCGCGGCCATCAATCCGGATATCAAGGCCAAGCTCGCTATGACACCTACAACGGGTCGCTTGAAACGACTTGTGGGCCGGTGCGCGCGCTCGTGCCTCAAGTTTTTGTCCTCACAACTGGCGATGGCGAGCCGCCTCGAACTGCTCTTAGGTCTCAGATAGGTTACGAAACGGCATCGGCCTTGTCCAACAGAAGCTGCAAATTTAACAGCCCACCCGGAATATTTTCCTGTGCACGAAGCGCTGCGTGTCGTCAGGCGACTCCAGATCTGCCGTTCCGGTGAATGGGCACGAGCCGCAGCCGCGGCGCAAGGCCCACGTCAGCGAGCACTTCCAGCGCCTGACGCTCGTCATCCAGCAAAGTTTCGGGAACCCCGAGCAGAACACTGACGACGCAGTCCTGGCAGCCGGGCCCGCGTACCGCGCAATCGTCGCAGTCGATGGTCACACTGCCGATGTCGGGCTCATGGGGGTAGGGCTCGTCGGCGTAGAACCAGTTGTCCTGGCGCACTCCGCTCATCTTGACCGTCCTCTCGATCGGTGTTGGGCGCACGCTATCGGGACGGACCGACAAGTAGCGGCGCGCCGATACGGGGCGACACGCGGACAGCCGGCCTCAGATTGTCGGGGGCAGTGCCTACCGTCATCGACATGGGCCAGCGCAAGATCGCCGATGCCGAGCAGCTGGCCTTCGGCTTCGGCTCTGACGGCGCCATGGACGCTCTCTCCCTCGCCGACACCACCTTCGTGGTGGTGGACCTGGAGACCACCGGGGGCCGGGCCACCGCGAAGACACCGGGCGCCGGCTACGACGCCATCACCGAGATCGGCGCGGTCAAGATCCGCGGCGGCGAGGTGCTCGGCGAGTTGGCGACGCTCGTCGATCCCGGCCGCGCCATCCCACCGCAGATCGTCGAGCTCACCGGGATCACCACGGCGATGGTGCGCGACGCACCGAAGATCGACAGCGTCCTCCCCATGTTTCTGGAGTTCTCCCGAGGTGCGGTGCTGGTCGCCCACAACGCCGGCTTCGACGTCGGTTTCCTGCGGGCGGCCGCCCAACGGGCGGAGCTCGGCTGGCCGCGGCCTCCGGTGCTGTGCACGGTCAAACTCGCCCGCCGCGTACTCACCCGGGACGAGGCGCCCAGCGTGAAACTGTCGGCCCTGGCCCGCCTGTTCGGGGCGTCCACGACACCCACCCACCGCGCCCTCGACGACGCCCGTGCCACCGTCGACGTCTTGCACGGGCTGATCGAGCGGGTCGGCAACCAGGGCATCCACACCTTCGCCGACCTGAAGAACTATCTGCCCGACGTCACACCGGCCCAGCGGCGCAATCGCTCACTGGCCGACCGGCTGCCCAACCGTCCCGGCGTGTACCTGTTCCGCGGGCCCTCCGACGAGGTGCTCTATGTGGGCACCGCAGTCGATCTGCGACGCCGGGTCCGCCAGTACTTCACCGGTGCTGACCCGCGGACCCGAATGAAGGAGATGGCCTCGCTGGCGCGCGCCGTCGACCATGTCGAATGCGCCCACGATCTGGAGGCCGGGGTCCGCGAGCTCCGATTGCTCGCGGCGCACGCACCGCCGTACAACCGGCGCTCCAAGTACCCACAGCGGTGGTGGTGGGTGGCCCTCACCGACGAGGCTTTCCCACGACTGTCGGCGGTGCGAAACCCTGGGCACCGCACCGCTTTCGGACCGTTCTCGGCCCGGTCCGACGCCATCCAGTCAGCGGCACTGCTGGCCCGGTTCACCGGGGTGCGGACCTGCACGGCCCGCTTCGGCGCGGCAGCCACGCACCGTTGTCCCGAGGTCGAACTCTCCCCGTGCCCGGCACCGCAGGACGCCGGCGCCGCGCAGTACGCGGCGGCGGTGCAACGTGCCACCGACCTGATCGACGGCACCGACCACAGCGCGCTGGCGGCCACGCTCACCCATATCGGCGAGGTCGCGACAGCCCGCCGGTACGAGACCGCGGCCCGGTTGCGCGATCACGCAGCGGTCGCCATCGAGGCACTGTGGCGGGGGCAGCGGTTGCGCGCCCTGGCCGATCTCCCCGAACTCGTTGCCGCCCGCGCCGACGGCAACGGTGGCTGGAATTTCGCGGTGATCCGCCATGGGCAACTGGCCGGGGCGGGCACAGCCGTGCGCGGGGTTCCACCGATGCCGGTGGTCGACGCGATCTGTGCTGCCGCGCAGGTGATCCTGCCCACCGCAACACCTTTGGGTGGCGCGCTCGTGGAGGAGACGGCGCTCATCGCCCGCTGGCTGGCCGCACCCGGGGTCCGCATCGTGCGTGCCGACACCGGCTACGCCACGCCGATCGGGGCGGCGGGTCGCTACGCACCGTGGGCCGCCACCGCCCGCTCGGCCCGACTCGCCGCAGCCCAGCAGCAGAACTCAGAACTGCAGGCTGAACCGCACCCAACGCGCGAGCAGTTGTTCGGCCGCGCCCGAGTCGATCGCCGCGACGGCCCGCTCCAGACCGGCCTCCCACGCCGGCACCCACTTGGCGTCGCTGGCTAGCCCGGCATGGGCGACCATGGCGCCGGCCGCATTGAGCACCACCGCGTCACGCACCGGTCCCTTGGCGCCGCCCAGCACGGCCCGCGCCTCGGCGGCGTTGGCCGTGGCGTCACCGCCCACCAACTCCCTGATGTCCGCGCGCTTGAAGCCGAAGGCCGCCGGGTCGAACTTCAGCCGGTCCACCGTCCCGGCCTGGACGCGCCAGATGGTGCTGGTGGTCGTCGTGGTGAGCTCGTCGAGACCGTCGTCGCCGTGCACCACCAGCACGCTGGAACCTCGGGCGGCGTAGACCCCGGCCATCACCTCGGCCAGGTCATCGAATGCGCAGCCGATCAGCCCGGCGCGCGGCCCGGCCGGATTGGTGAGCGGCCCAAGCAGATTGAAGACCGTGGGAACCCCGATCTCCCGGCGCACCACCGAGGCGTGGCGATATGACGGGTGGAACTGCGGCGCGAAGGCGAACCCGATGCCCACCTCGGCGACACTTCGCGCCACCTCGTCGGGGCCCAGGTCGATCCGCACCCCGAGCGCCTCCAGGGTGTCCGCGCCACCCGACAGTGACGACGCCGCCCGGTTGCCGTGCTTGATCACCGGCACGCCGCAGGCCGCCACCACGATGGCCGCCATGGTCGACAGGTTCACCGTGTTGGCCCCGTCGCCGCCGGTCCCCACGATGTCGACGGTCTCGTGACCGATCTGATCGGTGGGCACCCGACGCGCGTGCGACAGCATGATGTCGGCCAACTCCCCGACCTCCGCCGAGGTAGGCCGCTTCATCTTCATCGCCACCGCGAACCCGGCGATCTGAGCCGGGGTCGCGACCCCGGTCATGATCTGGTCCATGGCCCAACCCGCATAACCGTTCGGCAGGCTCTGCTCGGTGGTCAGGCGCCCGAGAATGAGCGGCCACGACGGTGCCGCCACAGAGCCGGACGACGATGCGGATAGCGGTGAAGATGCAGGAGCCACCGCCGAATGCTATCGCTGGGCGGGACTCGTCTCCGGGGCGAGGGGAACCCAACGCGACACGAATCCGACCAATTGCTCGACCCGGGTGGAGTTCGACAACTACAAAGCGTCATACTTGCGGATGTGACGAGCGCTGTAGGTACCTCGGGAACGGCAATAACGTCGCGCGTTCATTCGCTGAACAGACCGAACATGGTCAGTGTCGGCACCATCGTGTGGCTTTCCAGTGAACTCATGTTCTTTGCTGGACTCTTCGCGATGTATTTCACCGCGCGCGCCCAAGCCGGTGGCGACTGGCCGCCCGAGCCGACCGAACTCAATTTGGCCCTTGCTGTTCCGGTGACGCTGGTTCTGATCGCGTCATCCTTCACCTGCCAGATGGGCGTGTTCGCCGCCGAGCGCGGCGACGTGTTCGGGCTGCGCCGGTGGTATGTGATCACGTTCCTGATGGGCCTGTTCTTCGTACTGGGCCAGGGATACGAGTACATCCACCTGGTCGAGCACGGCACCACCATCCCGGGCAGCGCCTACGGATCGGTCTTCTATCTCGCGACCGGTTTCCACGGCCTGCACGTCATCGGCGGACTTGTTGCGTTCATCTTGCTGCTGGCCCGCACCAAGATGAGTAAATTCACGCCCGCGCAGGCCACCGCGGCGATCGTCGTCTCGTACTACTGGCACTTCGTCGACATCGTCTGGATTGCGCTGTTCGCCACCATCTACTTCGTCCGCTGATCGGCCGGCCGATGTTCGATTCGATGAGAAGGGGTTCGATGACCAGCAAGTCGCGCCGACGACTGCGCCGACGACTGTCAGCAGGTCTCCTGCTGTTGGTCGGCCTGTCAGTCGCAGGTGGTGTTGCGGCCACGCTGACACCCACACCGCAGGTCGCAGTCGCCGACGAATCTCAGTCGGCTCTGCTGCGCACCGGTAAGCAACTGTTCGACACGTCGTGCGTTTCGTGCCACGGCGCCAACCTGCAGGGTGTGCCCGACCGTGGGCCCAGCCTGATCGGCACCGGCGAGGCCGCGGTGTACTTCCAGGTGTCGACCGGTCGTATGCCCGCGATGCGCGGTGAGGCCCAGGCACCGTCCAAGCCCGAGCACTTCGACGAGAACCAGATCGACGCTCTCGGCGCCTTCGTTCAGGCCAACGGCGGCGGCCCGACCGTGATCCGCGACGAGCACGGCGGCGTGGCCCAGGAATCGCTGATCGGGTCCGACGTGGCCCGCGGCGGCGACCTGTTCCGGCTGAACTGCGCGTCCTGCCACAACTTCACCGGCAAGGGTGGCGCGCTGTCTTCCGGTAAGTACGCGCCGGACCTCGGTGAGACCGAGCCGGCACAGATCTACACCGCGATGCAGACCGGGCCGCAGAACATGCCCAAGTTCTCCGACCGGCAGCTGTCGCCGGAGGAGAAGCGCGACATCGTCGCCTACGTCCGTGAGTCGGCTCAGACGCCCAGCTACGGCGGATACGGGCTCGGCGGCTTCGGCCCCGCCCCCGAGGGCATGGCGATGTGGATTATCGGAATGGTCGCCGCTATCGGCGTGGCAATGTGGATCGGGGCACGAGCATGACCGACAACACCCCGAAGATTCCGTCCGACGCCGAACTGGCCGAGATGTCGCGTGAGGAGCTCGTCGAGCTCGGCGGCAAGATCGACGGTGTCGAGACCATCTTCAAGGAGCCCCGGTGGCCGGTCCCCGGCACCAAGGCCGAGAAGCGCACCGAGCGGCTGGTCGCGTACTGGCTTCTGCTCGGCGGCATTTCGGGCCTGGCACTGCTGCTGATCTTCCTGTTCTGGCCGTGGGAGTACCAGCCCTTCGGTTCGGAGGGCGAGTTCCTCTACTCACTGGCCACCCCGCTGTACGGTCTGACCTTCGGCCTGTCGATCCTGGCGATCGGCATCGGCGCGGTGCTGTTCCAGAAGAAGTTCATCCCCGAGGAGATCTCGGTCCAGGACCGCCACGACGGGCGTTCCCCCGAGCTCGCCCGCAAGACCATCGCGGCCAACCTGACCGACGCCCTGGAGGGCTCGACCGTCAAGCGCCGCAAGCTCATCGGCTTGTCGCTGGGCATCGGCCTCGGCGCATTCGGGGCCGGCACCCTGGTGGCCTTCATCGGCGGTTTGATCAAGAACCCGTGGAAGCCCGTGGTGCCCACCGCGGAAGGCAAGAAGGCCGTGTTGTGGACCTCGGGGTGGACGCCCCGATTCCACGGCGAGACCATCTACCTGGCTCGCGCGACCGGACGTCCCGGTTCGTCGCCGTTCGTCAAGATGCGACCGGAGGATCTCGACGCCGGTGGCATGGAGACGGTCTTCCCCTGGCGCGAGTCTGACGGCGACGGCACCACCGTCGAGTCCGAGCACCACCTCACCGAGATCTCGATGGGTGTGCGTAACCCGGTCATGTTGATCCGCATCAAGCCGGCCGACATGCCCCGCGTGGTCAAGCGAAAAGGCCAGGAGAGCTTCAACTTTGGTGAGCTGTTCGCCTACACCAAGGTCTGCTCGCACCTGGGCTGCCCCTCGTCGCTGTACGAGCAGCAGACCTACCGCATCCTGTGCCCGTGCCACCAGTCGCAGTTCGACGCGTTGCACTTCGCCAAGCCCATATTCGGTCCGGCTGCGCGCGCGTTGGCGCAGCTGCCCATCACCATCGACAAAGACGGCTACCTGGTCGCCAACGGCGACTTCGTCGAACCCGTCGGACCGGCATTCTGGGAGCGCAAATCATGAGCCCTGACCTTGCCAAGATCGCTGCCGCACAGGGCGATGCGATCGATTCCCGTTACCACCCCTCGGCGGCGGTGCGCCGGCAGCTGAACAAGGTGTTCCCCACCCACTGGTCCTTCCTGCTGGGTGAGATCGCGCTGTACAGCTTCATCGTGCTGCTGATCACCGGTGTCTGGCTGACGCTGTTCTTCGATCCGTCGATGGCACACGTCACCTACGACGGTGTGTACCAACCGCTTCGGGGCGTTCAGATGTCGCGGGCCTACGAGTCCGCACTCGACATCAGCTTCGAGGTGCGCGGCGGTCTGTTCGTCCGTCAGATCCACCACTGGGCCGCACTGATGTTCGCCGCGTCGATCATGGTGCACATGGCGCGCATCTTCTTCACCGGTGCGTTCCGCCGCCCGCGTGAGGCCAACTGGGTGATCGGCTCGCTGCTGCTGATCCTGGCGATGTTCGAGGGCTACTTCGGTTACTCGCTGCCCGACGATCTGCTGTCCGGTATCGGTCTGCGCGCCGCGCTGTCGTCGATCACCCTGGGCATGCCGATCATCGGAACCTGGCTGCACTGGGCGCTGTTCGGCGGGGACTTCCCCGGCGAGATCCTGATCCCGCGCCTGTACGCACTGCACATCCTGCTGATCCCGGGCATCATCCTGGCCCTGATCGGCGCGCACATGGCGCTGGTCTGGTTCCAGAAGCACACCCAGTTCCCCGGCCCCGGCCGCACCGAGCACAACGTGGTCGGCGTGCGCGTCATGCCGGTGTTCGCGGTGAAGTCGGGTGCGTTCTTCGCGATGATCACCGGCGTGCTCGGCCTCATGGGCGGTCTGCTGACGATCAACCCGATCTGGAATCTTGGGCCCTACAAGCCGTCTCAGATCTCGGCGGGTAGCCAGCCCGACTTCTACATGATGTGGACCGAAGGCCTGGCGCGTATCTGGCCGGCCTGGGAGTTCTACCCGTTCGGTCACACCATCCCCGCGGTGGTCTGGGTCGCATTGATCATGGGCGGTGTGTTCGGTCTGTTGATCGCCTACCCGTTCATCGAGCGGAAGGTCACCGGCGACGACGCCCACCACAACCTGCTGCAGCGTCCGCGTGACGTGCCGGTGCGTACCGCGATCGGCGCCATGGCGATCGCGTTCTACATGGTGCTGACCCTGGCCGCGATGAACGACATCATCGCGCTCAAGTTCCACATCTCGCTGAACGCGACCACGTGGATCGGCCGTATCGGCATGGTGGTGCTGCCGGGCATCGTGTACTTCATCGCCTACCGGTGGGCCATCTCGTTGCAGCGCAGCGACCGTGCGGTGCTGGAGCACGGCATCGAGACCGGCATCATCAAGCGCCTGCCGCACGGTGCCTACGTCGAGCTGCACCAGCCGCTGGGACCGGTGGACGACCACGGCCACCCGATTCCGCTGGAGTACCAGGGCGCTGCCCTGCCGAAGCGGATGAACAAGCTCGGTTCGGCCGGCTCACCCGGCACCGGCAGTTTCCTGTTCGCCGATCCGGCGGTCGAGCACGATGCGCTCACCGAGGCTGCGCATGCCTCCGAGCACAAGGCCCTGACCGCTCTGCGCGAACAGCAGGAGCGAAATGGCAACGGGGAGACCAACGGTCACCACTGACCACTCCCCTAGCCTGACTGACGGCCCGCCGTCGCACCCGAACAATCGCCGCAGCCTCTCGAAAGAGGTTGCGGCGATTGTTTTGTGTGCGGAGGTACGGAGCAGGCGACGACGAGCGCTACGGCCAGGTGCCCTTGGGTCCTGACCTGGGCGCCGGCCCGGCGGCCGGGTGTGTCGTCTGCAATGCCGCTCCTGGGACCGGGGTGTTCTGCAGCGCACCGAGGCACAGGCCCAGACGCCCAGGGAGACAAGGGATGTTGCCCGAGCCGCCCAAGCTGTTGCTCGGGCTGTTCTCCGACCAACAGATCCCGGTGGTCGGGTCCAGAGTGCTGCCTCCCGGACAGGGCGCCGACGTCGCCGACGGAGCCGCCGCCAGAACCGCGGAGGCCAGCATCGTGCTGCACAGCGTCGCCAACAGGAGCTCGGGTGCCCTGGTTCTGATCAACATGTCATGGTCTCCGCTACGGGGTGATCTTGGTCTGCTCGTCGATGACCTTGGCTGCGTCGATCACCACATCCTTCTGCCCCTCGGGGGCCTCGGCGTTGAGTTGCAGCACGAACAGGGCGTCGTTGCCGGGGATGACCACGGTCTTCTGGGCGATCACGCGCGCTTCGCCGTTGTGCGTGTAGGTGCCGGCTGACCGGACCGCCTCGAAGCCGCCCAGCGTGGCCTTCTCGGGGTCCATGACCGACTTGTAGTCCGGCAGGTTCTGCGACATCCCTGGCGCGTACTCAAGGACCTCAGCTGCATCCACGTCGCCGGTCAGCTTCGATGCGATGGCGATGATGGCCGGTGGATCGGCGGGATCCACCGGCTTGTCGTAGACGATGGCGCCGTAGGCCCAGTCGGGCGTCTTGTCCCCCGCGCTGCTCCAGTCCGGAGGGAACGGGAAGTCGAAATCCGGTGTGCCGGGCTCGTCGGGTTTGAACGGCGTCTCGGCGATCTTGTTCTCGGTGATGTAGTCGTTGATCGTCTTGTTCGGACCGGTGATGTTGGGCCGCTCCGCCGCGGCACTCGTGGTCGTCGCCGCCGAGGTGGCACCGGAGGAGGTTGTGGGCTCGGTCTTGGTGTCGGTCCCACAACCGACAAGCGAAATGCCCACGCCGACCGCCACCAAGCCCGCCAAGAGCTTTCTCATGCGCGGCCTCGCCTTCCGTGTCGTTGGCCCCTGTCCGCACCTGGACACCGAGGCTACGCACCGGCCGGCATGTTTCGCAGCAAAACCCGAGATGCTCTGGGCCTCGGGTGAGTTCAGGAGGGCAACGCGTCGAACTGGCGCACCGCCACGATCGGCAGCGCGACGATGCCGACGATGACCACACCGGCCAGGCCATAGAGGCACCACGCCGCCACCTCGCTGCCCGTCGCCATCAGATAGGTGGCCAGCCCGATGGCCGCTGCTCCCAGCCCGATGGCGCAGACGAGCGCGAGGATGCATCGCAGCCACAGCGCCTCGGCCGCCGCGGCGGCGCCGTTGCCCGCGGTGTAGCGGCTCATCTCGACCGGCGCAGCCCGGTAGCTGCCCCCGATCGGGCGTGGTGAGCGGGCCGGCGGCTGGGGCCGGCGTCCGGGCTGGCGGTTGTCGGCCTGAGCTCGGGCCCGCAACAGTAGCGGCACGGCCCCGGCGATCACCAGCACCGACAGACCGATCACGGTGTACAGCACCCAGGGGACGTCAGCATTCTCGGAGCCCTGTGGATGGCTGCGGCCCAGGTCCACCAGGGCGACCACGGCCGCCACTCCGGCACCCAGCGCCGCGAGCCACACCGCGGCGCAGGCGCCCAGCAAAACCCGGTCGGTGGTCTCGAGTTCGCTGATGGGCCCGGACATCAGCAGGCAGTCTGAGCGGAGTTGTTGGCGTTGGACGAGAGCACCGTGCCGTCGCTCGCCGTGATCGAGCAGTTCAGTCTGCTGACCAGGAACAGGCTGGAGGCCTCGACCGAGCCGACGTCCGAGTTGGAGATGGGGGTCATCGTGAAGGTCCACGGGATGTAGACGTTGCGCAGGGTGCGCCGGTTTCCGTTCCCGTCGACGTAGGTGATCGTGATGATGTCACCCGGCGCCTTGGTCCCCGTCACCGAATAGGTCACCTGACGCGGTCCGGCATGCGTGGTGGTGGTGGTGGTCGGCGGGGCCGACGATGTACCCGGGGCCGGCGGAGGTGCCTCGGTGGGCGCAGGCGCCGGCGGGGGTGGCTCCGTCACCGTCACGGTCTCCGGAGGCGGCGGGGGCGGCAGTTCCTCGGACGTGGGAGGTGGCGGGGGTGGCGGAGGCGGAGTCGTCGTGGTGATCTCGTCCTGCACCGGCGGCGCCGACGTGGTGGTGCTCGGCTTCGGGGTGGCCAGGTTGGCGGTGTCCTCATCCCGGGTGACCAGGACGGCTACCGAGGCCACCAGGGCGACCGCGGCGATGATGGCGGTGACACCGACCACCCACGGCCAGCGCGGTGGCGGGGCCGTGTCGACCAGTTCGGTCGCCGGGTCGTAGTCGTCGTAGTCGTAGAGCGCCACATCGGCGGGCACGTAAGGCCCACTGGTGAACTGCTCCGACTCGGGCGCGGAGTATGCCTGCGAGTAGAACTCGGTCTCGCCGCCATCCGCGTCAGCGCCCGACACCGGAGTCCGATCCTCGGGTGCGGAGTGTTTTCCGGGTTGATCCGGCAAATCAGAACCGGAGGCACCCGGTTCCGGGGGATTCGGCCCGCTCATCTACGCCTATCCTTCTCGACAACTTCACTGCCACCTGGATCGACCGAAACCGTTCGCAAGTGACAGTGCCCCGGCAACATTACCGAACGACGTGAAGCCGGCGAGTCCGGCGCTGCCGGTGGCGGATGAAGTGACGGCCCGATTGTGACCTTGGCCAGGCCACAACCGGCACGTCCGGACGGGTCAGTGCTTCTCAGGACCCCAGTAGTACTCGAAGACCAGGCCGCTGACTGCCATCAGCACGAAGCAGATGCCGGCCACAATCAGCCAGGGAAGCCAGAGGGCGGCACCCACGGCGGCGACCGAGAAGGACAGCGCGATCAGGATCGGCCACCAGCTGTGCGGCGAGTAAAAGCCAAGTTCGCCTGCGCCGTCGCTGATCTCGGCATCTTCGTAGTCCTCGGGGCGGGTGTCGAGACGCCGCGCCACGAAGCGGAAAAAGGTGCCGGTGATCAAGGTCAGGCCGGTGGTGAGCACCAGCGCTGTGGTGCCGGCCCACTCGACGCCGCCGGTGGCGAACATCGCGGTCAGCACGCCGTAGACCACCGCCGACAGCGCGAAGAACGCCGTGAGGATCTCGAACAGTCGAGCTTCAATATGCATTGCGTGTAGCCCCTACTTGCTCGCCTGCGGTGCCTGCTCACCGCGTCGGGTATCGAACGGGTGCGTGGTGGTGGCCAGCGGCGGCTGATTGATGGCCGCCAACGCCTGGGCATTGGTCTTGCCCGCGTTGCGCTGGTCGATGTAGGCCTTGAAGTCATTGGGTTCGACGACCCGGACCTCGAAGTTCATCATCGAGTGGTAGGTGCCGCACATCTCGGTGCAACGCCCGACGAAGGCGCCGGTCTGCTCGATCTTGCTGACCTGGAAGATGTGGTCCGAGTGGTTGGCCACCGGCTCGGGCATCACGTCGCGCTTGAAGAGGAATTCCGGCACCCAGAAACCGTGGATCACATCCGCGGAGTTGAGCTGGAACTCGATGCGCTTACCCACCGGGAGCACCAGCACCGGGATCTCGGTGGAGGTACCCAGGGTCTCGATCTTGTCGAAGTTCAGGTAGGTGCGGTCCTCCGGGTTGAGGCCCCGGATCGCGCCGACCCGCTCTTCACCGTGGGCGTCCTTGCCCTCGGGCTTGGACGTCATCGCGCCCTTGCGCTCAGCGTCGACACCGTCGTAATCGAACGTGCCGTCGGCGTAGTCGATCTTCTGGTAGCCGAACTTCCAGTTCCACTGGAAGGCGGTCACGTCGATGACGACCTCGGGGTTCGGGTCCTTGTGCAGCATGCGCTCCTGGACCACCACGGTGAAGTAGAAGAGCACCGAGATGATGAGGAACGGGACGACCGTCAGCACCAGCTCCAGCGGCATGTTGTAGCCGAACTGGCGCGGCAGCTCGGTGTCGCCCTTCTTCTTCCGGTGGAATGCACTCGACCAGAAGATCAGAGCCCACACGATGGCGCCCACCACGAAGGACGCAATCACGGAGCCGATCCACAGCTCTCGGTTGAGTTTGCCCTCCGGAGTGATTCCGGTCGGCCAACCGAGCGCGAGTGCGTCCTGCCAGCTGCAGCCGCTCAGCAAGAGCGCTGAGCCACCCAGGACAATGGTCAACAACGCCGCTCGGGCCACCTTCTTAAGCCCGCGAGGTGTCACGTTGGCGCCTCCTAGATCGGTATTTCGCGACCGCGACCGGTCGTTGTTTTGCGAATACTACGCAGCGTAGACCACGCCGGTCCACGGGAGCGAAGCGACTCGGGAATGGGATCGCAACGCGAGCTGAGCAGCCGACGCAGCCGCGCGGGTGGTGGTCTCGGGGAGCCGCCGGATCAGACATACTGACGCGGTGTGTGGACTGCTCGCCTTGGTAACTGACCCAGCCCAATCCACCCAGGGTGACGCCTCCCCCGACGCCGGATCGCAGCTGGTCGACGCGGTGGCCGGCGCCTCCCACCTGATGCGTCACCGCGGGCCCGACGAGCCCGGTACGTGGGCCGACACCAGCGGCGACGCCACTGTGGTGCTCGGTTTCAACCGGCTGTCGATCATCGACATCGCGCACAGTCACCAGCCGTTGCGCTGGGGACCCGCCGACGAGCCGGACCGCTACGCACTCGTCTTCAACGGTGAGATCTACAACTACCTGGAGCTGCGTGAAGAGCTGCGCGGCGCCGGTGCCGTATTTCACACGGACGGCGACGGCGAGGCCATCGTCGCCGCGTACCACCACTGGGGCGCAGACGCGCTGAATCGGCTGCGCGGCATGTTCGCATTCGCCGTGTGGGACACCGTCGAGCGTGAGTTGTTCTGTGCCAGGGACCCGTTCGGCATCAAACCGCTGTTCATGGCCACCGGTCCGGGCGGCACCGCGGTGGGCAGCGAGAAGAAGTGCCTGCTCGGCCTGGCCGACATTCTCGGGCTGGACCTGAGCATCGACGAGCGGGCGGTGCAGCACTACACCGTGCTGCAGTACGTACCCGAACCCGAGACGCTGCACCGCGGCATCCGCCGGCTGGAGTCGGGCAGCTACGCGCGCCTGAAGCCCGGCGGCCGTCCCGAGGTGACGCGCTACTTCTACCCGAAATTCAATGCGGTGCCGTTCGTCAAGGGCGCCGAGCAGTCCCGCTACGACGAGATCACCGCCGCCCTGGAGGATTCCGTCGCCAAGCACATGCGTGCCGATGTGACGGTCGGCGCGTTCCTGTCGGGCGGCATCGATTCGACGGCCACCGCGGCGCTGGCGATGCGCCACAACCCCCGGCTGATCACCTTCACGACCGGATTCGAGCGGGAGGGCTTCTCCGAGGTGGACGTGGCCGTCGCGTCCGCCGAGGCCATCGGCGCCCGGCATGTCACCAAGGTGGTCAGCCAGGCAGAGTTCGTCGAGGCGCTGCCCGAGATCGTCTGGTACCTGGACGAACCGGTGGCCGACCCGGCCCTGGTACCGCTGTTCTTCATTGCCCGCGAGGCCCGCAAGCACGTGAAGGTGGTGTTGTCCGGCGAGGGTGCCGACGAGTTGTTCGGTGGCTACACGATCTACCGGGAGCCGTTGTCGCTGCGGCCTTTCGACTATCTGCCGCGTCCGGTGCGCAAATCGCTGGGCAAGGCGTCCAAACCACTGCCCGAGGGCATGCGCGGCAAGAGCCTGCTGCACCGCGGTTCGCTGACGCTCGAGGAGCGCTATTACGGCAATGCCCGCAGCTTCTCCGATGAGCAGCTGCGGGCGGTGCTTCCGGGCTTCCGGCCGGAATGGACGCACACCGACGTCACTGCCCCGATATACGCCGAATCGCGGGGCTGGGATCCGGTGGCCCGCATGCAGCACATCGATCTGTTCACCTGGCTGCGCGGCGACATCCTGGTCAAGGCGGACAAGATCACCATGGCCAACTCACTGGAACTGCGGGTGCCCTTCCTGGACCCCGAGGTGTTCGCGGTCGCGTCCCGGCTGCCCGTCGATCAGAAGATCACCCGCTCGACCACCAAATACGCGCTGCGCCGGGCACTGGAACCGATCATTCCGGCCCATGTGCTCAATCGGCCCAAGCTGGGCTTCCCGGTGCCGATCCGGCACTGGCTGCGCGCCGGAGAGCTGATGGACTGGGCCTACGCGATGACGGCGTCGTCGCAGGCCGGGGCGTATGTCGACCTCGCTGCCGTGCGCACCATGCTCGACGAGCATCGCAGCGGCGTCAGCGATCACAGCCGCCGGTTGTGGACCGTGCTGATCTTCATGCTGTGGCACGCCATCTTCGTCGAGCACAGTGTCACCCCGCAGATCAAGGAACCGCACTACCCGGTACAGCTCTAGGCGCGATCAGTCCCCCGCAAGCGGGCGGTGCCCCCAGCAAAACTGCCCCGAAACCGATGGTTTCGGGGCAGTTTGCGTCGGTTCGGCAGGCTAGTTGCCGAGCGCCTTGCCGATCTCGGCACCGGCCTCGGCACCGTAGGCATCGGTCAGGCGCTGCACTGCTTCGGCCGCATCCCAGGTCCACTCCTGGGGCCCGGTCGCTTCGAGCACCAACACCGCGACCAGGGAGGCCAACTGCGCGGAGCGCTCCAGGCTCAATCCGGCGCTGCGCCCGGTCAGGAAGCCGGCCCGGAAGGCGTCGCCGATACCGGTCGGGTCGGCCTGATGCTTCTCCGGCACGACGCCGACGTGCACGAACGTGCCGTCAGAGCTGACCAGATCGACGCCCTTGGCACCGAGGGTGGTGACGCGCATGCCGATCTGGCTCATCACCTGCGCCTCGCTCCAGCCCGATTTCTGGAGCAGCAGGTCCCACTCGTAGTCGTTGGTGAACAGATAGGTGGCGCCGTTGATCAGCTTGCGGATCTCGTCACCGGAGAGCCGGGCCAGCTGCTGGGACGGGTCGGCGGCGAAGGCCAGGCCGAGCTTGCGGCACTCCTCGGTGTGCAGGAACATCGCCTCGGGGTCGTTGGCACCGACGATCACCAGCTCGGGCTTGCCGACGCGGTCCACCAGATCGGCCAGGGAGATGTTGCGCGCCTCGGACATCGCACCCGGGTAGAACGAGGCGATCTGGGCCATGTCCTCGTCGGTGGTGCAGACGAAGCGGGCGGTGTAGGCGCTGTCGGAGATCAGCACGTTTCCGCAGTCGACGTTGGCGCCTTCCAGCCAGGTCCGGTACTCGGCGAAATCCTGGCCTGCGGCGCCCACCAGCGCGACATCGCCGCCGAGGGCGCCGATCGCGAAGGCCATGTTGCCCGCGACTCCCCCACGGTGGATCACCAGATCGTCGACCAGGAAGCTCAGCGACACCTTCTGCAGGTGGTCGGCCAGCAGTTGCTCGGAGAATTTGCCCGGGAACCGCATCAGGTGGTCGGTCGCGATGGATCCGGTAACTGCGATGGTCACGTAGTGTCACCCCTCATTTCGTTAAGTCGGCTACATAACAGTACCCGCGTGGGCCTTCCGGCGATCTGCGCGCACAGTCGCACCTCGTGGGTTGCGCTAACCTGCGTATAACCGTATTCCCGGTCACCGTAGACGGCTGACCCACCTCCAGATCACGCGGGGAGCGTCATTTGATGACTGGTTCTTACCAGTACCCCGAGCACATTCCGCCCCAGCCCTATCCCGAGCCGGTGCCGACCGAACCGTCGGCATATCCCGGGACGCTCCCGCCGCCGGTGCCCTACCCCACACGGCGGCGCTGGCCCAAGATTCTGGCGGCGCTGCTGGTGGTGGCGGCAGTGGGAGGGGTGCTGACGGCGGTGCTGGTCGCGGGCCGGCGTGGACCCGCGGCACCGGTGGTGGTCTCCGACGCGCGGGCACAGGCCGCGATCCAGGAGTACCTCGACGCGCTGCTCGACGGGGATGACGAAACCATTGCGCGGCACACCCTGTGCGGGCTGTACGACGGGGTCAAAGATCGCAAGGCAGACCTCGCAGTGGCCGGCCTGGCCAGTGACGCATTTCAGAAGCAGTTCAGCCACGTCGAGGTGACGGGCATCGACGCGAATGTGCCGTGGTCCACCACGCAGGCCCAGGTGCTGTTCACCATGCGGGTCGCACCGGCCAGCGGGTCGACCCGAGGCCAAAGCTCCAGCGGCCAGGAACAGCAGGGCGTAGCACAGCTACTGGTGCAGAAAGACGGGAAGAACGAGCACGTTCTGGTGTGCTCGTATGTACTGCGCACCAGCGGTCAGTACTGACCGCTGGGCGTCAGCTCACGTCAGTTGAAGGAGTCGCCGCAGGCGCAGGAGCCGGTGGCGTTCGGGTTGTCGATCGTGAAGCCCTGCTTCTCGATGGAGTCGACGAAGTCGATGGTGGCGCCCTGGACGTACGGCGCGCTCATCCGGTCGACGACCAACCTCACGCCGCCGAACTCGGCATTGAGGTCGCCGTCGAGGGTGCGGTCATCGAAGAACAGGTTGTAGCGCAGGCCGGCGCAGCCGCCCGGCTGAACCGCGATACGCAGCGCGAGGTCGTCGCGGCCTTCCTGGTCCAGCAGCGCCTTCGCCTTCGTCGCCGCAGCGTCGGACAGGGTCACACCGTGGGTTTCGGTGGAGGTGGCGTCCTGAACAGTCATAGCTCTCCCTAAACATCCCTGGGCATCAAGGAAACGCGAGGACGTACCGCGCGTCTACTACCTCAACGGTACCTTGTTCCGACGCTATTCCCGACTTATCCACAGGCCGGGGCATGTGGCCGGGTCACCTGCGGCGGGCAGTAACCTGGCAGTCGTGAAGCTGCTGGGCCGCAAGAAGGACAACGAAGGCGAATCCTCCGGAACCGACCAGGTCGTCAACGGGTCGGCCGCACCGACCGCCGAATCAACGGCCGGTGCTGCGACCTCAGGCACCGCCCCCAAGGGCAGGCCGACACCCAAACGCAACGAGGCGAGCAAGCGGCGCGGCCCGGTCGCACCGGCACCGCTGACCTCCGCCGAGGCGCGGCAGCGCCGCAAGGAGCTGCGCGGGCCCAAGCTGTCCAAGGAAGAACGCAAGATCGAGCGGCTCACCCGCCGGGCCGACATGTCCGATCGCCGCGAGAAGATGATGGCCGGCGAGGAGTCCTACCTGCTGCCCCGCGACAAGGGCCCGGTTCGCCGTTATGTCCGCAACATCGTCGACTCCCGCCGCAACGTGCTGGGCCTGTTCATGCCCG
This sequence comes from Mycobacterium shunyiense, assembly GCF_058270075.1. Lineage (NCBI taxonomy): Bacteria > Bacillati > Actinomycetota > Actinomycetes > Mycobacteriales > Mycobacteriaceae > Mycobacterium > Mycobacterium shunyiense. The sequence continues at coordinate 137,392 of NZ_JBZDPU010000016.1, read as the reverse complement.
CCGCCCTGGCGATGATCTTCTTCATGCTTGCGCTGCCGTCGCTGAAGTTCCAGCAGATTCTGTCCTACGCGATGCTGATCCTGGTCGTCATCATGCTCATCGACGGGTTCATCGTCGGCCGCAAGGTGAATCACATGGTGGACGAGAAGTTCCCCGACAACACCGAAAGTGGTTGGAAGCTCGGGCTTTACGCAGCCAGCCGGGCGTCGCAGCTGCGCCGCATGCGCGCGCCGCGGCCGGCGGTCGAACGCGGCGACAAGATCTCTTGATGCCATTCCAGGCGGCCTGAGGAGTGCGCACCCTGGTGCTCGGCGGTATCCGCTCGGGTAAATCGCAGTGGGCCGAGGCGGCGATCGCCCGTACTGCCGGGGAGGCACCGGTGTGCTACCTGGCCACCGGGCCCGGCGGCGACGGTGATCCGGCCTGGGCCGACCGCGTGAGCGCACACCAGGTGCGTCGGCCCGCGCACTGGCACACCGTGGAGACCTCTGATCTGTCCGGGGCTCTGAACTCCGGCGCGGGCGAGATTCCGGGCACCGCAACACTCGTCGACGACATCGGTGGCTGGCTGACCGCGACCATGGACCGCCTCGGCGCCTGGACCGGATCACCCGTGGACCGCGAAGTCGACGTCCTTGTGCAGGCGGTGGACGCGTTCACCGCTCCCCTGGTCCTGGTCAGCCCCGAGGTCGGGCTCACGGTGGTGCCTGCCACCGAGGCGGGACGCCGGTTCGCCGATGAACTGGGCACGGTCAACCAGCGTCTGGCCGCGGTGTGCGACCGCGTGGTGCTGGTGGTGGCCGGCCAACCGCTCACGGTGAAGGAGCCGTCATGACGCAATTGGACGAGGCCTTCGCCGCGGTCTCTGCACCAGATGCCGAGGCGGCCGCGGCGGCACGAGCCCGCCAGGCCCGGCTCACCAAACCGCCCGGCTCCCTCGGTCGGCTGGAAGACCTCGCGGTCTGGGCGGCCTCGTGTCAGGGCGTGTGCCCGCCGCGGGCGCTCACCCGGGCCCGCGTGGTGGTGTTCGCGGCCGACCACGGGGTCACCGCCGCAGGCGTTTCGGCTTTTCCGGCCGCGGTGACCGGACAGATGGTGGCCAACTTCGACGCGGGCGGCGCCGCGATCAACGTACTGGCCGAGGTGGCCGGGGCCACGGTCCGTGTCGCCGACATGGCCGTCGACTGTGACGAGCCGCTGTCCCCCGCGGTCGGCGCCCACAAGATCCGCCGCGGCTCGGGCAACATCGCGGTCGAGGATGCCCTCACCGAAGAGGAAGCGGTCGCGGCAATCTCGGCAGGGCGCCAAATCGCCGACGAAGAGATCGACGCCGGGGCCGATCTGCTGATCGCCGGCGATATGGGAATCGGAAACACCACGGCAGCAACAACTTTGGTGGCAGCACTGACTGGAACCGAACCTGTCGTGGTCGTCGGCCGAGGCACCGGTATCGATGACCAAGGCTGGATGCGCAAGACCGGCGCGGTACGCGACGCGCTGTACCGGGCCCGATCGGTGACCAGCGATCCGGTGGGTCTGTTGCGGGTGTGCGGCGGTGCCGACCTGGCCGCGATGGCCGGGTTCCTGGCCCAGGCCGCGGTGCGACGCACCCCGGTGCTGCTGGACGGCATGGTGGTGACGGCCGCGGCCCTTGTGGCCGAGAAGCTGGCACCGGGTGCGCAGGCGTGGTGGCAGGCGGGCCATCGGTCGACCGAACCGGCCCACAGCCTGGCGCTGTCACAGCTGGGACTGGAGCCGATCGTCGACCTCGGCATGCGTCTGGGCGAAGGTACCGGCGCCGCGGTGGCGCTGCCGATCGTGCGGGCTGCGATCGCCACCCTGGCCTCGATGGCCACCTTCGACGAGGCCGCAGTGGCCGGATCGCTCGAATCAACATCATGATTTCCGCGCTCGGCGGGGCGTTCGCATTCGGCACGGTGCTACCGGTGCGAACTTCGGCCGGCATCGGTCGAGGCGCCCTCACCGCGCTGCCCGTGGCCGGCCTCATGCTGGGCGCACTCGCGGCCGCGGTGGTGGCCGGCGGCCAGTGGGCCTTCGGCACCGGTGGTGCACTGCCCGGCCTCCTGGCGGTGGCGGTGCTCCTGCTGGCCACCCGCGGGCTGCACATCGACGGGTTCTGCGACACCGTCGACGGTCTTGGGTGCTACGGCCCCCCGGAACGGGCACTGGCGGTCATGCGTGACGGTTCGGCGGGGCCGTTCGGGGTCGCCGCGGTCATCGTGGTGATCGGTTGTCAGGCAATGGCATTCGCTCAACTCAGCGCGGTCGCCGTCGTCGTCTCCGTCACTGCCGGACGCGTCGCGGCGGTCGTCGCCTGCCGCCGTTCGGTGCCCGCCGCGGCGGGCAGCTCACTGGGTGGCGCGGTGGCCGGCACCCAGCCGGTGGCCGTCGTGGCGGCCTGGGTGGGCGCCGTTGCTGTCCTGGCCGCATGGGCGGGTCCCCGGATGTGGCAGGGCCCGGCCGTGGTGCTGGTGGCCGTGGGCTGTTCGGCGCTGCTGGTCGCCCACTGTGTGCGACGGTTTGGTGGCATCACCGGCGACGTGCTGGGCGCCGCCGTCGAGGTGACGACGACGCTGACCGCGCTCGGGCTGGCGATCGGCTAGTTCAGCCGCGCCATCCAGCCGTGCGTATCGGCGAAGGTGCCGCGCTGGATCCCGGTCAGGGTGTCACGCAGGGCCATGGTGATCTCGCCCGGTTGTCCGTCGGCGATGGTGAACTCGCCGTCGGCGTGTTTCACGTGGGAAACCGGGGTGATCACCGCGGCCGTACCGCAGGCGAACACCTCGGTGATCTCACCCGCGGCGGCCTTCTTCTGCCACTCGTCGACATCGATCTTGCGTTCCTCGACCGCGAATCCGGCATCGGTTGCCAACTGCAGCAACGAGTCTCGCGTGATACCCGGCAGCAACGAGCCGGACAGCTCCGGGGTGACGAGCCGGGCCGAACCACCACTGCCGAAGACGAAGAACAGGTTCATCCCGCCCATCTCTTCGACGTAACGGCGCTCGATCGCGTCCAACCACACCACCTGGTCGCACCCGTTGTCGGCGGCCTGCGCCTGCGCGAGCAGCGAGGCCGCGTAGTTGCCGCCGAACTTGGCCGCACCGGTGCCACCGGGTGACGCGCGCACGTACTCGTGCGACAGCCACACGCTGACCGGCTTGATGCCGCCCTTGAAGTACGCCCCGGCCGGCGAGCCGATCACCAGGTAGCGGTACTCGTTGGCCGGGCGCACGCCCAGGCCCGGCTCGGTGGCGATCACGAACGGCCGCAGGTACAGCGACTCCTCACCGCCGGCCGCGGGCACCCACGCCTCGTCGACCGCGATGAGCCGGCGCAGCGACTCGATGAACACGTCCTCGGGAAGTTCCGGGATGGCCAGCCGCCGCGAAGACGCCTGCAGCCGCGCGGCGTTGGACTCCGGCCGGAAGGACACGATCGAGCCGTCCGCCCAGCGGTAGGCCTTGAGCCCTTCGAACACTTCCTGCGCGTAGTGCAGCACGATGGCCGAGGGGTCGAGCTCGATCGGCCCGTACGGGACCACCCGCGGGTCGTGCCAGCCCTGTCCGGCGGTGTAGTCGATGGCCACCATGTGGTCGGTGTGGTACTTGCCGAAGCCTGGGTTGGCCAGGATGGAGTCGCGTACCGCATCGGTCGCCGGATTCGCGTTGGCTGAAACCGTGAACTCGAGATGGCCGCTAGTCATGCAGCGATTGTATCGCCCGGTCGCTAGCGCATTTCCCCGCGGGAGCAGGAGCTCAGCGGGTGTGCGGGGCCACGAACGGCGGCTTGACCACTTCGCATTCGACGGCGCGGCCACGCACGTCCACACTCACCCGCTGCCCGTCGGCGATGTCGTTGGCGGTGTCGATGAGCGCCAGCGCGATACCGACTTTCAGTGACGGCGAGAACGTTCCCGATGTCGTGGTCCCGATCCGGGTGTCCCCGTCGAGCACCGCGAGATCGGCGCGCAGCACTCCGCGGCCGACGGCCTTGAGGCCGCGCAGCACACGAGCCGGCCCGGCCTCCTTCTCGGCCAGCAGCGCGTCGCGGCCCCAGAACGCGTCCTTCTTCCACCCGATCGCCCAGCCGCAGCGGGCCTGCAGCGGCGAGATGTCCAGCGACAGTTCGTGTCCGTGCAGCGGGTAGCCCATCTCGGTGCGCAGGGTGTCGCGGGCGCCCAGGCCCGCCGGCTCGCCACCGGCTGCGCGCACGGCCGCCACCAGTGCGTCGAACACCACGCCGGCGCGGTCCCAGGCCGGCAGCAGTTCGTAGCCGTGCTCGCCGGTGTAGCCGGTGCGGCACACCCGGACGAACACACCGTCGTATTCGGCATCGGCGTAGCCCATGTAGTCCATGTCGGTGGGCAGCCCCAGCGCGTCGAGCACCTCGGCGGACTTCGGCCCCTGCACGGCCAGCACGGCGTAGGAGCGGTGCTCGTCGGTGATGGTCAGCCCGTCGGGGGCGTTCTTGCGCAGTTCGGCGACGACAGCCGCGGTGTTCGCGGCATTGGGCACGAGGAAGATCTCGTCGTCGGAGACGTAGTAGGCGATCAGGTCGTCAATCACGCCGCCCGACTCGGTGCAGCACAGGGTGTACTGCGCCTTGCCCGGTCCGATCCGGTTCAGGTCGTTGGTGAGGGCCGCGTTGACGTAGGCCGCCGCACCCGGCCCCTTGACCAGTGCCTTGCCGAGGTGGCTGACGTCGAACAGGCCGACGGACTCACGCGTGGCGTTGTGCTCGGAGACGGTCCCGGCGTAGGACACCGGCATCAGCCATCCGCCGAACTCGGCGAAACTGGCCCCCAGTTCGCGGTGGCGGTCTTCCAACGGTCCGTGCAGCAGGTCGTCACTCACGAGTTCACCCTAAACCGCACGCCTGATCCCTCCACCAAACTGCACACTTACCTGGTGGTCGATTTCGATGCGCTGGAATCCGGCGGGATCGCCGACGCCCGCAGGCGCGCCCCGCTCATCGAGTATCTGGACGGTCTCGGGTTCACCGCCGAGGAGATGATCGAGGCCGAATCCCGCGGCCGGCTGTTCGGCCTGGCCGGCGATGTCCTGCAGTGGTCGGGGCCGCCGGAGTACTGCCTGGCCGATGTGGCCGCGATGATCGAGGTTCCGCTGGCCGACGTGGAACGCGCGTGGGCAGCGCTCGGCCTGACCGTCGCCGGATGCGACGTAAAGACTCTGAGCACGGCCGACGTGGAGGCGCTGCGCACCTGGGCCGAGATGCGCGTGCTGGTGGGAGACGTCGAGGCCACAGGGTTGCTTCGAGTGGTGGGTTCGGGCATGGCGAGGTTGTCCGAGGCCATCTCGTCGATGAGCCGGGCCGGCACCCCCGACATCCAGCTCGAGCATTCCCATGACGAGCTCACCACCGCCAAGGCCTACCGGGCCGCGGCCCGGTTCATTCCCCGCATCGGCTCGATGATCGACGCCGTGCACCGTCACCATCTGATGAGCACACGGCGTTACTTCGAGCACGTCCTGCAGGAGGGATCCTCAGGCGTGTTGTGTGGCATCGGTTTTGCCGATCTTTCCGGTTTCACCGCACTCACCCAGATGCTGACCACCACCGAACTGTCGGCCCTGCTCAACGAGTTCAGCTCGACGAGTTCCGACATCGTCCACGCCCGCGACTGCCGGGTGGTGAAGTTCATCGGCGACGCCGTGATGTGGGTGGGTTACGAACCCGAACAGCTGGCCCAGGTGGCCGTCGACCTGGTCACGCACCCGCGGGTACGTGAGACGGGCCTGCACGTGCGGGCAGGAGTGGACTTCGGTCCCGCGCTAGCCATCGGCGGCGACTACTTCGGCAACACCGTCAATCGCGCGGCGCGGCTGGTGGGCATCGCGCCACCCAGCCAGATCCTGGTGTCGGAGTCCCTGCACGATCTCCTGCCGCGCCGACAGTTCGCCGCGGCGCAGGCGCTGACCCTGAAAGGGTTCGACGCACCGGTCACGGCGTATCCGCTCGCCGGACTCTAGGGTGAACGGGGTGAGCAGCGCACCCGGCTACCAGGCCCCCACCGTCACTGTCAGCTCGTCGTTGCCCCGCAAGGGGGTCGCCGAGGCCGTCCTTGTCATCGGCGTCGTCAGCGACGACGCCGGGCCCAAGGTCCTGGCCGTGGGGCCCTACCTCGATGACGACGCGGTCGCCGCCGTGGAATCCAGCCTGCAGGCGCTGGGAGCCACCGGCGGCGAGGGCCAGACGCACCGCCTGGTGGTCGCGTCGCTTCCGGTTGCCAGCGTGCTGACCGTCGGCCTGGGTAAGCCGCGCGACGAGTGGTCGGCCGACACGATCCGCCGGGCCGCCGGCACCGCAGCACGCGCGTTGGACAAGGTCGCCACGGTGGTGACGTCGCTGTCGGCGATCGACCTGGAGGCGGCCGTCGAGGGATTGATCCTGGGCGCCTACCGATTCAGTGACTTCCGCAGCGCCAAGACCGCACCCACCGATGCCGGGTTGACCGCGATCACCGCGCTGGCCGCCGACACCAAGGCCGCCACCAAGGCGGAAGCGCAGCGCGCGGTGGACATCGCTTCGGCGGTCGCGACGGCCCGGGATTTCGTCAACACCCCGCCGAGCCACCTTTTTCCGGACGAATTCGCCAAGCGCGCAAGAGCTTTGGGTGAGGACGCCGGGCTTGAGGTCGAGGTGCTGGACGACAAGGCTCTGGCCAAGGCCGGCTACGGCGGCATCGTGGGTGTCGGCAAGGGATCGTCGCGCCCGCCGCGCCTGGTGCGGTTGACCCACCGGGGCGCAAAGGGCAAGAAGGCCAAGCGCGTCGCGCTCGTCGGTAAGGGCATCACGTTCGACACCGGCGGCATCTCGATCAAGCCGGCCGCCAACATGCATCACATGACCTCGGACATGGGTGGCGCCGCCGCGGTCATCGCGACCGTGGTGCTGGCCGCCAGGCAGAACCTGCCGATCGAGGTGATCGCTACCGTGCCGATGGCCGAGAACATGCCGTCGTCGACCGCGCAACGCCCGGGCGATGTGCTGACCCAGTACGGCGGGATCACCGTCGAGGTGCTCAACACCGACGCCGAAGGTCGTCTGATCCTGGCCGACGCGATCGTGCGTGCGTGCGAGGACGAGCCGGATTACCTGATCGAGACGTCCACCCTGACGGGCGCGCAGACCGTGGCCCTTGGTTCCCGCACGCCGGGTGTGATGGGTAGCGACGAATTCCGCGACCGGGTGGCGACGCTGTCGCAGTCCGTCGGCGAGAACGGCTGGGCCATGCCGTTGCCCGAGGAACTCAAGGACGACCTCAAGTCCTCGGTGGCGGACCTGGCCAATGTCAGCGGGTCCCGCTACGCCGGGATGCTGGTGGCGGGCACGTATCTCCGCGAGTTCGTCGCCGACGGGGTCCAGTGGTCGCACATCGACATCGCCGCCCCGGCTTACAACACCGGCGGCCCTTGGGGTTACACACCCAAGGGCGGCACCGGCGTGCCGACGCGGACGATGTTCGCGGTCCTGGAGGATATCGCCGACAACGGCTGATCATGTTCCCGCCCAACGTGAACAAGATGGCGAGATTTCTTCGGAGCCTCGCGATCTTCTTCACGTTGGGCGCAGCTCTCGCCGGCTGTTCGGGAACGTCGAACCCGCCGCCGGGGGCCTCCACGAGTGCGGCCGCACCGTCGACGCACCCGGCCGCGCCGGCGACCCCCGCCGGAGCGCAGCCCCGCCTGGCGCCGGATCCGGCCCGGCTGGCGCAGGATCTCATCGCCGACGAGCGTGCCCTCCGTGCTCCGTCGACACCGGAGACGACGCTGACACAGGCGGCCCGGCGTCAGCAGGTCGCCTACCGCGCGATCGGCCGCCACCCCGAATGGGACGCGATCATCCGGCCCCGCATCCCCGCGGAACTGGTCGCGTTCTACGACCACAACGTCGATGCGCGTCGGCAACTCGCCACGCTGGCCGAACCCAAGGACACGCTGCCTGCGTGGCGCATCAACCCGCCGGCTCCGGCTGAGCTGCTCCTGGACGCGTACCGCGAGGCCGAGGCGGCCTCCGGCGTGGGCTGGAATTACCTCGCGGCGATCAACCTGATCGAGACACACTTCGGCAGCGTCACCGGCGACAGCTCGGCCGGCGCGCAGGGGCCGATGCAGTTCATGCCCTCCACGTTCGCCGCGTACGGCCTGGGCGGCGACATCCACTCACCCCGGGACAGCATCATGGCCGCCGGAAATTACTTGGCCGCCAACGGTTTTTCCCACGACCCCGACCACGCCCTGTTCCGGTACAACAACGCCGACGAGTACGTGCGAGCGGTCACCGACTACGCCGCCGCGATGGCCGCCGATCCGGCGGCTTTCGGCGCGTTCTACCGCTGGGATGTGTACTACGTCTCCACCGCAGGGGACGTGCTGCTGCCCATCGGGTACGCCGCGGAGTCGCGGATATCCGTCGGCGAGTATCTGACGGCCCACCCGCAGTAGCGATTTACAGCGACCCCGACCGCGCCACCCGGCGCAGCGCCGAGGGCACCAGCCGTGCCACGCCGTAGGCGGCATAGGCCTCCGGGGTGACGGGGCGGATCGCCTTGTCCTTGCGGACCGCGGCGACGATGGCCTTGGCCACCTTGTCCGGCCCGTAGCGCCGCGCGGCGAAGGCCTTCTTGGTCGCCGCGCGCAACTGCTCCACCTGGTCCTGCTTTTCGGCAGGGACGTCGAAGCGGGTGGTGTCGATGATGTTGGTGTCGATCATGCCCGGGCAGATCGTCGTCAAACCGACTCCCGCCGCGTCCAATTCGGCGCGCAGGCAGTCGGAGAACATGAACACCGCGGCCTTGCTGGTCGAGTAGGCGTTCATCGAAGCCGACGGCGAATAGGCGGCCATCGAGGCCACGTTGACGATGTGGCCACCGGTACCCCGGTCGACGAGGCGTCGGGCGAATGACCTGCAGCAGTTGACGACTCCCCCGAGGTTCACATCGAGCACCCGGTCGAACTGCTCGGCCGGGGTGTCGAGGAACTTGCCGCCGTGGCCGATTCCGGCGTTGTTGACCACCACGTCGGGCACGCCGTGGGTGCTGCAGACCTGCTCGACGAAGCTTTCCACGGCCTCGGCGTCGGACACGTCGAGTCCGTAGGCGTGGGCCACGCCGCCGCGCGCGGCGATCTCGTTGGCGGTGGCCTTGGCCGAAGCCTCGTCGATATCGCTGACCACCAGTTCGGCGCCCTGTGCGGCAAAGGCCAGGGCGGTGGCACGGCCGATGCCGCTGCCCGCACCGGTCACCGAAACCAGTGTGTCGCTGAAGGGATCACGCGAGCGGCCGACCTGAGCACGCCGCAAGGCGCGGGAGGCCGGGGCACCCTCGATGTGATCGATCAGATCGGCTGTCGCGTTGGCGATGGCCCGCCAGTGTGAGAACGGCGCCCAGTGGCCGGCTTTCAGGTCCCGGCGCCACAGCAGCGGCACCCACTTGGACGCCTCGTCGTAGCCGTGTCCACGCACCACGGGATCGTGGTCGTTGCAGATCAACTGCACGGGCACCGTCACATAGTGATCGCTCCGCAGAGTCGTGAACGAGCGAATCGCATTGGCGCGGTAGATCTTCAGGCCGTTCGCCGCATCGGTGTCAAGCGCCTCGGACTGGAATTTGGGGCCCGCGGTGTCGATGGCCTGCAGTCGACGCGCGGCACCGCGCCGCATCAGGACCGGCGCGACGACGGGGACCGAGAACGGGATCCAGTAGCTGAACCGCGAGGCCAGGTTTACCGCCTTGGCGAACCGGATGGGCCGGTACGGGCGGGCGAGCCGGCCGCGCACGAACGACCCGTAGTGGTCGGTACTGGGTCCCGACACCGACGTGAAGGACGCCACCTTCTCGGAGGCCTCGGGTCGGCTCAGGTACTCCCATACGCCGACCGAACCCCAGTCGTGGGCCAGCACGTGCACGGGGCGGCCGGGGCTCACCGCGTCGATCACCGCAGACAGGTCGTCGGCGAATCGGTCCATCCGGTAGGCCCTGACCGCCTTGGGGACATCCGAGGCCCCGGCGCCGCGGTTGTCGTACCGCACGATATGGAAGCGGTCCTCGAGTTCGCCCGTGACGCCGTTCCACAGCACATGCGAGTCCGGCCAGCCATGGGCCATCACCAGCGTGGGGCGCTGCCGGTCCCCTTGCTCGTAAACCGCGATACGGGTTCCGTCCGAACTGTCGACGAAGCGCTGCATAGTCCATCCTCCACGAGGTACCTGTGACGAACAGTATCCAATACCGGAGGTACCGGTTGCCTTGACTCTAACGGTCGTCGAGTTCGCGGTACATGGCGCGCTGCCGTTCGATGCGTCGACGCGCGTCGTAGTCCCGCATCCGTTGCGGATATCCGACCTTCTGCACGTCGTACACGGGGATCTGCAAACGCTCGCTGAGCCTCCGCGCACCCGCCTCGCCACCCGTGCGGCGCCGCGTCCATTCTCCGTCCGCAGCAACGAGCACGACCGTCACCTCCGTGACGGTGGTGCGGGGTTCGACGAATGCCTCGACCCCGACATGCTCGGCCACCCAACGTTGCAGATACTGCAGGTCCCCGGCCTGGTCGCTGCCGGATCCGCGCGCCGACCGGTTTCGGCGAAACGTATCGAACAGGCCCAACGGACGGATCTCCTCAGCTCTGGGGAAGTTCGACGAACCGCCCTGCAAACCCTCACTCGATAGTGCCAGAGGATCGGCAACCCTGAGTGAGTGCGAATGTTGCTGCAGTGACAGGATGGTTCCGACAATCCACCTAGGTGCCGTACCCAGTGCACCTAGCTGTGGTAAGCCAGAGTTCGAGTCGTCACAAGTGACCGTCCGAGGAGTCAATACATGGCCATCTCCGTCCAGATGCCCGCGCTAGGTGAGAGCGTCACCGAGGGGACCGTCACCCGCTGGCTGAAACAAGAGGGCGACACCGTCGAACTCGACGAGCCACTGCTGGAGGTGTCCACGGACAAGGTCGACACCGAGATCCCGTCGCCCGCCGCGGGTGTGCTGACGAAGATCGTCGCCCAGGAGGACGACACCGTCGAGATCGGTGGCGAGCTCGCGGTCATCGGCGAGGCCGGCGAACAAGCCTCGGCAGCACCCGCCTCCGAGCCGGAAGCCAAGCCGGAACCCGAGCCGCAGCCCCAGGCCACCGAGCCGTCGGCCGCCCCTGCCGAGACTGCGGCCCCGGAGCCCGCGGCCCCGGCACAGCCGGCCCCGTCCGCTCCGGCGCCCGCCGCCTCCGGGTCGGCCACCACCGTCGTGATGCCCGAGTTGGGTGAGTCGGTCACCGAGGGCACCGTCACCCGCTGGCTCAAGAAGATCGGCGACTCGGTCGGCGTCGACGAGCCGCTCGTCGAGGTGTCCACGGACAAGGTCGACACCGAGATCCCGTCCCCGGTGGCCGGCACCCTGCTGGAGATCACCGCCGAAGAGGACGACACAGTGGCCGTCGGCGGCGAGCTGGCGAAGATCGGTGACGCCTCCGCGGCGCCGGCCGCTGCTCCTGCTCCCGAAGCGCCTGCTCCCGAAGCGAAGCCTGAACCGAAACCGGAGCCCAAGCCCGAACCGAAACCAGAGCCGAAGCCCGAGCCCAAGGCCGAGCCAGCCCCTGCCGCGCAGGCTCCCGCGGCTCCGGCGCCCGCGGCCCCGGCGGCAGCCGGAGACGGCTCGCCGTACGTCACCCCGCTGGTGCGAAAGTTGGCCGCGGAGAACGGTGTCGACCTGGCATCGGTGAAGGGCACCGGTGTCGGCGGACGCGTCCGCAAGCAGGATGTGCTCGCCGCGGCCGAGGCCAAAAAGGCTCCCCCGGCTCCGGCCGCACCGGCGGCCCCTGCCGCGGCCGCACCCGCCGCCGCGTCGGCGGCCCCGTCCCCGGCGTTGGCGCACCTGCGCGGAACGACGCAGAAGGCCAACCGGATTCGCCAGATCACCGCGAAGAAGACGCGGGAATCGTTGCAGGCGACTGCGCAGTTGACCCAGACCCACGAGGTCGACATGACCAAGATCGTGGCGTTGCGGGCCCGGGCGAAGGCAGATTTCGCCGAGCGCGAGGGTGTCAACCTCACCTATCTGCCGTTCATCGCCCGCGCCGTCATCGATGCGTTGAAGATCCACCCGAACATCAACGCGAGCTACAACGAGGACACCAAGGAGATCACCTACTACGACGCCGAGCACCTCGGCTTCGCGGTCGATACCGATCAGGGTCTGCTCTCTCCGGTGATCCACAACGCTGGTGATCTGTCGCTGGGCGGGTTGGCGCGTGCCATCTCCGACATCGCGGCTCGGGCCCGGTCGGGCAACCTCAAGCCAGACGAGTTGTCCGGTGGCACGTTCACCATCACCAACATCGGCAGCCAGGGCGCGCTGTTCGACACCCCGATCCTGGTGCCGCCGCAGGCGGCGATGCTGGGCACCGGGGCGATCGTCAAGCGTCCGCGGGTGATCTCCGACGAGTACGGCAATGAGTCGATCGGTGTGCGCTCGGTGTGCTACCTGCCGCTGACCTACGACCACCGGCTGATCGACGGCGCAGATGCCGGCCGGTTCGTGACCACCATCAAGCGCAGGCTCGAAGAAGGTGCTTTCGAGGCCGACCTCGGGCTGTAAACGCCGTTAGGAGGGGCTCCCCACTGTGGCGGACGCCGTCATCGCGATAGCGGGATCATCCGGTCTGATCGGTTCGGCGCTGGTGTCAGCGCTGCGCGCTGCCGATCGCCGGGTGCTCCGGATCGTACGCAGGGCACCATCGAACGGCGACGAGCTGTTCTGGAATCCCGACACCGGCGAGTTCGACGCCGGCGCGCTGAATGGCGTGGACGCGGTGGTGAACCTCTGCGGCGTCGGCGTCGGCGACAAACGGTGGTCGGGCGCCTTCAAGCAGAGCCTGCGCGACAGCCGGATCGGCCCCACCGAGGTGCTGGCCGGGGCGGTGGCCGATGCCGGGGTGCCGGTGCTGATCAATGCCAGCGCGGTCGGCTACTACGGCGACACCCGGGACCGGGTGACCGACGAGTCCGCGCCCGAAGGGCGCGGTTTCCTTGCCGGGCTGTGCGCAGACTGGGAAGCGGCGACCGCGCCGGCCGTCGCCGCCGGCTGTCGGGTGGTGCTGCTGCGTACCGGGCTGGTCATGTCCCCGTCGGGCGGCATGGTGAACCGGCTCAAGCCGCTGTTCTCTCTCGGCCTGGGCGCCAGGCTGGGCAACGGCAGGCAGTACATCCCGTGGATCAGCCTTGAGGACGAGGTCCGCGCGGTGCTGTTCGCGATGACGACCGAAAGCCTGTCCGGACCGGTCAATCTCACCGGTCCGGCCCCGGTGACCAATGCCGAGTTCACCGCCGCACTGGGCCGGGCGCTCAACCGGCCCACCCCGGTGATGGTCCCGGGATTCGCGCTGCGCACGCTGCTCGGCGAGATTGCCGACGAGGGACTGCTCATCGGCCAGCGCGCGATCCCCGCCGCCCTGGAGCGGGCCGGCTTCAGCTTCCACCACAACACCGTCGGCGAGGCATTGACATATGCCACCGCCGCACCCGAGGATTAGCGAGCCGACGTAGCCCGGTAGTCCTCGATCACCGTCATCGCCTCGTCGAAGCCGCGGTTCATATGAGTCAGCGATATCGCGATGTCGCCTCCGGTCAGCCGCCGGTTGGCCCGGGCGACCCTGCCCAGCAGTGTGGTCGACGGGAATCGGCGGGGGTCGACCAGATGCAGGATGATCGCCCGCTGCCGCCGGTACTTCCACACCGTCACGCCGACGATCTCGTCCCACGGGATGACCGCCTCGGACCACTGCTTGTAGTAGATGCCGTCGGGCGACACCGAAAGCTGCTCACGGCGGTCGAACAACCGGACCGCGGTGATGACCGCCGCGCCCAGGAAGAACAGGGTGCCGCAGGCACCGACAGCTTTGTGCAGCAGGGAAGCCTCGGCCGAGCTCGCCACCCAGGCCGACATTGCGCCCATCAGTACGCCGAGCACCGTCAACATCAACAATCGCCACGGCGAATATCGGGCAGAGAATTCCGGCACCATCCGACCTTACTCGGCGTCAACCCCTGCGCCGGGCAGCAATTTTGCGCGCGAGTAGCGTGGACGATCATGGCAGCATCCATCCGCTCGGCGACTGCTCCGGTGGCGGTGCGGCAGCTGGGGACGATCGATTACGAAGCCGCCTGGGAACTACAGCGCGAGATCGCCGATGCCAGGGTGGCCGGCGGGCCCGACACTCTGCTGCTGCTGCAACACCCGGCTGTCTACACCGCCGGTAAGCGCACCGAGCCGCACGAACGCCCGCTGGACGGCACTCCCGTCGTCGACACGGACCGCGGAGGCAAGATCACCTGGCACGGCCCCGGACAGTTGGTGGGCTACCCCATCATCGGGCTGACCGAGCCGCTCGACGTGGTGAATTTCGTTCGGCGCCTTGAGGAAGCACTCATCACCGTGTGCGCGGATCTCGATCTGCAGACGGGCCGGGTCGAGGGACGGTCGGGCGTGTGGGTCGCCGGTGACGGGCTGCGCCCGGCCCGCAAGGTCGGCGCGATCGGCATCCGGGTGTCCCGGGCGACGACGCTGCACGGGTTCGCGCTGAACTGTGACTGCGACCTGTCGGCGTTCTCGTCGATCGTGCCGTGCGGAATCGCGGATGCCGGTGTGACATCGCTGACGGCAGAACTCGGCCGTCGCATCACCGTCGAGGACGTCACCGACCGGGTCGCCGCTGCTGTGTCCGACGCGCTCGACGGACGCCTGGAAGTAGCGCTGAACGTAGGATGAACCAGTGACTGTGGTGCCTGAAGGTCGGAAGCTGCTGCGTCTGGAAGTGCGGAACGCGCAGACGCCCATCGAACGCAAGCCACCGTGGATCAAGACCAGGGCCAAGATGGGTCCGGAGTACACCGAACTCAAGGGTCTGGTTCGCCGCGAAGGTCTGCACACGGTGTGCGAGGAGGCGGGTTGCCCCAACATCTTCGAATGCTGGGAGGACCGGGAAGCCACGTTCCTGATCGGCGGCGAGCAGTGCACGCGCCGCTGCGACTTCTGCCAGATTGACACCGGCAAGCCGGCCGATCTGGACCGCGACGAGCCGCGCCGGGTCGCCGAGAGCGTGCAGGCGATGGGGCTGAAATACTCGACCGTGACCGGGGTGGCCCGTGATGATCTGCCCGACGGCGGGGCGTGGCTGTACGCGGAGACGGTCCGTCAGATCCATGCCCTGAACCCGAACACCGGCGTGGAGTTGTTGGCCCCGGACTTCAACGGAGAGCCCGCACAGCTTGAAGAGGTTTTCGAGTCGCGCCCAGAAGTGTTCGCGCACAACGTCGAAACCGTGCCGCGCATCTTCAAGCGCATTCGTCCGGCGTTCCGCTACGACCGCAGCCTTGCGGTCATCACCTCTGCCCGCGACTTCGGTCTGGTCACCAAATCGAACCTGATCCTCGGGATGGGCGAGACGATCGACGAGGTGCACACCGCACTGCGCGACCTGCACGACGCGGGCTGCGACATCGTCACCATCACCCAGTACCTGCGGCCCTCCCCCCGCCACCACCCGGTCGAACGCTGGGTCCACCCCGACGAGTTCGTCGAGCTGTCGAGCTATGCCGAGGGCCTGGGATTCGCCGGTGTACTGGCCGGACCACTGGTCCGTTCGTCCTACCGCGCGGGCCGGCTCTATGCCCAGGCCGCGCGGGTTCGGTTCGCGGATCAACCCCCCGTATCCTGAAGTAATGGCGAAAACCCGCAATGCCGCAGAAACCAAGGCGGCAAAGGCCGAGGCGAAGGCTGCCCGCAAGGCGGCCTCGAAACAGCGGCGCAGTCAGCTGTGGCAGGCATTCCAGATCCAGCGCAAAGAGGACAAGCGCCTGCTGCCGTACATGATCGGCGCGTTCGTGCTGATCGTCGCTGCCGCTGTGGTCGCCGGCCTGCTCATCGGCGGGTTCACCATGTACACGATGGTCCCGCTCGGTGTGGTGCTCGGCGCGCTCGTCGCGTTCATCATCTTCGGCCGCCGGGCCCAGAAGTCGGTGTACAAGAAGGCCGAGGGCCAGACGGGTGCCGCGGCCTGGGCACTGGACAACCTGCGTGGCAAGTGGCGGGTCACCCCCGGCGTCGCCGCGACGGGTCATTTCGACGCAGTGCACCGGGTGATCGGTCGTCCCGGTGTGATCTTCGTCGGTGAGGGTTCGGCCACCCGCGTCAAGCCACTGCTGGCGCAGGAGAAGAAGCGCACCGCTCGCCTGGTCGGCGAGATCCCGATCTACGACATCGTCGTCGGCAACGGCGAGGGCGAGGTGCCGCTGTCGAAGCTGGAGCGCCACCTGAACAAGCTGCCGGCCAACATCACCGTCAAGCAGATGGACTCGATCGAGTCCCGGCTCGCCGCACTGGGCACCAAGTCCGGTCCGGCCGGGATGCCCAAGGGTCCGATGCCCGCCGGCGCGAAGATGCGTGGCGTGCAGCGCACGGTGCGTCGGCGCTAGGTTCTAGCGCCGCACCACCGCGGTCTTCGATGCCAGGTCATGGAGACCTCGGTGGTCCTCGTCGGTGAACAGCGCCGGGATGACCAGCACGATCAACAGGTTGCGGGTGAGCGCCCGGCCCAACCCGACATGGTCGCGGCCGTCGAGCGGGATCACCGCCAGACCCAGCAGGTACTGGCCGGGGGTGAAGCCGAACAAGCGCACCGCGGCGACCCCGATGACCAACCACACCAGCAGCGCGATGTTCCGGAAGTCCAGCGAGTACAGCAGTTGGTCGCGACTCATGAGCCCGAACGACACCGCCAGCACCGCCGTCAGGCCCAGCGAGATCAGCCAGTCGGCCAGGATGGCACCGACGCGTCGGCCGAATCGGGCGATCGACCCGGGCCCCTGCTGGGGAAGTCCGAGCCGCTCTCCCGGATATCCACTGGCGGGTTCGGAGGAAGGTCCGGACAGCCAAGTTCCCATCGTGCGCGCCATAGGGCCAGAATAGGCGTGGCCGGTTTGGTTGCGGCGAGTAGCTCATGTCACAGAGAACGGTCATCGCGTAACTTGCGCGCAACATATGGTTGACGACTGCGCAACATCGTGTCCTTAGCGTCAACCCGCGGGTTACCAGTAAAGGAGAACACTGAAGTGGCAGAAAAGACGTCCGACGACATCTTCAAGCTGATCAAGGACGAGAACGTCGAGTATGTCGACATTCGCTTCTGCGATCTGCCAGGCGTCGTCCAGCACTTCTCGATCCCGGCGTCGGCGTTCGACACGAGCGTGTTCGAGGACGGTCTCGCATTCGACGGCTCGTCGGTCCGCGGGTTCCAGTCGATCCACGAATCCGACATGATGCTGCTGCCGGACCCCGACACCGCCCGCATCGACCCGTTCCGCGCCGCCAAGACGCTGAACCTGAACTTCTTCGTGCACGACCCGTTCACCCGCGAGGCCTACTCCCGTGACCCGCGCAACGTGGCCCGCAAGGCGGAGAACTACCTGGCCAGCACCGGTATCGCCGATACCTGTTTCTTCGGTGCCGAGGCCGAGTTCTACATCTTCGACTCCGTGAGCTTCGACTCCCGGATGAACGGCACCTTCTACGAGGTGGACTCCGAGTCCGCGTGGTGGAACACCGGCGAGCCCTCCGAGGCCGACGGCCGCCCCAACCTCGGTTACAAGGTCCGCCCCAAGGGTGGCTACTTCCCCGTGGCGCCGTACGACCACTACGTCGACCTGCGCGACGAGATGTCGACCAACCTGATCAACGCCGGGTTCACCCTGGAGCGCGGCCACCACGAGGTGGGCACCGCCGGTCAGGCCGAGATCAACTACAAGTTCAACACGCTGCTGCACGCGGCCGACGACGTGCTGCTGTTCAAGTACATCATCAAGAACACCGCGTGGCAGAACGGCAAGACCGTCACCTTCATGCCCAAGCCGCTGTTCGGTGACAACGGTTCCGGTATGCACGCCCACCAGTCGCTGTGGAAGGACGGCAAGCCGCTGTTCCACGACGAGTCCGGCTACGCGGGCCTGTCCGACATCGCCCGCCACTACATCGGCGGCATCCTGCACCACGCCCCGTCGCTGCTGGCGTTCACCAACCCGACGGTGAACTCCTACAAGCGTCTGGTGCCGGGCTACGAGGCCCCGATCAACCTGGTCTACAGCCAGCGCAACCGCTCGGCCTGCGTCCGTATCCCGATCACCGGCAACAACCCGAAGGCCAAGCGCCTCGAGTTCCGCTGCCCGGACAGCTCGGGTAACCCGTACCTGGCGTTCGCGGCCATGCTGATGGCCGGCATCGACGGCATCAAGAAGAAGATCGAGCCGCTCGCCCCGGTCGACAAGGACCTCTACGAGCTGCCGCCGGACGAGGCCGCCAACATCCCGCAGGCCCCGACCTCGCTGGCCGCGGTGATCGACAAGCTCGAAGAGGATCACGAGTACCTCACCGAGGGCGGCGTGTTCACCGAGGACCTGATCGAGACCTGGATCTCCTACAAGCGGGAGAACGAGATCATGCCGATCCAGATCCGGCCTCACCCGTACGAGTTCAGCCTGTACTACGACGTGTAAGTCGGCACCGCCGACGCGACGTTTAAGTCGGCACCGCCGACGCGACGTCCAAGTCGCTCAGACTGTGGCCCCCGGTTCTTGCCGGGGGCCACAGTTTTAGGCTAACCTAACCAACGCGAGCGCAATCAGCTTGCGGTGCTGACAACCTCACAGGTCAACGGAGAGATTCGTTGGCCTTTTCGTTTCTCTCCGGTCGTATTCACAGATGAGAGAACGAGGTTCACAATGTTCACGGTTTTCATGTTGGTCAAGACCAATCCGGAATGGCTCGGATTCCCGGTGGCCAAACGCTTCGATGAACTGGCCCGGCACCTGCAACCGATACTCGATCGACACCCCGCAGTGAATTTCCGTTGGTACGACACGGAGTTCTACACCGCCAGGGTCACCGACCTCCTGCTGTGGGAGACCACCGATCCGCACGAGTACGAGCTCGCGGTCGAGGAACTTCGCGAAACACCACTGTGGGACCGCTATTTCACCATCGTCGAGATCCTGCCTGGCGTGGCGAACGCGTACGCGGACAACTACGGCAGATCCGCCCTCGGGTAGGCACCCGACCGGCGGCCGGCTCAGCGCCGAAAGCACAATGGACCGATGCGGGTTCTGGTGCAGCGGGTGACATCGGCCAATGTTGCGGTCGACGGCGAAATCGTCGGCGCGATCGAGCCGACCCCGCAGGGGCTGGTCGCCCTGGTCGGGGCGACCCATGACGATGACGTCGCCAAGGCCCGGCGGATGGCCGAAAAGCTCTGGCAGTTGCGGATTCTCGACGGTGAGAAGTCCGCGGCGGACGTTGGCGCACCCATCCTGGTGATCAGCCAGTTCACGCTGTACGCCAACACCGAGAAGGGCAGGCGCCCGTCGTGGAACGCGGCCGCACCCAGTGCCGTTGCTGAACCTCTGGTGGCGGAGTTCGCGGACGCGCTCAAGGAATTGGGTGCGGTTGTGCAAACAGGAGTTTTCGGGGCGCACATGAAGGTGGAACTAGTCAATGACGGGCCGGTAACGGTGTTGCTGGAGCTGTGAGTTTTCTGCGGACGGCGAGTATTGTCGGCACATGACGACCAACTTGGACAGCCGACTGAGCTCAATTTCTCCTGCTGTCATCAGCTTGTTCCGCGTCGTGTTCGGTCTGCTGTTCGCCATCCACGGTGCATCCAAACTCTTTGCCTGGCCCGTCGATTCGGGGAGCGGCGCTGTCCCGGTGGGCACCTGGCCGTATTGGTACGCCGGTGTACTCGAGTTGGTCCTCGGCCTGCTGATCGCAGTCGGGCTGTTCACCCGGATCGCCGCGTTCATCGCCGCGGGCCAGATGGCCTTTGCCTACTTCACCGAGCACCAGCCCAAGGGCCTGTGGCCGATCGAGAACGGCGGCGAACTCGCCGTGCTGTACTGCTTCGGCTTCCTGCTGCTCGCCGCAATCGGTGGTGGCGCTTACGCGTTGGACGCCACGCGCCGCAAGCGGCTTGCCGCCTAGTCCAGCGCGAGGTCTTTGCGGAAGCGCTTCAGTCCGTCGATCTTCTCGGCCAGGGTCGCCGAGGGCCCGGAGTAGAACATCCACGGCATGGTGATGATGCCCTGAATCCCACCGGCCTCCGCACGCGCGTAGTGCTCGGGAGTCAAGGCGTCGGTCAGCGGTGTGATGATGGTGAAATCATCCATCGTCAAACCCTTTTCGGCACGTAGCTCGCGCAACCGATCGACTCGCTGCAGGGCGTCATCGGTGGAGATCAGATCGCCGATCCAGCCGTCGTGGCGCGCCGCGCGCCGCAGCGCGATGTCGCACAGACCGCCGACGTAGATCGGGATCCGCGGCGGGGTGGGCTCCATCTCGAGCCGGGGCGTGGAATAGAACTCGCCGGAGAACTCGGTCCAGCCGGGCTCCCACAGCCTCTTCATCAGCTCGAGCATCTCGTCGGTGCGCTTGCCGCGTCGCGCGAACTGCTGGCCCAGCAGGTCGAACTCTTCCTCGCACCAGCCGACGCCGATGCCGAGTTCCAGCCGCCCGTCGGCCAGATAGGCCGCGGTGCCGATGGCTTTCGCGGCGGAGTACGGGTCACGCATCGCGGGCAGGTAGACAGTCGTGACGAACTTGCACCTGGTGGTGACGAGCGCCAGGGCGCCGATCATCACCCATGGGTCCGGCCAGTCGGTGAATGCCTCCCAGCGCCGCTTGCCGTCCTTGGTGTACGGATACGGTGTCGACAGCGTCTCCAGGTTCACCACGTGATCCGGGATGCCCATCCCGTCGTACCCGAGATCGTCTGCGGCCCTGGCCACTTCGACGGCCTCCCGGGTGTCCATGAAGGCCATGCTCACGTAGAACTTCATCCGGCGTCCCGCGCCCACGCCGGGGTGATGAAGACGCCTTCCGCCTCGACGGTGATCCCGTCGCCGTCGCTGATGTGGCCCCGCGCAAAGGTTTTGACACCTTCGGTCCGATCGATGTAGGCCTCGGCGCGCAGCGGCCCCAATGGAGTGCCGCGGTTGTACCGGCACGTGATGGTCCCCGTGTAGCGCGGCTCGTTCAGTCCCCCACTGGCCACCTCGCCGAGAATATGGTCGAGCACCAGCGCACAGATGCCGCCGTGCACCCAGCCCAGCGGCCCCTCGTAGGCGGCGCCCAGCACGAATTCACTCCAGCAGCTGCCGTCCTCGGCATGCTCGATCACCAGCGGCGGGGCCAGAGCGTTGCGCAGTCCGACGACCGGGTTGGCCCACACCACCGGGCGGTTGGTCTCGGCATGAAGCAAGGCGTGTGGCCCGTCGCGCTGTTCGCGGCGCAGCGAGGCGGTGACGGCCTCGACGGCCGCGGTTGCCTCGGCGATGGACTGCGGGTCCACCTGGGTTCGCACGCCGGCGTCGACGAGTTCGCGCATCGCCCGGGCAAAGGGTTCGTAGAGCGCCTCGAGCCGTTCGTGCTCGGCTGCGCTGATGACGTCGAACGTGTGCTGCATCCGGACTCCCAGTGAATTGGTTATATGCCCTTATTAACACCAGCCACTGGGACGTCCTGCACGCGGGGCCCAATTCGGCCTCGGCTACTCCCCGCCGAAAATTTTCCGGACCACACCCTTCGCCCGCCGCGTCACCCTCAGGTAGTTGTCCAGGAACTCCCCGCCGTCGTCGCTGCCCCACCCGGCCGCCAACGCGACCGCGTTGAGCTGGCGGCCCGGCCCGGGCAGCTGATCGGTGGGTTTGCCGCGCACCAGGACCAGTGCGTTGCGCGCCCGCGTGGCCGTCAGCCAGGCCTCGCGCAACAATTCGACGTCACTCTCGGCGACCAGCTCGGCCGCACCGATCGCGTCGAGGGTCTGCAAGGTCGAAGTGTTGTGCAGCGCAGGCAGATTGTGCGCGTAACGCAGCTGGAGCAGCTGTACGGTCCACTCGACGTCGGCCAGTCCGCCACGGCCCAGCTTGGTGTGGGTGTTGGGGTCCGCGCCGCGGGGCAGCCGTTCGGCGTCCACACGTGCCTTGATCCGGCGGATCTCCTGGACCGCTTCGGCCGACACCCCACCGGCGGGGTAACGCGTCTTGTCGGCGATGAGCAGAAATCGTTCGCCGAGCTCGAGATCACCGGCCACCCGGTGAGCGCGCAGCAGGGCCTGGATCTCCCACGCCTGCGCCCACTGCTCGTAATAGGTCGCATATGACGCCAGCGTGCGCACCAGGGGCCCGTTACGGCCCTCCGGGCGCAGTCCGGTGTCGACCTCCAACGGCGGGTCCGCACTGGGTGTCCCCAGCAGGGCCCTGACCTGTTCGGCGATACTCACCGACCAGCGCACGGCCGCCGATTCCTCGACACCCGAGTTGGGTTCGCACACGAACATCACGTCGGCGTCGGAGCCGTAGCCGAGTTCGCCGCCACCGAGGCGACCCATACCGATCACGGCGATGCGTGCGGGCGCGCCGGATTCGGGGGTGTTGGCCCGGATCACCGCGTCGAGTGCGGCCTGCAACACGGCAACCCATACCGAGGTCAGTGCCTTGCACACGTCGGTCACGTCGAGCAGGCCCAGTACGTCCGCGGAGGCGATGCGGGCCAGTTCGCGACGGCGCAGGGTGCGGGCGGCGGCGATGCCGCGCACCGGGTCAGGGTGACGGCCGGCCGAGGCAACCAGGGCACGGGCCAGGCTGTCGGGATCGCCGTCGAGCAGTTTGGGGCCGTTGGGCCCGTCGGCGTACAGCTGGATCACCTCAGGAGCCCGCATGAGCAGTTCGGGGATGTAGGCCGAGGTGCCCAGCACCCGCATCAGCCGCTTGGCCACTGCGCCCTCGTCGCGCAGGGTCGACAGGTACCAGCGCTGCTCGGACAGTTCCTCGCTGATCCGGCGGTAGGCCAGTAGGCCCGCGTCCGGGTCGGGGGTGTCCGACAGCCAGTCCAACAGGGTCGGCAGCAACACCTGCTGCACCGTGCCCCGACGCCCACTCTGGCCCGTGAGCGCGGCCAGGTGGGTCAATGCACTCTGGGGCCCCTCGTAACCCAGTGCGGCAAGCTGACGTTCGGCCGCCTCGGTGCTCATGCCTGCGCCGATACCCAGCGCCGGCTGGCCCACCGTTTCGAGCAGCGGCTGGTAGAAGAGCTTGGCGTGCAGTCGCGACACCCGCATGCTCTGCCGCTTGAGTTCTTCGCGCAGCACGCCCTGGGCGTCGTGCCGGCCGTCGGGTCGCACGTGCGCCGCCCGGGCCAGCCATCGGTACGCCTCGACGTCGGTGTCGTCGGGCAGCATGTGGGTGCGTTTGAGCCGCTGCAGCTGCAGCCGGTGCTCGAGCAGTCGCAGAAATTCGTAGGATGCCGTCATGTTGGCGGTGTCGTCGCGGCCGATGTAACCGCCCTCGCCGAGGGCCGCCAACGCGTCAACGGTGGACGCCACATGCAGTGAGTCGTCGTTGCGTCCGTGCACCAATTGCAGGAGCTGGACCGCGAATTCGACGTCGCGCAGGCCGCCGGTGCCCAGCTTGAGCTCGCGGGCCCGTACTCCGGCCGGGACGAGTTCCTCGACGCGGCGGCGCATGGCCTGAACCTCGGGAACGAAATCCTCACGCTCGCACGCGGTCCACACCATCGGCATCAGAGCCTCGATGTAGGCCTTGCCCAGTTCGGCGTCGCCTGCGGCGGGACGCGCCTTGAGCAGGGCCTGGAATTCCCAGGTTTTCGCCCAGCGCTGGTAGTAGGCGACGTGGGATTCCAGTGTCCGGACCAGTTGTCCGCGTTTACCTTCGGGGCGCAACGCGGCGTCGACCTCGAAGAACGCATCGGCGGCGAACTGCATCATCTCGCCGGCCACCCGGGTCGCGGTGGCCAGGTTGTCGTCGCCGTCGCCGTCCGGGACCGATTCCCCGACGAAGATGACGTCGACGTCGCTGACGTAATTCAGTTCGCGCGCACCGCATTTACCCATGGCGATGACTGCCAGCCGGGGCTGCACACCGTCGTCGCACACGACGCGGGTGGCCACCGTCAGCGCGGCGCCCAGCGCGGCGTCGGCCAGGTCGGACAGATGGGCGGCCACCTCGACGAAGGGCAGCACCGGCTCGTTCTCGACGGTCGAGGCGACGTCGAGGGCGCCCAGGACCAGCAGTCGGTCCCGGTAGAGATCCCGCAGCGCGGGCACGGCACTGCTTGCGCCCCTGTCGATCTCGGCTGCCCGGGCCGCAGCGGTGAAGACACTGTGCAGTTCGTCGGGGCCGGGGCGGTCGACCGCACCGGCCAACAACCGCCACGATTCCGGATGGGCGACGAGGTGATCACCGAGAGCCAGAGACGATCCGAGTACCCCGAACAGCCGGCCCCGCAGCGCCTTGTCGGTCAGGAGCCGCCGGTTGAGTTCGTCGGCGTCCGCGCCGAGCGCGTCGGTCAACCGCACCATTGCCAGCAGCGCGACGTCGGCGTCCGGTGCACGCGACAGCGACCACAGCAGTTCGACGTGTGACTCGGTGTTCCAGCCGAGCTGTTCCAAGTGGGCCGCTGCCTGGGGATGGACCAGACCGAGCCGACCGACGCTGGGCAGTTTCGGGCGATCGGTTGCAGGCTTGGGCACGTTCACGACGGTAGCGCACGCTCGCAGGAAACGACCGGCACCGGCGCCACCCGTCTCAGAGCGACAGGTAGGTCTTCAGCTCGTAGGGCGTGACGTGGCTGCGGTAGTTCTCCCACTCTGCGCGCTTGTTGCGCAGGAAGTAGTCGAATACGTGCTCCCCCAACGCTTCCGCGACGAGCTCAGAGTTCTCCATGGCCTCCAGCGCGTTGCCCAGGCTGGTGGGCAGCTCGCGGTAGCCCATGGCACGACGCTCCTCGGCCGTCAGGCTCCAGACGTTGTCCTCGGCCTGCGGGCCCAACACGTAGCCCTTCTCCACGCCGCGCAGACCGGCGGCCAGCAGCACCGCGAAGGTCAGGTAGGGGTTGCATGCCGAGTCGGGGCTGCGGACCTCCACGCGCCGCGACGACGCCTTGCGCGGGGTGTACATCGGAACCCGCACCAGCGCCGAGCGGTTGGCCGCGCCCCAAGACGCCGCCGTCGGGGCTTCACCGCCGTGCACCAGGCGCTTGTAGGAGTTCACCCACTGGTTGGTGACCGCGCTGATCTCGCTGGCGTGCTCAAGGATGCCCGCGATGAAGGACTTGGCCACGTCGGACAGCTGCAGCGGGTCGTCGGGGCTGTGGAAGGCGTTGGTATCGCCTTCGAACAGGCTCATGTGGGTGTGCATGGCCGAGCCGGGATGCTCTCCGAACGGCTTGGGCATGAACGACGCCCGCACACCGTCGGCCAGCGCGACCTCCTTGACCAGATACCGGAAGGTCATCACGTTGTCGGCCATCGACAGGGCGTCGGCGTAGCGCAGATCGATCTCCTGCTGGCCCGGTGCGCCCTCGTGGTGGCTGAACTCCACCGAGATGCCCATCTGCTCCAGCGCCTCGATGGCGTGCCGGCGGAAGTTGGGGGCCGAATCGTGCACGGCCTGGTCGAAGTAACCGCTGTTGTCCGCCGGCACCGGCACCGACCCGTCGTCCGGGCCAGGCTGCAGCAGGAAGAACTCGATCTCGGGGTGCACGTAGCAGGTGAAGCCCAGGTCGCTGGCCTTGGCCAGCTGCCGGCGCAGCACGTGCCGGGAGTCGGCCCACGACGGTGAGCCGTCCGGCATGGTGATGTCACAGAACATGCGGGCCGAGTAGTGCTTGCCCGCACTGGTCGTCCAGGGCAGCACCTGGAAGGTGGACGGGTCGGGCCGGGCGACGGTGTCGGATTCCGAGACGCGGGCGAAGCCCTCGATCGAAGAGCCGTCGAAACCGATGCCCTCCTCGAAGGCGCCTTCGAGTTCGGCGGGCGCGATCGCTACCGATTTGAGGTAGCCGAGGACGTCGGTGAACCACAACCGAACGAACCGGATATCGCGTTCCTCCAGGGTGCGCAGCACGAATTCCTTCTGGCGGTCCATGAGCGCAGCGTAGGCATCGGCTGTTAATTCTGTGTTACGGGCCTGCAAGGAGTTAGCAGGAGAGGTTGCCCGGGGAGCCCTGGGTGACGAAGAAGTTCAGCACCGCGGTGTCGACGCAGGCGTTCCCGTTGAACACCACGGTGTGTTGGGTGCCCTTGAACGAGATGAGCGCCGCGTCCATTTGCCGGGCCAGTTCCACCCCGGCCTGGTACGGCGTGGCCGGGTCGCCGGTGGTGGACACCACCACGACCTTGCCCGGCCCGGGCCCGGTGACCGGGTGGGGTGACGACGTCGCGGGCACCGGCCAGAGCGCGCAGATGTCCCGCGGCGCGTATCCGGTGAACTCGCCGTAGGACATGAACGGGGCGGCAGCACGGGTCCGCTGATCCGCGTCGGCCCACACCGCTGGGTCGGTGGGGAACGGCGTGTCGACGCAGCGGATCGCGGTGAACGCATCCTGCATGTTCTGGTAGTGCCCGGTTCCATCGCGGCGCCAGTAGTCGTCGGCGAGCAACAGCAGGTCGCCGGTGTCGGTGCCACGCGTCAACCCGAGCAGCCCGCTGGTCAGGTACGGCCAGTAGCGCGCCGAATACAGGGCGTTGCCGGTGCCGGTGATCGCGTCGGCGTAGCCGAGTCCACGCGGGTCCGCAGTGGGGTGCGGCGTCGTCACCAGTGGATCCACGAGCCCTTGGTACCGGCTGACGAACTGGGCAGGGTCGGTGCCCAGGGGGCAGTCGGCTGACGTCGCGCATTCCGCGGCGTAGGTGTCGAAGGCCTTCTGGAAGCCGGCGAGTTGGCGGACGTTCTTGGTGATCGGATCCAGGCTGGGGTCTATCGCGCCGTCGAGCACCATCGTGCGCACCCGGTTCCCGAACTGTTCGGCGTACGCGCTGCCCAGTTCGGTGCCGTAGGAGAAGCCCAGATAGTTGATCTGTTCCTCCCCCAGCGCGGCCCGCACCGCATCCATGTCCCGTACGGCGGAGGCGGTGCCGACATTGGCCAGGAACGGTGCGCCCATGCGGTCGAGGCACTGCTGGGCGAACTGGCGGTAGACATCTTCGATGTGGGCGACCCCGGCGGGGCTGTAATCGGCCATCGGCTCGCGGCGGTAGGCGTCGATCTCGGCGTCGGTGCGGCAGCGCAGCTCCGGGGTGGAATGCCCGACGCCGCGCGGATCGAAGCCCACCAGATCGAAATGATCGGTGAGTGGGGAGCCGGCCAGGGCGGCACCCATGCCGGCGACGGTGTCCACCGCCGAGGCGCCGGGGCCGCCCGGGTTGATGAACAGGGCGCCGATCCGCTGCCCGCTGGCGGGTATCCGGATGACGGCCAATTGCGCTTGTGCGCCTTGGGGGTCCGGGGAGTTCCAATCGATCGGAACGGCGACCGTGCTGCACTGCGCCGTCGGAATCCGTGCCGGATCTTGCACCCATTGAGCGCAACTTCCCCACTCCGGCCCGGATTCCGGCGCAGCAGCCGCGACAGGTACCGCGACCGGGCACACCAAGGCAGATGCGCTGAGCAGAGTCACCGCAAGGGCGCTCGCCGCCCGCCTACCCGCCCACCACACGGCAGTCATGGTCGCACGGCGGCCACCGCCGGGTCTGCGCCTGAGGCCGAGCAGAGATCGGCCGGAGACCAACCGGTGACTTTTGACGGTCGGGGCGGTCAGCAACGGGTTCCGGGCGGGGGCACCGTCACGTCGACGAGGTAGGTCGCGGCGATGTCGTCGATGCACTTGTTGCCCTGGAACACCACGGTGTGCTGGGTGCCCTCGAAGGTCACCAGGGTGCCGCCGAGTTGGCGGGCCAGGTCGACGCCCGCCTGGTAGGGCGTGGCCGGGTCGTTGGTGGTCGAGACCACCAGGGTCGGAGGCAGTCCCTTCACCGAGATCTCGTGCGGCTTGCTGGTGGGCGGCACCGGCCAGAACGCGCACGTGCCCATGGGCGCATGCCCGGTGAACTCGCCGTAGCTCATGAACGGGGCCACCTCTCGGGCCCGCCGGTCCTCTTCGACGACGGTGGCCCGGTCGGTGATCGCGGGCTTGTCCACGCAGTTCACCGCGACGCGCACGTCAGTCGAATTGTTGTAGTGGCCCTTGGCGTCTCGGCCCATGTAGAGGTCTGCCAACGCCAGCATGACGTCACCGTTGCCGTTCTTGAGTCCGGTCAGACCCTCGGTGAGGTGCCGCCACAGGTTCGGCGAGTACAGGGGCAGGATCGTGCCCACCGTGGCGTCGCTGTAACCCAGCCCGCGCTGATCGCGGGTCTTGGCGGGGTGCTCCACCAGCGGGTCGATCAGGCTCTTGTACACCTCGACGGCCTTGGCCGGATCGGTGCCCAGCGGGCAGTCGGGGTTCTTGGTGGTGCAGTCGGTGGCGTAGTCGTCGAAGGCCTTCTGGAACGCCGCGGCCTGACGGATGTCTTCTTCCACCGGGTCCGCGTTGGGGTCGACGGCACCGTCGAGGATCATCGCGCGGACCTTCTGCGGGAACTGCTCGGCATAGGTGGCGCCGATGCGGGTGCCGTACGAGTAGCCGAGGTAGGTCAGCTTGTCGTCGCCGAGGGCAACCCGGATGGCATCCAGATCCTTGGCGACGTTCTCGGTGCCGACGTTCTCCAGGAACTCCTTGCCCATCTTGTCGACGCAGCGCTGAACGAACTTCTTGGTCTCGTTCTCCAGATGCTCGACGCCTTCGGGGGTGTATTCCACCGTCGGGTCGGCGCGCAGCCGGTCGTTGTCCTCGTCGGAGTTGCACCACACCGCGGGTGTGGAGGATCCGACACCGCGCGGATCGAACCCGACGATGTCGAAGCGGTCCTTGACCGACTGCGGCAGGCCCGACAACAGGGAGACGGCCGATTCCACGCCGGATTCACCGGGGCCGCCGGGGTTGATCACCAGCGAGCCGATCTTCTGGCCCGCGGCCGGGAACCGGATCATCGCCAGGCGGGCGACGTCGCCGTCAGGCTTCGAGTAGTCGACCGGCACCGACAGCATCCCGCATTCGGCGTTGTCGGGGATCTGCACGTGGTCACCGGAGCCGGCGTTGCACGGCAGCCATTGCACCGGCGTGCCGGGCCGCGGAACGGCGATCTTGGCCTGGCCATCGACCACCTGGGTGCAGCCCGCCGCGGCCACCGCCGTCATTGCCAGCAGCGCGCCGAACCTCATCCTGAACTTCATGGCTGACCATGCTGCCATGGCACGACATCGCCGCAGGCCGGGCCTGGTCACGAGGTGCCCCGACGCTATCGGGTAGCGGCAAGGAGTTCGTCGAGCGCGACGTGGAAATCGTCGGCCATATCCCACAGGTCAGGCAGCAGATCCGGGCAGGACATGATGCCGACGTCGAGCTTGCCGGTCAGCGACATCACGGTGATGTTGAGCCCGGATCCGTGGAAGATCGGGCCCAGCGGGTACATGGCCTTGACCTCACACCCCAGTAGGTACAGCGGGTCCTGTGGCCCGGGAACGTTCGAGATGACGAGATTGTGTACGGGTTTGGCCCCGGACAGGCGGCTGGCCGCGTACACCCGCATCGCGGCGCCGAACACCGCAGGTGCCGCGAACTGGGTCCAGTCCTGCAGCAATGTCGCTCCGATCGCGGAACTGTGTTGCTTGGCAACGGAATTCGATTGGGCGATGGCCCGCAGGCGCTCAGCCGGATCCTCGATGTTGGTCTCCAGCTTGGAGAACATCCCCGACACCTGATTGCGGCCGGGCCGGTTCGAGCGGTCGTGCACCGATACCGGCACCATCGCTACCAGCGAGCTTTCCGGCAGTTCACCTCGGTCGTGCAGGAAGGTGCGAAGCACGCCGGACACCAGCGCCATCACCACGTCGTTGACCTTGACGTCGAAGTGGTTCTTGACGGTCTTGATGTCATCGAGGTCCAACTGGGCGAACGCCACGCTGCGCTGGCCGGTGATGTTGGTGTTGAACGCAGTCTTCGGCGCGTTGAAGGGGGCCGCCATCGCCTGCCCGTTGATTGCCCGGCGCACCGTGTCGATGACCGTGCTCGCCGTGGAGGGCAGCACGTTCGCGAGCTTCAGTGGCCGGCTCACGAACCTGAGTGCCCCGCTGATGGCGATCTCGGCGCCGGTGGCACCGCCCACCCCGTCGACCGGGTCCGGGGGCGGCGCATCCGCCACGGTCGTGCACAGCTGCGACATCAGGTTGGCGCCGGTCACCCCGTCGACGCCGGAGTGGTGCACCTTCGTCATCAGCGCCAATCGGCCCCCGGCGTGAGCGTCGGTGCCCGCCACGTTCTCGATGACCCACATCTCCCACAACGGCCGGGTCCGGTCCAACGGAAGCGACGCGATGTGTCCGCAGATCTCGGACAGCTCGGCCCGCCCACCGGGCCCGGGCAGGCCGATCCGGTGCAGGTGCCGGTTGACGTCAAAGTCCTTGTCTTCCACCCGCACCGGGTGGTCGAGATTGAACCGGCTGTCGGCCAGCTTCTCCCGGAATTGCGGCATCGCCTTGATGGTCAGGGTAAGCGCGTCACGCATCCGGTCGAAGGTGTAGCCGCCCGGCATGGTCGAGGTGTCCAGTTCCAGCACCGAGCACACGTGCATGGGCTGCGCAGCAGTTTCGAGGTACAGGAAGCTGGCGTCGAGTCCGCTGAGCCGTTGCATGCCGCTGATGTTAGGGCTCCGCGCACGAACTGTGAGGAAATCCACTCGAACGTCGCTTTGGCGTTCAATACGTGCAGTGGCAGACTTACATTTGTCAGCCGAACCCGGGGACCGCAGAGCGGCCTCGAGGATCGAACCGACCATCACAAGGGACGACGATGTCTGAACAGTCTGTTTATGGTGCTTCCGATTCTGTCGAAGCCAAGCCGCGCACCAAAGTCCGCACGCTGACACTGCAAAAGTGGAAGTCCGAAGGCCACAAGTGGGCGATGCTCACGTGTTACGACTACTCCAGCGCCCGGGTATTCGACGAGGCCGAGATTCCGGTACTGCTGGTCGGCGACTCGGCCGCAAACGTGGTCTACGGCTACGACACCACCGTGCCGATCTCCATCGATGAGCTGATCCCGTTGGCCCGCGCGGTCGTCAAGGGCGCCCCGCACGCCCTGGTGATCGCCGACCTGCCGTTCGGCAGCTACGAGAGCAGCCCCACCCAGGCGCTGGCGACCGCCACCCGCTTCATGAAGGAGACCGGCGCGCAGGCCATCAAGCTCGAGGGTGGTGAGCGGATGGCCGATCAGATCGCGACGCTGTCCGCCGCGGGCATCCCGGTGGTCGCGCACATCGGCTTCACGCCGCAGAGTGTCAACGGGCTGGGCGGGTTCCGCGTGCAGGGTCGCGGCGATGCCGCCGAGCAGACCATTCACGACGCGATCGCCGTGCAGGAAGCCGGTGCCATCGCGGTGGTGCTGGAGATGGTGCCCGCCGAGCTGGCCACGCAGATCACCGGCAAGTTGACCATCCCCACCGTCGGCATCGGGGCCGGCCCCAACTGCGATGCCCAGGTGCTCGTCTGGCAGGACATGGCCGGACTCACCAGTGGTAAGACCGCCAAGTTCGTGAAGCGTTTCGGCGACGTGGGCGGCGAACTGCACCGTGCGGCAACGCAGTACGCCCACGACGTGGCGTCCGGGGTGTTCCCGGCCGAAGAGCACTCTTACTGATCTCCCCCGCCGAGATCAACGAAAACGTCGCTGGAGAACGGATTCAGCGACGTTTTTGTTGATCTGGCGGTGCGTTGATCCGTGTGACGATTGGGCGTGTGAACAGCGACCAGGACAAGCCCGCTGACGGCGCCCCACCGAGTCGAATTGCCTCGTTCTCTGCCGGCGCCGCCATTGTCCTGCTGTTGTCGGCGATTGCACTGGCCGTCTGGAGTCGCCTCGACGCCAAGTTCGGCGTGGTCGGCGATGCCGCTCCCCCTTCGGGCGTCGACGAGCATCCGTGGAACTCGGCCACCTTCCTTTCGGTGTCGGCAGCCGTCGTCGCCGTACTGCTTCTGATCCCCCTTCAGCGCACCATGCGGTCTCGGGCTGCGGCCCTGCCACCCCGTTGGGCCTCCGTGGGCGTAGTGGCGGTCTGCGCCCTCGTGTTCCTCGCCGCATTCAGCACCGGCGCGCTGGGCTACGTCCGGGAAGTCATGAGTGAAGGCCCCATCACAGCGGCGCTGCCAGCGGCGATCGGTGCCTGGGTGCTTGCCATCGCAGGTGCAGTCGCCACGGTGTTCGCGGGCTTCGGGCTGCCCTGGTGGACTCGACGCGTGAAGTCGGCGCTGGTGGTCGGTGTCGTCGTCGCGGTCGTGGTGTCCGGGGCAGTGGCCGTCGCCGCGGGGTTCGCCGGTAACGACGCCAGATTCATCGACGCGACCACGGCGGATCGAGTCGACGTTCCGCCGTACCCGACAGCGCTCGGCCAGCACAGATTCAGCGTGAAACTGCCCGGGGCACGGCCAGCTATCGACCGGCGAAATTACGAAATCTGGCCTGCGGGCCCGGGCTTCATCGTCAGTTACGCCGGCGCTGTCACGGCATATGGCGCCGACGGCAACGAGCGTTGGCATTACCGCAGAACCGGGCCCGCAGACGCCATCATGTCGGCGCGGGTCTACGACCGGGGCGCCACCGTGGTCATAGCGGACCTCGGTGCGGCGCCGGCCCGTTCGGAATCTGTTCTCGTGGGTATCGACGCGATCACCGGGCAACGGCTGTGGACCCGCCGCGACGCCCGGTTGACGTCAGCATTCCTCGCTGAATCAGGCCTCTATGACGCCGATCCGTTCCTCGTCGACCGCACCGACGAAACCTGGACCCGGTTCGATGCCCGCACCGGGAAAGCCATGTGGTCGGTGACCAATCCCCGGGGTGATTGTTCTGAGCAGCGCGCCGCCGATACCGGCAACCGGCTCACGTCCCTGTTGTGGTGCGAGCGCGAGACCGAGGGGCATCGCGTGGTGGACCACCGGATCCTCGCGGCCGATCCGCGGAACGGTGAGAAACTCTGGGAGTACACGTATCTGCCGGACGTACCCCTCGATGACGAGTCCTGGCGCGACTATTCGATCTACCCATTTCCGACCGGCTCGGACGGGATCTATCTGGAGGTCAGTGCAAGCGATCCGCAGCGCGCGACCGACTACTACGTCGATCCGGGCAAGGAGCTCATAGTGGCGCTCCCGGCGGATGTCGACGCACTGACCACACCGGCGCCCGCCGAAGACTTCCTGGTCCGCCACAAACGCAATCCACCCACAAGGGACTCCGCGCTGTCGGTGTATGGCAGCGACGGGAAACCGCGATGCACCACCACGACGCCGATATATCCCGGAGGCAGGCTGCTGCCCAACCGCAGGGAGTCCAGGGTCGGCTACGTGGCGTTGCGCGATGGCTTCGTGGTCTACGACTACGGCCCGGACTCCAGGTCCGACGAACATTCGTTCTTGCGGATGTTCAGCAATACGACCTGTCAGCCGATGTCCGAAGTCCCCTTCGACGCGATCCTCGGACTGGTGGCCGCGCCCGGCGTCTTGTTGGCACTACGCCAGGACGTTCCCGACATGGAGACCGTGGTGATCGAGGGCTATGCCTGAGTGTTGGCGGCCTGAGCGTTCACGGCCCGAGCGCCTAGGCGAAGTCAGGCTTGCGCTTGGCCAGGAAAGCATCGACGCCCTCGCGGCCGTCGGCGGAGTTGGCCCGCTCGGCGATGAACCGCCCTTCGGCAGCCATCTGCTCTTCGAGGCTGTTCTTGAACGAGGACACCAGCAGCGACTTGACCGCGCCGTTGGATCCGCCGGACCCGGTGGCCACCTGCTCGGCCAGTTTGGCGGCACGCGCGGCCAGTTCGTCGCCGGCGACCACCTCGGTGACCAGTCCCCACTCCTGCGCCTCGGTGGCCGAGAGCGTGCGGTTGGTGAGGATGAGTTCCTGCGCCCGGCGCAAGCCGACGAGTCGCGGCAGGTGATAGGACGCGCTGCCGTCGGGGCTCAGGCCCACCTTGGTGTAGGCCATGGTGAAGGTGGCGGATTCGGCGGCCAGGACCAGGTCACCGGTCACCGCGAGGCTGAACCCGGCGCCGGCCGCGGTGCCGTTGACCGCGGTGATCAGCACGGCGTCCATCCGGGCGAACGACGAGATGGCCTGGTGCAGGTCGTCGGCGACGCCCTTGATGAACTGGCCCCGGTCGGGTGCGGTGGCGAACGATTTCAGGTCGCCACCCGCGCAGAAGAACCGGCCCGCACCGGTCAGCACCACGACCTTGGTCGCAGGCGTGTCGCAGCGCCGCGCGGCGTCGGCCAGTTCGCGAGTCATGGTGTCGTTCATGCCATTCGCGGCATCCGGGCGGTTCAGCGTGATGTATGCGACGGCTCCGGACTGTTCGAACGAGATGGCTTCATAGGTGGGCTCGGTCACGGCCCGAACTCTAGCGGGCCGGGGTTTGCGGCGGTCGCACCCCCAGTCGAGCCGCGGTGGCAGTCACCAGCGGACTGAAGTCGCCGTCGAACCCGAGGATCCGCAGCGCCGCCTCCGCGATCACCCAGGGCTGCGCGGGCGTGCCCTCGACCTCGTCGGAGCGGGTGTTGACCACCGATTCCACCAATCGGAACGGCAGGTCGGCGGCCGCGGGTGGACCACCGCACTCGGCGATCACCGCGTCTGACAATCTGCGGTACACCTCGCGAAGCTCGGCGCGTCGTTGCCGGAACGGCGCGAACCGGTCGGTCCGGAGCTCGGGAAGCAGATAGAGGGCACCCAGATTCCACCGTCCCGCACACAACTGGCGCGCATCGGCGACGGCGAGGATGTGCAGGCGTTGTGCCGCCGTACCCGCGCCGTCGAGCAGTTCGGCGCCCAGGCGGAGGGCCTCGTCGACGGTGCCGGCCAGCAGGGCGTCGAGGATGTCGTCCTTGGTGGCGAAATGGTGATACAGCGAGGCTTGTCGCACCCCGACCTCGTCGGCGATCCGCCGGGTCGAGGTGCTGGCGTAGCCGTGGTTGGTGAACAGTTCGGCGGCGGCGTCAAGGATCTGTTCCCGGGCAGTCGTGCCCGGTCGCCGCGGCCGCTCCAGCCGCGGGCGTCCGCGCCCGGCACTGGCGCTCGCCGGTGTCGTCTCAGCCCCCATGCCAGCAACAGTAAGAGACGTCTGCGGACATGACCGTCAGCGCGGTCGGGACAGCGCCAAGTCTTGATGTTGCTGTGACCGGACACCGGTCGTGGCACCCACCCGAATATGGCACGCTGGTGCCATCCGATCTCCCGCCTCCGGTGCACAGCGAAGGTGACTATGGCTCCCGGCAAATCCAAGACCGCGAGATACACCGAAATCGAGCGGAAGTTCGCCGTCACCGAGGACACCGTCTCGCCCTCGTTCGAGGGTTTGTCGGCCGTCACCGAGGTGGAACACACCCCGACCCAGCATCTGGATGCGGTGTACTTCGACACCCCTGATCGCGACCTGGCAGCGCACCGCATCACGTTGCGGCGCCGCACCGGCGGCGACGACGCGGGCTGGCACCTGAAGCTCCCGGCCGGGGTCGACACCCGCACCGAGGTCCGCACGCCTCTGGGCGCGGGCACCACCACAGTGCCCGAGGATCTGCGCGACATCGTGCTGGCGATCGTCCGGGATCGTCCGCTGGCCCCTGTGGCCCGGATCAGCACCGCACGCCACGTCGAGGTACTGCACGGAGCGGACGGCGTCGCACTGGCCGAATTCTGTGATGACCGGGTGACCGCTTCGGCCACCGAAGGCGAAGAACAGAGCTGGCGCGAGTGGGAGCTGGAACTGCTCACCGCCGACGTGCCCGACGACCTGATGGACCGCCTGTCGAACCGGCTCGCGGATGCCGGCGCGGAACCGGCCGGGCACGGTTCGAAGCTGGCCAAGGTCCTCGGTACCGACCAGGCCCCGGCCCCGACGCCCCCGGCTGATCCGGTGCACCGGGCCATCGCCGAGCAGATCGACGCGCTGCTGGAGTGGGACCGGGCCGTACGCGCGGACGCCTACGACTCGGTACATCAGATGCGGGTGACGACCCGCAAGATCCGCAGTCTGCTGCAGGAGTCCAAGGACTCCTTCGGGCTGGATGACGACGGCTGGGTGCTCGACGAGTTGCGGGCGCTGGCCGCTGTCCTGGGTGTGGCCCGCGATGCCGAGGTGTTGGGCGAGCGCTATCAGCGCGCACTCGACGAGATGCCCGCCGAGCTGGTCCGCGGTCCGGTGCGCCAGCGTCTGGTCGAGGGTGCCAACCGCCGCTACACCGCGGGTTGGCGACGTTCGCTGCTGGCGATGCGGTCACAACGCTACTTCCGGTTGCTGGACTCACTGGAAGAGTTGGTCGGTGCCGAGAAGCCCGAATCTGCGGACGGCTCTGCGCCATCGGTGACCATCGACGCCGCGTACAAGCGGGTACGCAAGGCGGCCAAGACCGCCGCGGCGGTGGCTGCCGAAGATGCCAGCGCTGAGGAGAAGGATGAGGCGCTACACCGGATCCGCAAGGGCGCCAAACGGCTTCGTTATACCGCGGCTGCCACCGGGGCGGACAAGGTGTCCGATCGGGCGAAGAGCATCCAGTCCCTGCTGGGCGGCCACCAGGACAGCGTGGTGAGCAAGGCACACCTGAGCACCCAAGCCGATGCCGCACATGCCGCCGGCGAGGACACCTTCA
Source organism: Mycobacterium shunyiense (assembly GCF_058270075.1). Lineage (NCBI taxonomy): Bacteria > Bacillati > Actinomycetota > Actinomycetes > Mycobacteriales > Mycobacteriaceae > Mycobacterium > Mycobacterium shunyiense. Next base: position 100,726 of record NZ_JBZDPU010000016.1, on the reverse strand, counting down.
CCTACGGGCTGCTCTATCAACAGGAGCACGACGCCGCCCAGCAGTCCCGGGCGTTGTTGGACGACGCGCTGAAGAAGTTGGCCAAGGCGGTGCGCAAGGCCCACTAGGGGGCTGAGGGCGAACGAGTTGGCCTGTAAGCCGGATTCTGTCCCCCGCCCCAGAGGGCGAGGCGGCGACCATCCATCTGGACACACCGTCGCCGGGTGCCTCGAGCGGCCTACCCGCAGGCTCGGGCGAGCAGCCCTCGAACGCCTGCGCGGCCGCAACCAGGTTGCGGCCTTCTTGGCCTTGCTTCGGGTGGGGTTTGCCTAGCCACCCCGGTCACCCGGGGTGCTGGTGCGCTCTTACCGCACCGTTTCACCCTTACCCCTGGCCGCAAGGGCTCAGGTGGCGGTCTGTTTTCTGTGGCACTTTCCCGCGAGTCGCCTCGGATTGCCGTTAGCAATCACCCTGCTCTGTGAAGTCCGGACTTTCCTCGACACCCGAAGGTGCCGCGGCCGCCCAGCCAACTCGTTCGCGCTGGTCAGACTACCCTCAAAATCATGGCTCAGGTGCCACCGGCACGATATTTGCTCCGCGCGAAGGATCTGGCGGACGCCCGCTACGCGGATCCGATCACCGTCGACGACCTTGCCGCGGCGGCCGGCTTGTCCCGGGCGCATTTCAGTCGCATGTTCACCCGCACCTTCGGTGAGTCTCCGCGCGCCTATCTGCAGAGCCGGCGGCTGGAACGGGCTGCGGCGCTGCTGCGCAACACCGACCGCTCGGTGGCGGACATCTGCGTGATGGTCGGCCTACACAGCGTGGGGTCGTTCACCACCAGTTTCGCTCGCGTGTACGGCAAGCCTCCCGCGGCCTATCGCGCCGGCCTGCCGCCTGCGATGCTGCGCGCCCCGGTGCCCAGTTGCATTCTGGCGCGCGATACCCGGCGGGCCCACACCGGCCGAGCCAAGACAGCACAAACGGAGAAGACGGCCGGGCCAGAGCGGACGTAGCGTCTGCTCATGATGAAAATCGCTTACACGCATCTGTGGGTTCACGATCAGGAAGTCGCGTTGAAGTTCTGGACCGAAAAGGTGGGAATGGAAGTGCGCGAAGACGTTTCGTTTCCGGAGGAGATGGGCAACTTCCGGTGGGTCACGGTCGGCCCGCCGGGACAGGAGGACGTCGGCATCGTGCTGATGGCTGTACTCGGCGAGCCCGTGATGGATGAATCGACCCGCAAGCAGGTCCAGGATCTGACCGCAAAGGGCTTCGCCGGCACGGTCTTTCTGACCACCGACGACTGCCAGAAGAGCTACGAGGAGCTCACCGCCCGCGGCGTCGAGTTCACCGAGCCGCCCAATCAGATGCCCTACGGCATCGACTCCGGGTTCCGTGACCCATCGGGCAACAGCATCCGGCTGACCCAACGCACGGACTAACCCGCGTGACCAAGCCGCGGTGACTAAGCAGCGGCCGCGCAGCGCGCGAACTCGATCGCGACCCGCAGCTCGGTCACGCTCTCGTACCTCTCGACTGGCCCGGGTGGCGGCGGGGCGGCGGACCGATAGGCCACCCCCGTCGGAGTGACGAATTCGGCTGTATGGAAGCCATTCTCGTCACTGGTCGTCACCCTCCACCCGGGTGACTCTTTGACGTAGTTGCACCGTTCGCATTCGCCGAGACCGTTGCGCGCACTGGTGGGACCACCCCCGGCATGCGGTTGGGCGTGGTCGTGATGGCGGATCGGCGCGTCGCAGTACGGGGTTCTGCAGGTCTGATCCCGCAATCCGATGAATTGGGCCAGCGCCTTGGGAAACAGCCGCGACCGCGACTCCATCGCCGCCAATGCACCGGACACCGGATGCCGGTAGAGCCGCCGCAGCGTCGCACGCGACCGTTCGTCGGCCACCGCGTCACTCACGAGGGAACGGGCCACCGACGCCGGCACCGGCCCGTATCCCTCGACCACGGCCGGGTTCTCGTCGCCCGCCAACAGGGTCTGGTCGGAGAGCAACAGATTGACCGCTACCGGCTCAGGCACCGTGGCAGGGCGGCCGGTCACCCGCTCTGCCACGGTGTCGGCCATCACCTGCCCGCGGGTCCGACCGTCGAACGTCGTATCAGCGCTGCGTTTGAGCGCCGCATACACGCCGACGCCCTTCTGCACCGGCAACAACACCGTCAGCCGCGCCATGCAGTCCGGCGCCGGCCGGATCCAGACATTCCGGTCCTCTGCCGCCTTCGCCGCCCGGTCGACGACAGCCTGCGGATCCAGGCGGTACGCGATCTTCTTCGCGTCCGCTTCAATTCGCTTGTCACCCATACCGTCGAGCTTCGTGACGTCGGCGCACATCTCGGCGTCCAATTCACGCCGATCCTCGACCGACAGGCACGCCGACTCCCGCACGATCAACGTGGCCCGCCATTCTGACAACACACCGGACTCCAGCGCCGCCAACGTATGCGGCATCTCGTACACCAGCGCCTTGGCGAACCCGAGATGCCGACTCCCCCGGTTCGGCGAATCATGACGAGCCAGCGCAACCTCCGAAGCCACCCCGCGGCCCAGTTTGGCGCGCGACACTCCCGCCGCCGCCTCGGCGGCCCGGCGCTTCGCGTCCAACAGGGCCGCACACCGGGCCTGCCCGGCAGCCGCGGCCGACTTGGCCCGCTCGAGTTCCTCGATGCGCCGATGCAGCGTCGCCTCGTCATCATGCGGGTTGACCTGCGACAACCTGGATATTTCGAACATATTTTCGACTATGCCACAGCGGTATGACAAGTCGATTCAGCCCAATCGACGTAACACCATCACGTTGTCGATCAGGACGCCGCGCTGCCCGTCCGGTCCCGTCGCCTCCCGCTCATCGGCGTCCACCCGGACGCGTTCCCAGTGCGCTTCGTCGAGGTTCAGTGAGTCGACCACCTCGTCGGCGCTGGGGAACGGAAATTTCCGGACATGCTCGGGAGCCCAAGGCGGGGCGGCCCCGTGATCGACGACGACCAGCAGGCCGCCGTCGGCCACCGTCCCGGCGGCGCGACGCAGCATCGCGGCGCGATCCATGCCGATCGGAGACTGCAGGAACTGGGCCGAGACCAGGTCGAAGCGACCGTCGGGAAGGCTCTCGGACAGGTCATGGCGTTCGAACGTGATCCGTTCCGCCACACCACGTTCCCGCGCCTCGGCCGCGGCCCGGGCGAGCGCGGTGTCGGAGACGTCGACTCCCGTGACCTCCCAGCCGTGTTCGGCGAGCCAGACGGCGTCGCCGCCCTCACCGCAGCCCAGATCGAGTGCCCGGCCTGCGGGCAGGTCCTGGGCGATCCTGGCCAGCTGGGCGTTGACCCGGCCGCTCCAGATGCGGCCGCGCTGCCCGTAATGCCGTTCCCAGTACTGGGCGGTGACCGCCGTCTGTGCGGGCCACGGCGCCACCGGCAGTCCGACGTCTTCGCCGAGCAGGTGCTGTACGACGGCGGCGCCGGCCTGGCTGCCCGATGCGACCGCCGCGGCCACCTGGGGCATCTGGGCGCTCAGGTCACCCGCGGCGAACAAGCCGGGCACCGAGGTGCGTGCGAACCCGTCGACGAGCAGCGCATCAGCGGCAATCGGTCCGGGCGCCGAGACCGCCCCGAGTTGTGCGGCCAGCGGCGAGCGCTGGTGCAGTGTGGCGGCGACGAGCGCGCCGCGCCTTGCCAGCCGCGTGCCATCGGCGAATTCGACCGCCTCCAGTTCACCGTCGCGGGCGATGAGGCCGGCGATCGGACGCTCGTCGACACTGATTCCGGCCGCGTCCAGCTGTTTGACCTGCGCGTCGTCCAGTCCGCTGTCCCCGTCGGTGAGTACCACCAGGTCTTCGGTCCAGCCGCGCATCATCAACGCCGAGTGCACCGCACGGTCACCCTGGGCGATCACGGCGACCGGCGCGTCGCGCATCTCCCAGCCATGGCAGAACGGGCAGTGGAAAACCGAACCACCCCAGAGACCGTCGAGCCCCGCGATGTTCGGTGCGCGGTACTCCATGCCGGTGGCCAGCAGCACCGTCCTGGCCTGCTCGCGGCTTCCGTCGGCCAGCTCGAGGGCGAATCCAGGCTCACCGCGTACGACTTCGCCGGTGCGCACCTCCACCGTGGGGTAGGCGGCCAGCTCGGCGCGGCCGGCCGCATAGAGGTCGGCGGGCGGACGGCCGTCACTGCCCAGCAGACCACCGATTCCGTGTGCGGCCAGGTTGCTCTGATTCGCCGCGTCGACGAGCAGTACGCGCCGACGGGCCCGGCCCAGCACCAGCGCCGCACTCAGTCCGGCCGCCCCGCCACCGACGATTACGCAGTCCCAAACATTCTCCATGCCTTCGAGCTTGCCCAATCACATGGCAAAGTGCCAAGCTAATTTGCCATGAAGGCAAACGCAGCCGAGCCGGCCGACATCGACGCACTGGTCCGCAGCCGGCTTCGCGAGTTGCGGGCCCAACGCGGGCTCACCCTGGAAGACGTTGCGCGCCGCGCCCAGATCGACGTCTCGACGCTGAGCCGGCTGGAATCGGGCAAGCGCCGACTGGCCCTGGATCACCTGCCCCGCCTGGCCGCCGCGCTGTCGGTCAGCACCGACGAGTTACTGCGCGCGCCGCAGGCCGAGGACCCCCGGGTCACCGGCAGCTCACACACCCACCACGACATCACCTACTGGCCGTTGACCCGGCAGGGCCCGGCGGCCGGGCTGCACGCCTACAAGATCCGGATCAGTGCCAAGCGCCGCAAGCCACCCGCCGAATTCCCGGTCCACGAGGGACGCGACTGGATGTACGTGTTGTCGGGCCAACTGCGCCTGATCCTCGGCGAACAGGACTTCGTCGTCAATCCCGGTGAGGCCGTGGAGTTCTCAACCTGGACCCCGCACTGGTTCGGGGTCGTCGACGGAGCGGTCGAGGCGATCACGATCTTCGGCCCGCACGGCGAACAATTACACCTGCACGCCTGACCTACAGGTATGCGGTCTGGTTCACCAACCGCACCGAAGATCCACCGTCGCCGTAGAACTCGGCGATCGACAGCGAAGCCAGATCCAAATGCAGCCGGTACAGGATGCCCTCCCCCGCATCGAGAGCCAGCCGCAGAATCGTCTTGATCGGGGTCACGTGCGAGACCACCAGAACCGTTGCCGCGCCATGCTCGGCGATGATCCGGTCGCGGGCCCGACCGACACGGTGCGCCACCGCATCGAAGCTCTCGCCACCGGGCGGCTCGACGCTGGTGTCACGCAGCCAGCGTCGGTGCAGTTCCGGATCCCGTTGCGCGGCTTCGGCGAACGTCAGTCCTTCCCACGCACCGAAGTCCGTCTCGATCAGGTCATCATCGACTCGGACGTCGACACCGAGCGCCTTGGCCGCCGCCGCGGCGGTCTCATAGGCCCGCTCCAGGGGTGAGCTGACCACCGCCGCAACACCCCCGCGTGCACCCAGATACCGCGCAGCAGCGTCGGCCTGCCTGCGGCCTTCCTCGGTCAATACCGGGTTGCCGCGGCCCGAATAGCGCCGGGCGATGGACAATTCGGTCTGACCGTGGCGCAGCAGCAACAGCCGAGTGGGGGCGCCGGTGGCACCGGTCCACCCCGGCGCGGACAGCGCGGCCTTCTCGGCCGGTACGGGCTCCTTGGCCGGCTCGGCCGCAGGCTGGTCGCTGAGGATGCCCGCTGCAGCGTCCATGGCTTCGTTGGCCAGCCCGTCGGCATGGCTGTTGCGCTCCCGCGGAATCCACGTATAGCTGGCCCGATCGAAGCCCTTGGCCAGCTCAGCCGCCCGGCGCTGCAGCGGAATCAGGTCAGGATGCTTGACCTTCCAGCGCCCCGACATCTGTTCGACGACGAGCTTGGAATCCATCGACACCGCCACTTCGGCCGCGCCCAACTCGGTGGCGGCCTCCAAACCGGCGATCAGGCCGCGGTATTCGGCGACGTTGTTGGTGGCGCGGCCGATCGATTCCTTACGTTCGGCCAGAATTGCGGTGTGTTCGGCGTCGAACACCACCGCGCCGTAGCCCGCCGGTCCGGGGTTACCCCGGGACCCGCCGTCTGCTTCGACGAGAACCTTCACTGCTTGAACCTCAAGAGGATTGCCCCGCACTCGGGGCAACGCACCACGTCATCGTCGGCTGCCGCGGCGATCCGGGCGCTCTCGCCGCGGTCGATCTCGATCCGGCAGGCGCCACAGCGGCGGCCTTGCAGCAACCCGGCCCCGGCCCCGCCGCGGGACCGCAGGCGTTCGTAGAGATCGATGAGTTCATCGTCGATGAGGTTCACCAGACCGTCTCGGCGGGTGCGCGCCTGCTGGCGGGACTGCTCGATCTCCGCCAGAGCGGCATCGCGGGCCTGCTGTGCCGACGACAGCGCGGCCTGCAGGTCATCGATGCGTTGCATCGCCTCGGCCTGCTGCGCCGCCAGTTCCTCGCGGCGTTCCATGAGCTCCAGCAGGGAGTCCTCCAGGCTCGATTTCCTGCGCTGCAGGGTTTCCAGCTCATGCTGGATCTCGGCGACCTGCTTGGCGGCCACCGTGCCGCCGTCGATCAGCTTGCGGTCACGGTCCTCCCGCTGACGGACCGAGTCGATCTCGCTTTCGAGCTTGGTCACCTGGGCTTCCAGGTCTTCCAGGGCGATGCCCAGAACGCCCACCCCGTCGCCGGCGGCGGCGTGCGCAGCCTGCGCCTCATCCACCTTCTGCTGTTCGGCCAGGTGCTTGGTGCGGTGCTCGATGCGCCCGAGTTCGGCATCGACCTCCGTCAGCGCGAGAAGCGAACGTTGTTGTTTTACTTCGGCTTTCATGCCCTGACTTTCATGTTGTTGGTAGCGATCAGCACTCGACGTTCCACGGGTCGGTGCGCAACGAGGACACCCGCACCTTCAGCGCGTCACCGAACTGCCCGCGCAGCACTCCGGCGGCCTGGGCACACCAGGGGAACTCGGAGGCCCAGTGCGCCACATCGATGAGCGCGACCGGTGACACGCGTCGGTGCTCATCGGCGGGATGGTGCCGCAAATCCGAGGTGACATAGGCCTGCACGTCGGCCCGGGCGACTGTGCCCAGCAGTGAGTCGCCCGCTCCCCCGCACACCGCGACCCGCGACACCATGGCGTCGGGATCCCCCGAGGTCCGCACCCCCCACGAGGTGGCCGGCAGCGCAGCCCGGACGCGGGATGCGAACGCCGACAAGGGCTCTGGCCGGTCCAGCTGCCCGATCCGGCCGATGCCCACATCCCCGGGGATCGGCGCCAGCGCAATGATGTCGAAGGCGGGTTCCTCATAGGGGTGAGCGGTCCGCAGGGCAGACAGGATGGTCGCGCGCAGCCGCGACGGCGCGATCACCTCTACCCGGTCCTCGGCCACCTGCTCGACGGTGCCCACCTCGCCGATGGCCGGGGCGGCCCCGTCGTGCGGCAGGAACTGGCCGGTTCCGGCCACACCCCAACTGCAGTGCGAATAGTCGCCGATGCGCCCGGCGCCCGCGTCGAACAACGCCTTACGCACCTTCGCCGCGTCCGCCGCGGGTACGAACACCACCCACTTGTCCAGGTCGGGACCGGATGCCGCAGGCGACAACACCGCGTCGACCCGTAGGCCCAACGCCTCGGCCAACGCATCGGACACGCCGGGTGAGGCCGCGTCGGCATTGGTGTGGGCGGAGAACAGGGCCCGGCCGGTGCGGATCAACCGGTGGACCAACGCGCCCTTGGCGGTGTCGGCCGCGACGGTGTCCACGCCGCGCAGCAGCAGCGGGTGGTGGGCCAGCAGCAGCCCGCGTTCCGGGACCTCGTCGACCACAGCCTCGGTCGCATCCACTGCGATCGTGACCGATTCGACCGGCTCCTCGGGATCGCCGCACACCAACCCGACCGAGTCCCAGTCGTGGGCCAGGTGCGGCGGGTACGCCGCGTCCAGGGTAGCGATCACGTCAGCCAACGGCACCCCGGCCGGTCGCGCACTCATTGCAGTACCTCCGTCATGGCGTCGACGAGTGCGGGCCATTCCGGCCGCACCGCAGCACGCAGGTAGTTTTCCGGCAGGCCCACGAAAGTATCGCAACGCCGCACCGCGATGCCTTTGCTTTCCAGATGTTTCCGCATCAGCTCCGCGTCGGGCACAGTGAACAGCACGAATGGCGCGTCGCCCGCCACTACGCCCAATCCGAGCTCCTCGAGCCCGGCCACCATCGAGGCCCGCAACCCGGCGACCTGCCGGGCTGAGGCATCGGCCTCGGCCACGGCTTCAGGACTGCCGGTCGCGGCGATGGCCTCCAGTTGCAGGGTGCCCAGGGGCCAGTGCGGACGCGGCGCGGTGAGCCGGGCCAGCACCTCGGGCGCGCCGAGGGCGTATCCCACCCGCAGCCCGGCCAGTGCCCAGGTCTTGGTCAGGCTGCGCAGCACCAGCACGTCGGGCAACGATTCGCCGGCCAGCGTCTGGGCCTCACCAGGGATGCCGTCGGCGAACGCCTCGTCCACCACCACCAGCCGACCCGGCCGACGCAGCGCCAGGATGTCGTCGGCGCGGTGCAGCACCCCGGTCGGATTGGTCGGGTTGCCGACGACCACGAGGTCCGCTTCCTCCGGCACGACAGCGCCGGTCAGCGTGAACGGGAACGGCAGCACCACGTGCTGGATCGGCACGCCGGCCGCGGCCAGGACGGCTTCAGGTTCGGTGAACGACGGGGCGACCAGCGCAGCCAACCGTGGCCGCAGCCCGGCCAGCAGGGCGAAGCCCTCCGCTCCGCCGGCCAGCAGGGCCACCTCGTCGGCGGCGCGGCCGTGCCGCCGCGCCACGGCGTGCACCGCGCGGCGTTGATCGGCCTGGCTCGGGTAGCTGCCCAGGTCGGGCAGCCGAGCGGCCAAGCGGTCGGTCAGCCAGACCGGCGGGCCACCGGGGCGGACGTTGACCGCGAAGTCCAGCATTCCCGGCAATGCGGCCTGGTCGCCGTGGTAGCGGGCGCCTGCGCGGGGTGGGTTTGGCACAGCACGACACTAGTGGTCGGAGAGCTGCCCGCGGCATACGGGAGAATGGGCACGTGACTGACACGCTGGAACTCACCCGACCGCAGCTGGTGCTTTTCGATCTCGACGGCACCCTGACCGATTCGGCGGCCGGGATCGTGTCGAGTTTCCGCCATGCCCTGACCCATGTCGGCGCCGGCATTCCGGACGGTGACCTGGTCGGACGCATCGTCGGCCCACCCATGCACGAGACGTTGCAGGCGTTGAGCCTGGGTGCGACGAGTTTCGACGCCGACGCCGCGATCGCGGCCTACCGCGCCGATTACACGAGCCGCGGCTGGGCGATGAACAGCCTGTTCGACGGCGTCGAGGCGCTGCTGGCAGACCTGCAGGCCGCAGGGGTGCGGTTGGCGGTGGCCACGTCGAAGGCCGAGCCCACCGCGCGGCGCATCCTGGCGCATTTCGGCCTGGATGGTTACTTCGAGGTGATCGCCGGAGCCAGTCCCGACGGCGTCCGGGCGGCCAAGGCCGATGTGGTCGCCTACGCGCTGGCCCAGTTGCAGCCGCTGCCCCAGCGCGTCCTGATGGTCGGTGACCGCATGCACGACGTCGAGGGCGCGGCGCAGCACGGTATCGACACCGTGGTGGTCGGCTGGGGTTACGGTGCCACCGATTTCACGGGTCCCACCGCCGTGGCCGCACACGCCCACGTCGATACCGTCGCCGCGCTTCGGGGGGTGCTCGGTGTCTGACGTTTCCACTGAACCGGTCCTGCACGTCACGTTCGTGTGCTCGGGCAACATCTGCCGGTCCCCGATGGCCGAGAAGATGTTCGCCCACCAGATCCGCGAGCGCGGCCTGGCCGATGTGGTTCGGGTGAGCAGCGGAGGCACGGGCGGTTGGCATGCCGGTGACGGCGCCGACAGCCGTGCCTGCCTGGTGTTGGCTGAGCGCGGTTATCCCAGCGAGCACGTGGCCGCCCAGGTCTGCGATGACCATCTCGGCGCCGACATGGTGGTCGCGTTGGGCCGCAATCACCTGCGCATCCTGACCGATCTGGGCGTGGTTCCCGACCGCTTGCGGATGCTGCGCTCATTCGACCCGCGCTCGGGAGCACACGCCCTCGACGTGGAGGATCCGTATTACGGCGGCAAGGCCGATTTCGAGGATGTGTTCACCGTGATCGAGTCGTCCCTGCCCGGGCTGCACACCTGGGTCGACGCGGCGCTGGCCGACCGGGGAATCCGGGGAACGGCAGTCTGATGCGCCGCCTGACCTTCCTGCTGCGACCGCAATGGGTGGCGTTGTTCATCGTGGTGGCCGCCTTCGCCTACCTGTGTTTCACGGTGCTGGCGCCGTGGCAGCTGGGCAAGAACACGAAAACCTCGCGTGAGAACAACCAGATCAGCCATTCACTGCAGGCCGATCCGGTTCCGGTGACCACTGTTCTGCCGCACCAGGATTCGGTAGCGCCCGATGCCCAGTGGCAGCGGGTCACGGCGACCGGGCACTACCTGCCGAAGTCGGAGGTGCTGGTCCGGCTTCGGGTGGTCGACGGCGAACCGGCCTTCGAGGTCCTCACCCCGTTCGCGGTGGACGGCGGGCCGACGGTACTGGTCAATCGCGGCTTCATCACGCCGATCGACGGAAACAAGGTCCCCCAGTTCGCGCCGGCACCGACCGACCGGGTGACCGTGACCGCCCGGGTCCGGGATGCAGAAGCGCGTCTGCCGGGTAAGGAGCCGTTCCGCGGCGACGACGGCGCCCAACAGGTGTATTCGATCAACCCCGACCAGATCGCGTCGCTCACCGGCGTGCCGCTGACGGGGTCGTATCTGCAGCTGGTGGCGAACCAACCGGGCGGCCTCGGGGAGTTGTCCCTGCCGCACCTCGACGCCGGACCGTTCCTGTCCTACGGCATCCAGTGGATCGCATTCGGCATCGTCGCCCCGCTCGGCGTGGGCTACTTCGTCTATGCCGAGGTGCAGCAGCGCAGGCGCGAACGGGCCGTCGCCCAGGCGGCCGCAAAGGAACCGCCCCGCGAACTCACCGGCGAGGAGAAGATCGCCGACCGCTACGGCAAGCGGCGCTGACGACCACAAGCAGTACCGACACAGCCGCCGCCCAGGCCTGGACCGCGCGCGAGAGTCGCACCGCGCGGGCCACATCCGCCACTTCGGGGATGCGGCCGTCGCCCAGGGTGGGCCGGATCTCCAGTTGATGCGCGTACTGCGTCGGGCCGCCCAGCCGCACCCCGAGCGCCCCGGCGAAGGACGCCTCGGCCACCCCGGCATTGGGGCTGGGGTGGCGGGCCGCGTCGCGCCGCCACGCCCGCAAGGCCGCCCGTGGTGACCCGCCGACCACCGGTGCACACAGGACCGTCAGAATCCCCGTCAGCCGGGCCGGTAGATAGTTCAGCACGTCGTCGAATCTGGCTGCGGCCCAACCGAAGTTGAGGTACCGCGGCGAACGGTGCCCGATCATCGCGTCCAGCGTGTTGGCGCCCCGGTACACCAGCACCCCGGGCACCCCGCCGATCGCCGCCCACACCAGCGGCGCCACCTGGGCATCAGAGGTGTTCTCGGCCAGCGATTCCACCGTGGCCCGGGTCAGACCCGAGGTATCCAGTGCGGCCGGATCCCGCCCGCACAACGACGGCAGCAGGGCGCGGGCCCCGTCGAGGTCGGCCGTCTCCAGCAGCGCCGACATCTGCCCACCCACCCGGTTGAGCGAGGTGCCGCCGAGCGCGACGTAGGTGGCCGCCGCGGTCACCCAGATCCGGTCGCCGCGTCCCGCCGCCCAGCCCAGCCCGGCCAGTCCACCCAGCAGCAGCCCGGTGTGCAGTGCACCTGTCCCGCGGTTGTCGGTATAGGTCAGCTTCTCCAACCGTGCAGCGCCAGTGCCGAACCCGGCCACCGGATGCCCGCGGCGCGGATCGCCCAGCAGCAGGTCGGCCAGGAAACCGACGGCGATACCGGCGGCCCGACGGTGGCTTCTGCGCGCAAACACCCCGGCAGCGTCTCACAAGGTGGTCTACTCGAAGTCATGAGGCTGGGTCCGCCACGACGCCCGCGCCGGGTCACCGATCTGCTCAACCCGGCAGCGGCGCTGTTACCTGCGGCCAACGTCATCATGCAGCTGTCCTCCCCCGGCGTGGGCTACGGGGTCCTTGAGAGCCCGGTGGACAGCGGCAACGTCTACAAGCATCCGTTCAAACGGGCCCGCACCACCGGCACCTATCTTGCTGCGGCCACCATGGGCACCGATGCCGACCGCGCGCTGCTGCGCACCCAGATCGACAAGGTGCATGCCCTGGTCCGTTCGCGGGCCTCAAGCCCGTTGTCCTACAACGCTTTCGACCCCCGGCTACAGCTCTGGGTGGCGGCCTGTCTGTACCGCTACTACGTCGACATGCATGAGTTCCTCTACGGGCGGCTGGACGAGGAATCGGCCGACGCGATCTACGCCGACGCCCGCGCGCTGGGCACCACCTTGCAGGTGCGCGACGAGATGTGGCCGGAAGACCGCGACGCTTTCGACGCGTACTGGAAGCAGTCGCTGCAGGATCTGCGGATCGACCCGCCGGTACGCGAGCATCTGCACGGAGTGGCGGCGATGGCGTTCCTGCCCGCCCCGCTGCGCCTGCTGGCCGGCCGGTTCAACCTGTTCGCCACCACCGGATTCCTGCCCGCGGAGTTCCGCAGCCACATGGAGTTGGGCTGGACGGCCGATCAGCAGCGGCGCTTCGAGTGGCTGTTGAGCGGACTGCGGGTCGCCGATCGCGTGATCCCGCGTGAGGTGTGGCTGTTGGGTTATCAGATCTACCTGTGGGACATGCGGATCCGTGACCGACTCGGCAAGCGAGTGGTCTGACTCGGGAGGCGAATCATGGCGTTTCCGGCACTGGCTCACGTGGCGGTCACCGTTCGCGATCTGGCGATCAGCGGGCCGTGGTACCGAGCCCTGTTCGGCGCCGAACCGGTGCTCGACGAGGACACCGACGCCGGCTTCCATCACCTGGTGTGGCTGCTGGACGGCGGCACGCTGTTCGGCGTCCACCAGCACCGGACCCCGGCCCCCGATGGAGGTTTCAGTGAGTTCCGGGTGGGCCTGGACCACGTCGGCTTCGGCTGCGCCTCACGTGCGGAACTGCAGGCCTGGGCGGACCGGCTCGACGGCCTGGGCATCGCCCATGGCGGGATCGTCGACGCACCGTACGGGTCGGGGCTCAGTTTCCGCGATCCCGACGGCATCGCGCTGGAGTTCTTCGCCGGAGCTTGAATTCGGGTCGTACGGCAGGGTATCGCCGGGCCCGTGGATATGATCCCACGCGGAGGAACCCTTGAAAGAGCTCATTGCCCCGGTTGCCGCTTCCCTGGCAATCGGTTTCGCGATCGGCGGCCTCCAGTCATCCGGCCCGCCGGCCGCCGCCCCGCAGGCACCGGTTCCGCCGCTGCCTCGGCCGGGCCTCTACACCGTCACCGAGACCTCGACCGACCGGGCACCGGAGCCCTACAACTGGACGTTGTCAGGGTGCGGCCCGCAGTGCCTGCACGTGCTCTCACCCGCGCCGGAGGGCACCTGGCAGCTGGACCTGGCCTGGGATCCCGCCGCCGATCGGCACCAGGGCGCGTGGGTCGGTGAGCGCGTCAACCCCGGCATGCAGTGCCGGCCCGGCAGCCCCGAGTACAAGACGGGCCCGGTTCCGTTCAAATACGTCATCCGGGCCGATCTCACGGGATTCGTGAACATGAAGTTCACCCGGGACAGCCCGTCGTGCCGGGGCGAGACCGCCATGCGCGGGCAACGACTCGCGCTGCAGCGCGCGAAGCCGGTGTGGTCGTAGGACCGAAATTCGGCAAGTGCCTTGGCCGCAATGCATGGGGCGAAGCATTTATCGCGCCGACATTCGGCCCCGGCGACGATCGGTAGCGATCTGGAACTATTCCGTGTGGACGTAGCCGTCGGCGGCGACAGGAGCCCACCGCCCGCCGAGCGGTGATCGACCATCTCTGTTTGAGTTGCAGCCGAACATCTTTGGACCGGTTGGCGTGGATCGCCTGGAACCCGCCCAACTGCCGTGCGCGGCTACGACCGCACAGGGCGCAAATACTTCGATATGAAGGTATCTACCGGTGAAACTGTTCGAATATGAATTTGGCATGAACCATGTGACAGTCATCTATGCCTCCGGACAATGGTGTTATGGCGGCGATGTCGGTGTCTCCACGTGGACAAGCACCCCGGCAGGCGATGCTGGGTCAGTTACCCCGGATGCATCGTGCTGATGGGTCACCGATCCGGGTGTTGTTGGTCGACGATGAACCGGCGCTGACCAACCTGGTCACGATGGCGCTGCGTTACGAGGGCTGGACCGTGGACGTCGCCCACAACGGCAGCGACGCAATGGCCTTGTTCACCGACACCGAGCCCGACGTAGTTGTGCTGGACATCATGCTGCCCGACGTCGATGGGTTGCAGATCTTGCAGCAAGTGCGGGCAGCCGAAACATACACCCCGACCTTGTTTCTCACTGCACGTGATTCGGTGGTGGATCGGGTATCGGGGTTGACCGCCGGCGCTGACGACTACATGACCAAGCCGTTCAGCCTGGAGGAGCTCGTTGCTCGGCTCAGGGGTTTGCTGCGCCGGTCCAGCCATATTGCACCGCCGGTCGACGAGGTGCTGCGGGTCGGCGACATCGTGCTCGACGGAGCCAGCCACGAGGTGTCCCGCGACGGTGCGACGTTGGCGCTGACCGTGACCGAGTTCGAGCTGTTGCGGTATCTGATGCGTAATCCGCGGCGGGCTCTGAGCCGCGCCGAGATACTCGATCAGGTGTGGAACTACGGGTTCGGCGGCAAATCGGGCATTGTCGACCTCTACATCTCATACCTGCGCAGGAAGGTCGACACAGGCCACGAGCCGATGATCCACACCGTGCGCGGTGTCGGATACATGCTGCGCCCCAACGATTGACGAGACATGACACGACGGTCCGGGTTCGCCCCTACGACCGCGCGTGTCCCAGCTCGAATGCGCCCACCTCGGTCAGCGTCACCCGGAGCACCGCCGCGCTCGGGATGTCATAGAACAGCCCGAGAATGTCGAGCCGCCCCTGCTGATAATGCTCGCGCAGCAGCGGATGCTCGGTCAGCGTCTGCACCTGCAACGCCACGTTCACCATGCTCAGCTGATCAACGGCGTCGAACCCTTCGGCGGCTGCCGACTGCGCGATCGGATGGCGGCCACCGTCGAAGGCAGCCAGGGTCGGCCGTGCGTACTCCAGCCAGGTGTCCAGCACTTCGTCACCAGTGGATTGGCCTGGGCCATCGCAAAATACCGCGTTCATGGCACCGCAGCTGGAATGCCCGCACACCACGATCGACGACACGTCGAGGGCCTTCACCGCGAATGCGATCGCAGCGTCCACCGACACGTCCTGCCGTCCGGTCGGGATGAAGTTACCTACGTTGCGGACGGTGAACAGGTCGCCGGGTCCGCTGCTGGTGATCACGTTGGGCACGATCCGCGAGTCGGCGCATGTGATGAACAGCGTCTCGGGACGCTGTGCGTGCTGCAACTCCTGCATGTGCGGCCGGATGTACGGCGCGGTGCGGCGGTGATAGACCGCCAGCCCGTGCAGCACCGACGGGCGCAGCCGCGGCTGCCAGGAACTCCAGGGCACGACGCCGGTGCGTTTGTCGATGGGGGTGAATCCACGCATCGGGGGCCCAGCGACGGCGCTGTCCATCTCCACCGCGCCGACATCGTGGATGTCGACGCTGCCGCCCGACGCGACCTGCTGTCGCTGCCAGGAGTCGATGGTCTCGTAACCGGCGTGGTCGATGAAGTCGACCGACAGCTCGACGGTGACATGCGATCCCTCCGGCACCGATGCCAGCACGCTGTTGAGCCTTGGGAGCGACAGGAAAGTCACCGAACCGTCGATGACGACGCGCCACTCACCGTCGCCGGTCGGATCGGCGGTGATCTTGACCCGAACCACCCGCCAGACGGTCAGCGAGATGGCAAGTGCCAGGCCGATCAGCACGCCCTCGAGCAGATTGAGGAACACCACACCGATGATCGTGACGAGGTAGACCGCAAGGTCGCCGGTGCGCCAAGCCGTCTTGATGTGAGCCCATTTGACCAGTTGTATGCCGATCACGATGAGTAGACCGGCCAGCGCCGACGTCGGGATCATCTTGGCCAGACCCGCGAACGGCACCGCGAACGCCAGCACCCACACACCGTGCAGGATCGCCGACGCGCGGGTCTGGGCGCCGGCGGCAACGTTGGTGGAGCTGCGCACGATCACACCGGTCACCGGCAGGCCGCCGATGGAGCCCGACGCAATGTTGGCCACCCCCTGACCGATCAGCTCACGGTCGAAATTGGTGCGCGGAGCGCGACTTTGCATGCGGTCTACCGACACCGCGGACAACAGGCTTTCGACGCTGGCGATCAATGCCACCGTCAGGACCCCCGTGGCGAACGCACCCCAGTTGCCGTCGGGCAGGTTCGGGAGTTGCAGGGCATCTGCCAGCGAGCCGTCGATCTTGATCCGCGAGACATCGAATGGTGCGACGAGCGAGAGCACAGTCACGCCGAGGACCGCCACCAGCGGGCCGGGCACCACCTTCACCCGCGCCGGCATCCAGCGCCATCCGACGAGGATGCCGATGACGAGCAGGCCGAGGAAGGTCGCGGGCCCGTGCGCATCGACTACCTGCCCGGGTAGTCCGGTGACGTTGCGCCAGGCGGAGCTTGCGGAGTCACCGCCGAGCAGCACGTGAGTCTGCTGTAAGGCGATCGTGACTCCGATGCCGGCCAGCATCGCGTGTACGACGACCGGCGAGATCGCCAGCGCCGCGCGGGCAATCCGGCTGAGCCCCAGCAAGACCTGGAGTACGCCGGCGCAGATGGTGATCGCGCAAGTGACAGCCCAACCGAACTCCGCGACGAGGCCGGCGACGATGACCGTCAGCCCGGCGGCCGGCCCACTCACCTGCAGCGGTGAGCCACCCAGAATGCCCACCACGATGCCGCCGACGATCGCGGCGATTATTCCGGCGAGCACAGGTGCATCGGAGGCAACGGCGATACCCAACGACAACGGCAGCGCGACGAGGAAGACGACGAGCGACGCCGGCAGGTCATAGCGCAGCAGTGAATGCAGACGCGACTGCTCCGACGAGCCAACGGGCCCGTCGGCGGGCCGTTGTGCGGCCGGCGTCAGTCGCTGCTGAATGGCAGGCTCCTTCGGTCGATGGTCGGCGCCGGATCAGACCCGAAACGGCAACGTCGGCGAGGCAGCTTTTGGTCGCTGCTGTCGACACCAAAAGAAAGCTGTGCAATATTCACGAACAAATTCACCCGCGGGTAGGCGATCAACGCTTACCCGCTTTCCACTACCAGGCTATTAATCGTCGGAAAGTAACGTCAAGCAATGCGGACTGACGCATAGAGAACCCAAATATTTGCGTGTCAAATGCAGTTCGAAGCGTCATTCAACGTATCGCGAGCTGCGCACATTAGGAGTCGATATGACCTCGGTGACAGCGATAGCCGTCGCCAGGAAAATGGAATCATGACGTCGGTGTCTGTCACAGGTGTGCAGCGACCCCAGGGGGCCGTCCTCGGTCAGCAGCCGCGCATTCACCGTGCCGACGGTTCACCCATTCGAGTTCTGCTGGTGGATGACGAGCCTGCGCTGGCCAACCTGGTGAAGATGGCCCTGCACTACGAGGGCTGGGTCATGGAGGTCGCTCGCAACGGCCAGGAAGCCGTCAGAAGTTTCGACGAGACCGACCCGGATGTCGTGGTGCTCGACGTCATGCTGCCCGATATCGATGGCCTGGAGGTTCTGCGACGCGTCCGCGAGTCCGCCAGCTATACGCCAACCCTGCTCCTCACTGCGCGCGATTCGGTAATGGACCGCGCACCGGGGCTGGCGGCGGGAGCCGATGACTACATGACCAAGCCGTTCAGCCTCGAGGAGCTGATGGCGCGGCTACGGGGCCTGCTGGGCAGGTCCGGTGACGTGGCATCACCGGAGGTCGAGACGCTACAGGTGGGCGATCTGGTGCTTGACGACGCCAGTCGTGAAGTGTTGCGCGACGGGGTCCCCGTGTCGTTGTCCGCCACCGAATTCGAGCTGCTGCGCTACTTGATGCGCAACCCGCGCCGTGCACTCAGCCGCGCCGAGATTCTGGACCGGGTGTGGAACTACGGATATGGCGGCCGGTCGAGCATCGTCGACCTCTACATCTCATATCTGCGGAAGAAGATCGACACCGGCCGTTCGCCGATCATCCACACCGTTCGTGGAGTCGGATACATGCTGCGGCCAGGGGAATGACTCTCTAGAACGCAATTCACCTTACGACCGCCGATGGCGAACCCTATGACGGTGGCCATCATTTCCACTGAATCCCCTGTGAGTTACCCATTCGATTCATATGAATTCTCCATGGGAAACCGCCACGTGAAATCATGTGATTTCGATATGAGGTGGTCGTTGTCACCTCTATTCGAACTTAGACTGAAGGATATTTCACCTACTGGAAAGGTGGTGTTTCCAATCATGAAAGGATCACTATATAGCCGAATTATCGGTGTTGTGGCGATCATCGGAGGCGCAGCGGCCCTAGGCCTTACAACGGCCGCTCCCGCCGTCGCCGCACCGTCGAACCCGTCCGCGCAGGAGACCATCGACAAGTTGAAGGCCGACGGCTACAACGTCATCGTCGCCAAGGTCGGCAACAACTCGGTGGATCAGTGCACCGTCAGTGCGGTGCGCGACGGCCACGACGTCAAGAACAACTGGATCATCCGGGGACCGGCCGGCCAGGTCGGCACCCAAACGCGCTACACCACGGTCTACGTCGACCTGCACTGCAAGGATGACGCACCGACGGGCTGATGATGATCTTTGGTGGGCGCGGACGGTATCGAACCGCCGACCGCTGGTGTGTAAAACCAGAGCTCTACCACTGAGCTACGCGCCCCGTCGCAGGCACGGTACACGCCGCAGGGGCGTGACCGGAAATTCAAGCCTGCTCAAGCCTGCAATGCCGCCAGTGCCTCCCGCCACACCGCTTGATCCCGCGCCTGGCCCGGGTCCATCATCTCGGCGAACCGGACCTTCCCGGCCTTGTCGACGACGAACGTGCCGCGGTTCGGATACCCGGCTTCATCGTTGAACACGCCGTAGGACTGGGCGACCGCACCGTGCGGCCAGAAATCGGCGAGCACCGGAAACGTGAATCCACTTTCGATGGACCAGATCTTGTGCGTCGGGGGTGGGCCGACCGAGATGGCCAGGGTCGCGGTGTGGTCGTTCTCGTACTGCGGCAGCTTGTCGCGGATCTCTCCGAGTTCGCCCTCACACACGCCGGTGAACGCCAGCGGAAAGAACACCAGCAGCACGTCCTTGGCGCCGCGGTAGGCGCTGAGGGTGACGGGCCTGCCGTTCTGGTCCCGGAGCGTGAAATCGGGCGCCGGGGCACCGACAGCGAGCATCACCGTCTGTTCTTCGCGCGAGCGCTCATCACGGCCCCCGCTTGCCCGCGGCTTTCGACTTGGGTTGCACCAACCGGCTCGCCGTCCAATCCCCCAACTTGGCCGACGAGGTCTGCATCAGACCGGCCGTCGGCGCCGACTCGGCGATCTCCGCGGGCTGCACGTGCCCGGGTTTACCGGTCTTGGGAGTCACCACCCAGATCACGCCGTCCTCGGCGAGTGGGGTGATGGCATCCATCAGCCGGTCGACGAGATCCCCGTCGTCGTCCCTCCACCAGAGCAATACGACATCGACTACTTCGTCCGAATCCTCATCGACCAGCTCAGATCCGCACGCTTCTTCGATATCGGCCCGGATGTCGTCGTCGCTATCCTCGTCCCAACCCAGTTCCTGGACTATCTGATCCTTCTGGATGCCCAGTATGTGGGCGTAGTTCGGGCTTGAGTCCGTCCCCGCCGCGACCACCGTCGGTCCTCCTTAACCTCTTCTCGAGCCTCTCTCAAGACTTGACCATCACTTGTTCATTCGCGTGCGCGATGCGTGTTGCGATCTATCGTCGCACGACGAGGCATCAGTGCGGGTGTCCGGCGGGCGAGTTTGTCCGCTCACCTGTCAGTAGGCCTTGTCGCATCTGGTCAGTGCGTTCTCTCGCGCGGCGTTCGAGCGCTCCGATGCCGCGTTGAACTGATCCGCGCCGACGTGGCCGGAAATGGCGGTGACGAGGGCTCTCGCCGAGTCGATCCACTCGGTCAGCGCGGCGTGCAGATCCGGGGACAGTGCGTCGGACAGGCCGGAACCGACCAGATCGGCGCTGCGGTTGAGCCCGTCGATCGCGGGGCCGGCCTTGGCCGCGGTGTCACCCCCGTTGTTGACCGCCTCGACGTAGCCGTTGACCGCATTGACCGCGTCGACGACGGAGGTGCTGAGGTCCTCGCACACGGTGTGCACGGCGCGCGTGGTCAGCGAGGCCTGGCGTTCGGATTCGCGGGCCACCGAGCTCAACGAGGACTCTTCGATCGAGGCCGTCACCGATGCCCGGTATTCGGGGGCCGCGGCGGAATTGACCTCTGCGGTACCGCCGGTAATGGACGTGCAACCCACTACGACCATGGCGATCACCGCGGCCCCGCCGAGTGCGCGCGCGGCAATCCCCGCCTTTGCCCCAAATCGCCCATCAACCGGCACGATCTGCAGACGTTACCGGTTCACAAAGCAACTCATGGGTAACTTACGCACCCCCACCCCCAGCGGCACGGAGGCGGCAAGATGGGGGGACGATAGAAGGTGCCACAAGCACTGTCAGTTGTTACCGCCTAACAAGGAGCGGAAGTTGACCACCGAGTTCGTGCGCCAGGATCTGGCCCAAAACTCCTCTACTGCAGCCGAACCCGACCGGGTGAGGGTCATTCGGGAGGGGGTTGCCTCCTACCTTCCGGATATCGATACCGACGAGACCGCGGAATGGCTCGAGTCGTTCGACGAGTTGCTGGAGCGATCCGGTCCGGCGCGGGCCCGGTACCTGATGTTGCGACTGCTCGAGCGTTCACGCGAGAAGCGCGTCGCCATCCCGGCCCTGACGTCGACCGATTACGTCAACACCATCCCGACCGAACTGGAGCCCTGGTTCCCCGGCGACGAGGACGTCGAGCGACGTTACCGCGCCTGGATCCGGTGGAACGCGGCCATCATGGTGCACCGCGCTCAGCGTCCGGGAGTCGGTGTGGGCGGCCATATTTCGACGTACGCGTCGTCGGCGTCGCTGTATGAGGTCGGTTTCAACCACTTCTTTCGCGGCAAATCCCACCCGGGCGGCGGCGACCAGGTCTTCATTCAGGGTCACGCCTCCCCCGGCATCTACGCCCGGGCCTTCCTGGAAGGCCGACTGACGACCGACCAACTGGATGGTTTCCGTCAGGAGCACAGCCACCCCGGCGGCGGCCTGCCGTCGTACCCGCACCCGCGCCTGATGCCGGATTTCTGGGAATTCCCGACGGTGTCGATGGGCCTGGGCCCGATGAATGCGATCTACCAGGCCCGGTTCAACCACTATCTGCACGACCGCGGCATCAAGGACACCTCCGATCAGCACGTGTGGGCGTTCCTCGGCGACGGTGAGATGGACGAGCCGGAGAGCCGCGGCCTGATCCAGGTGGCCGCCAACGAAGCGCTCGACAACCTGACCTTCGTGGTGAACTGCAACCTGCAGCGCCTGGACGGTCCGGTACGCGGCAACGGCAAGATCATCCAGGAGCTGGAGTCGTTCTTCCGCGGCGCGGGCTGGAACGTCATCAAGGTGGTGTGGGGCCGCGAGTGGGATGCGCTGCTGCACGCGGACCGCGACGGCGCGCTGGTCAACCTGATGAACACCACGCCCGACGGGGACTACCAAACCTACAAGGCCAACGACGGCGCCTACGTGCGCGATCACTTCTTCGGTCGCGATCCCCGCACCAAGGCACTGGTCGAGCCGATGACCGATCAGGAGATCTGGAACCTCAAGCGCGGCGGTCACGACTACCGAAAGGTGTATGCCGCCTACCGCGCCGCGATGGAGCACAAGGGCCAGCCGACGATCATCCTGGCCAAGACCATCAAGGGCTACACCCTGGGCAGCCACTTCGAGGGCCGCAACGCGACGCACCAGATGAAAAAGCTTGCGCTGCAAGACCTCAAGGATTTCCGCGACGTCACCCGGGTGCCGATTTCCGATGCCCAGCTCGAGGAAGACCCCTACCTGCCGCCGTACTACCACCCGGGACCGGAGACCCCCGAGATCCGGTATCTCCTGGACCGTCGCCGTGCACTGGGCGGGTTCGTGCCGGCCCGACGCAACAAGACGACGCCGCTGGCGCTGCCGGCGGCCGACACCTACGCGGCGCTGAAGAAGGGCTCGGGCAACCAGTCCGTCGCCACCACGATGGCGACGGTGCGCACATTCAAGGAACTGTTGCGGGACAAGAACATCGGCCCGCGCCTGGTGCCGATCATCCCCGACGAGGCCCGTACCTTCGGCATGGACTCGTGGTTCCCGAGCCTGAAGATCTACAACCGCAACGGGCAGCTGTACACGTCGGTGGACTCGGCACTGATGCTGGCGTACAAGGAATCCGAGGTCGGCCAGATCCTGCACGAGGGCATCAACGAGGCCGGGTCGACGGCGTCGTTCACCGCGGTGGGCACGTCGTACTCCACCCACAACGAGCCGATGATCCCGATCTACATCTTCTATTCGATGTTCGGATTCCAGCGCACCGGCGACGGTCTTTGGGCGGCCGCCGATCAGATGGCCAAGGGCTTCGTGCTCGGCGCGACGGCCGGGCGCACCACGCTGACCGGTGAGGGCCTGCAGCACGCCGACGGTCATTCGCTGCTGTTGGCGTCCACCAATCCGGCCGCGGTGACCTATGACCCGGCGTTCGCCTACGAGATCGCCCACATCATCGAGAGCGGCCTGCAGCGGATGTACGGCGAGCACGCCGAGAACGTGTTCTTCTACATCACCATCTACAACGAGCCCTACGTGCAGCCCGCCGAGCCGGCCGGTCTGGACACCGAGGCCCTGTTGCGCGGCATGTACCGCTACCGGCAGGCGCCCGAGAAGCGCACGAACACCGCTCAGATCCTGGCGTCGGGCGTGTCGATGTCCGAGGCGCTGCGCGCCGCGGACATGCTGGCGGCGGAGTGGGATGTGGCCGCCGACGTGTGGTCGGTGACCAGCTGGGGCGAGCTCAACCGTGAAGGCGTGGAGATCGAGCGGCACCGGCTGCGCCATCCGGATCAGCCCGCCCGCACCCCGCACGTCACCAGCGCGCTGGCCGATGCCGCCGGCCCGGTGGTGGCGGTGTCGGACTGGATGCGTGCGGTGCCCGAGCAGATCCGGCCGTGGGTTCCCGGTACCTACATCACCCTGGGTACCGACGGCTTCGGCTTCTCGGACACCCGCCCGGCGGCGCGGCGCTTCTTCAACACCGACGCCGAGTCGGTCGTGGTGGCAGCGCTGGAGGGCCTGGCCCGTGACGGGGAGATCGATCCTTCGGTGCCCATCGCGGCGGCCAAGCAGTACAAGATCGACGACGTGTTCGCCGCAGCGGTGTCCTACGTCGACACCGGCAGCGCCTAGTCGAGGGCTCCGAGGGCTGTCTCTCTTAAGGGAGCGACAGCCCTCGGAGCGGCGCTCTTGGAGGAATCCACCAGAATCTTGGCGTAGCTTTTAGGGATGGCTGACAAGCGGTTCGTGCCGCCCAAATCGACCGTCGAGGTCCTTGAGAGCGTGCCCGAGTCGACGCTGCGCCGGTTGAAGCAGTATTCCGGCAGGCTGGCCACCGAGGCGGTCCACGCCATGGCCGAGCGCCTCGACTTCTTCTCCGATCTCGACGCATCGCAGCGCGCGAGCGTGCAGTTGGTCGTGCAAACCGCCGTCGTGAACTTCGTCGAGTGGATGCGCGACCCGGAAAGCGACGTCTCTTACACCGCGCAGGCCTTCGAGGTGGTGCCACAGGACCTGCGGCGCCGGATCGCCCTACGCCAATCGGTCGAGATGGTCCGGACCTCGATGGAGTTCTTCGAAGAGGTGGTGCCGATGCTGGCCCGATCCGAAGAGCAGCTCAACGCGCTGACCGCGGGCATCCTGCGCTACAGCCGGGACCTGGCGTTCGCGGCGGCCAGCGCGTATGCCGACCAGGCCGAGGCCCGCGGGGCCTGGGATCTGCGGATGGAGGCCAACGTCGTCGACGCCGTTGTGCGCGGGGACACCGGACCCGAGTTGCAGTCCCAGGCGGCGGCACTGAACTGGGACGCGACCGCTCCGGCCACGGTAATCGTGGGTCTGCCGCGTCCGGACCGGCTGGATCTTGCCCGCGACGACATCCACGACGTCGTGAAGCGCCATGACCGGGCGGCACTGTCCGACGTGCACGGGACCTGGCTGGTAACGATTGTGTCGGGCCCCCTGTCAGCAACCGACCGCTTCCTCGTCGACCTGCTGTCGGTGTTCGCCGACGGCCCGGTGGTGGTCGGGCCGACGTCCCCAGCCCTGACGGCTGCGTATCGCAGCGCCACCGAGGCGATCTCCGGCATGAACGCGGTGGCCGGCTGGCCCGGCGCACCCCGCCCGGTGTCAGCACGCGAGCTTCTGCCCGAGCGGGCCCTGTTGGGAGACGAGACTGCGATCGCCGCACTGGAAACCGAGGTCATGCGCCCATTGGCCGACGCCGGCCCGGCGCTGACGGAGACGCTCGACGCGTTCCTCGATTCCGGGGGCGCCATAGAAGCTTGTGCACGCAAATTGTTCGTTCATCCAAACACCGTGCGCTACCGGCTCAAACGGATCGGCGACTTCACCGGCCGCGATCCGGTCGTTCCCCGGGACGCCTACGTGCTGCGTGTTGCGTCGACGGTCGGCAGGTTGAGCAAACAGGCATACCAGCCGAGCACGCCATATGGTGGTAGCGCCGCCATCTCGGCGATTCGCCCGCCTCATTCCGCGCGGCAGCGGGCCTGATCTTGAATCACTTGCCGCCGAAGAGGCCTGTGCCAGATTGCGCTGCGATATAGGGAACGTCGCATAACATGCACTTTTGTGGGGAACCTACAAAAACATAAGACAAGGTTCATAATCTCTTACACCCCACAAAACCGTCTTCACAGTGTTCTCTTAATGACGTGCCTCAACCCGTGCTCGCATTGCTTGCCCCCGGACAGGGATCGCAGACGCCCGGCATGCTCTCCGCTTGGCTGGAGCTGCCCGGTGCGGCCGATCGCCTCGCCACGTGGTCGCAGATCAGCGGCCTGGACCTGGCGCGGCTTGGAACCACCGCCACCGCCGAGGAGATCACCGACACCGCGGTGACCCAGCCGCTGGTCGTGGCCGCCACCCTGCTGGCGTATGAGGAACTGACCAAGCGGGGCCTCCCCCAGACCGCTGAGACCATCGTCGCGGGCCATTCCGTCGGCGAGATCGCGGCGTACGCGATCGCCGGCGTCATCTCCGCCGACGACGCGGTCAAGCTGGCCGCCACCCGTGGCGCCGAGATGGCCAAGGCCTGCGCGGTCGAGCCGACCGGTATGTCCGCGGTGCTCGGCGGCGACGAGGCCGAGGTCCTGGCCCGGCTGGAGTCACTGGACCTGGTCCCCGCCAACCGCAACGCCGCGGGCCAGATCGTGGCCGCCGGAGCGATCGCGGCGCTGGAGAAGCTCGCCGAGGATCCGCCGGCCAAGGCCCGCGTCCGTCAGCTGGCCACCGCAGGCGCATTCCACACCCAGTACATGGCCTCCGCGCTGGAGGGCTACGCCGCCGCCGCCGAGTCTGTAACGACCACAGAGCCCACTGCGACACTGTTGTCGAACGCGGACGGCCAGCCGGTCGCCTCGGCCGCCGACGCGATGGAGAAGCTGGTGTCCCAGCTGACCAAGCCGGTGCGCTGGGACCTGTGCACCGCCACCCTGCGGGATCGCTTCCAGGGCGCCGAGCGCGCCGGGATCGTCGAGTTCCCGCCGGCGGGCACCCTGGTCGGCATCGCCAAGCGTGAACTGAAGGGCACACCGACGCGCGCGGTCAAGACCCCAGCAGACCTGGATGGGCTGGACGAGCTGTAAGTCCTGCGACAACTGAATAGCAGCATCAACCGAACGTCCCATATGTCCTCCGCACCCGGAGGGCTGTCAACAACAAGAAGGAGCCATTGTGGCCGCCAGTCAAGAAGAAATCATCGCCGGTCTCGCCGAGATCATCGAAGAGGTCACCGGCATCGAGCCGTCTGAGGTGACCCCCGAGAAGAGCTTCGTCGACGACCTGGACATCGACTCGCTGTCGATGGTCGAGATCGCCGTGCAGACCGAGGACAAGTACGGCGTGAAGATCCCCGACGAGGATCTGGCCGGCCTGCGCACCGTCGGTGACGTGGTCTCCTACATCCAGAAGCTCGAAGAAGAGAACCCCGAGGCCGCCGCCGCCCTGCGCGAGAAGTTTGGCTCGGAATGACAAAACCTTCCACTGCTAACGGAGGCTTCCCGAACGTCGTGGTGACTGCCGTGGAGGCCACCACGGCGCTCGCTGCTGACATCGAGAGCACGTGGAAGGGCCTCCTGGCCGGAGAAAGCGGCATCCGTGAGTTGACCGACGACTTCGTCACCAAGTGGGACCTTCCGGTGCGTATCGGTGGTCACCTCGTCGACGACATCGACAGTCACCTCACCCGCATCGAGTTGCGCCGTAATTCCTACGTGCAGCGCATGTCTCTGGTGCTGGCCCGCCGGCTATGGAAGAACGCTGGTGCGCCCGAGGTCGATGCTGATCGTTTCGCGGTCGTGATCGGCACCGGTCTCGGCGGCGGCGAGAAGATCGTCGAGACCTACGACGCGATGAACGAGGGCGGGATCCGCAAGGTCAGCCCGCTCGCCGTTCAGATGATCATGCCCAACGGTGCGGCCGCGGTCGCCGGCCTGGAGCTGGGCGCCCGTGCCGGGGTCATCACCCCGGTGTCGGCGTGCTCGTCGGGCTCTGAGGCCATCGCCCACGGCTGGCGTCAGATCGTGATGGGTGACGCGGACTTCGCCGTGGTCGGCGGCGTGGAAGGCGGTATCGAGGCCCTGCCGATCGCAGCGTTCTCGATGATGCGCGCCATGTCGACCCGCAACGACGATCCCGCGGGTGCGTCCAGGCCGTTCGACAAGGATCGCGATGGCTTCGTGTTCGGCGAGGCCGGCGCGATGATGATCATCGAGACCGAGGAGCATGCCCTGGCTCGTGGCGCCAAGCCGCTGGCCCGCCTGATGGGTGCCGGCATCACCTCGGACGCCTTCCACATGGTCGCTCCGGCGGACAACGGCGTTCGCGCCGGTGCCGCGATGAAGCGGGCTCTGGAAACGGCCGGGCTGGATGCCAAGGACATCGACCATGTCAATGCCCACGGCACGGCCACCCCGATCGGTGATACTGCCGAAGCCAATGCCATCCGGGTTGCCGGATGTCAGAACGCTGCGGTGTACGCGCCGAAGTCGGCCCTCGGTCACTCGATCGGTGCCGTCGGTGCCCTCGAGTCGGTGTTGACGGTGCTCGCCTTGCGGGACGGGGTGATCCCCCCGACGCTGAACTACGAGACACCGGATCCCGAGATCGATCTCGATGTGGTTGCGGGCGAGCCTCGTTATGGCGACTACAAGTACGCCATCAACAACTCGTTCGGGTTCGGTGGCCACAATGTGGCTCTGGCCTTTGGGAAGTACTGAGGACGGGCAGACGTCCGGTAGGTAACCCCGAGGGTAAAACCGAGGGAATGCACGGAAGGAAGAACTCCGTAAATATGGCGGGATTGTCCACCGGGAATGGTTTTCCCAATGTGGTTGTCACCGGCGTAGCCATGTCAACGGCGCTGGCAACCGATGCTGAAAGCACTTGGAAGAAGCTGCTCGACGGGCAGAGTGGCATCCGCACTCTCACCGATTCGTTCGTCGAGGAGTACGACCTACCGGTTCGCATCGGTGGTCATCTCCTGGAGGACTTCGATCACGAGTTGTCGCGGGTAGAACTGCGCCGACTGTCATATTTGCAGAAGATGTCGACGGTGATCGGCCGCCGGGTCTGGGCCAACGCTGGCTCCCCGGAGGTCGATACCCGACGGCTCATGGTGTCGATCGGCACGGGCATGGGCTCCTCCGAGGAGCTGGTGTTCGCCTACGACGGCATGCGGACCAAGGGATTGCGCGCTGTGTCGCCGTTGGTGGTGCAGATGTACATGCCCAACGGTGCGGCGGCGGCCGTCGGGCTGGATCGCAAGGCCAAGGCCGGGGTGTCCACCTCGATCTCGGCCTGCGCTTCGGGGTCCGAGGCGATCGCCAACGCCTGGCGCCAGATCGTGCTCGGCGAAGCCGATATTGCGATCTGCGGTGGTGTCGAGACCAAGATCGAAGCAGTGCCGATCGCCGGCTTCGCTCAGATGCGCATCGTGCTGTCCAATACCAACGATGATCCGGCAGGTGCCTGTCGGCCGTTCGACAAGGACCGCAACGGCTTTGTGTTCGGCGAGGGCGGCGCCCTCATGGTCATCGAGACCGAGGAGCACGCCAAAGCGCGTGGCGCCAACATCCTCGGCCGCCTCATGGGGGCGAGCGTGACCTCCGACGGCTACCACATCGTGGCGCCGGACCCCAACGGTGAGCAGGCCGGTTATGCCATGACCCGGGCCATCCAGTTGGCGGGTCTGCAGCCCTCAGACATCGACCACATCAACGCGCATGCCACCGGCACCAGCGTCGGCGATGTGGCCGAGGGGAAAGCAATCAACAATGCGATGGGCGGCCACGTGCCCGCGGTCTACGCGCCCAAGTCCGCGCTCGGCCATTCGGTCGGTGCGGTCGGTGCGGTGGAGTCCATCCTGACGGTTTTGGCGCTGCGAGACGGCGTCATTCCTCCGACGCTCAACTTGCGCAACCTCGATCCGGAGATCGATCTGGACGTGGTGGCCGGTGAGCCGCGACAAGGCGACTTCAAGTACGCCATCAACAATTCGTTCGGATTCGGTGGGCACAACGTCGCGCTCGCCTTCGGAAAGTACTGAGAACCCAAACTACGGCGCCCCAGAGCTTTCCACTAAAGGAGACCTACATGACGATCATGGCCCCCGAAACCGCTGCCGAGTCGCTCGACCCCCGCGACCCGCTGCTGCGCTTGCAGACCTTCTTCGATGACGGCAGCGTCGAGCTGCTGCACGAGCGGGACCGCTCGGGCGTGCTGGCGGCGGCCGGCACGGTCAACGGTGTTCGCACGGTGGCGTTCTGCACCGATGGCACCGTGATGGGCGGCGCCATGGGCATCGAGGGCTGCGCCCACATCGTCAACGCCTACGACACCGCGATCGAGGAGCAGAGCCCGATCGTCGGCATCTGGCACTCGGGTGGTGCGCGGCTGGCCGAGGGCGTCAAGGCGCTGCACGCGGTCGGCCTGGTCTTCGAGGCGATGATCCGGGCCTCGGGTTACATCCCGCAGATCTCTGTGGTCGTCGGATTCGCCGCGGGCGGTGCGGCTTACGGCCCCGCCCTGACCGATGTGATCATCATGGCCCCGGACAGCAAGGTGTTCGTCACCGGTCCGGACGTGGTGCGCAGCGTCACCGGCGAGGACGTCGACATGGTGTCGCTCGGCGGCCCCGACGCCCACCACAAGAAGTCCGGTGTGTGCCACATCGTCGCCGACGACGAGCTCGATGCCTACGAGCGCGGCCGCCGTCTGGTCGGATTGTTCAGCCAGCAGGGTCATTTCGATCGCAACAAGGCCGAGGCCGGCGACACCGACCTGGCCGCGCTGATGCCCGAATCGGCTCGCCGCGCCTACGACGTGCACCCGATCATCGAGGCTCTGCTCGACGAGGGTGTGCCGTTCGAGGAGTTCCAGGCCAAGTGGGCCCCGTCGATCGTGGTCGGCCTCGGTCGCCTGGCCGGCCGGTCTGTCGGCGTCATCGCCAACAACCCGCTGCGTCTCGGCGGCTGCCTGAACTCTGAAAGCGCCGAGAAGTCGGCCCGTTTCGTGCGGCTCTGCGATGCCTTCGGCATTCCGCTGGTGGTCGTCGTCGACGTTCCGGGCTACCTGCCCGGCGTGGATCAGGAATGGGGCGGCGTGGTCCGTCGCGGCGCCAAGTTGCTGCACGCCTTCGGCGAGTCCTCGGTCCCCCGCGTCACCCTGGTGACCCGCAAGATCTACGGCGGCGCCTACATCGCGATGAACTCGCGGTCGCTCAACGCCACCAAGGTGTTCGCCTGGCCGGACGCCGAGGTGGCCGTGATGGGCGCCAAGGCCGCCGTCGGCATCCTGCACAAGCGCAAGCTGGCGGCAGTCGAGGATGCCGCGGAGCGGGATGCCCTGCACGAAGAGCTCGCCATCGAGCACGAGCGCATCGCCGGCGGTGTGGATTCGGCGATCGAGATCGGCGTGGTCGACGAGAAGATCGACCCGGCCCACACCCGCAGCAAGTTGACGCAGGCGCTGGCCGAGGCCCCGCACCGGCGCGGCCGCCACAAGAACATCCCGCTGTAACTCTTCAGCTGGCGCGAATGGCCAGTTATTGCACATTTCAGGCGAAACGCCGTGCAATAACTGGCCATTCGGCGTTTCAGCGGGTGGTGTAGCCGCCGTTGGCGAAGATGGTCTGCCCGTTGATCCAGTGGCCCTCGCCGGCCAGGAACACGACCAGCGGGGCGATATCGGTGATCTCGGTCAGCCGGTTGCCCATCGCCTGCGACTTGTGGAATTCGACCCGCTCCGGGGTCTCCTGCGGGTAGAAGAACGGCGTGTCCATCGGGCCGGGGGCGACGTTGTTGACGTTGATGCCGCGGACGCCGAATTCCTTGGAGGCGGCCCGGGTGAAGTGTTCGACGGGACTCTTGGAGCCCGCGTAGGTCGAGTACCCGTCGGTGTAGGCCGCCAGCAACGCGGTGACGATGGTGACCACCGAACCGTTGTCGTTCAGCCGCTTGCCTGCCTGTTGCAGAAAGAAGTAGGCCGCCTTGGCGTTGATGTCGAACATCGAATCATATTCGGCCTCAGTGGTTTCCACGAACGGCTTCCGCAGTACCTTACCGACGGTGTTGATCGCGATGTCCACACTGCCGAAGGCGTCGATGGCCGTGTCGAAGAGTTTCTCAACATTGGCCGGCACCGTCAGGTCGCCCTGCACCTTGACCGCCTTCACCCCGGCGGCCTGTACTGCCGCCACCGTCTTGTCGGCGTCGGCCTCGCTGGAGGCACTGTTGTAGTGAACCGCGACGTTGACACCCCTCGAAGCCAACGTCGCACTGATCAGACCACCCAGGTTTTTCGCACCCGCGGCAACAATTGCAGACTTTCCCTCTAGTTTGCTCATGGCCTCGACGCTAGTCAGACCATCAACAAATGAAAAACGCAAAATTCCGACGTTTTCACAAGCATTGCTTGTCGATAGAGTGGGGTGGTGTCAGCACATCTCCCCGATCTGCGCCGGCTTCGCCACTTCGTCGCAGTCGCCGAGGCAGGCAGCTTCACCTCCGCGGCAGCAACACTGCACCTGAGCCAGCAAGCTTTGAGCAGCTCGGTACAGCAGCTGGAAAAGGAGTTGGCAGCAGCACTTTTCGTGCGTGTCGGCCGCCGTGTCGCCCTGACCAGGGCGGGCGATCTGTTGCTCGAGGAGGGACGTACGTTGCTGGCCGCGGCACGCACTCTGGCCCAGCACGTCGAACGGACGGCCACCGGCGCCGAGGAGAACTACGTCGTCGGCCACACGCCCGCTCTGAGCGGAAGCGAGGTGTACGAAATCATGGAATCCGCCATCGAAGAGTTCGCCGAGACGTCGTTCACGTTCCGTCAGCTCTACCCCGACCAGTTGACCGACGGCGTGCTCGACGGCACCGTTCAACTCGGGTTGCGCCGCGGCGTGGTGCCCACCAACGTGCTGTCGACCGCGGTGGTCGGGTATCACCGGGTACGGCTGGCTGTGCCGGCCACCCACCGGCTGGCCACGCGCGACGTGGTCGACATCCGGGATCTCGCTCACGAACGGCTGGCGCTGTGGGCGCCGCCCGGCAGCTCCTACTACAGCGACTTCCTGTTGAGCGCCTGCCGCCGCGCCGGGTTCGAACCGGACTACGTGGTCAGCCGGGTGCAGGGCTCGGCCACGGTTACCGCTCCCCTGACCACGGGCGCGATCGCATTCGTCACCGCCCCTGCCGGTTCCGTGATGGGCGGCCGCGTGGCGGTGATCGATCTGGAACCGGAGCTCCTGGTGGGTGCCCAGGCGATGTGGCAACGCCACACGAGTTCAGCGGTGCGCGATGCGCTGCTGGCCCAGTCGTAGCCAGACCAGAGTCCTCAGCGCCGACTACTCGACTTCCCCGAATTCAGCGATCATCTCGGCGGCCACGCCGGCGGCACGGTCCCCGTCGGCGCTGACCAGCCCGATACGCGTGCGCCGGTCCAGGATGTCGTCGGCACTCAGCGCGCCCTCGTGGGTGACGGCGTACTCGAATTCGGCACGGATGACGTCGATTCCCTCGGCCACCGGTTCGGTGGGTCGGGCGCACCGCGCCCGTGCGATCACGTTGGGCGCCTCGGCCCCGTACCGGGCGACCAGCGAGGACGGCAATGCGTGTTCGGATCGCAGGGTGGACACCGGATTGGCCGGTGCGCCGACGAGCGGCAGGTTGGCGGTGCGGCAACCCGAGGCGGTGAGCCCGCGCAGCGTTAAGGCCCGGTCGAGCACATCCTGGGCCATGTAGCGGTATTCGGTGAGCTTCCCGCCGATGATGCTGATCACCCCGCTCGCCGACTCCACCACCGCGTGCTCGCGGGACACGTCGGCCGTATTGCCCTGCCCGGTATCGATCAGCGGCCGCAGCCCGGCATACGCGCCCCGCACGTCCTCGGTGGTCAGGTCGGTGGCCAGCGCGGTGTTGACGGTGTCCAACAGGAAACGAATCTCAGCCGGAGTGGGTTGCGGCACATCGGGTATGGGCCCCGGGGCATCTTCGTCCGTGAGCCCCAGGTAGACCCGGCCGAGCTGTTCAGGCATGGCGAAGACGAACCGGTTCAACTCCCCCGGTATCGGAATGGTCAGGGCCGCGGTGGGATTGCCGAACGCGGCGGCATCGAACACCAGATGTGTTCCGCGACTGGGCCGCAGCGTGAGCGCCTGGTCGAGATCGCCGGCCCATACACCGGCGGCGTTGATCACCATCCGCGCGGTCGCGTCGAAGGAATCGCCGGTCAGTTCGTCGGTCAGGCGTACCGAGGTCGCGCCGGCGGCGCCTGCCGACACCCTCGTCAGGATGCGGGCCCCGTGCTGCGCGGCGGTGCGGGCGACCGCGGTCACCAGGCGGGCGTCGTCGATGAGCTGGCCGTCATACGCCAGGTAGCCGCCGTCGAGGCCCTCGGTACGCACGGTCGGCGCCAGTTCGGCGGCCCGGCGGGCGTCCACCCGGCGTGAGCGTGGCAGGGTCGACGCGCTGGTCCCGGCGAGCCTGCGCAGGCCGTCGCCGGCCACGAATCCGGTGCGCACCAACGCACGTGACCCGCGACCCATCGACGGCAGCAGCGGCACCAGCTGCGGCATGGCCTTGACGAGATGAGGTGCGTTGCGGGTCATCAGGATTCCGCGTTCGATGGCACTGCGGCGGGCGATCCCGATGTTGCCGGTGGCCAGGTAGCGCAGTCCGCCGTGCACGAGTTTCGAGCTCCACCGACTGGTCCCGAAGGCCAGATCGTGCTTTTCGACCAATACCACGCTCAGACCCCGCGTGGCGGCGTCCAGGGCGATGCCCGCACCGGTGATCCCACCACCGATCACGATGACGTCGACCTGCTCGCCGTCGGCGAGTGCTGCCAATTCGGTTGTGCGCCTTGCGTGGTTGAGCGCCGTCGGGCCGGTCATCATGCCAGGTATCCATTCAGTGCGTGGGTGAGCTCCACCGCCAGGGCGTCGGCGTCGAGGATGGGCTCGACCATCTGTGCGGACTGGATCGCCGACTGGGTGATCAGCAGGCACATGGTCGCCAGCTGACGGGGATCACCTGCCCGGACCCGGTTGGGTACCGAGCTCACCTCCTGGGCGAGCTTGAGTTCCCCGGCCAGTGCATCGATCAGGATCTGCTGGCTGGTGCCCAGCCGCTCGGCGATGTAGACCATGGCAACCTCCGGCGCCGAGTGCAGCACCGCCATGATCACCTCGTCGTGACGCAGCCGCGTGGCCACCGTCACGATGCGGTCGACCAGCGCCGCCCGGCCGGGGCCGCCCACCTCGGTCGTATCGAGGACTCCGACGACCCGCGCGGTGAGCAGCGCAGCCAGGATTGACTGGGTGTCGGGGAAACGCCGGTACACGGTCGGGCGGGAGACCCCGGCCCGGCGGGCGATCTCGGCCAGGGTCACCCGGTCCACGCCGAAGGCCAGCACGCAGCTCGCGGCGGCATCCAAGATCTGGTCGCTCAGCGATCCCTCGTTACTGATTGACATCATGTGTAATACTGTAACGCATGACTCAGCCGGCCGAACAGTTTCTGCCTCCGATGAAATGGAATGCCTGGGGCGATCCGGACGCGGCCAAGCCGCTGTCCGAAGGGATCCGCTCCCTGCTGCAACAGGCGCTGGGCGTCGACGCGGCTCCGGCGGCAGAGCCGACACCCGAGCAGGCGCAGTTGCAGCCGTCGGCCCTGTCCGATGGCGATCGTGAGGCCCTCGCCGCCATCGTCGGCTTACCACACTGCGGCACCGACACCATGTCACGGCTACTGCACGCCGGAGGCAAGTCGACGTTGGACCTGTTGCGCCGCAATGGTTCCGGTGTCCAGGATGCGCCCGACGCGGTCCTGCTGCCGGATACTGACGACGAGGTCGCCGCGATCCTGACCTACTGTTCCGAACACAGCATCGCGGTCGTCCCGTTCGGCGGGGGGACCAGCGTGGTGGGCGGCCTCGATCCGTTGCGCGGCGACTTCGCCGCGGTCGTGGCGCTCGATCTGCGCCGGTTCGACGCGCTGCACAGCCTCGACGAGGTGAGCGGCGAGGCCGAACTGGGTGCAGGCGTCACCGGACCGCAGGCCGAGGCCCTGCTCGGCGCACACGGCTTCTCGCTGGGCCACTTTCCGCAGAGCTTTCAGTTCGCCACCATCGGCGGGTTCGCCGCCACCCGGTCCTCCGGCCAGGATTCAGCCGGCTACGGACGTTTCGACGACATGGTCCGCGGCCTCCGCGCGGTGACCCCGGCAGGGACGCTCGAGCTCGGCCGCGCCCCGGCCTCGGCGGCCGGCCCGGATCTGCGCCAGCTGATCCTCGGTTCGGAAGGGGTGTTCGGTGTCATCACCCGGGTCCGGGTTCGCGTGCACCCGGTACCCGAGACCACGCGCTACGAAGCCTGGTCCTTCCCGGATTTCGCGACCGGCGCCGAGGCGCTGCGAGCGGTCATCCAGACCGGCACCGGACCGACAGTGATCCGGCTGTCCGATGAGGCCGAGACCGGGGTGAACCTGGCCACCACCGACAGCATCGGCGAGCAGAGCATCACCGGGGGCTGCTTGGCCATCACGCTGTTCGAGGGCACCGCGGCGCACACCGAGAGCCGCCACGAGGAGACCCGCGCAGTCCTGGAAGCCCAGGGCGGCACGTCGCTGGGCGAGGCCCCGGCGCGAGGCTGGGAGCACGGCCGGTTCAACGCACCGTATCTGCGTGATTCACTGCTGGCCGCCGGTGCATTGTGCGAAACACTGGAGACCGCCACCACGTGGTCCAACCTGGGCACGCTGAAGGCCGCGGTCACCGAGGCCCTCACCACCGCGCTCGCCGAATCCGGCACGCCGGCACTGGTGATGTGCCACATTTCGCATGTGTACCCCACTGGCGCCTCGCTCTACTTCACGGTCGTCGCCGCCCAGCGCGGCAACCCGATCGAGCAGTGGCAGGCCGCGAAGACCGCGGCCTCCGAAGCGATGGTGCGCAACGGCGGCACCATCACCCACCACCATGCCGTCGGCGCGGACCACCGCCCGTGGATGCGGGACGAGATCGGAGACCTCGGCGCCCAGGTGTTGCGCGCTGTCAAGGCCACATTGGATCCGGCAGGAATCCTCAACCCGGGCAAGCTGATTCCGTGAATCGGGTCACGGTTCTGACCAATCCCCTGTCGGGACATGGCAATGCGCCGCATGCGGCCGAGCGGGCGGTAGCGCAGCTCCAGCGGCGCGGCATCGACGTGTGCGCCATCGTCGGGACCGACGCCGCGCACGCCCGCCGCCTGGTCGACGAGGCACTCGACCGCGGCACCGACGCCCTCGTGGTCGTCGGAGGCGACGGGGTGATCTCGCTGGCCCTGCAGGCGCTGGCCACCGGCGATATCCCACTGGGCATCGTCCCGGCCGGGACGGGTAATGACCACGCACGCGAATATCGTTTGCCGACAGGCGATCCCGAGGCCGCGGCCGACGTCATCGCCGACGGCCACACCGAGACGGTCGACCTCGGTCACATCGAGGATTCCGCCGGCACGGTCAAGTGGTTCGGCACCGTGATGGCCGCCGGGTTCGATTCGCTGGTCAGCGACCGAACCAACCGGATGCGGTGGCCGCACGGCCGGATGCGCTACAAC
Organism: Mycobacterium shunyiense; assembly: GCF_058270075.1. Classification (NCBI taxonomy): domain Bacteria; kingdom Bacillati; phylum Actinomycetota; class Actinomycetes; order Mycobacteriales; family Mycobacteriaceae; genus Mycobacterium; species Mycobacterium shunyiense. The sequence goes on along the minus strand of NZ_JBZDPU010000016.1, from coordinate 64,149 downwards.
GTGGCGATGGTCGCGGAGATCTCGAAGCTACGGTTGCTGCCGTTCCGGCTCACGTTCGACGACGGCCCGGAGATCCGCACCGACCTCACCCTGGCGGCGTTCGGCAACACCCGCAGTTACGGCGGCGGCATGTTGATCTGCCCGGGGGCCGACCATTCGGACGGACTGCTCGACGTCACGATGATCACGTCGGCATCCCGCACCAGATTGATCCGCTTGTTCCCCACGGTTTTCAAGGGCACCCACGTCGATCTCGACGAGGTGACCACCAAGCGGGCCAAGATGATCCACGTGGAATGCCCAGGGATAAACGCTTACGCCGACGGGGATTACGCAGCCCCGTTGCCGGTCACGGTGTCCGCGGTGCCGGCCGCACTGCGCTTACTGGCGCCCAAGCAATCCTGAATGAACTCGACCATGCAGTCGCGGGCCTCCCGGCTCTCCGGCAGAAACGGCAGGAACGCCGGGAAAGCGTGGAGCTGACCGGGCCAGACCTTGAGCGCGCACGACCGCCCCGCATCGGTCAGCACTTCATGCATGCGTTCGGCATCGCAACGCAGTGCCTCCGATTCCGCCGCGATGATCAGGCTGGGCGGGAAATCGGTGAGCACTCCGTTGACCGGTGACAGGGCATGACCGTCCGACTCCTTGGGGCCGACGCATTCGACGATCATCGGCAGGGCAAGTCCGATTCCCATCCTGTCCTCGGCGAAGTTGGGATGGCCGGAGCGGCGTTCTCCGTCGAGTTCGAGCAGCGGGCTGACCCCGATGACGCCCGCGGGCGTACCGACGTTGTGCGCCTGGGCAGCGAGAACGGTTGCGAATGCGAGGAATCCACCTGCCGAGTCACCTGCCACGATGGTGTTGGCCGGCTCCGCGCCCTGGTCCAACATCCAGCGGTAGACGCGCAGGCAGTCCGTGACGGACTCGTCGACGGTCACATCAGGGTGCTGCCGATACTCGACGTGCACCACGGGAAGTTGGGTTCGCCGGGCAAGTGCGACCACGACGTGCTGGTGGGTGTCGAAGCCGCCGAGAAAGAATCCTCCGCCGTGCAGATAGAGGATGGCGCCGTCAGACAGGGGGCGGTGAGCAGCTTCGGCGGTGCGGATGGTCTCCACGGTGACGCGCCCCAGCGTGATCCGGCTGACCCGCAGCCCTCGCTTCGGGCGCAGTCGCTGGAGCCGCGCGAACGCATTGATGCGACGACCGATTGCCGCGAGACGATCCTCGGCAGATCGACTCCCTTGATAGGCGACGGATCGACGTACCTGGACGAGGAGGGTTCGGCGGGCGATGCCGTAGCACGCCCGGGATCTGCGACTCGGGCGTCGGGTCGACAGTGCGGCGGCCGGTAATACCATCCAAACTCCTTCGGGTTACTTCGGCGATCCCAGGGCGGCAAGCAGTTTCACCAGGTGTCCGAATGCGTCGGTGAACGGCCGTGCCGGCACCGAGGGATCGATGGCCCGCTGGATACCGAGGCCGATCCCGGCGCTGAGCAGCAGACTGCCGAGATCCTCGAGGCTCGCTGCCACGTCGCTGTTCACCAATTGCGTTTCGGTGAGGCCCAACTCGGCAGACATCGACCTGACTACGTCGATGACCATCTGCGCGGCCTCGTTGCGCAACGCCGTGATCATCTGGGCCAGCTCGGCATTGTTCCGCGACAGGACCGCGAATTCGAGTTCGAGCATGGTCCAGCCGACGTCGCCTGCGGTGCGCTCCAGCCAGGCGCTCAACGCCTCCACGCGGGTGTCCAACTCGGCATCTGATATCGCGAGCTCGGCCATCTCGGCGAACTTCTCGCGATGGATCAGCTCGAGGACGTCGCGGCAGAGGTTGGGTTTACTGCCGAAGTTGGAGTACACGGCGCCCTTGGAGAAGCCCGCGTCGTCGGCGATGTCTTCGAGGCTCGTGGCGGCATACCCGTGGCTCAGGAAGCGCTTTTTGGCGGCCTGCAACAGCTCGGCCCGCGTCTGTTCCTGGCGTTGAGCCCTGGTCAGCCGCGGCATGCGCTGATGATAGAGCGCAGGAGACTTCGGGTATTGATTTAACTCAAAGTATTCAGATACCGTCAGTATCCGAACGGTCGTGAAGCGACTTCAGGGGAGGCATGACGTGCGGTTTTCACAGCGGCAAGCGCCGGTGGACGGCGCGGTGGTGATCATCACCGGTGGGGCGCGGGGCATCGGCGCCAAGACAGCAGAGCTGTTCTCGGCCCGTGGCGCCACGGTATGGATCGGAGATGTCGACGGCGATGTGGCCGCGACGACCGTGGCCGGTATCCCCGGCTGCCGGGCGGCCTACCTCGACGTCACGCAGCGGTCGTCGTGGGAGGGTTTCGTCTCCGACGTCATCAGGGAATCGGGCCGCGTCGACATCCTGGTCAACAACGCCGGGGTCATGCCCCTCGGAGCCTTCGATGCCGAACCGGAGTCCACCACTGACCTGATCCTCGACGTCAACGTTCGTGGCGTCCTCAACGGCATGCGCGCCGTGGTCCCGTCGATGGTGGCCCGCGGTCGCGGTCACGTCGTCAATGTCGCGTCGATGGCGGGCATGATCCCGATCCCCGGCATGGTGACCTACAACGCCAGCAAGTTCGCCGCACTCGGCGCGTCATTGGCCGCACGGCGCGAGTACGCGGGCACCGGGGTCACCGTGTCGGCAGTGCTGCCGTCGGCGGTTCGAACCGAACTCACCTCGGGCGTACAGCTCGGCAACGGCCTTCCCACAGTGGATCCCGATGACGTCGCGCGCACGATCCTCAAGACTGTCCGCACTCACGCCGCCCGCACGTCGGTGCCGGGTTGGGTCGCTCCCGGATGGGCCCTGGTGGACGCGTTGGTACCCGAAGCGCTCCAGAGCGCGGTGCGTGCCAGGATCGACGACCGTCGCGCTCTGACCGCCCTCGACGCGCGCGGCCGATCCAGCTACCAGCAGCGTCTCGACCGGCAGTCGAAAGCACATGCCGCACAGTCCGATTCCGAGGTGACACCATGACCAAGGCACTGGCGATCGGCTGCGGTGGGACCATCGGAGGGGCGTGGACAGTCGCGGCGCTGCATGCACTGGCCGAAGCAACCGGATGGGATCCGCGCGACGCTGCCGTGCTGCAGGGCACCTCGGCAGGAGCCGAGCTTGTCACGATGCTCGGCGGCGGTGCCACGGTGGACGATCTGATCTCGATGCAGCGCGGCACCTCTACCGATGAGCGCCTGCGTCGCCACATCGCGGACACACCACCCAGCCTGCCGCCGATTCCTGTGCCCCGCCTGCTCAACCCCCGGCTGCTCGTCAGCCAAAAGGGTCTCGCCGCCGCCACCGGTATCGCCCCTGTCGGTCGAGGCAACACCGACTGGTTGCAGCGCCTTGCCGACGGATTCTCCGAGGGCACAGGTTGGATGCGACACCCCGGTGCCCGGATGGTCGCGTTCGACTACCAGCGCGGCGAGCGGGTCGTCTTCGGAGCGCCAGGTGCGCCGCAGGCCACCGCAGGGGAAGCCCTACGCGCATCCTGGGCGGTCCCCGGCTGGATGCCACCGGTCTCGATCGACGGCAGGAACTTCGTCGACGGTGGCGCCGCCTCGACGGCATCGGTCGATCTGATCGGCCCCGAGGAAGCCGAGATCATCTGCGTGATCACTCCCATGGCCTCCGAACCGGGAACGCGCGCACCGGGACTCGGCGGAAGGCTGGAGCGCGGTCTGCTGCGCCGGCCGATGTCGGTGGGCCTGGACCGCGAAGTGGCGGCAGTGCGGGCGCGTGGCACGCAGGTCGTCCTCGTCCGGCCCGATGCGGCAGATCTCGCAGGCCTGGGTGCCCACTTCATGCGCCGTGACCGGCGGCAGTCGGCGTTCGAGGCATCGATGCTCACCGCACCCACCACCGTCCGGCGGGCGCTCGCCGTCAGCGAGGAGGCTCGATGAGCCGCGAAGTCCGCATCGTCATCATCGGCGCGGGGATGGCCGGAATCGCCACCGCCTACACACTTCAGCAAGCCGGATTCACGAATTTCACCATCCTGGAAAAAGGTTCGGACGTCGGCGGCGTCTGGCACTGGAACCGCTATCCGGGACTCACCTGTGACGTACCGTCGCAGATCTACCAGTTCTCGTTCGCACCGAAACCGGATTGGAGCCACATCTGGGCCACCGGTGAGGACATTCAGCGCTATCACCGCGATGTCATGGAACGGTTCGGACTCGACGCCCATCTGCGGTGCGACACCGAAGTCACCGAGGCGCGTTACGACAGCACCGCCACGGCATGGACACTCACGACGGCCGACGGCGACACCCTGACGGCCGACTTCGTCATCTGCGCCACCGGGGTGCTGCATCATCCGTCGATACCCGACATTCCCGGCATGGACACCTTCGGCGGGCAGATCGTGCACACCGCCCGGTGGGATCCGGAAGTGGAGACCGACGGTCGACGCATCGCCGTCATCGGTACGGGATCGACCGGCGTGCAGGTGGTTTCGGCGCTGCAACCCAAGGCCCGCACACTGTTGCACTTCGCCCGATCCCCGCAGTGGATCCTGTGGGCACCGATGTCGCTACGGCAGTCGTCGGTGCTCGCCAAGGTCCTGCATCGGCGGCCGGGATGGCACGACTTTCTCTTCCGACGTCTGCAGTGGGGATCCAACATCCTCGCCGACGTCGTCACCACGCCCTCGTGGCGGCGCAAGCTGGTGCAGTCCTACGCCCGGTGGAGCCTGGCCGCCCAGGTCCGTGACCGTACGCTCCGGGCCAAACTCACTCCGGACTATGAACCGCTGTGTAAACGGCAAGTGGTCTCGGGCACGTACTACCGCGCCATCAAGCGCCCCAACGCCAGCCTGGTCGACGATCCCATCCAGGAATTCACCCCGACGGGTATCCGCACCGCCGACGGCACGCACCACGACGTCGATGTCGCGGTGCTGGCCACAGGTTTCCAGGCACACAACTACATGCGACCGATGACCGTCGTGGGCCGCGACGGGATCACCATCGACGAGGCATGGGTCAAGGGCCCACGGGCGTACCGCATGACGACGATTCCCGGGTTTCCGAACCTGTTCACCGTGCTGGGCCCGAACTCACCGACGGGGTCGATCCCGCTGCAGTACTCGGCCGAGTGCACGGCCGGCTACATCGTGGCCTGGCTCAAGCGGTTTGAGAACGGCGAACTCTGCGAGGTCGAGGTCACCGAAGAGGCCACCGACGAGTTCAACGCCGCCGTCGCCGATGCGCTCGGGCCGACGGTCTGGAACACCGGATGCAATTCGTGGTACTTCACCGACGCCGGAACCATCGACCTGTGGCCGTTCGACCGGGCTACCCTCACGCGCATGTTGTCCGCGCCGGACCCCGCCCACTACCGGATCAGGTGACGGCGGGACTTCGCAGTGCCGCCCCACTCTCGGCGAATCGGCGTGTTTGCCCGACACCGTGAACGGCACGCGGTACGTTTCGTCTGGGTCGGGGTTCTGAGTGGAGTGGACTGGTACGGAGCGTCATGGAATCGACCAAATACATCGGCCGCGTCGGCGCGCTGGCCGTTGCTCTCGGCATCGGCACAGCATTGACTTCCGGGACCGGAATCGCCTGGGCCGACGGCGGGTCCGGTGATCCCGGCAAATCGACGACGGGCAGCTCCGACGGTTCCACCCCAAGCTCGGGGACAAAGAAGAACCCGAGCAAACCATCGACGATCAAGAAGCCGGCCACGACTCCGTCCGGCGCACTGTCGAAGATCGGCGAGCGGATCCGCAAGGACGTCGAGTCGGGACTGAATGATGTCAGCGACACGATCAAGCAAACGCAGAGCCGCCTGGACACCGCTCGCAGCCCGCTGAAAAACCGGACCACCAAGGCCCGGAGCAAGATTCAGGGCACACTCACCAATGTGCCCGAGACCGGCAACAAGGCCGACATCAGCACGAAGACAGACAGCACGCGGACCGCCGCGGACGCGGCGACGTCTGCACCGACGCTGAAGCGCGCGCAACGCCCCAACACCAACACGGTGGTGGTACGTCTGAACGAGGTTGCCGAGAACATCAACCAGCGCAATCACGACGTCGTCTCCGCCTTGGGCACCGAGGTCGCGAAGTTCGACATCCCCGCTATCCCCGACATCGTGCCGGAGAAGACCGTCGTCCCGGCTGCGCCGGCCACCGCATCCAAGGTCAGCGCACCTCCGGTTGTCTCGGCCCTGCTGAGCGTCGCGGGGCTGTCGCCGTTCGGTGCGGGTAGCAGCCCCGTCGCACCTGGTCAGTCCCCCGCTTTGTGGGCCATGATGGCTTGGACACGAAGGGAATTCGAGCGGTCGATCAATCCGGTCGCTTCGCGCGTGGTGTCGGCCAACGACGCCGCATCGGTGGTCGCCGAGGGCGAGATCCAGCCGATGGCGGCCGCCGCCCCCAATGCCGCGGTGCAGACCGATGACCTGACGCCCAAACCCCAGGTCCCGTCGTCATTGGCGAATTACACCTCCAAGCTCGGGTGGGTCACCGGCCCCGGCGTCACCGACCACTGGTACGTCGCGGGGACCGACCTGGGCATCATGTGGAACAGCGGCTACACCGACCCGGTGACCGGGAAACCGGTCATCTACACGCTGTTCGGCGATACCTACAGCGAGCCCGGCATGGCCGGCGACTGGCGCAACAACGTACTGTTTCGCACGATCGACACCGATCTGTCCGATGGTCTGCAATTCAACGGTGCGGTGATCAATGCCGGGGCGCAGTATCCAGGCGACCCCGGCGGGACTCATCAGTGGTACGGCACCGGGGGCGCCCCGGCCGGCGCCACGCAGATCATCTACGACCCGGGCGGCCTCAACGGACTGTTCGGCCAGACCTACACGATGATCCCGACGTCGGCCATCGCGATCGAAAACCCCGGCGCCGAGGGCGGTTACCGGCAGTACGCCACGGTGATGTCGGTCCGCACCTGGGACAACCCGGGCAGCTGGACCACGAACTACTCCGCGATCGCCTACTCCGACGACGGCGGCAAGACCTGGACCGTCGACCGCGACACCGTGCGCTCGTCGGGCTGGTTCCGAGCCGGACCGGCCTACGTCCCGGGCGACGAGCATTTCCAGCAGAATGCGCTGGTGATGTCGGACGACCCGACCGACCCGTACGTCTACGTGTACGGGACTCCTTCGGGCAGGCAGGGTTCGGCGTACGTGGCCCGGGTGCAGAAGGATCAGATCGGCAACCTGGATGCCTACGAGTACTTCTCGGGTGAGGATTCCAGCGGCGCCGGGCAGTGGGTGACGGGTGATCCGTCGGCGGCGGCTCCGGTGTTCGGCTCCAGCAGCACCGATTTCCTGCCGACGCTCTACAAGGTGGCGGACTTCTTCACCCTCGGGTTGTTCACCAAGATCGCCAACGGCATCTGGGTCGGCGGGCTGCCCACGGGCGGCAATGTCAGCGAGATGTCGGTGCAGTACAACGAGTATCTGGGCAAGTACGTCGTGCTCTACACCGATGGCGGCAACAACGTCGTGATGCGGGTGTCGGATTCACCGCAGGGTGAATGGTCGGATACGACGACGCTGGTGAACAACAACCTGACGTCCAACACCGGCATGTATGCGCCCATGGTCCACCCGATGTCGGGCACCGATTACTTCAACAAGGTCGACGCCAACGGCAATGTCGTGGAGGACAACTCGCAGTACCTGTACTACAACCTTTCCTACTGGGGTGACTACAACGTCCGGTTGATGCAGACCGACCTGTCCACGATGAAGACGGTCTCGGTGTAGCCGGATGTCTCGAACGTTCGCGTTGTGTGCGGCGGCCCTCACCGTGGTTGCCGCACTCAGCACGAGTGCCTGTGCGCACGCCGACCCCGAGCCGGTGCCGCAGGGACCGTCCGAAACCACGGCGCCTCAACCAGACTCGTCGTGCGCCGAGAACCTGGACGGGGCACTGACCCCTGCCGATCCCGCACAGACCGGCAACAACCGGCGTCTGTTGCAGTGCACGGCCGGGAGCTGGCAGACGTTCGGCGGCCCCTATCCCTCGTCGGATCGCTGGCTGACCGCCGGGCCCGAGGTGATCCTGCACGGGCAGGGCAGGCGAAACCCGGAAGCCCGGGCGGGCACCTGGACAGGGACCCCGCAGACTGCCGAGGCCCATTGTGGCGCCGAAGTTGTGGATGTCCTGGGCGCAGGCAGGACGTCGGAGCCGCAGACGTTCAGCGCAGACCCGGGCCAGTCGCTGACGATCGAGGTCAGCGACCACATGTTCACGACGAAGCTCAGCGGCTACTGCCTTTGGGCGCGTAGCTGACGAGCTACCCCACGCCCCTGTTCAGCCAGGACACCTCGGCGCCGTCGCCGCCGTTGCGGTAGGGCTCGAGCGACTCGTCCCATGCGGTACCCAGCACGGTGTCGAGTTCGGCTGCCAGCATGTCGGCGCCGCCGGCCATGAGGGAACGCAGCCGCATCTCACCGACCATCACATCACCGTTGGCACTCATCGCACCGCTCCACAGACCGAGGTGGGGGGTGTGGCACCAGCGGTGCCCGTCCACCCCGGCACTGGGGTCCTCGGTCACCTCGAAGCGCAGCACTGACCAGGAGCGCAGGGCATTGGCCAACTGCGCCCCGGTGCCGACGGGCCCAACCCAGTTGGTCACCGCGCGCAACTGGCCGGGCATGGCCGGTTGCGGCGTCCACTTGAGGTTCGCCCGCGCCGACAGGGTCGACGACAACGCCCACTCAACATGCGGGCATACCGCCGCGGGTGAGGCATGGACATACACCACGCCCGTCGCCGCGTCGGCGAACTGGTTCGACGCACGCATCTGCTACTCCTTCGGATACGAGGGACGTCTTCCCCAACGGCCTGGTATTCCGATCGAGCATGCAGTTGTGTGTGCCGCGCGTGTCTATTGTGCCCTGTGTGGCCAGTGTTGCGCTAGTGTGTCCCGTTTTCTCTCAGCACTCCATCAGATATCGCAGGCCACAGCGGGTAGGTCCAGTCGCCGAAGTCGCGGTCGGTGAGCACCACCAAGGCCAGGTCAGCGGCCGGATCGACCCATAGGAACGTCCCCGACTGGCCGAAATGCCCGAACGTGCGCGCGGAGTTCGCCGACCCCGTCCAGTGCGGCGATTTTCCGTTCCGGAGCTCGAAGCCCAGCCCCCAGTCGTTCGGCCGTTGCACCCCGAAGCCCGGCAACACCCCGTCGATCCCGGGAAACTGCACTGTCACCGCGTCGTCGTGCAGCTGCTGCGACACCAACGCCGGGCGGAGCAACTCCCGGGCGAATGCCGCCAGATCCCCGACGGTCGATACACCGCCGAACCCGGCGGCCTGCGTCCCGCCCAACAGAGTGGACTTGGTCATCTGCAGCGGCGCGAAGACCGCCTCGGTCAGATAGCTGGCGAACTCGATGTCGGCGGCATCCTCGACAGCACGCGCCAGCAGTTCGAATCCATAGTTCGAATAGATCCGACGCTGCCCCGGCCTGGCGAGCACCTCGGCCGAGCGCATCGACACGCCCGAGGCGTGAGCCAACAGGTGCCGGATCGTCGAACCGGGCGGGCCCGCCGGAGTGTCGAGTTCGACCGCGCCCTCTTCGATCGCGATCTGCGCGGCACGGGCGACGAGCGGTTTGGTCACCGAGGCCAACGTGAAGGGTTTGTCCAGATCGCCATGGCCGGCCATCACACCCGAGGGGCCGACCACTGCAGCAGCCGCTGTCTCGACGGGCCAGGTATCGATAACGCGGAGGACTTCGGCGGCGCTCATCGACACCAAATCTATCGGGCACGCCCCAGACTCCGGGACAGCAACTCCTCGACCATGCTCGCCGCCACCGCATCCACGTCGGCGACCAGGCGACGCAGTCCGACCACCCGCCGGACCAACTCCCCCGGATCGGGGTTCGCAACCGCCGAGAGCCGGTGCACGTCGAGGACCGCGCGGTAAGCCGACTCCGATGAGTCCGGTTCGGTGGCCTCACACCACTGCTGCATCGACTGCGTCCACGACGTCAACCGATCACCTGCGCCCTGGCGGTGCGCCAGGCTCAACGCCCGGCGGTACACATCTGCCGCCCATTCCACCGGCACCGGCTCATCGAGCACCGGCAGCAGCACCTGATCGAGCGCCTGGTAACCGGCCGGATCGCCTGCAGCGGCGGCCGCCACCCCGCCGAGCGCCCGCGCCAGTGTGGCCAAGGCGGCGTCGTCCAAGTTCTCTGCAAGGACGGACAACCGCCGCGTCTCAGCGCCGAATCGGTCGTTGTCGCCGGTATCGACCGCCGTCGCCGCGAGTAGGTATGCCAGGTAACCGTGCGCGGTGGTCTCCGGGACGCCGTCCAGCAGCATCTGCGCCCGCTGCCCCCAACTGCCGGCCAGCGACACGTGACCGCGAGCCAACCAGGCCAGGCCGAGTTCGGCCGCCTTCATCGCGGCCTGCACCTGGTCGGTGCGCAGCAGCCGGGTGTGTACCTGTTCGTTGATCCGCACCGATTCGCGGCCATGACCCTGCCGCCAGGCCGCCGCGGCGTACACGGCAAGATCGTCGGTGTCGAGGGACAGCACGCCGTCGACTCGGCTGAAGGATTCGTAGCTGGTACGCCAGTCATTTCGCTGATACGCAGAGCGTGCGACCACGAGCAGTTGGGTTCGATCGTCGACCACAACCCACGGTAACGCGCGGACGCTCCACCGGGCCGAGATTCAGTGGACGACGAGATCCGGCCACTAATTGGACACCTGTCCGGTTTGCATTAGGTTATAGGCATGAGCCAGACGGTGCGTGGTGTGATTTCTCGGTCCAAAGGTCAGCCGGTCGAACTGGTCGACATCGTCATCCCCGATCCGGGTCCCGGTGAGGTGGTGGTCGACATCATCGCCTGCGGCGTGTGTCATACCGACCTGACCTACCGCGAGGGCGGCATCAACGACGAATACCCGTTCCTGCTCGGCCACGAAGCCGCCGGCACCGTCGAATCCGTCGGTGAAGGTGTGACCCACGTCGAGCCCGGCGACTTCGTGATCCTGAACTGGCGCGCGGTGTGCGGGGAATGCCGCGCCTGTAAACGTGGCCGCCCGCACCTGTGCTTCGACACCCACAACGCTGCGCAGAAGATGACGTTGACCGACGGCACCGAACTCACCCCGGCGCTGGGTATCGGCGCGTTCGCCGACAAGACCCTCGTCCACGAAGGCCAGTGCACCAAGGTCGATTCCGAGGCCGACCCGGCCGTGGCCGGCCTGCTGGGCTGCGGTGTGATGGCCGGCATCGGCGCGGCGATCAACACCGGTGCGGTCACCCGAGACGACACCGTCGCCGTCATCGGCTGCGGCGGTGTGGGAGACGCGGCGATCGCCGGTGCCGCCCTGGTCGGCGCCAAGAAGATCATCGCCGTCGACACCGACAACAAGAAGCTGAACTGGGCCCGCGAGTTCGGGGCCACTCACACCATCAATGCCCGTGAGCTCGACGCGGTGAAGACCATCCAGGACCTGACCGACGGGTTCGGTGCCGACGTCGTGATCGACGCGGTCGGCCGCCCCGAAACCTGGAAGCAGGCGTTCTACGCGCGCGATCTGGCCGGCACCGTGGTGCTGGTCGGTGTCCCCACCCCGGACATGACGCTGGAGATGCCGCTGGTCGACTTCTTCTCCCGCGGTGGGTCGTTGAAGTCCTCCTGGTACGGCGACTGCCTGCCCGAACGTGACTTCCCCACCCTGATCTCGCTGTACCTGCAGGGCCGGCTGCCGTTGGAGAAGTTCGTCTCCGAGCGCATCGGGCTGGATGCGATCGAGGATGCGTTCCACAAGATGCACGCCGGACAGGTGCTGCGCTCGGTGGTGGTGTTGAAGAAATGAGCGGGCCTTCGCAAATCCAGCGGGTAGTCACCAGCGGCAAGTTCGAACTCGACGGCGGCAGTTGGGACGTCGACAACAACATCTGGCTCGTCGGGGATGACAGTGACGTCATCGTGTTCGACGCCGCCCACACCGCCGCCCCGATCATCGAAGCCGTGGGCGGCCGCAACGTCGTCGCAGTGGTCTGCACCCATGGCCACAACGACCACATCACCGTTGCGCCCGAACTGGGCAAGGCACTGGACGCACCGGTGCTGCTGCACCCCGCCGACGAGATGCTGTGGCGAGTCGTGCACCCCGACAACGACTTCCGCACGGTCGAGGATGGTCTCGTGCTGAAGGCCGGCGGCCTCGAACTGCACGCCCTGCACACCCCCGGACACTCCCCCGGCTCGGTGTGCTGGTCGATCCCCGAACTGGGCGCGGTGGTCTCCGGCGACACCCTGTTCCAGGGCGGCCCGGGTGCCACCGGTCGGTCGTTCTCGGACTTCCCGACGATCCTGGACTCCATCTCCAAGCGACTGGGGATGCTGCCCGGAGAAACCGTCGTCTACACCGGACACGGAGACACCACCACCATCGGCGACGAGATCATCCATTACGACGAATGGGTTGCACGCGGGCATTAGCCCTTGCGGCGGGAAGCGAGTCGATACCCTGACTCAATGGTCGACAGGCCAGTTCGCACCGCGGTGTTGCTTTGCGTGGCACTGCTGGTCTCGATGGCCTGTTCGCCTTCGCCGCCCGAGCCGATGCCGCCACTGCCCGGCACGACCGCCCAGCCCACCACCGGCCAGGCAGCCATTCCGCGGCTGGGTGTCTCGGGAACGTCGCTCACCCTCGATGGCAAACCGGTGTGGCCGATCGGCATCAACGCCTACCAGCTGGCCACCAACTGGTCTGTCAATGCTGGATGCGGCGCACAGGTTGATCTCGACGCGTACTTCGGCAGCCTGCCGGCGCATTCGGTGACGCGGTTCAACGCCTACTCCAGCTTCGCGGTGAACAAATACACCGGACAGCTCGATTTCACCGCGCTGGACGCGGTGTTCCGGGCAGCCGAGCGTCACGGCCAACTCCTGATCGCTGTGCTCACCAGTGACGACGGCGGTTGCGAGAACGACTATTTCAAGGATTACGACTGGTACGCGGGCGGCTGGCGCACCGAGGTCTCGCACGGTCTACCGATGACGTTCACTGCGTGGCTGGACACCGCCGTCAAGCGCTGGGGCGGCTCGCCATCGGTTGCCGGGTGGACGGCAGTGGGTGAACCCGAACCGTCCTACTGCCTGGATCACACCTGCCATTGGACCAAGCGCAGTTGCCATGCCACCGCCCCGGAAACACTGCGCGCGTTCCTGGACATCTCCGGGGCCCGGATTCGCGAATTGGATCCTGGCGCCATCATCTTCAGCGGTCACGCCGGCGGTGGGCAGTGCGGGTCGGCGGGAGACGAGTTCGAGATGGTGGCCGCCTCCCCCGGCGTCGATGTGCTCGAGTACCACTACTACGAGCAGATGGACTATCTGCCCGGAGACCCTTACGACGGGCTACAACGCCGCGTCGCGCAAACCCGTGCCGTAGGTAAGCCGTTGTTTGCCGCCGAGATCGGCATGGAGGCAGGTTCCTGTGCATCGCTGCGTGAGCGGAAACAGGTCCTCGGCGGGGCCATCGAAAAGATGCACGCATTCGGGGCCGCAGGAGCGATGTTCTGGGCTTTCGTGCCGGATCCACGGCCCAGCGAATGCACCCTCGACATCGGTCCCGCCGACCCCTTGCTGTCTATGATCGGCAACACCCCCGGGTAGAGAGGTTGCGATCACGCTGAGCCAGTTCCTTACCGGCAGGCGTCGACCCGCCCATAGTGGCACCCATGACGAGTTCAGATGGGCGGACCGCAGCGGTGATCGGTGCGGGACAAACCGGCGTGACGGCCGCCCTCGGGCTGCTGGACAACGGATTTGCGGTCACCCTCTACAACGACCGCGATCAACGCAGTTTGCGTGATGACGTTCCGGCCACCGGCACCGCGCTGATCTTCGGGGAGGCCCAGCGGGCCGAGGAGTCGCTGGGTCTGAACACCTATCTGGCCACCGCCCCGACCTTGACCGGGGAAAGTGTGCGCGTGGTGGACGGTTCCGGTCCGGACCGGTCGGAGGAGATCGCCTTTGACGTCGACTTCGACGGCTTCGTCGGGCTCGCGGTGGACACCCGGCTCAAGGCCGATGATCGGCTCACCTTGTTCCAGCAGCGCGGCGGAACGTTCGTGGTCGAGGCTGTAGACCCGGTGCGCCTGGACGAGATCGCCGCGAGTGTCGACCTCACGCTGGTTGCGACCGGCCGCGGTGGGTTGTCGTCCCTGTTTCCTGTCGACGCCGAGCGCTCCGCCTACGATCGGCCGCAGCGCAGCCTGTTGACGGTGACATTGACCGGTTTACCCTACGGTCCTGAGGTTTTCGCCCACCGCAGCGGCGCAGGGGGCCGCCACAGCGCCTTGACTGTGGTCTCCGATCAGGGCGAGGCTTGGTGGGGTGGGTACCTGCACAAGGATGCCGGACCGACCTGGGCGTTCCTGGGCTGGGCCCGCCCCGGTAGCGAGTGGGAGCACCGGTTCGCCGGCGCCCACGACGCGCAATCCGCGCTCGACATCGTCACCGCCCTGCACCGCGACTTCATCGACTGGGACCTGCCCGAAGTCGGTGAGCTCAGGACCATCGAGGCCGATCCGCACTCGTGGCTCAAAGGCGCCGTCACCCAGGTGGTGCGTGGCGGGGTGGGCCGCACCGCCAGTGGTCATCCAGTGGCCGCGCTGGGCGATACCGCGGTGTCTTACGATCCGATCGCCGGTCAGGGCGCACAAGGCGGCCTGATACAGGCCGCAGTACTGGTGCGCAAGGCAGCCCAACATGACGGACCGTTCGACGAGGCTTGGCTGCGCAACGCATTCGAGGATTTCTATGCGGACCGGGCACGGGCCGCGCAACTGGTCACCCGGTTGTTCCTGTCCGATCCCGAGCTGGCCGAGTACGGCAACCTGTTCTTCGCGGCGGCGCAGGGCAGCCCGCGGTTCGCCTCGAAACTCTATGGGCTGCTGAATGATCCGAGGCCGGTCGAACGTCTCGACTCGGTGGCCGCCGCCAAGCAGCTGATCACCGAGTTCTCCGGTGAGCCGGCTGACGCGTTACTGGAGCGGTTCGTGCCGGTCGGATCCTTCCAGCGCTCCGGCCTGGTGACGCGGGCCGCCTAGCCTCAGCTCCCCAGGATCCGGCGCTTCTCCGCTTCGAACTCGACCTCGGTCAGTGCACCGGTATCACGCAGGGCAGCAATGGTTTTGAGCTGTTCGAGCCGGACGGCCTGATCGTCGGGAACCTGGGATCCGGAATATGTCGGGGTGTACGTCGGGGTGCCGGTCGGTGCGTACGTCGGCGGGTAGCTGGGTGGCGGAGTCGGCCGCTTCCCCGAACGGAGGCTCCACATGATCGACAGGCCGAGCGCGACAGCGGCCAGCACCGTCATCCCGATGAAAGGCCACATCACCCAGTAGTAGGGACTGCTGTGCCCGAATGTCAGCCTGGGATTCTGAGACTCGAAGACCGAGGCCTTGGCGTCGATACGGTAGGTCCCTGCCTCCTTGATGTGGGCGGTGAAGACCCGCACCGTGATTTCCCGGTTGGTCTTCGATGAACTGCTCATCGAGTCGGTGATGAGCGGTGTGGCCACTCCGGCCGGCGGGGTGATGGCCAGTTGGATCGGAGGCACCATCACCCCCTTGCCGCCCACGGTGAGGGTCGTGGCGCGGTAGGCGATGTCCACGTCGCCGGCGGGCAACTCCAAACTCGCCGAGCCCGGGATCGGCACCTCGCCGTAGGCATCGTCATCTGCGATGACGAACGCGTTCACCATCACCGACGCGATGATGCCGAGAACACCGATCACCAAGGCGACGACGGACACGATGATCGCCGTCCGCGGGGCGCCCCCTCCGTTACTCATCGCCGAAGTGTGTCATAGCCGGTCGGTAGCGGGTTACCGTCGGGGTATGCCTCGCGACGACACGCAGAGCACCGAGACCGCCCGACCGGCACGCCGGTTGGCGCTGCGCTATTGGGTGGCGTTGATCTTGGTCGCCCTGGCCGCGATCTTCGTCGCGCAGAACCGTGATCGGGTGGGTGTACACGTGCTCTGGGTGACCGTCGAGTCGCCGATGTGGTTCATCTTGGTCATCATTTTCGTCATGGGCGTACTCATCGGACTGCTGCTGCGTCGGCGACGGCGAACCTGATCATGGCCAGGCCGCGCCGAGCCACACCCCGCCCGCACACCGCCGGAATGAGTTCGGCGATCAAGCTTCTCGAGCTCGCGGCGCACACGGTACCGATCCCGGCAGCGCCTCAACCCGTCGTCATCGCCGACTACGGAGCCGGCACCGCGCACAATTCGATGCAACCGATCAACGCCGCCATCGCGGCGGTGCGCAGCCGCACCCGACCCGAGCACTCGATTCTGGTGACGCACACCGATGTCGCCGACAACGACTTCTCCACGATGTTCCGGATTCTGGAGGAGGATCCGGAGTCCTATCGGTACAGGGATTCGGCCACCTTCAGTTCGGCGATCGGCCGGTCGTTCTACAGCCAGATCCTGCCGTCGAACAGCGTGCACCTGGGCTGGTCGGCCTGGGCGGTAGCACGACTGAGCAAGGTGCCGATGCCGGTCGCCGACCACGTCATCGCGGCCTACAGCAACGACGAGCAGGTGCGCGCCGCCTATGCCAGGCAGGCAGCTCACGATTGGCACGAGTTCATCGCCTTCCGCGGCCGCGAACTGTGTCCGGGTGGTCGCCTGGTGGTGTTGACGACGGCAGTGGACGACGACGGTGATTTGGGCTACCGCCCGCTGTTCCGCGCCGTCGTCGGTGCGCTGACCGAGCTGATTGCCACCGGTGTGGTGAGCGCCGAGGAGGCGACGCGGATGTCGTTGCCGATCGCGGGACGGCGTGCCGTGGATTTCACCGCACCGTTCGCCCCGTCGGGGCGGTTCGAGCGGCTTGAGATCCAGCACGTCGAACTGATCGAGGCGGAGGACCGAATCTTCAATGCTTACCGCAGCGACAGGGACGCAGGCGCTTTCGGCACTCGCTGGGCCGACTTCCTCAAGTTCACGGCATTCGCCGATCTGGGGGCGACGCTCGAGGGTGGCCTCGACCGGTTGCCGGTGTTCTACGACCGGCTGCATGCGGGCATCGCGGCGCGGCTGTCCGCCGAGCCCGAGGAGATGCGCATCCCGATCGCCGCGGTGGTGTTGGAGAAGCGCCGGCCGAGCCAGTGATCAAACCGGCGACCAGGCCGGTAGGGCCGCGTCGATCAGATGCGGTCCCGGCTCCGCCAGCGCCGCGCGGAACTGGTCGGCAATCTCGTCGGCCGTGGTGGCCCGGGTGGCCGGAACTCCGAATCCCTGTGCTATCGAGGCGAAGTCGATGTCCGGACGACTCAGATCAAGCAGTGAACGCGACCGTTCCCCGTTGGCCTGAGTCCCCACCCGCAACAACTCGAGCTGCAGGATGGCATACGCGTGGTTGTTCAGGATCACCACGGTGACGTCGAGCTGTTCGCGGGCCATCGTCCACAGGGCCGAAATGGTGTATGCGGCACTGCCATCGGACTGCAGGGCGATGACCGGTCGGTCCGGCGCGGCGATTGCGGCTCCCACCGCGACCGGCAGGCCCTGTCCGATGGCGCCGCCGGTCAGGGTCAGGACATCGTGGCGCGGAGCGGTTGCAGTGGCCGCCGGCAGAAACACGCCGCTGGTGTTGGCCTCGTCGGAGATGATCGCGTTCTCCGGCAGTAGCGCCGCGATCACCTGCGCCAGGTTCTGTGGATTGAGCGGGCCGGTGGGCAACTCGGTCGGGACGGGCGGCGGCGGGGCGGGTAGTTCACCGCCCAATTCGTCTGCCAGTGCGGCCAATTCATGCACCGACAGAGCACAGACCTCGGCACCTTCGGGCACCAGCACACTCGGCTTGCCCGGATAGGCGAAGAACGACACCGGCGATTTCGCGCCGACCAACACCAGATGCGTTGCCCCGAAGAGTTGTTGGGTGGCCTGCTCGGCCAGGTAGCCGAGCCGCTCGATGGGCGGTACGCCCCGTCCGCGGGCCAGCCGGGCCGGAAAAGTCTCGACCAGCACGCGCGTCCCGGTTGCCGCGCCGATCTGCGCCGCGGCCCGTAGACCCTCCGCGTGGGTCGCAGCACCGCCCAGCAATACCACCGCACGCTCCCCCTGGGTGCGCAGCAACTCGGCCGCACCGGCGACATCCAGGAGGCCCGCCGGTCCGTCGCCGACTGGATGTCCGATACCTGTGTCGGGCAAGGTGTTCTGCGGCGCGCTGCCCCAGGAGTAGTCAGCAGGCAGGACCAGGGTGGCGACACGTCCGGGCGTGCCAGTCGCGCTCTGCACCGCACCGTGCACGGCGGCATCGAGGTCGGCGGCCGATTCGGGCCGGTGCACCGAACCGCCCGTCCAGTACCCGAGCGCATCGATGTCAGACTCCAGCGGCGCGTCGAGCGGTTGATGGTAGGTCGCATGATCGCCGACGACGTTGACCACCGGAGTGAACGCGCGCCGGGCGTTGTGCAGGTTGGCCAGACCGTTGGCCATCCCTGGACCGAGGTGTAGGAGGGTCGCCGCGGGAGTGCCGGCGATGCGGGCGTATCCGTCGGCGGCTCCGGTGGCGACGCCTTCGAACAGACACAGCACCGGACGCATGGCCGGAGCGGCATCCAGCGCGGCCACGAAATGCATCTCCGAGGTGCCCGGGTTGGCGAAACACACGTCGACGCCCTCGGCCAGCAGCCGGTTCACCACCACTTCGGCGCCGGTGCTCACGAGACGCTCCCCGCGCCGTTTTCAGTTTTCTGCCAGCCGTTGTGCACCCGTCCATCTTGGTCGGCAGCCGTTCGGGATGCCACTACCAGACCTTGACTGATTATCAGTCAGTCTGGCACCGTGGGTCTACATCGTCCACATCGGGTCGACATCCCCACGGGCTGAGCGGAGCCAGACCATGCGACACCGCGGAATCCACCTTTCCGGCACGAAGGCTGTGATCACCGGCGCATCGAGCGGGATCGGACGCGAGCTGGCGCTGGCCCTGGCGCAGCGGGGCGCGACGCTGGCGCTCGCGGCCCGCCGCAAGGATCTGCTCGACGACCTCGCCGACGAGATTGCGGGCACGGGAGTGCCCCGCCCCGCCGTACTCCCCGTCGATCTGGCCATCCCCGGTTCCGCAGTCGAACTCGGCCGCCGGGCCCTGGATGCGCTCGGCGGGGTGGACATCGCGGTCAACAATGCCGGCACCAACTTGACCGGAGCGCAATCGCTCGTGGCTGACTCGGCCGCCGCCCGCGCCGTCTTCGAGGTCAATGTCTGGTCCCCGCTGGCGCTCACCTCCGCACTGCTGCCGGCCATGCGCGCGGCCGATTCCGGTGTGATCGTCAACGTCACCTCTACCGTTCAGGCCGTGCCACTCCCCCTGCTCGGTTATTACTCCGCATCCAAAGCCGCTCTGGCCCAGGCGACGAAGTCGCTGCGGCTAGAGCTGGCCGGGACCGGCATCCGGGTGGTGGAGGTGGTGCCCGGTGCGACCGACACAGCGCTGCGCGACATCGACGAGCTGCCGTGGAAGACCACCCCGCCACCGACGTTGCCGCCGGTGGCGCCCGCGTCCACCGCAGCGGCCATCGTCCGCGGGCTCGAGCGCGGCGCCCGCCGGGTCGTCCATCCACGCTATTCGCTTATCCCCCTGGAGGTTCCAGCCTTGGGTCGGATGCTCGCCACAGTGGGCGGCCGGCGGGTCGATACCCGCGGCGCACTGGCCGGGCCAATTCGGTGAACACGCAAGCCAAGTCGACCGATCGGCATCAGCTCATCATCGATGCGGCCCGGAGACTTTTCGCGACACGGCCCTACGATCAGGTCACCACGGCACAGGTCGCCAAGGACGCCGGTGTGGCCTACGGCTTGATCGCCCACCACTTCACCAACAAGCGTGGCCTGTATCTGGCGGTGATGAACGAGATCGCCGAGGAGATCGCTGCGGTTCAGACCGCCGCCGCACCGCCGGGTGCGAGCCTGGCAGATCAGTTACGCCATGCCCTGCGCAGCCATATCACCCACATCGATTCGTACTCGGGCAGTTTCGTCGCGCTGCTGCGTGGGGCGCTGGGCGCCGATCCCGAACATCAGTCGGCCGTCGAACACCTCCGATGGTCGGGAGCTCAACGCATCCTGTCGGCCCTGGGTATCGCCGAGCCCGTCGCGCCTGGCCTGCGCATCGCCATGCACGGTTGGATCGGTTTCCTCGACGAGATGATGATCGACCGCATCACCCACCGCGACGTGGACATCGAGGTCCTCGTCGACCTCGCCGCTGCCGCGTTGGCCGTTACGTTGCGCACCGCGGCCACACTCGACCGCTCCATCACTTACACCTCCGAGGCGACGGCGGCCATCGACGCGCTCACGCGAGGCTGATCCGGGCGACGCCACTCGCGCTCGGTCGATAGGCGTCCGGTCGGCAAGTCTTGCCGGGCGCAACTGATGAGATTTCCCGGCAAACGCACCCTCCGACGGGCTCGCACATTCTACGATGCGCTTACTTACGATACCGTCAATTCAAGATCACAAGGGAGTTCCCATGTTTCGCGCCTTTCTCCTCGCAGCAGCCTTGATCGGCGGCGCCATCGGTGTGGCCCCCATGGCACAGGCCGACCCGCCGTATCGTTACTGCAAAGACGCCTACGCGGACGGCAAGTCCAACATGACGACGGACGATCCCGGCTATGCCTCCCACCTCGACAGCGACGGTGACGGCATCGCCTGCGAGAAGAAGTCCTAGCGGGTCATGGCATCGACAAGCGCGATCCGCGTTGTCGGTGTCGTAGTGTGCCTGTTCGCCCTCATCACCCCTCTGCCCGCCTCGGCCGACCCCATCGCCACGACAGCAGTGGTGCTGCGAGTGGTCGACGGCGACACCATCGACATTCGCGACGATGTGCGGGGCCGACTTCGCGTGCGAATCCTGGGTATCGACACGCCTGAGACCAAGAAGCCCGGCTACACCGTCGGCTGCTGGGGCCCGGAGGCGACGGAGTTCGCGAGGTCGAACATGGTCGGACAGCGGGTGGCACTTCAGCCCGATCCGACTCAAGACAGAACCGATCGATATGGGCGCACCCTGGCGTACCTGGTCCGCGCCGACGGTTGGGATTACTCAGTGGAGGCCGCGCGGGCCGGGATGGCCCACGCCTACGTGTATGGTCACCGCCCCGTCACCCGCTATGACGCCATCTCGGCGGCCGAAAACGAAGCGCGACAAGCGCATCGCGGCCTGTGGGGTCCACCGTGTGACGGCAATACCGAGTCGGTTCCGCGCTGAGCCTCAGCCGCCGGTGTGACCGCCACCGGGTGCCGGCACCCATGGCAGGCCAGGGATCGTCGGATACGGGGCGGTCGGACTCCACGGTGCGTGCGTCGTGGTGGGCGCCTGCGTGGTGGTCGGCGGTTGCGTGGTGGTGACGGGCGCTTCGGTGGTCGTCGGCGGCGCTTCCGTGGTCGTCGGCGGGGGCGGTGTCTCGGCGGGCGGCGGGTTTTCCGTCACCGGCGGCGCCTCGGGGGCCGGCTGCTCCACCGTCTGCGTCACGGTGTGCGGGGCCGGCGCCTCGCGGATGACGGTCTGCGGCGCCTGGTCATTGTCCGGTTGGTCGACCGGCGTTGCGGGCGCCTGCTCATCGGGGGCTGCGGTGCTCGACGTCACCGCCTTGGAGGTGGACGCCGGACGGGTGGGCTCGTCACTCCCCATGATGCTCACCAACACCGCGACAACACCGACCAACACCGCGGCAGCGCCGGCACCCAGGATCACGGGCGGCCGCCGATACCAGGGCCGGGCTGCGATCTCGTCGCGTTCGGTCAGCTCCCGCTCACCGAACTCGAGTTGCGGTCGCGCCGTGGTCCGTCCGCCACCCGCAGCGTCCAAACCGGTATCGAAGTCGGCCCCGTAGTCGTCGCCGTACTCTTCGACCCGGTAGTCATCGACCGGCGCGACGTCGGGCACGTTCTCGGCGTCGGACCAGGCCAACGCCTGTGGCGCGGCGGGAGGTTCGGGCGCCACCAGGGCCGCGGCCTGCGTCGGCGGGGCCGCTGCGATGGAGGCCGGGGCCATGGCCGTCTTCCCGTCCTCCACGGTGCCGCGCACCGCGATGAGACCACCGCCGATGGCCGGGGTCAGCTCCGGCTGGGCCGCCGTGATGACCGGTACGCGCAGATGTTCGGACAGCGTCGTCGTGATCGCCGGGATCCGGGCGCCGCCGCCCGTGGACGCCACCGCGACGAGTTCGCCTGGGCGCAGCCCAGTGCGTTCAATCGCGCCCTGCAGGACCGACATGAACTCACGCAGTGGTTGGGCAATCACGTCATCGAGTTCGTTGCGGTTCAGCCGCACGTCGCTGCGATGGCCCGGGAGTTCGGCGACCAGTGCCGTGACGGATTCGGTGGACAGGCGCTCCTTGGCCCGCCGGCACTCGGCGCGCAGGCGGCCCAGGGACCCGATGGCCGATGTGCTGGCCAGGTCGATCGTTCCGGCCGCCGACAGGTCGTTCACCACGTGGGTGAGCAGTCCCTGGTCGATCAGGTCGCCGGACAGGTCGGGGTGCCGGATCGTCGGTGCGATCGGCTGAAAGCCCCGGTCGGCGTCGGCGAGGGTGATGCTGGTGCCGCTGCCCCCGAAGTCGCACACCGCGATCACACCGCGCGTGGGCACCCCGGGGTTGTCCTGCAGTGCGACCAGCGCCGCCTTCGCGTCGGGCACCAGGGCCGGATCTCCGAAGCCGCCGACGGCGGCGAGTTCGGCGCGCAACGCCTCGACCTGGTTGGGCCGCCAATGCGCGGGGTGGGTGACCGCGATCGGATCGGCCGGCGGGCGTCCTCCGGTCAGCGTGCGCAGCAGCGCCGCCAGGGCGTCTGCCAGCGCGGCCTCGCCCCGGTGTGACGAGCCGTCAGGGGCCAGCATCCCGACCGGGTCGCCCACCCGCTCGACGAAGTCGGTGAGAATCAGACCGCGTTCGTTCAGGTTGGGGTTCTCGCTGGGTACCCCCACTTCGGGAGCCCGGTGAGGGAAGAGCGTCAGCACCGGCGACCGCGTCACCGCGGCGCGGCCCACCACTACCGCTGTGAGGTTCGTCGATCCGATCGACAACCCGATCCCGTCAGCCATGTCACCCCGTTTCGAGAAGGACCCTATCCGGTATTCCATCTCGTTTGACGCGGCGGGCGTTACCTAGCGAATGGTGCCAAACCCAGGAATCAGAGGTAGATCCAGTGGAGTCACCCAGCCGGGCAAATGTTCATTCACCGCAGGCACGGCATTGAGCGCGCGCAGTCCGGTGGCCAGGCAGCCCGCGGCAGCGGCATCGCGACCGGAACCGTCGGTGAACCGGAACGCGGTCTCCTGGGAGATGCTCGGGGTGCCTTCGATGTCGACGCGGTAGACGTCGTTGTCGTTTCCGGATGGCCAGTCCGGTGCGGCGTCCAGGCCGATCCGGTTGACGTGTTCGAGCTGGATCCGGGTCTCGCCGCGGTATACACCGTTGATCGTGAACCGCACCGCAGCGACGTTGCCGGCCGGGATGATGCCCTTGGCGGACTTGCGTTCGTCGGGGGTGATCCACTTGTCCCACGTGGTGGTGATCTCGTCGAGTTCGATCCCCGCGGCGTGCGCGATCATCGGAACCGTTGCGCCCCAGGCGAAGATGAGGATGTCCGGGGTTTCGAGCAGGGCCCGGTGCTCAGGCGGTCTGCCGATGCCCATCTCGAATTCGTAGTCGCCCGTGTAGTTGGTGTAGTCGAGCAGTTCCGAGGCCCGCACCTGGCGTACCTCCGAGCACAGGCCCATCAGGGTCATCGGGAACAGGTCGTTGGCGAAGCCGGGGTCGATTCCGGTGGTGAAGCACGACGCCCCGCCTGCCTCGCACGCCTCGGTGATGGGCTCGATCCAGTTGGGCGGGTTGAGGTGCATCTTGGGCCACACCCACGGGGTCATCGCGGTCGAACAGACGTCGATACCGGCCCGCAGGAACCGGGTGATGACGTCGATGTTGACGTCCGCGTGGGCCGCCGTGGGACCGTAATGGACCAGCGCATCGGGCTTCAGCGCGATCAGCGCGGCGATGTCGTCGGTGGCGGTGACGCCGATCGGAGCGCCCAGACCGCAGATCTCGCCGACGTCGCGGCCCACCTTCTCCGGATTGCTGACACCGACGCCGACCAGCTCGAACAGCGGATGCCGCATGATCTCGGCGATCACCATGCTGCCCACAAACCCGGTGCCCCAGACCACAACTCGTTTCGTCACGGCGTTCACCTTAGGTGTACTACCTACCTCCCCGTGGCGGTTCCGGCCAGCCCGTCGACAGATGTGCGCGCCGTGATACCAGTCACACCGGGCATCGATGTCGCCCGGCCGCATGTCCTTAGTAATCGATCGGTTTCGCACAGCTTCGAACTCACGACGAGAGGGACTCCGATGAGCACAAACACACTGGCCGGACGACGCGCACTGGTGACCGGCGGATCCCGTGGAATCGGCGCGGGAATCGTGCGACGGCTCGCCGCCGACGGTGCCGCGGTGGCCTTCACCTATGGGGCCTCAGCCGCCGAGGCCGACAAACTGGTCGGCGAGTTGAGTGCGGACGGCGCGAAGGTCGTCGCGATCCAGGCTGACAGCGCCGATCCAGCGCAGGTGTCCAGCGCCGTCGAAGAGGCGGTGGGCGCGCTCGGCGGATTGGACGTATTGGTCAACAACGCCGGAACGGCGTACCTGGCACCGATCGACGACTTCCCGCAGGAGCAGTTCGACCGGCTGGTCGCCATCAACATCGGCGGGGTGTACTCGGCCATCCGCAGCGCGGTCAGCCATCTCGGTGAGGGATCCCGGATCATCAACATCGGCAGCATCAACGCCGACCGGGTACCCACCGGTGGGACCGCCGTGTACGCCATGACCAAGGGCGCGGTGTCCTCCCTGACCCGCGCCCTGGCCCGCGATCTCGGACCCCGAGGTATCACCGTCAACAATGTGCAACCCGGTCCGATCGCGACCGATCTGAATCCCGACGAAGGTGAATTCGCCGATGTCGTAAGGCAAACCACCGCGCTGGGCCGCTACGGGCACACCAGCGACATCGCCGCCGTGGTGAGCTTCCTGGCCGGCCCGGAGTCAGGCTACGTCACCGGGGCGAACTGGAACGTCGACGGCGGCTTCACCGCCTGATCGCTCACAGGTTGATCGGGTCGGGCCGTTGCGGTTTCCTGGATGTGTCCTTCAGCGTGGACTTGAATTGCATTGCGCGGTATGGCCATCCGGTGTCGGTGCGCCACTGCGAGACCACCAGCCCGACACCGCCGGTGACGCCGAAGCGCGAGCCCGGCAGCAGATAGCCGCCGTACAGCTGGGCGACCTTGCTGTCCGCCTGGTCCTCGGCGTCCCACGACGATCCGGTGATCGGTGTCTGAACCGGGGTGGTGTACATGTTGGCCACTGGCGAGGACACCACCCGGTAGCCCAACGCATATGAGGACGCCAGGAATCCGCCGAGGACCCATCGACCGGGGGCGGTGCGGCGAAAGGTCAGCTCACCCCAGTGCTCGTCGGGTGGGGTGATCGGGGTGGCCTGGGTTCCCCACTGCCAGCGCCCGTTGACGAACCCCCAGCTGGAGTACTGCGACCGCCGGCCGATCTGGTCGGGCCGCACCCGCATCAGGATGATGCCCTTGTCGCGCTGAAATCCGGTCGCCACCACGTATACCCAACCATCGTGGGGGTCGAAGTCCCAGGACCAGCATTGCGCGTGACCATCGTGCAGATCTGCCGGGAACTTCGCCTGCTCCCCCATATGGGTCCAGGACACCCCGCTGTCGTCAGAGCGCCAGATCTCGGTCCAGATGACCGTGCCGAAGCCATGGTTGACGATCGCGTGTAGGTACAGCGAGTCGCCGACGCGCAGCAGATCCGACGGGATCACGGTGCTGATGCCGCCGCGCCGCCATCCGGATGCCTCGTCGTCATGGAGGTAATCCCACAGTTGCCGCGCATAGGCGGGGTCAGGTCCACCGGCGGTTTCGTAGACGATCTCGTGGTTGGCGTCGCCGGTGCCGATCAGTACCACCGGTGAACGCCAGTCGCCCTGCCCGACGCGGCTGCCGGAGAACGTGTCACCGAACACCGACACCAACTTGCCGTTGGGGGCGATGATCGACGCGCCGAGATCGGTGGCGGTTACCCCGAACCGGTCGGTGCGTCCCGGCCCGGTGATGTCGACGACCTTGCCGTCGATCAACGGGACGGCACCGCTCACATGCACAAGCGCAGGCCCCAGGTCTGACAATTCAGCGGATAGGTGTCGACCGGAATCTGCAGCGGCCGGTCGTACTTCAAGCTGAACGGAAAGGTGTGGATCGCCGGCGCCAACGTGCCGCCACAGGCTTCGTTGTTCGCGACGCTGCGGGTGCCGGTGAGTGCGATGTCGTCGAATTTGTAGGTCTCGTTGGTCGGCGCCCAACTGCCATCCGAGCACTTGATGCCCTCGAGCACCGCAGTTGAATAGACCCACTGTCCGCCCGTCAGCCGGGCATCGCCGCCCTTGGTGCCGCGGGTGGTTTCCACGTGCAGTCGGCACGCCACCGCCAACTCCAGCGGCTCGCGCAGATCACCGACGGTCGGGACACAGGACGGCCAGACCGACCAGGACTCGTGCGCGATGCCCTCCTGCGTGTAGTTGTAGATGCCCTGCATGAGCGGCTCGGCCTGTGCAGGAGCTGCAACCCCCAGGCTGAGTCCGATTCCCAGGGTCGACATCAGGGCGGTCGCGGCCGCCGTGCGCTTGAAGGTCACAATGGGTGAGTATCGCAGTCTTCATCAGCGTCGTCACCGGTATGGGCCCATACGCGTCAATCTGGACCTGCCTGACGGCCCCAGCGGGTGAGCGCACTGGCGGATCGCCCGCGGTGATCCTGGAGAAATCGTGACCACACGACCAGCGGTGAGAACGTTGGCAGCAGTCCTGGCCTTCGTGCTGGCCGCCTGTTCGATGGCCTGTTCCACCGGCAGTCGGGTAGACCTCGGCGACGAATCGGCGGGCAATCTCATCGCGGCCATCGCGGGGGAACCCGATCAACTCGACCCGCACCGCACCAGTGCCTACTTCTCGTTCGAGGTGCTGGAGAACGTGTTCGACACGCTGGTCGAACCGGACGAGAACCTGCAGATGCGTCCCGCACTCGCCCGGTCCTGGGATGTCAGCGACGACCAACTGGTCTGGACCTTTCACCTGCGCGATGGCGTCCGCTGGCACGACGGCACCCCGCTGACCGCCGACGACGTGGTGTATTCGTACCGGCGCATCATCGACGAGCAGCTGACCAACGTCGACAAGTTCAGCGCCGTCAGCGGCGTCACCGCGCTCGATCCCGCGACCGTCCGGATCACGGTCCGCCGGCCCACGCCAAATCTGCTGACCAATCTCGGCGGATTCAAGGGCATGGCGATCGTGCAGCGGGCCAATGTCGAGAGCGGCCAGATCGCAACCCATCCCGTCGGCACCGGTCCGTTCTCGTTCGCCGGACGCCGCAGCGGTGACTCCATCACCCTGAAGGCCAACCCGCACTACTGGGGCGGCCCTCCCCCGATTTCGGGGGTGACGTTCCGGTTCATCTCCGAGCCGACGACGGCCTTGTCGGCGTTGCAGGCCGGCGAGGTCGACTGGACGGATTCGGTACCGCCACAGCGCGTCGCCCAGCTGCGTGATGACGATTCGCTGACACTGGCCGTCACACCGGGCAACGACTACTGGTACCTCGCACTCAACGAGGCCCGCGCGCCGTGGAACGACCCGCGGGTGCGGCAGGCCATCGCATACGGCATCGACCGCGACGCGATCGCCACGGCCACCAGTTATCGCACCGCCGCGACCAATCAACTGGCGATCCCGCAGGGCAGCCCGTGGTTCACCGACTACCACCGCTACCGCTACTCCGTCGAAGAAGCGCGAAAGCTCCTCGCCGAAGCCGGTGCCACGCCGCACGACCTGGACATGCTGGTGACCAGCGAGTACCCCGAGACGGTGACGGCAGCCCAGATCATCGCCGACAACCTTGCGCCCCTTGGTATCACGGTGAACATTCGCACCGTGGACTTCGCCACGTGGCTCGATGAACAGAACACCGGACACTTCGACATGTTGATGATGGGCTGGCTGGGAAACATCGATCCGGACGACTTCTACTACGCCCAGCACCACACGAACGGCACCAGCAACGCCCAGAAGTTCTCCGACCCCGAAGTCGACCGGCTACTGGACGCCGGCCGCACCGAAACCGATGTCTCCAAGCGAAAAGACCTCTACACCAAGGCCGCAACCCGGATCGCCGATGAGGCCAGCTACATCTACCTGTACAACCCGTCGGTGATCCAGGCCTGGGCCAACAACCTGTCGGGGTATCAGGTGCGCCGCGACGGCGCCGTCCGGTTCCGCACTGCCGACCTGGATGGAGGTGAAACCCGGTGAATCTGACAGCTTTCAACGAGGTCCGTGCCAACCACCCGATCGCGGAGTTCCTCGCCCGACGGCTGCTGTACTCGGCGGTGGTGCTCATCGGCGTGCTGATCGTGGTATTCGCCTTGGTCCATCTGGTGCCCGGCGATCCGGTCCGGATCGCGCTCGGCACCCGCTACACCCCGCAGGCCTACGACGCGCTGCGCGCCGCCAGCGGGATGGACCGGCCCATCGTCGAGCAGTTCTTCTCCTATCTCGGCTCCGCGCTGACCGGCGATCTCGGCGTCAGCTTCCGCAACGGTGACCCGGTCACCCTGACCCTGCTCGACCGGCTGCCGGCCACGTTGTCCCTCGGCGTGGTCGGGATCCTCATCGCCCTGGTGATCGCGCTGCCCGCCGGGATCTTCTCGGCGCTGAGGGAAGGTCGGCTCAGCGACGGAATCGTGCGGGTCGCCAGCCAATTCGGCGTGTCGGTCCCGGATTTCTGGTTGGGCATCCTGCTGATCGGGCTCTTCGCCTCGACGCTGGGATGGTTGCCCACCTCGGGATACCGCCCACTGCTTGCAGATCCGGGCGGCTGGGTGCGCCACATCATCCTGCCCGGACTGACCGTGGGCCTGGTGGCCGGCGCGATCATGACCCGGTATGTGCGCTCGGCGGTGCTGGAGGTCGCCGCCATGGGATACGTGCGGACCGCGCGGTCGAAGGGGTTGCCCCCACCGGTCGTAACCTTCCGCCACATCGTGCGCAACGCGCTGCTGCCGGTGTTGACCATCACCGGAATCCAGTTGGCCACGATCCTGGGTGGGGTGATCGTCGTCGAAGTCGTGTTCGCCTGGCCGGGCCTGGGTCGGCTGGTCTTCAATTCGGTTGCCGCCCGAGATTATCCGGTGATCCAGGGAGCGGTGCTATTGATCGCGGTCCTGTTCCTCCTGATCAATCTGCTGGTGGATGTGCTGTATGCGATCGTCGACCCGAGGATTCGGCTGTCATGACCCAAAACCAGGATTCCCGCGTCGCATCGTGGCGACTGTTGCTGTCCAATCCGGTCACGGCGATCAGCGCCGCGGTATTACTCGCTGTGCTGATCGTCGCCGTCGCCGCCTCCTGGATCGCGCCGTACGGGATCAACGACATCGACGTGCCCAGCGCACTGCAGGGCCCCGGCACCGCCCACTGGTTCGGCACCGATGAGCTCGGCCGCGACGTGTTCTCGCGGGTATTGGTGGCGATCGCGGCGTCGCTCCGGGTCGCGGTCGTTTCGGTGATGCTGGCCGCGGTGATCGGCGTGCTGATCGGCGTCCTCGCCGGTTACCGCGGCGGCTGGATCGACACCGTGTTCATGCGCGTCGTCGATGTGATGTTCGCGTTTCCGGTGTTGCTGCTCGCCCTGGCGATCGTGGCGGTTCTCGGCCCCGGTATCACCACCACCATGTTGGCCATCGGGATCGTCTACATCCCCATCTTCGCCCGCGTGGCCCGGGCGTCGGCGCTGGGAGTGCGGGTGGAACCCTTCGTCGCTGTGTCGCGGAGTATGGGGACCGGAGACGGCTACATCCTGATTCGGCACATCCTGCCGAATATCGCCGGGCCGTTGATCGTTCAGCTCTCGCTGTCGCTCGCGTTCGCGATCCTGGCCGAGGCCGCACTGTCGTTCCTGGGATTGGGCATCCAGCCACCGCAGCCGTCGCTGGGCCGGATGATCTTCGACGCCCAGGGATTCGTCACCCTCGCCTGGTGGATGGCAGTGTTCCCAGGTGCGGCGATCTTCGTGATGGTACTGGCGTTCAACCTGTTCGGCGACGGTCTCAGAGATGTCCTCGACCCCAAGCAACGAACGTCCATCGAGGCGAGAAGGGCGGGGCGACAGTGACTTCACCGACCTCACCAGTGCTGAAAGTCGACGATCTACGGGTCGCGATCGGCCGCCGCGAGATCGTGCGGGGTGTGTCGTTCGACGTGCATCGTGAGCAGACGGTCGGCATCGTCGGCGAATCCGGGTCCGGCAAGTCGATGACGGTGCTGGCCGCCACCGGCCTGTTGGACGCACCGGGGGCAGTCGTCGCCGGGAGCAGCACGCTGGCCGGTGACACGCAATTGGTCGGAGCCTCGGCGCGGGCCCTGCGGGCCGTGCACGGAAGCCGGATCGGATTCGTCTTCCAGGATCCCGGAACGTCGCTGAACCCCCTGCTGACTCTGGAACGTCAGATCACCGAAACCCTTGAGACACATCGTAAGATGACCCGCCGTCAATCCCGTGTCCGCGCAGGCGAGCTGCTCGATGCCGTCGGGCTCCCCCAGGACCGGCTCGATGCCTACCCGCATCAGCTGTCCGGCGGGCAACGTCAGCGGGTGATGATCGCGATCGCCCTGGCCTGTGATCCGGAACTGCTCATCGCTGACGAACCCACGACCGCCCTCGATGTGACCACCCAGGCCCAGATCATCGAACTGGTGGCGGATCTGCAGCGGGATTTCGGCACCGCGGTGGTGTGGATCAGCCACGATCTCGGGGTGATCGGTCAGGTGGCCGATGAGGTGACGGTGCTGCGTGACGGCGAAGCTGTCGAGCAGGCGCCGATCCTCGATGTATTCGATCATCCACAGCACGCCTACACCCGTGAGTTGTTGGCCGCCCGTCCCCTGGTGGACGGCCCCGGACCCGATCCGGCCGCCGACGACACACCGGTTCTGTTGCAGATCAAGGGACTTGAGGTGCACTACGGCGCGGTGCAGGCGGTCAAGGACATATCGTTCGAGATCCGCCGGGCGACGACGCTGGGGATCGTGGGCGAATCGGGCTCGGGCAAATCGACAGTGGCCGCTGCACTGACCGGGCTGGCCGCACCGTCGGCGGGCACGGCGACGCTGGCCGGCGACGACATTCTGGCCGGCGGGCGCGAGTTGCGCCGAAGGATCAGCCTGGTGTTCCAGGACCCGTTCGCCTCACTCGATCCGCGGGCCCGGGTGAGCTCAGCGATCGGTGAGCCGCTGCGGGTGCACCGGTTGGCGGCAGGGCGGCGGGCCCGCGCCGCACAGGTGGCAGAACTCCTCGAACTCGTCGGACTACCAACAGATTTCGCGTCCCGATATCCGCACGAGCTGTCCGGTGGGCAGCGCCAGCGGGTCAGCATCGCCCGAGCGCTGGCCACCGAGCCCGAGGTGCTCATCCTCGACGAGTCCACCGCATCGCTGGATGTGTCGGTGCAGTCACGGGTGCTCGACCTGTTGTCCGAGCTGCAGCGTGAGCTGGGTCTGACCTATCTGTTCATCGCGCACGACCTGGCGGTGGTGCACCGGATGTGCCACGACGTGCTGGTGATGCGGGCCGGCGAGGTGGTCGAGTACGGCCCGGCCGCCGAGTTGTTCAGGGCGCCGCAGCACTCCTACACCCGGACCCTGCTGGCCGCGGTTCCGCCGGCCAGGCCGCGTGAGAAGGTGTGAGCCATGACTGCTCTGGATGGAAAGGTCGCGCTCGTCACCGGTGCCTCATCGGGACTCGGCGCGGCAGTGGCCCAGTTGTTCGCCGCGCGCGGCGCGAAGGTGTTCGGGGTCGCCCGCGATGCCGAACGGATGGCCACGGTGTTCGAGGATGTGCGCGGAGGGGCGTACGCATCGGTGGACATCTCCTCGTCGGAAGCCTGCCGGGACGCGGTGGCCCAGTGCGTCGAGAAGTTCGGCCGTCTCGACGCACTGATCAACGTCGCGGGATTCCACCAGATGCGCCACACGATGTCGGTGACCGACGAGGACTGGGACAAGGATCTCGCGGTGAACCTGAACGGCCCGTTCTTCCTGTGCCGGGCGGCGCTGCCACATCTGCTGGAGGCCGGCGGCAACATCGTCAATGTCGCGTCCATCGCGGGCATCGAAGGTGAGGTCTACTCGGCGGGGTATTGCGCCGCCAAGCACGGACTCGTCGGACTCACCCGCGCCCTGGCCATTGAGTTCACCTCGGAGCGCCTCCGCGTCAACGCGGTGTGCCCGGGCGGCATGCTCACTCCCCAGACCACCGAGTTCGCCGCCCCGGAGGACGCGGACTGGAATCTCATCATGAGAATCGCTGCGCCCCGCGGAATGATGGACGTGGCCGATGTCGCCAAGACCATCGCGTTCCTGGCCAGTGACGACGCGGCCGCCGTGCACGGTGCGGTCTACATCGTCGACGCGGGCAAGACAGCCGGATGAGCAGTTAAGACTCCTAACCGCCCGGCACCACCAGCACCGGCCGGTACGTGCGCTGCAGCGTCGCCGCAGCCACACTGCCCAACAGCACCTTCTTCAGCGCCGATCGCCCGCGCGAGCCGACGACCACGACAGCGGCCCGTTGGTCCTCGGCAAACGCCACGAGCGCGTCTGCCGTGGCGCCGGCGCCTGATCCGCGGAACCTGGGCACGCGGTGCCCAGGTTGGGCGGCAGCCACGTCGACCGCGCCACCGTCGTCCACCCCGACCGAGACCACCTCGCGGTCGGGGAACAGCGCGCCGGCGGCGGCAAGCGCCCGGTCGGATCCCTTTGAGCCGTCGACTCCGACCACGACCGGCCCGTCGGCCACCGCCTCGTATTCGGCCGAGATCATGTTCTGTGACACCACGAGCACCGCGCGGGGGGCGTGGTGTACCACCAGATCCGAGACGCTGCCCAGCTTCGAGTCGCTCGCGCCTGCGCCGCGGGCGCCGACGATCAGCACGTCGGGTTCGAGTTGTTCGGCCACCTGCGCCAGTCCGAGGCCCTCTCCGGCCCAGGTCCGCTTGACCAACGCCTCCGGATTCCAGCCGGCGGCCCGGGCGAGGATCACGCCGGTGTCGACCAGTCGCGCGGCCTCACCTTCGCTTTCACTGTCGACAAGATCGATCAGCTCGTCGACATTGCGTGCCGAGTGCCGCAGCCGGGCCCGCAGTCCCTTGCTGCCGAACGGTGGCGTGCACAGATAGACGACCACCGCATCGGCTGCCGGGAACAGCGCAGCGCCGCTGTTGATCGCCGCGTTGGCCGCCAGCGACCCGTCATACCCGAGCACTACCTTCATGTGGGTCCCCTTGCTCCGTTCGTGCGGTCCGGTTCGTGCCTCCGATCCCAGACTAGAGGGCTGTGGGAGTACCCATCGGGTTTGCACGCCGACCGGGAAGCAGGTAGCCGACTACGCTATCGGCCGTTCTGGTTACGCGCGCAAGCTCAGCTCATGGACGTCACCGTGAACGGCCTGGCCCACCTCAGGGCACCCGTCGCTGTCGCCTCCGACGTCATCCACCGCGACGCCGGGGCCGAACTTCGGGATCAGACCTTCAAGCGCTGGGTGCGCAGTGCGGCCGTGGTCGGCGCCGGTGGCGGCGGGATAGTCGGCGCCTTCCTGGCCTTCGCTGCTCCCATCGTGTTGAGCCCGGCCGACACCCAACGCCTGCTGATGCGCGGCGGCACCGTACTGATCGTGTTCCTGGCCGTCGCGGTCCCGGTGATGATGCGGGTCCGGCGCCACCGGTTCGCCGCAGGCACCGCCTGGCTCAGCGAGGGCCGTGCGCCCACCCCGAAGGAGCAGCGGATGACGCTGGGCGCCTCCGGGGAGGCGGTGCGACTGTCGGCTGCGGTGTGGGGTGTGGGCGCGGTGATCTTCGGGTCGCTGGCGCTCAGTCAGCAGGTGTCCACTGCGGTGTACATCTTCAGTGTGGTGGCGCTGGGCGGTATCTCGACGAGCGCGGTCTGGTATCTGATCGTCGAGCGGGTCATGCGGCCGGTGTCGGCTCGTGCCCTCGACGGCGCCACCCCGGACCGACGGTTCGGACCGACGATCGGGCGCAGGCTGATGATGGCCTGGCTGTTGGCGACCGGGGTTCCGTTGTTCGGTGTGGCGGTCTTGGCGGTGGGCTATCTGGCCGACGTCGGTTTCCGCGCCCAACGCACGTTCGCGGCGATCCTGATCCTGGTGGCGGTGGCGATCGTGGTCGGGCTGTTCGCGATCCTGATCGCCATCCGCTCGGTCACCGAACGGGTCACCGCGCTGCGCCGGGCCCTGGCCCAGGTGCAGGCCGGCGATTTCGGTGCGCGGGTCGAGGTCGACGACGCCAGCGAGATCGGGCGCCTGCAGGCCGGTTTCAACACGATGACGGCGGGCCTGGCCGAACGCGAGCGAATCCGTCATACCTTCGGCACCTATGTGGATCGCGATGTGGCCGAACACATTCTGTGTGCTGCCGGATCGGTGGAAGCCCAGGAGGTGGACGTCACGCTGATGTTCGTCGACGTCCGCGGATTCAC
This sequence comes from Mycobacterium shunyiense, assembly GCF_058270075.1. NCBI lineage: Bacteria > Bacillati > Actinomycetota > Actinomycetes > Mycobacteriales > Mycobacteriaceae > Mycobacterium > Mycobacterium shunyiense. The sequence continues at coordinate 29,431 of NZ_JBZDPU010000016.1, read as the reverse complement.
CACGCTTGCCGAGCAGTTGCAGCCCACCGAGGTGGTCACGACGCTCAACCGACTGTTCGAGCGAATCGTCCCGATCGTGCACGATCACGGCGGCCATGTGGACAAGTACGCGGGCGACGGCCTGATGGCCGTTTTCGGTGCGCCCCGGCACCAGGACCGGCACGCTGACGACGCCCTGGGTGCGGCGCTGCAGATCGCCGCCGCCGTGCACGACGAGTTCAGCGGCACGCTGTCGGTGGGCGTGGGACTGAACTCCGGGCCGGTGGTAGCCGGAAATGTCGGTGGCGCAGGACGTTTGGAGTTCTCCGTGATAGGTGATGCGGTGAACATCGCCTCCCGAGTGGAGACCGCGACCCGCCAGACCGGCGACACCGTGCTGCTCACGGGTGCCACGTTGAGCCAACTCACCAGGGACCAAGGGCGTTTCGAGGCTCGTCCCGGGTTGGCTCTCAAGGGCAAGACCAACCCGGTGGCCGTGTACGCCCCGGCGTGTCAGCGCTCGCCGTACTCCAGTGGCGGTTCTGACGAATCAACGTGGCCGTAGCTGCTGATGGTGAGTCCGTCGGGCCCGACCTCGTAGCGGGCACCATCGGCGGGATTGGTGGCCACGAATCCGTTGCCGGAGCGCTCGGCCGTGGGGATCTGAAGATTGGCGCCGTCGCTGAGCCGCTCACCGCGGTAGGAGAAGGAATCGGGGCCACTTTGGCAGATGACCGCCAGCGACGACGCGGTTCGAATCACGGCGGCCGGGGTGGTCCCCTCGACGCAGCGCGCGGTGTGATCGATGAAGCCCTGGTCGTCGGTGCCGCTGACGTTGGCGGTCGCCGAGGCGGCCGTGGTGGTGGTCGTCGTCGGCGCCTCGGACGTGGCGTTCGGTGGGGTCGGTGCGGTCAGCGTCTCGTGTGTGGAGGAGCTGTCGCCGCCGCTCGCCAACACTGCGGCCAGCACGGCGGCGATCCCGAGCAACCCCACGGACGCCACGATCAAGCTCAGCTGGGTGCGGCTGAACCGCGGCTTGCGGGCCGGAGGCTGCGGCGCTTGAGGTGCGGGCGGCACCGGCGGGTACGGCGTGAAGCCGGTGTGATCCGGGTTCGGGTAGATCGACGAGAACTCTCGGGTGCCCGGCGGATGTGACTGTGTCGGTGCTGGAGGGGACGGCGTCGGTGACGGCAGCGGTGGTGGCGCGGGAGCAGGAGCGGGCGGTACCGGTGGTGGTGGCGGAGGTGCCGCCGAGGCACCGGATGTGGTGGCAACGCGGGCGGCTTTGGCCAGTTCGCCGGCACTGGGATAGCGGTCGACCGCGTCCTTGGCCATGCCTTTGGCGACGAGTTCGTCGAATGCCCGCGGGATGCCGCGACGCATGATGCTGGGCCGGGGGGCCGGGGAGAACATGTGGGCGCTCATCAGCTGGCGCAGATCACCGGCCTCGTACGGCGGCCTGCCGATCATCATCTCGTAGAGCAGGCAGGTCAGCGCATAGACGTCGGCGGCCGGTCCGACGGGGCCGCCGGAGAATCTCTCGGGCGCCATGTAGGCGCTCGATCCGATCAGCACGCCCGTCATGGTGACGCTGGCCTCACCCCCGACGTGGGCGATGCCGAAGTCCACCAGATAGGCGAAGTCGTCGGGGGTGAGCAGTACGTTCTCCGGCTTGATGTCGCGGTGCACCAGGCCGTCGGCGTGCGCGGCGTCCAGCGCGGCGGCCACCTGCGTGACGATGGCAGTGGCGCGTTCCGGGGTGAGCGGGCCGCCCGACCGCAGCAGTTCCTTGACGCTGGCGCCCTCGACGAGGCGCATGTCGATGTACAGGACGCCGTCGATCTCTCCGAAATCGTGTACGGGGATGACGTGGGGTTCCTGTAGCCGGGCCGCCACGCGGGACTCCCGCCGAAACCGCTCCTGAAAGCTCGCGTCGGCGGCGATCTCGGTGCGTAGCAGCTTGACCGCCACCGTGCGTTCCTTGACCGTGTCGTAGGCGCGGTACACCTCGCCCATTCCACCGACACCGATCAGCGATTTCAGCTCATACGGTCCGAACCGGGTGCCGAGGCGCGAGGCACCAGGGGGCGGCGTCATTGCACGATCCTTTCAGCCCTCCCCGACTGTCAGCGGTCCGCCGACCGTGTCGCACCGGCGCGGCGCATCGGGGTCCGGTGACGAGGATATACGTGCGCCGTCAGCCGAACGACGAGTGCGGCGCTCCCATACCAGGGTCGATCTTCGTCGGCCCCGAAGCCGACGGGGCTACCGGGAAATCGAAGATGGCTGTCGGGATGTACACCGTCGCACAGGCATTCGGGATGTCGACGACGCCGGACAGCCGCCCCTCGATGGGTGCGGCACCCAACAGCAGGTAGGCCTGCTCGGGGCTGTAGCCGAATTTCGTCAGATATTCGATCGCGTGCAGGCAGGCCCGCTGGTAGGACAGGTGCGAGTCCAGGTAGCGCTGCTCACCGTCGAGAGTGACCGAGGTACCCGAGAACGCGATCCATTCGGAGTACTGCGGATCAGTGTTGCCCGGCATGAATATGGCGTTCTCGCTCACCCCGTACGTCTCCATGCCGCCCGGGATCACGTCGACGCGCAGGTCGATGAAGCCGCCCATCTCGATGGCACCGCAGAAGGTGATCTCACCGTCGCCCTGCGAGAAATGCAGGTCACCCACCGAGAGGTTCGCCCCGTCGACGTACACCGGATAGAACACCCGGCTGCCCTTGGTGAGGTTCTTGATGTCCTGGTTGCCGCCGTTCTCCCGCGGCGGCGCGGTGCGGGCAGCCTCAGCGGCCGCCTTCGTGAAGGCGTCGCCGGTCAGCCCGCCCAGAATCGCGTCGCGCGGTTCCGGCGGCAGGGCCAGCGGCGGCACCCGGTCGGGATCCGTCGCGATCAGTGCGGCCTCGCGGGTGTTCCACTTCCCCAGCAGCCCGGTCGAGGGCGCGGTCCCCATGAGCCCGGGATGCACGATGCCGGTGAACTCCACGTGCGGCACGTGGCGTGAGGTGGCCTTCTGGCCGGAGAAGTCCCAGATCGCCTTGTAGGCGTCCGGGAACTGATCGGTCAGGAACCCGCCGCCGTTGAGCTTGGGAAAAATGCCCGTGTAGCCCCAGCCCTGGCCCGCGAGCGGCCCGGAGTCCTCCTGCGGGATCGGACCGACGTCGAGGATGTCGACGATCAGCAGGTCGCCGGGCTTGGCGCCCTCGACCGCGATCGGGCCGGAGAGCACATGCACTGTGGTCAGCGGGGCGTTGAGGATGTCGTCGGCCGAATCGTCGTTGACGATCGCGCCGTCGAACCACTCGCGACAGTGGACCCGGAAAGAGTCGCCCTGTTTGACCGTCACCGCGGCCGGGATGTCAGGGTGCCACCGGTTGTGGCCCAGCTTTTCCTGATCGGTGAACTTCTTGGTCGAGTCGAGTGGGAATACGACTTCAGGCATTGATCCTCCTTCGAAGACTTCAGGGACGGGGCAACTTCTGATGTAGCGGGTTGGTGGTGATGTTCTGTCGCCGTGCGGACTGGCCGGGTGCCGGTCGTCCGGTGACCACCGTGGGACGGTCCGCCGACGCGCGTGTCGAGTCCTGAAGCGCCATGGCGGTCGAGCCGCCGTGGCCGAGGTTCGGTGCCGCGATGGTTCGGCGCGCCGGTCCCCGGCAGTCGGGGCAGTCGATGACGTCGGGACGTGCGCTCATCGAATACATCTTTTTCGTCACGCCGCAACCGGACGCACAGCGAAATTCGTAGAGAACCAACAGGTTTCCTTTATGTTGCCGGGAGCTGCTCTGTCGACAACGGTCACACTACCGACGAACCCCGCTGTTGGCGCGCCACTTCGGCAATAGAGCCCCAAAGTTTGGACCTTTTAACGCTCGAAGGCCACGCGGTCTGGACCCAAGTTCCACGCTGTGCCAGAGCGCTCTCCCACGGCAGGGGCGCTATCGACCCACCCAGTTCATGTCGCGCGCATATGGATCGTCGAATAGAAATGCGACACCCAAATCGGATCCGAATTGTTCGTGTGCGGCCGATGCCTCACCGATGAACCGGGCGCGCTTGGCCGCGGGGCCGAAGTCGGCGGGATCCCGACGATCCGATACCAGTGCTGGGAGTCGGGTGCTGTCCGAGAGACCGAGTCGGTCGAGAATGAAGGCCAACTCGGGTCCGATCACTGGGCCTCGCAGCAAAAGGCGAGCGATGCGCAACACGACGCGGCCACGTTGAGTGGCACGAGAGTACGACCCATCGACTGCTTGATCGAGCATGCCCGCCGCCAACAAGGACTGAACGCGCGGTCGGAGTGTCGACGGGTTCGCACCGACCGATCGTCCAAGGGCGGGAAAGTTTAAGAATCCTGTTGTCGCGATTGCGTTCAGTGCTGCCAGCAGCAGCCCTGGTATCCCGGTTCCTTGCAGGAGAATTTCTATGTCGACTGCCGCGATTCTGCCGAACAACACGTTGAGTACTAGATCATCTCGTACCTGACGATGAATGTTGTCCTGCACCAACTTTCGTTCCGACTCATTGTCGGCATCGAATACCGGGTAGCGTATCAACCGCAGAAGCTCGACACGGTCGCCCAAGCGTGGTTGCGCACTGTGAAGAAACTCCCGGACGCGGCCTTCATTTCGGGCTTCAAGTGGGTACAGATACACGGGAATCTGCCCGGTCGTGTCCAGCAGGAGCGATGCCAGATCCTTGTCGATGCCCGCCGCATGATGCGTGAGAGTCTGTCCGACCAATAGCCGGGAATGATCCTGCGTGAGTACGGCGGCAAAATCGAATCTACTTCGATCGGCCTCTGCGTACGTGAACAATTCCGACTTCGACAGTGACTCCGCGCATTCGATGAAAGCAGCCGTCACGAACTGGTGTTCCGCCGACGTCGCCATATCGACAAATTACAGTGACAGCCGATGCATCGCTCTTGCCACGATGGCGAACGCGCCGGGTTACGCGAGTGTTGCCATGAGCCCGGACCCACCGACTGCGGTAGCTTCACGCACACGCGTCGGCAGACCGGAAGAGGCCCCAGTGAGCGATCTGAAACCGTTCTCGCCGTCGATCGACTGGAGCGCCGAACCCCTGCACTCGCTGTGGTGGCTGGCCCAGGCCTGGACCATCACCGCGATTTGCACTCTGGCGGTCCTGACCCTGCTCGCCCGGTTCACCACCTGGGGGCGGCAGTTCTGGGCCGTCACCGGCGCATACTTCACCGGACGCCACAGCATCAAGCCCTGGCTGATCCTGGCCGCGATGTTGCTGTCGGTCATCATCGGCGTGCGCCTGTCGGTGTTGTTCAGCTATCAGGGCAACGACCTGTTCACCTCGGCCCAGGTCGCCGTCGAAGGTTTGGCCACCGGCAACGACCAGGTCAGGGACTCCGGGATCCGCGGCTTCTGGATCGCGCTGGCGACGTTCATGGGGCTGGCCGCGATCCTGGTCACCCGGGTTCTGATCGACCTCTTCATGACGCAGCGCTTCATGCTGGCCTGGCGTGCGTGGCTGACCGATCGGCTCACCGGTGACTGGCTCGACGGCCGCGCCTACTACCGGTCCCGGTTCATCGACCAGACCATCGACAACCCGGATCAGCGCATCCAGTCCGACATCGACGTATTCACCGCGTTGTCGGGTCCGCAGCCCAACACCCCGCACCAGACCAGCAACGGCACACTGCCGTTCGGCGCCATCTCGTCGATCGTCTCCGTCGTCTCGTTCACCTCGATCCTGTGGAACCTCTCCGGTGACCTCTCGCTGTTCGGGGTCGAGATACCGCGGGCGATGTTCTGGTCGGTGTTCGTCTACGTCGCGTTCGCCACGGTGGTCGCCTTCGCCCTCGGTCGCCCGCTGATCCGGCTGTCGTTCAACAACGAGAAGTTCAATGCCGCATTCCGTTACGCGCTGGTGCGCCTGCGCGACGCGGCCGAATCGGTGGCGCTGTACCGCGGGGAGAGGGCCGAGCGGTCACAACTGCGCGAACGCTTCACCGCCGTCGTCACCAACTACAAGCACTTCATCAACCGGACCATGGCCTTCACCGGATGGAACCTGTCGATGAACCACATCATCATTCCGCTGCCGTGGATGCTGCAGGCTCCGCGACTGTTCGCCGGCCAGATCCAGCTCGGCACGGTCAACCAGTCGGTGGCCGCGTTCGGCGCCATCCAGGACGCGTTGTCGTTCTTCCGCAATTCCTATGACACCTTCGCCGGTTACCGCGCGTCGATCATCCGCCTGCACGGGTTGGTCACCGCCGACAAGCAGAGCCGCGAGCTGCCCAAGCTGGACGTCGCGGGGCTCGCCGCGGACACCGACAGCCTGGTCGAACTGGACGACGTCGAGGTGCGCAACCCGGCGGGCGAGCAGTTGATCGACGACCTGAACCTGTCGCTGGCCGCCGGCGAGGCCCTGATCATCACCGGCAAGTCCGGCACCGGCAAGACCACGCTGCTGCGCAGCATCGCCCAGCTGTGGCCGTACGCGTCCGGGGCGGTGCGGTGTCCGCAGGGCGACAACGAGACGCTGTATCTGTCGCAGGTGCCCTACATCCCGCTGGGTGATCTGCGGACCGTGGTGTCCTATCCGCAGCAGCCCGGGGCGCTGCCCGATACGGCGCTGCGCGATGCCCTGCTCGCGGTCGCGCTGCCGCGCTACGTCGACCGGCTCGACGAGGACGCCGACTGGGCCAAGGTGCTCTCCCCCGGCGAACAGCAACGGGTCGCGTTCGCCCGGGTGCTGCTGACCAAACCCAAGGTGGCGTTCCTCGACGAGGCGACCTCGGCGCTCGACGAACCGCTGGAGTTCATGATCTACAGCCTGGTCCGCCGCGAACTACCCGACACCGTGCTGGTCAGCGTCACCCACCGCTCCACGGTCCACCGCCACCACAACACCCACCTGGAACTGCTCGGCGAGGGAAAGTGGCGGCTGGGCCCAGTCGACGAGACCGAACCGGTCGGCGTGTAGCGCCTGGTGACGAAAGCTGGCCGCCTGTCGCCGTAGCGCGTCTGGTAAGACGGTGGGAACGACACCGCGTAGTAAGGTAAGCCTTCACACAATGCCCGACCGCTGCATCGTGTCCTCCCCACCGACCACCAAGGGTTCCTGATGGCCGATTCCAGAGCTCCCCACACGGGGATCGCTCGATGGATCCGTCGATTCGCCATTCCGGTGATTGTCGGCTGGATCGCGCTCCTGGCGTATCTGAGCGCCACCGTCCCACCGCTCGAGGTGGTGGGCCAGATGCGCTCGGTGTCGATGAGCCCCAGCGACGCGCCGTCGGTGATCGCGATGAAACGCGTCGGCACGGTGTTCGACGAGTTCCATTCCGACAGCTCGGCGATGATCGTGCTGGAGGCCCAGGGGGACGGGGCCAAGCTCAACGACGACGCGCACCGGTTCTACAACGACATGGTCGACCGGCTCGAGGCCGACAAGAAGCACGTCGAGCACGTCCAGGACTTCTGGGGCGACCCGCTGACCGAGGCAGGCGCGCAGAGCAACGACGGCAAGGCCACCTACGTGCAGGTGTACCTGGCCGGCAACATGGGTGAGGCGCTGGCCAACGAATCGGTGGAGGCCGTCCAGAAGCTCATCGCCGGACTGTCGCCGCCGCCCGGGCTCAAGGTGTACGTCACCGGGCCCACCGCCCTGGCCGCCGATCAACAGATCTCCGGCGACCGCAGCGTCAAGATCATCGAGGGCGTCACCTTCGCGGTCATCATCACGATGCTGCTACTCGTCTACCGGTCGATCGTCACGGTGATCCTGGTGCTGGCAATGGTGGTGATCGAGCTGTCGGCGGCCCGCGCCGTGGTGGCGTTCCTGGGCTATCACGAATTGATCGGCCTTTCGACCTTCGCCACGCAGCTTCTGGTCACCCTCGCGATCGCCGCATCCACTGATTACGCGATCTTCCTGATCGGGCGATATCAGGAGGCCCGGGCCGTCGGCGAGGACCGAGAACAGGCGTATTACACGATGTTCCACGGCACCGCCCATGTGGTGCTCGGTTCCGGTATGACCATCGCCGGCGCGACATTGTGCCTGCATTTCACCCGGCTCCCCTATTTCCAGACCCTGGGCATTCCGATGGCCGTCGGCATGACGGTCACGGTTTTTGCCGCACTCACGCTGGGGCCGGCGGTCATCTCCGTGGCCAGCCGGTTCCGCAAGGTGCTCGAACCCAAACGCGCCATGCGGATCCGCTTCTGGCGACGCCTGGGCGCCTTCGTGGTGCGCTGGCCCGGGCCGGTGTTACTGGGCACCATCCTGCTGTCGCTGGTCGGTCTGCTCACGCTGCCGGGCTACCGGACCAACTACAACGACCGCAACTACCTGCCCACCGATCTGCCCGCGCAGGAGGGCTTCGCCGCGGCCGACCGGCACTTCTCGGCGGCCAAGATGAACCCCGAGTTGCTGCTCATCGAAACCGACCACGACGTCCGCAATTCGGCGGACTTCCTGGTGATCGACCGGATCGCCAAGCGCGTCTTCGAGGTACCGGGGGTCGGCAGTGTGCAGGCCATCACCCGCCCTCAGGGTGAGCCGCTGGAGTTCAGCACCATCCCGGCCCAGATGAGCATGGGCGGGGTCATGCAGACCATGAACCGCAAGTACCTCACCGACCGCGCCGACGACATGCTGCTGCAGGCCGACGAGATGCAGAAGACCATCAACACGATGGATCAGATGATCGCGCTGATGGAGGAGATGAGCTCCATCACGCACAACATGGTCGGCAAGATGGACACGATGGTCGTCGACGTCAAGGAATTGCGGGACCACATCTCCGATTTCGACGACTTCCTGCGCCCGCTGCGCAATTACCTCTACTGGGAGCCGCACTGCTCCAACATCCCGGTCTGCTGGTCGATGCGGTCGGTGTTCGACGGCCTCGACGGGGTGGACGCCCTGACGGACAGCATCCAGGAACTCATGCCGGACATGCACCGACTCGATGCCCTGATGCCACAGATGGCGACGATGATGCGGCCGCAGATCGAGACCATGCGGACCATGAAGACCATGATGCTGACCATGTATCAGACCCAGAAGGGTCTGCAGGATCAGATGGCCGCGATGCAGGAAAACCAGACCGCCATGGGCACGGCGTTCAACGACGCCAAGAACGACGACACCTTCTACTTGCCGCCGGAAACCTTCAACAACGCCGACTTCAAGCGCGGCATGAAGAGCTTCATCTCACCCGACGGAAAAGCGGTGCGCTTCATCATCTCTCACGAGGGTGATCCGCTGACGCCAGAGGGCATCGAGATCATCGACGACATAAAACTGGCCGCCAAGGAGGCCATGAAGAACACGCCGTTCGAGGGCTCCAAGATCTACATGGGCGGTACCGCGTCGGCCTTCAAGGACATGCAGGAAGGCAACAACTACGACCTGATCATCGCCGGGATCTCGGCGATCTGCCTGATCTTCATCATCATGCTGATCATCACCCGCAGCCTGGTGGCTGCCGCGGTGATCGTCGGCACGGTGCTGATTTCGCTGGGAACCTCGTTCGGATTGTCAATCCTGGTGTGGCAACACCTGATCGGGATCGAACTGCACTTCATGGTGATGGCGATGGCGGTGATCGTGCTGCTGGCCGTCGGCGCGGACTACAACCTGCTGTTGGTGGCAAGGCTCAAAGAAGAGCTGCCTGCCGGTATCAACACCGGCATCATCCGGGCCATGGGCGGCAGCGGATCGGTGGTGACCGCGGCCGGGCTGGTGTTCGCATTCACCATGATGTCGATGGTGGTCAGCGAGATGATCGTGGTCGCCCAGGTGGGCTCGACGATCGGTCTGGGTCTGTTGTTCGACACCCTGGTGATCCGCTCGTTCATGACCCCGTCGATCGCCGCACTGATGGGCAAGTGGTTCTGGTGGCCGCAGCTGGTGCGTCAGCGCCCGGCGCGCGGTGTGGTGGCGCGCGCGATGGAGCGGTCGAACCGTTGATGGCACCGGTGGCCCTGCGCGCCGCGTAGTGTCAGAGACATCGGGACCACTCAGGCCCTCACAAACAAGGGGCCCAGCAATGTCTGACACATCTCCTCGAAGATCCAATGCTCAGCGCATCGAGGTGGCACTGCATGACCAGAAACGCTGAGGTGAAACAGCTTTCGTTAGGCGTTCTGGCCCACTCCCGCAAACCCAACGAGCGTAGGCTGCCCATCCACCCGGCGCACTTGAGCAGGATCGATCCACCGATCCGGCAACGGGTCTACCTTGAGCGCGGCTACGGCCAGGCGTTCGGCTCCACAGATGATGCACTGGCCGAACTGGTCGGCGGCATCAAGACGCGCGACGAGATCCTCGCGGACTGCGACATCATCCTGCTGCCCAAGGTGCAGGCGGATGATCTGGCGGAGCTGAGGGTCGGACAAATCGTCTGGGGATGGCCGCACTGTGTGCAGGATGCCGCCCTCACGCAGATCGCCATTGACCGGCGGCTGACGTTGATCGCCTTCGAGGCGATGAACCACTGGCAGGCCGACGGTGGATTCGGTCTGCACGTCTTCCACAAGAACAACGAGCTCGCGGGTTACTGCTCGGTGCTCCACGCGATGCAACTGGCTGGGATCACCGGCAGCTACGGTCGTCGGCTCCGCGCTGCCGTCATCGGATTCGGGGCGACGGCACGCGGTGCGGTCACTGCGCTCAACGCCCATGGCGTCGATGATGTCCGCGTCCTGACCAACCGTGACGTGGCGGCCGTCGGATCACCGATCCACTCGACGCAGATCGTGCAAATGGGACGAGACAAGGACACTCCCGAGCAGACGTGGGCCGACACACCAGAGGACGGCTTGGTGCCGGTGGCTCGCTTCCTTGCCGAGAACGACATCGTCGTCAATTGCGTGTTGCAAGATCCCAACGCTCCCCTCACCTTCGTTACCGAAGACGATCTCGCCATGTTCAACCCCGGCAGCCTGCTCGTCGACGTCTCCTGCGATGCCGGCATGGGGTTCAGCTGGGCGCGCCCGAGTTCCTTCACAGACCCGGTCTGCACGGTGGCCAACGGCATCTACTACTACGCCGTGGACCACAGCCCGTCCTACCTGTGGAACTCCGCGACCTGGGAGATCAGCGAAGCGCTGATGCCACACATCGAGACCGTGCTCGACGGCTCCACGGCATGGGAGGCGGACAACACGATCTCGCGGGCCATCGAGATTCGCGACGGCACCGTACAGAACCCCGACATCCTGAAGTTTCAGCGCCGCGAGGATGCCTACCCTCATGCCGTCTACCGGCAGATCCTCAGTTGATAGGTGCGGCTACGGCCGCCGCGATCAGGAGGCCGGCGGCTGCGTCTACCCGTGACCTGTCCTCGGTGACCAGACCGTCCTGGCACAGCCCGCGCAGGCCGGAGACCACCAGGGTGGCCCGCGCCCGCGCGTCGTCGGCGCCGTAGCCGATCGCGGTCAAGGCTTGAGCGATCGGGCCGATCATGGTCTCGACCGCGTTGCGGGCCGACCCGCCATAGGTCTGCGGATCGGTGATGGCCAGGCTGAGGACCTGAAGCAGCAGCCGAACATTCCGCCGTTCACCGCCATGGGTCAGCTCCCGCCACAATGTCGTTGCCGCATCGACGAATTCGTCAGAGCTCGTGACACCGGCGAACATCTCCCCCAGCTCCGGGCGGCTCGCATCCAGGGCCTGCGCCAGGAGTTCGGCCCGGTCACCGAAGTAGTACAGCAGCATGCGCTTGCTCGTGCCCAGGGCCTCGGCCATCGGCGCCAGCGACATCTCACCGATCCCGTGCTCTTCGAGGTACCGCACGATGCCCTTCAGCAGTTCTTCACGCTTTGCTGGATCTGCTGTCCTGGCCACCCCTTGACCGTACCGATCGGTACATTTATAGTCAATAGCGTACCGCTCGGTACATTTTCCGTGATTGAGGAGAATCTCATGGCTGAGCTACGAGTTGCCGTGGTCGGCGCCGGCATCGGCGGTTTGACCGCCGCGATCGCCATGCGCGCCAACGGAATCGACGCGACCGTGTACGAGCAGGCCCACGAGCTCAAGGCGCTCGGCGCGGGCGTCTCCATCGCGACGAACGGATCCCGCATCCTGAACACACTGGGAGTGGGCGCTGCGGTGGCCGCGATCGCGGGTCCCGTCACGCATTATCAGTTCCGCACCTGGCAGGCTGAGCCGATCGCCGGTGAGCCGTCGGCCCTCGGCTTCGGGGACCCGGCGACAACGTGGTGCCTGCACCGCGGCGGATTCCAGAAGGTCCTTGCCGACGCGCTGCCTGCCGGTGCCCTGCAGTTGGGTCGTTCCTGCGTCGGCGCCTCCGAGCACGGCGACGGGGTCCGCGTCGAATTCGCTGACGGCACAACGGTCGACGCGGACCTTCTGGTCGGCGCCGACGGTATCCATTCCTGCCTACAGGCCCGCGTGGCCCGCGCCGCCCAACCTGTGAGCGAGGGAATCATGGCCTACCGCGGGCTCATTCCCGCCGACCGAGTGCACGGCGTCGTCGATATGCATGCCAGCTCCATGTGGCTGGGTCCTCGGCAGAGTTTCCTCGCCTACCCGGTATCGGCCGGCGCACTGCTCAACATCGTCGCGTTCGTCCCCACCAACCTCACCGTCGACGAATCCTGGACCGCCCCTGGCGATGTCGCCGAACTCGCCGCCGCCTACCAGGGGTGGGACCCCACGGTGCTGTCGATCATCGAGGCGATGGATTCCACGTTCCGGTGGGGTATCTACGACCGTGAGCCGTTGGCGCGATGGTCCACCGATCGAATCACGCTGCTGGGCGACAGTGCCCATGCGGTCACGCCGCACCTCGGGCAGGGCGCCAATCAGGCCATCGAGGACGCCATAACGCTGGCCGTGCTTCTGCGCGGCGCGCAGCCCGAACAGATCGGTGCGCGGCTGCGTCGGTACGAAGACCTGCGTATGAGTCGCACCCGCCACGTGCGCCGCCAGGCGCGGGCCGCCGGACTCGTCTACCGCTCGACCGAACTCGCCCCGCCCGCACAGGCAGAGCAACTGCACGCGATTCTCGACAGCGTCGCCATCAACACCTACGACGCCGAGCGGGTCGCCCTCGACGCGGACGTGGCCGCCTGAACCGCCTGGGCCACAACCGCTCCTGACTCACCGGGTGAGCAGCGCTGCTTCCTGCGGGGTGACCAGACGCTCCTGCTTGGCGGGATACCGCCGGCTCTTGATGGGGCAACGGATCAGCGAAAGGGCGATCCGCGTGGTGCGCGTGTCAACTGTTCGGCTGAGGTACACGATGGTTCACTCCGTTCCGCTGATTGATTGTTCTCGGCTCGGTATCGGATATACGGTGCATGACGGTACCGGGTTCACGGCTCCCCCGGCAGGACCGGCACCCCGGGGAGCATCGGGTAGGCCCCGCTGGGTTGCTCAACGGTGCCTACAGCGCCTCCCGGCCGTCGAACCGCGCCGACCGGACCGCCGAGGCCGGGCTGAGCACGGTGGCCTCCGGTCAGTATCGACAACAGGTTCGCGTAGTCGTCGATGGCGTTGACCAACGCACCCGGGTCGAACGGCACCGCGGGCGCCTGGTCGTCGGATGGCAACGGCGCCCGCGGCGCGGCCGCCGCCATACCGTGGCTGACCGTCAGTGCCGCCAGCGCGCCGGCGACGCTCAGCGCCGTGTACCCGAACAGTCGGCCGACGGTGGCGTGCGCTGTCATGGTGGTCCTCCCCGATCTGACGTCGAGTGCTTCAGTGCACTTGTGTCACTCGGGCAACACTGGTCGGCAAGGGTCACATTCAGGCCACGACACCATCACGAATCGCACGCTATGGCGTGGCTTGGTCTTTGCCTGCAGTCCGCTGTGAGAAGGTGCCACGCTCCGCGCGAGGTCAGTCGTCCTTCAGTCCCAGGGCGCGGGCCATCGTGAAGTACAGGTCGGTCTGATCGCTCAGGCCCACGACGTTGGCCGCACTCGGACCGTAGGCCGCGACACGCAACTGCGCTCCCGTGTGGCCCTGGTCCATCGCATCGAGGTTGTCCGACGTGCCGTAGGAGATGGTCAGATCCTGTCCATCCTTACCGCGCAGCACGCGGGTCAGGCCCGGGTAGATGGCATCGCGGGTGACCTCGAACGGCAGCTTCGCCTCGGCCGCGGCCTCGCGGACGTCATTGACACTCATGGTCTCGACGATCTGGCTGCTGTGGGCGTGGTCGGCGGTCACGATCACCAGGGTGTCCTTGTTCTCCTCGGCGAAGTCGAGGGCCACCTTCGCGGCCTCGTCGAGGTCGACCGTTTCGCCGATCTGCCCGCACGGGTTGGCAGCGTGATCCTGCTTGTCGATCGACGCGCCCTCGACCTGCAGGAAGAATCCGTTCTCATTGCCCTTGAGCAGGTCGATGGACTTCTGGGTCATGGCGGCCAGCGTCGGCACCGACGCGCCGCGCTCCGGGTTGTCCTTGCATTCGACGGCCGGCTCCAGGTAGCCGCCCTTGCCTGCCACCGGACCGCTCCACCGGGTCGGCATGTTGCCCTCGGCGAACAGGCCGAGCAACGGGGCTTCCTGGTCGGCCTTGTCGGCCTTGCCGAGTTCGTCGGCGTTGCGCACGATGGTGAATCCGCGCTCCTTGGCCTGAACCTCGAGCGTCTTGCCTTGGTAGTCACCGGCTTTGGCGACCTGCTGGAAGGTTTCGACGCCGCCGCCCATCACGACGTCGGCGCGCGTGCTCAGCAGCTGCTCGGTGATCGACCCCTTGCCGCCCTTCTCCAACGCGTTGGTCGGGCATTTCGCGGTCGTCTCATCCGGCCCATAGCACTTGCGTCCGGTGACGTGCGCGAGTTGCACCGCGGGTGTGGCGTCCTGGATCTCGGCGGTGGAGATGTCTCCGGTCGCCTTACCCGCATCCTTGGCAAGCTGCAGCAACGTCCGCTGTTCCTTGCCGTGGATGTCTACCGAGATCGCGCCGTTGTAGGTCTTGGTCCCGGTGGCCCAGGCCGATCCGCTGGCGGCCGAATCGGTCACGTAGGTGGGCTTGCCGTCCTTGTCCAGGGAGTAGTGCGTGTACTGGCCGGTCAGCGGGAAGGCGTCGAGACCCGGGAAGGCGCCGCCGGCTCCTTGTGCGTAGTTACGGGCGACCGTGATCTCTGAGTCGCCCATCCCGTCGCCGATCAACAGGATGACGTTCTTGGCGCCGGTGTTCTTGATGGAGTCGGCGATGAGCAAGCTGCGGTCGTCGCCGGCGCGGGTAGCTCCGCCGTGCTCGGACAGGGTGCCCTTAGCGGCAGGGTCCAGCAGCGGAAGGGACGCGTCGTCCCCCTTGCCGCCATTGCAGGCGGTAACCAGAGCCGCCGTACACACCAACGCTGCCGCCACCGGGTACCGCTTGCGCCTCATCCATGTCTCCGTATCGTCGTCATCCGTCAAGCCCACACATGGTTGAAGCCGCACGTGAACTGATACTTTCCCGACAGTCGACACCCGGGTAACGACAATCAAACAGATAGCCGGTCTATCGGCGTCGACGGTTGCGGCAACGGGCGCGATGCGTTGTTGCAATCGGAACGACCTGTGGTTTCTCGCGTCAATATCGTCCAAACGCCTTTGCCTGCGTTGGTAGCGTGCGGCGAGACGAACGGGGACGCCATGACGAAGCAAACCACGACCTGCCTCATCGGGGCGTTGGCGATCGGCCTGGCCGCCACGGCGTGCAGTCCGGTCACCGAGAAGGCCGAGGCCACCACGACGACGGCGCCGGTCGGCACCAGTGCCACTACCACCGCGGGCGGGGGCAGCGCGGCGGTGGCGGCACTGGTGCCGACACCGGCGGACGTGCAGCAGAGCAGAGGACCCGACGACATCGCCGACGGCGGAATCCACGTGCACTACCAGGTCAACGGGTCGCCGAATGACGTGATGACCGCCTACAAGGACGCGCTACAGAGCAAGGGATGGACGGTCACCACGATCATCACCTCGGGCGGCGGCGGAGGCGGCGGTGCCACCTACACCGGCACCCACGGCGACGCCTATGGGGTGTTCGACGGCGGCGGATACGCCAACACCACCTACATCGACGTGTGCAGTTGGCCTGCCAAGCCGGCGAATCCGAACTGCAGTCGCGGCGATCGTTAGCGACGCTCCGTCGGACCGGTTGCGCATCGGGTCGCCGATGCACAGCGGGCGGCGGCCGTCGGCCGCGGGAACCTCATCAGATCCGAAAATCCGGGGTTCTGAAATCACAACGTAGCCAACGTGTTGCGTGCGATCTATCCATCGCCGACCACTGAGCGCCTTACGCTTGAGGGCATGTCCGGCCCGCCACCGCGGTCGCGGTCTACGGTTGCCAAGTTGGCCATGCACTGTGTGCTGGCCGGATTGCTCGCGGCGGTCTTGATGTTTCCCGTCGTCGGCGGCATCGGCATGATGACGGCACGGCTGTCCGACACCGTGGCACAGGATTCCGCGGAGGTGCTCAAAGGGGACGCACCGCTCGTCACCACCATGGTCGACGCGTCGGGCAAACCGATCGCCTGGCTGTACGAGCAGCGCCGATGGGTGGTTCCTCCCGAACGGATCGCCGACACCATGAAACTGGCGATCGTCTCGGTGGAGGACAAGCGATTCGTCGAACACAACGGTGTGGATGTCCAGGGCACACTGAACGGACTCTTCGGCTATCTGCGCGGCATCGACGAGGTCCGCGGCGGGTCCACCATCGAGCAGCAGTATGTCAAGAACTACAACCTTCTGGTCAACGCCAAGACCAACGCCGAGCGCCTGGCCGCGGTCGAGGTCAGCCCCGCACGCAAATTGCGCGAGATCCGCATCGCGCTGGCGATGGACAAGACGCTTCCCAAAAGCGAGATCCTGGCCCGCTACCTGAACCTCGTGTCGTTCGGCAACGGCGCCTTCGGAGTTCAGGACGCGGCACGTACCTACTTCGGCGTCGACGCCGCCGACCTCACCTGGCCGCAGGCCGCCCTGTTGGCCGGCGTGGTGCGGTCCACCAGCGCTCTTGACCCCTATACCAACCCCGACGGTGCGCTGGCCCGGCGCAACCTCGTGCTCGACACCTTGATCGACTATCTGCCCGACCGCGCCGAGGAACTGCGCGCCGCCAAGGCGACACCGCTCGGGGTACTCCCCCACGCAGACCCACTTCCGCAAGGCTGCATCGCCGCCGGGAATCGGGCCTTCTTCTGCGAGTACGTCTTGAACTACCTGGCGCGCTCCGGTCTCACGATGGAGGACGTCGCGCGCAACGGTTACCTGATCCGCACCACACTGGACCCCAAGGTGCAGGACAGCGTCCAGTCGGCCATCGAGAAGTATGCGGACCCCAACTCCGCCGGGGTCGCGAGCGTGATGAGCGTGATCACTCCCGGCAAGGACACCCATCGATTGATCGCGATGGGCGACAGCCGCACCTACGGACTCGATCTCGATGCCAACCAGACCGTGCAGCCCCAACCCTTTTCGTTGGTCGGTGACGGCGCCGGGTCGATCTTCAAGATCTTCACCACCGCGGCGGCACTCGACATGGGCATGGGCATCAATGCTCAACTCGATGTCCCCGGAACGTTTGTGGGCAAAGGTCTGGGCAGCAGCGACACTCCCGGGTGCCCGAAGGAAGCCTGGTGCGTGCGCAACGCGCACGGCTTCCGCAGCCCGCTGAGTGTCACCGACGCCCTGGCGCAATCACCCAACACCGCCTTCGCCAAACTCATCTCACAGATCGGGGTACCGCGGGCGGTGGACATGGCGGTCCGACTGGGGCTGAGGTCCTACGCCGAACCCGGCAGTGCGCGTGATTACAACCCCGACGGGACGAACCCCGACGAGAGCATCGCCGACTACGTCAAGCGGCAGAACATCGGATCCTTCACGCTCGGCCCGCTCGAGCTCAACGCGCTCGAGTTGGCCAATGTCGGAGCGACTCTGGCCTCGGGCGGCACTTGGTGCCCGCCGAGCCCGATCGACAAGATCTTCGATCGGAACGGCCATGAGGTGGGCGTGGAGACGGTCCCCTGTGACCAGGCGGTGCCCGAAGGCCTCGCCAATACGTTGGCCAACGCACTGAGCAAGGATCACGCCGGCGGAACCGCCGCCGGCGCAGCGAGTTCGGTCGGCTGGAAGCTGCCGATGTCGGGGAAGACCGGCACCACCGAGGCCCACCGGTCATCGGGTTTTCTCGGCTTCACCAACCGGTACGCCGCCGCGAACTACGTCTTCGACGACTCGTCGTCACCGTCGGGGCTGTGCTCGTACCCGTTGCGCAAATGCGGCGATGGCACCCTGTTCGGCGGTACCGAGCCGGCGTTGACATGGTATGCCGCAATGAGTCCCATCGCCGAGGACTTCGGCCCGATCGGCCTGCCACCCACCGACCCGCGTTACGTCGACGGTGGCCCCGGCGGCGAAGTGCCGAGCGTGACAGGTCTGAAGGTCGACGACGCCCGGAAACGCCTGCTGGACTCCGGCTTCCGAGTGGCCGACAAACCCACCGCCGTCAACAGCAATGCCACGAAGGGTTCGGTGGTCGGCACCACCCCGAGCGGTAGGACCGTTCCCGGCTCGATCATCACGATCAACACCAGCACGGGATATGTGCCGCCGCCGGTCTACATTCCCCCGCCCGAAGCGCCACCTCCGCCTCCCGGCGACCTGCTCAATCAGCTGGGCCCGCCCCCGCCGCCCAACGTCATCGAGATCCCCGGGCTGCCGCCGATCACGCTGCCGCCACCCGCACCGCCACCGCCTCCGGCACCGCCCCCTGCGTGACTGTCTGAACCGGGCCGGCGCCGAGCAACACTCTGCGTCGGTGCAGATTCGCCATGATCGAGGACGCTAGCGGCGCCTACGTATCTGCACGTTTGAATATCGACGGATCTGGCAATTACTCCTGCGACAGACCGCGAGGTTTCCTACGTCGAACGGATTGACCATGATCGTGCTCGGCATCATTCTCTTGTTGATCGGCTACTTCGCCGGCATCTCCATCCTCTACACCATCGGCGGAATCCTCGTGGTGATCGGGGTCATTCTGTGGATTCTCGGCGCCGTCGGTCGCCCGGTCGGCGGGCGAAAAGTCTGGTTCTAGCGCAACCCGACCACCGGCCGTGATGGGCGTTCCCGCCCATCACGGCCGGTGGTTTTCGGGTGCGACGACTCAACGGTGGCGTTCGAAATACTTCTGGTAGGCCTCGGCGGACGCAGCCAGATCTGGTCTCGCGGCCAGCACGGGCTGCAGCTTCCTGCGAGCCTCTTCTCGCTTGTACGGGATGAACTCCGTCGGGAAATTTCCCTCGTGCGGGTGGTAATCCCTGAGCACGCGGCGCGCCACCGTCGCCTTGTGCACCTCGTCGACGCCGTCGGCGATGCCCATGGTCGGCGCGCCGGCGTACATCGCCTGAAGGGGCGTGAGATCAGTGGTGCCAAGCGAACCGAGGATGTGCAGAGCGTTGAACGACACCTCCCGCAGCACCTTCGCCATGGTGAACTTGACGGCGGCGATCTCGGTGCGCGCTTCCTGCGTGGAGGTGTTGTCGATCTTCCACGCCGTTTCGAGGACGAACAGTCGCAGCATCTTGATCATCGCGTAGGACTCAGCGATCTTCTCCTGCACCATCTGGTGTTCGGATATGACCTTGCCGTGAGATTGCCGACTTAGTGCCCGCTCGCACATCATGTCGAACGCCAAGTTGCACTGGGCGATGGTGCGCATCGCGTGGTGGATCCGTCCACCACCAAGACGCCTCTGCGCCAATACCTTTGCCCCGTCCTCCGGGCCGAGCAGGTGGTCGAGCGGCACCCGAACATCGCGGTAGACGATGTGGTTGTGATTTCGCGGCTCGGGCATGATTTCGACACCCGGTGACGTGCGTGGCACCACGAACATGCCGTTGGTACACATCACGAACAGAATGTCGGCGACCCGGCCCGCCGACGTGAACCATTTCTCGCCGTTGATCACCCATTCGTTGCCGTCACGCACCGCGTGCGTCTTGAACAGGCTGGGGTCGCTACCGCCCTGAGGTTCGGTCATCGAATACGCCGAGAACAGGTCCTGGTTGAGCAGTGGAATCAGCCAGCGTTCTTTCTGTTCGTCGGTGCCGTAGGCGGCGAGCATTTCCATGTTCCCGGTGTCGGGAGCCGACGCTCCGAACATGTGCGGTGCGCCCGCATATCGTCCGATGATCTCGTTGAGCAAGCCGAGCTTGAGCTGTCCGAAACCGGGACCGCCGAGCTCAGAGTCCAGGAAGATGGCCCACAAGCCCTGATCCTTGACCTCCTGTTGCAGCTCTCGGACATACGATTTCACCACGGGATCGGGTGAACGCACCGCATATGGGAAGACGTGGTCGAGCGGCTCGACCTTGTCCTCACAGAATTGCTTGACCCAGTCGAGCTTCTTCTGGAACTCCGGTTCGGTGCTGAAATCCCATGCCATACAGGCCTCCTCGAGTGATGCCCTGATCGTCAGGCATGGCGTGACTTACCCGCGCGGCGATGGTGGATCCACCTTCGAGGCGATCTGACCCGCGATGTTGGTGGCAGAGTCCGCCGGGTTGGCGCTGCAGGTGTTGACGTCGACGACAACGTTGATGTCAGCAGTCAACGCCCGCCCGCACGCCCAACCGCCTGCCTTGGCCTGCAGTTGGGTGGTGATCACGCTCAGCATTCCTGCTTTGTTCGAGATGGGTCCGACCTGCCACTGGGTACCGGACTGGGTGTGCCTGTACTGGTGGCACTGCGTCCACTGTTGCGCCGACGCGTCGTAGAAGGCCTTGGCCTTCTCGGCGTCGGGGAACAGCACCACCGCCTGATGGGCGTAGTGGGTGAAGTCGTCACCATTTCGGAGCGTCACATCACGCACATCGGTGAAACCGCTGTCGGCGTACACCACTGCCTGCGCGGCACCGTCGACGGCCAGGCACTCCCGTGGTTCCATCGTTGCGCTGTCGTCCGGCAGTTCGGTCTGGGTACTGGTCACGGTCATATCCGGCGCCCCCGTCGCCGCACCGATCTGCTCAGGGGTGAGCAACAGTTTCGGCAGCGCTTTGTTCAACACCGGCGCCGGGGCGAATGACGTGATCATCGGCCTGGTCGGGGTGCTGGCGGCGGTCGGTTCGGGTGACTCGCCGCAGCCCGCGGCAAGGGCACAGGTAGCAGCGATGGTGATCACGGTTGTCGCTAAGCGCATTCGTCATTCCCCCATTTCTGCGCTCACACATCGGGTCCGCGGCTTTGGCCATGGTGGACACATCCAGAGAAACAGCAAGGTCGTATTCAATACAGAACATCGCTCGTTAACGTGTGAAGACTTTTCGAAACCGTAACCGAATCACCACCTGGCTGGTCACCGAACGTGGCGAGGGGCGCTCGTCGAACTGTTGAGTGGGGCGGGCGGGGCTCGAACCCGCGACCTAGGGATTATGAGTCCCCAGCTCTGACCAACTGAGCTACCGCCCCCGGGCGCATCTGCGCCGCAATATGGTCGCACACAGCGCAGACACAGACGCCAATGAGGGGCCGCAGGCACGCCCGTCGCGGATACGCTCACCCCATGGTCCGCTTTCTGCTGCGTATCGCGATCTTTCTGGGCTCGTCGGCCCTCGGCTTGTTGGTCGCCGCGTGGCTGATACCCGGCGTCTCGGTGTCGGCATGGGGCTTCGTCGCCGCGGTGGTGATCTTCGCCGTCGCGCAGGGCGTCCTGTCGCCGTTCTTCCTCAAAATGGCCAGCCGCTACGCGTCGGCGTTCCTGGGTGGCATCGGACTGGTCTCCACCCTGGTTGCGCTGGTCCTGGCGTCGGTGTTCACCCACGGGCTCAGCATCAGCGGAATCGGCTCCTGGATCGCGGCCACCGTGGTGGTCTGGCTGGTCACGGCGGTGGCCACGGTGGTGCTGCCGGCCGTGTTCCTCAAGAAGAAGGACGCCTCGACGTAGCCGTCGCCGGTAGGGATCATGGCGAAGGTGCCTTCTCACGCGTTCGCCTCCGACAACGCCGCGCCCGCTCACCCGAAAGTCATGGACGCGATCGTCGCGGCCAACAACGAGGCCGTCGCTTCCTACGGGAATGACTCCGCCACGCCGCGCGCCGCCGACGCGATCAAGGCCGTGTTCGACTCCCCGGACGCCGAGGTGCTGTTCGCGCTCACCGGTACCGCAGCCAACATCATCGCGCTGGCCTCGGCGGTGCGGCCGTGGCAGGAGATCCTGTGCAGCGACATCGCGCACTCACTGGTCGACGAGGCCGGCGGACCGGTCCGGCTCTCGGGCGCCCCGCTGACGAAACTCATCAGCGATGACGGCCTGATCGATCCGGCCACGCTCGACACCGCGGTGGCCCGCCGCGGGCCGGTGCACCACTCACAGCCACGCATCGTCAGCATCACCCAGTCCACCGAGAACGGCCGCGTCTGGACCCCGCAGGCCATCAAGGACTTCATCGATCACGCCCATGATCTCGACCTGTTGGTCCATATCGACGGCTCGCGGATCGCCAATGCGATTGCCGCCCTGGATATCTCTCCCCGTGAGGCCATCGCCGATGCCGACATCGTCACCGTGGGCGGCACCAAGAACGGCATGCTGATGGGCGACGCGATCCTGGTGCGCCGCCCCGAGTTGTTCGACGGAATCCAGTTCGTGCAGAAGCAGATCGGCCAGCTGGCCAGTAAGCAGCGATTCGTCGCGGCCCAGTTCGAGGCGATGCTGCACGACGGGCTGTGGCTGCAGACCGCGGCCCACGCCAACCGGATGGCCACCCAGCTCAGCACGGGCTTCCAAGCGCTCGGTCTGAGGCTGGGCCCTCCCACCGAGGCCAACGAGGTGTTCGTCGACCTCGAACCCGCGGCCTACACCGCCATCTCAGCGAGCTATGCCGTGCACCGTCCCGAACCACTGCGGCCGACGGTGCGGTTCGTCTGCTCGTGGGCGACAACCGAAACCGAAGTCGACGATGTTCTGCGGTTGCTGTCGTCGATTTCTACCTGAGGGCGGTAGTTTCGGCGGGGCCACAACCCCCGGGTAGAAAACGGCGCAGGCCAGGCGCAAGCCAGGCGCGACCTACGCAACTCAGCTGTAGATCGGCTGTCCGTCAGCGCCGAGCCGGTACTCCTCAGTGCCCTCGTCGACGCGTGCCGCGTCGGCACCCAACGCTACGGCCACCTTGTTGCAGGCGTTGCGCATGACGTCCAGGGTCAACTCGACGGCTTCTTCTTCCGAAAAATGTTGGCGCAGTTCCTCACCTGACACCTGGGCGGGCGTCCAGATCAGCGCGTCGACGTAGCGCAGCGCGGCCTTGTGCCGATCGGACAGCTCGGAGTTCTCGAAGTCGTCGATACCGTCATAGTCGGACTCGGTGGCACCGGCCTCCAGGGCCGCGGCCTCCCGCAGCGACTTGCACAGCCGGCAGTTGTGCTGGCGGGCCCCGCGCAACCGCACGATCTCGGAGGTCACCGGGTCCAGCTCGCGCATCCGCCCCACGGCCGGGATGAAGGTGTCGAGCACGTAGTCGGCGGGATTGGTGTCGTGGTCCCACACCACGGGGCCCTCCGGCCAGTCCACGCCCAGGGCGGTCAGCCCGGCACGCATCCGAGGCACGAAGTCGGCTACATAGATCAACGTTGCCACGGTGAACACGTCGGACCCGAGCAGATCGGAGAACGCCGCCCGCTGGGCAGTGGTGATGCCGGTGACGTCGATGCTGAACTGCTCGGCGAACTCGGTGACCATGGGGTCGACCGCACCGCCGCGGGTCTCCGCGGGCAGGGGTGGCAATCCCAGCGTCGACGCGCACACCTCACGCACATCGGCGTTGATATCGGCCAACTTTGGTGGAGACAACGCGACCAGGTGCGTCAACTCGTTGAACAGATCGGCAGACACACCGGCAGTATCCTCCACCGCGTCCCGCGCCGTGGGGTTACCCGGAAGCTGACTTTCGACGACTCCGACCTCGACGTTCCCATGGCCACGTCATGAGCGCCCACACACTCGCCACCAAGGCACTGGCCACCAACACATAGACCGGCCATGGCCCCATCAGGTCGAGCAGCGACGCGGTGGTGGGTTTGGCATTGAGGAAGCCGTAGTTGGTACCCGCCATGGCGTTGAACGCCATGGTTCCCACCGCCCACACCACGGTCACCACCACCGCGAACCGATAATCGCGCCACTGCGGACGCATCCCACGGCCCCAGGTCAGATAGATGGCGGCCCACACGACGAGCAGGTGAATCGCCCAGAACGCCAGGAAGGCGTGATGCGGGAAGTCCGGGCTCTTCAGCACCGGCGAGATCAGTGCCTGCGTGCTCAGCACCAGGCCCCAGTAGTAGGTCAGTACGAAGGCCCACTGACGCTGCGACCAGAGCGCGTACGCACCCGCGACGGTCGCCAGGTCGGTCAGCTGCAGGGGCACCGACCGTCCGATCGACGGTGGGATCAGGTTGTAGACGAGGATCGCGGCATAGATCGCGGCCGTCGATGCACCGAGGATGCGGCCGCAAAGCCGGGATTGACGTTCGGTCTGGCGACGGCCGAGCCAGACGAGTAGCAGTGCCCCGACGACAAACACGGCGATCACGGCCCAGTGCGACGGGCCGTAGGCCGTGAACTGCCGTTGGGACAGCACCCTTAACTCATTGTGCTTGGCTCACCGAGGACATGTGGAAATCCGGGATCCGCAGGGTCGGCATCGACGCGCGCGTCGCCCAGTCACCCCATTCGCGCGGGAGGGTGACCTCGCTGATGCCCGCCTCGGTGGCGCGCCGCAGCAGGTCCAGCGGGCTCTCGTTGAACCGGAAGTTGTTCACCGCGCCCGTCACCTCGCCGTCCTCGATCAGGTAGACGCCGTCACGGGTCAGCCCGGTCAACAGGAGCACGGTCGGGTCCACCTCGCGGATGTACCACAGCGTCGTCAGCAGCAGACCGCGTTCGGTGCCGGCGATCATGTCCGCCAAATCCTTTGCGCCACCGGTCATCAGCAGGTTGTCGGCGGGCACCGCGACGGGTGTGCCGTATTCGGCGGCCACCGCCCGTGGATAGGCCAGTGCATTGACCACACCGTCGCGGATCCAGTCCACCCGGCCGATGTCCATGCCGTTGTCGAAGATCGACACCCGCTCCGAGGAACTCGGCACCGCCACGAACGGTTGGCAGGCCAGCGCGTCGGCGCGCGGATCGGAGTACAGGGTCAGCCCCAGGTCGGTGAGCTTCTCCCCCACCCGGGTCCCCCCGGGCGCCGACAGTGCGGTACGCCCCTCCTGCGCCCCGCGGCCATCCATGGTCCAGGTCAGGTAGATCATCATGTCGGCCACCGTCGACGGTGGCATCAGTGTCTCGTACCGGCCGGCCGGGAGTTCGACGGTCCGCTCCGCCCACCCCAACTTCAGCGACAACTCGTCGAGCAGCGAATCCACCTGCACGTCAGCGAAATCCGCGGTGCTCACCCCGGCCCAGGCACTCGCCCCGTCGCGTTTGGCATTGATCTCCACCGACCCCGTCGGCTGGGTGTAACGACGACGCAGACCGGTCGAGGTGGCCACGAACGTGGTCTCCAAGACGTGGCGGGCGTATCCGTAGAGCTGGTCGGACCCGGCGAAACCCTTGGCCAGGTCATCGGCGATGCCGGTGAACACCTGCGCCCCGGTGCCCGCCACCGGCGCATCCCAGTCGACCGGCACCTCGGAGCCCGGCAGCGGCGGTGCCGCGTCCCGTGCCTCGGGCGAGGACACCGCTGCCCGCTGCGCGGCGACCACCAATTCCGGGATCACCGCCGGGTCCACCTCGGTGGAGCGCACCGACCCGACATGGGCTTTGCCCCCGCGGCGCACGATCGAGATCACTGTGATGGTGCGGCTGACCGACTCGCCGTTGGTGGTCATCGAGTTGCCGGCCCACCGCAGCGACGCGTCTGCCCGATCGGTGACCAACACCATGGTTTCCGTGCCGGGATCGGCGGCGCCCAAGGCGATCTCGACGACCTGCTGTGCGCCGATCATCGGCCGCCCTCCGTCCGGGTGTTCAGTACGTTGATGCCGCGGAACAGCGCGCTCGGGCAACCGTGGCTGACCGGCGCCACCTGCCCGGGTTGCGCCTTGCCACAGTTGAATGCCCCACCGAGGCGCCAGGTGGACGGTCCGCCAACCGCTTCCATCGCACCCCAGAAATCGGTCGTGGTGGCCTGGTACGCCACGTCGCGCAACTGCCCGTCGAGGCGCCCATCACGAATCCGGTAGAAACGTTGGCCGGTGAACTGAAAGTTGTACCGCTGCATGTCGATCGACCAGGACTTGTCGCCGACGATGTAGATGCCGCCGGACACCCGCGAGATCAGGTCGTCCGTGCTGAGATCCTCCGGACCTGGCTGCAGCGACACATTCGCCATCCGCTGGATGGGCACATGGTGGGGCGAATCGGCGTATGAGCAGCCGTTGGAGCGAGCCTGCCCGAGTCGCGGCGCGAAAACCCGGTCCAGCTGGTAGCCGACGAAGACGCCGTCACGCACCAGGTCCCAGCTCTGGGCCCGCACCCCCTCGTCGTCGAAACCTACGGTGGCCAAACCAAATTCGACAGTGCGGTCGGCGGTTACGTTCATCACCGGGGAGCCGTACCGCATGGTGCCGAGCTTGTCCGGGGTGGCGAACGACGTGCCGGCATAGGCCGCCTCGTAGCCGATGGCCCGGTCGTATTCGGTGGCATGCCCGATCGATTCGTGGATGGTGAGCCACAGGTTGGACGGATCGATCACCAGGTCGGTGGGGCCGGCGACGACCGAGGGAGCCTTGGTCTTCTCCGCCAGGAGCGTCGGCAGCTCCGCCAGCTCGGAGGTCCAGTCCCACACATCATCACCGGCCAGCGCCTCCCAGCCCCGGGCGGTCGGCGGCGCCAACGTGCGCATCGTCTCGAACGACCCGGCAGCGGAGTCGACGGCCACCGCCTCCATCGTCGGCATCACCCGCACCCGCTGCTGGGTGAGAGACGATCCGAAGGTGTCGGCGTAGAAGGTCTGTTCCTTGACCGCATGCACCCCGGCCGACACATGGTCCACACCGTCGGAGGCCAGCAACCGGCCCGAGTACTCGCCCAGCAGCGCGATCTTGTCGGAGGCGGGGACGGCGAACGGGTCGACGCCATAATCGGACACCCAGGTCACATCCGCGTACACCGGTTCGGCGGCCAACTCGATGCGCTCGGCATTCAGCGGCCCCAGTGTCGTCGCCACCTGCACGGCGCGGCGAGCCGTCTCGGCCGCCACCTCCGGTGCCAGCTCGGCGTTGGAAGCAAACCCCCACGCGCCGTCGACGATCACCCGGACCGCCAGACCCACCTCACGGTTGACCACGGACATCTCCAACTCGCCGTCGCGCAGCTGGATGATCTCGGTGGTGATCCGGTGAATCCGCAGATCGGCATAGCTGGCGCCGGCTGCGACTGCCGCGGACAGTGCCGCATCAGCCAACTCGGACCGGGGCAGCTCCAGAAAATCGGCGTCCACATGTCGTTGAGCGGTCATGATTCCCCACACTAAAGGGTGCTTGTCACCAAACTCATGCTGCGCACAGCAAGAACCCATAGCCTGACTAAATGGTGGAGCTCAGCAGGCGGACGGTTCTGGGTGGTGCGGCAGTGGCGGCAGGCGCGGCTGCGGTCGGACTCGGCGGCTATGAACTACTCAGCAGACGGACCCAGGACACGGCCGGTCAGCCCAACATCCTCGTCGTGATCGTCGACCAGATGCGGGCACCCCAGTGGTTCCCCGATACCCAGCAACTCGGCGCACTGCTGCCCAACCTCGACCGGTTGCGGACGCGAAGCACCTCGTTCGGTTCGCACTACAGCGCATCGAACATGTGCACACCGTCGCGCGGGGTACTTACCACCGGGCTGTACTCACACCAGACCGGGTGCCTCTACACCGGCGAGGGCCCCACCGAATCGACATTGGCGGCCCGCTTCCCCACCTGGGGCACGATGCTGCGCGATGCCGGCTACCGCACCTGGTGGTGGGGCAAGTGGCACCTGGGCAGTGCGGCCGACAACACCCCCGACGGCCTGGACGTCCACGGCTTCTCCGGTGGCACCTACCCGTCCCCCAACGGCGCACCGAACCAGGGCCTGCAGCAGGATCCCTCGATCGTCGATCAGTTCACCGGGTGGTTCGATGCCCACGCGACCGAGGGCCCCTGGTGCACCACGGTGTCGTTGGTCAATCCGCACGACATCTGTTGGTGGCCGAAAAACCCGCTGCCCGACAATGTTCCGCACGTATTCAGCGCAAAGCCGGTGAACTTCGAGACCGCGGACGATCTGCGCCGCAGGGGCAAGCCCCAGCTGCAGATCGACTACATGAACTTCATGTCGCCGCTGATGACCGGCGCGATGGACTACACCGGACCCGACGCCGCCGCACAGTGGGCCAGGTGCCTGGACATGTACCTGTGGCTGCATCAGCAGGTGGACACCCAGATCGGCCGGGTGCTCGACACTCTCGCCGCCAGGCCGGACATCGACAACAACACCGTCGTGGTCTTCACCTCCGATCACGGCGAGTACGCCGGGTCGCACGGCCTGCGCGGCAAGGGCGCCGCGGTGTACGAGGAGAGCATCCGGGTGCCGCTCTACATCCGTGACCCGTCCGGCCATCTGACACCTGGGCCTGGTGACACCCGCACCCAGTTGACTTCCAGCGCCGACCTGGCGGCGTTGCTCATGACCATCGCCCACGGCGGCGCCGGTTGGCGCTCCGACTCCCGCTACTCCTACCTGTCCGAGCGTGCCGACATCGCCGAGATGGCCGCCGATGCAGCCACACCCGGCCGGCCGTGGATCGCACACGCCACCGACGACATGTCGGTCGAGGAGATGGCGGCGTTGATGAAATCGCCACTGGCAAAGAAGTTCTTCGGCGCCTCCGGCCCGCCGATGGAAATCCCGACATCGGCGCCCAGCCACATCGTCGCCGTCCGTACCCCCGAGGCCAAGCTCGGCATGTACACGTACTGGAAACCCGGCACCATGGACATCGACACGTCCCGGCCCATCCATCACGAACTGTACGACTACGCAACCGATCCCGGTGTGCAGGAGCTCGACAACCAGGCAGGCCACAGCCCGAAGCAGGCTGATCTGCAGGCCCTGCTCGACCATCAGGTGCTTCCCGAGCTGCGGGCCCCCTTGCCGAGTTTCCTGGATGAGGCGCAGGAGCAGGGGTTGGCGAATATGAAGGAGCTCGCGGAGCTTCGCGGAGGCTGAGCCGACAGATTTGACCCGGAGGCTGAGCCGACAGATTAGGCGCGGAGGCTGAGCCGACCCGACCAGCACGGAGGCTGAGCCGAAACCGCTTCCCCTCAGCGCCGGACGTACTAGCGTCCTAGCGACGGTCGTCGCTTGCTAGTGTCCCGAGTCGTTAATTCGGTCTCGTTTGTTATTGTGGGCCATGGCGACTCGGGGTCCTGCTGC